>CAZOOA010000006.1:45774-81672 GCA_964581355.1 uncultured Desulfovibrionaceae bacterium | reverse complement strand
AAGCATCTTTTTATCTGGGTGTTTTGGAAAAAGGAAGGAAATCATATTGGAAATTACTGTTAAAAACTCTGCTGAAATACCCGCGATTTTTACCTGAAGCAGTAACCTTTGCAGTATATGGCTTCCACTTCCGGAAGGTTTTTATGCTTAATGCAAGAAAAAACGCCACAGAAGCGTGGAGTTAGCTTGAAAATGGAGTTTTCGTTTACCGGTTCGGCTCCGGTTGTTCTTCGCGGCATAGCGCTAAGACTCAGTTCAAGCTTCCCGCCTGCCGACCTGCAAACTTAGGCCTCCTGCCACGGTTGCAGGCGGCGGGCGTCCATGCCCGCCGGGCCGGCTCCCAGCTTTCACTTTGCCAAGCGCTTTTAGCCGCTTGACAAAGTCGCCGATACAGGGAAAGCGGACCTTCTCCAGGCGGGAAGCGGGTTAAAATACCCATTTCCCGCCTTTGTTGTGGCCCCTCAGGGGCCATGGCGGCTAATAGGATGTTTATAGTCAAAACATTGTCGCACTCATACTATTCTTTTTTTTCGCCGTAAAAACCTGCTTTTAAAGAAAAGAAACCTGAAAGTACTTGAGCTTTTTGAAAATAAAAAGACCTTGGCTCGAAACCCAGGGGGTGAGACCTATCACCCCGCCTACCACATAGTGAGGATAAATAAGGAGCTTGAAAGGCAATGAAGTTGGCTTGGCGAGCATTATTTTTTTTAAAAGCAGGAATTTTAAGGAACAATATCGAAAGAACAATATAAAATAAGTTTTGAGTTTTGTAACAATTACCTTGTAGAAAGAAACGACATAGGTCATGGTGTCCGGGAAAAACAATTTTTTTTCATCGAGAATCTTTGGACCCTATTCTTGTCAACAGGGTGTTACTCCAAAAAAGAAATTCTGGAGGCGAAATGCCATCATGAACAGGGACAAAGGCAAGACGACGGAAGAACTGCGCCACAGGGCAGAAAGACGATTACAAAAAAACAAACAGCAAAGAGCAACTCCTCCAGCAACACAAGCAGAGCTGCAGCGGCTTGTCCACGAGCTGGAAGTACATCAGGTTGAGCTGGAGTTGCAAAATGAAGAACTGCAGCAGGCACGTTTAGAGCTGGAAAAATATCTGGCTCAATACACCGACCTCTACGACTTTGCCCCCGTGGCCTATTTTACCCTGGACCCTGACGGCTTAATCCGGCAAGTTAACTTGACCGGTGTGCAGATGATCGGGGTAGAGCGCTCCCGGCTGGTAAGTCAATATTTCGGCCACTTCGTCACAGCTGACTCCCGATCCAAGTTTGCCACATTCCTGGAAAAAACATTTCAAAGTCGTGTTCAGGAGACCATAGAACTTGAGATACAAAAACAAAGGAATGAAAAGGGAAATGAAGAAGCCAGAGGAAAACTCTTTGTGCATGTTGAGGCCAGGGTCTCCGAGGGTGGGCAGGAGTGCCGCATTGCCATGGTAGACATTACAGCGCAAAAGCAGGCCGAAGATGCGCTGCGGGAAAGCGAACAGAAATACCGCACCTTGTTTGAAACCATGTCGCAGGGCGTTGTCTACCAGGATTCTGAAGGTAAAATTATATCTGCTAACCCAGCAGCTGAAAATATCCTGGGCTTATCGCTCGACCAAATGCAGGGGAAACCATGGAAGGACCTCCGCTGGCGGACCATCAATGAGGATGGAACGGAATTCCCGGATGAGTCACACCCCTCCATGGTGGCACTCCGTACAGGCAAAGCGGTAGACAACGTGGTTATGGGAGTTTTTTCGCTAAAAGGTGACAGGCATGTATGGCTCAATATCAACGCAATACCGCAGTTTCTGCCCGGTGCAAGTAAACCATTTCAAGTTTTTATCACCTTTGAAAACATTACCGAACGTAAACGTATGGTGATCTACAACAAGCTTACTGATAGAGAGAAGGAAGTTTTTAATTTGCTGGTCAAAGGGCGTAGCCGTAAAATAATTGCGGAAACGCTGAACATAAGCCCCAAAACTGTGGACAAGCACAGGGAAAACCTGATGGAGAAGTTAAGCCTGCAAACGTTTGAAGAGGCTGTGCAGTTCGCCAGACTGATAGGGCTAGTAGATCCTGTAAACTAGAAAAAAATGACATTACTACCATAAGTTACTGGAATGTAGCCTTCCCATCAATCAGCCGGGAGACGCTCTATCAGTAGGAAGTCCGCATCAAAGAAGTTGCCCCCTTACTGCCCAGGATGACGAGCCTCCTATTTATTCCTTCGATGTATGTTTCTGCAATGATTACTTGAACAATTAATACCTTTTCCTTAACAACCTATCGTATTTGTTTAGTAACTGGTCTAATTTCCGGCTTTTTTCCAGGAGATCATCGTCAAGCAAAAGGCTTTGGTCATACAAACCATTTTCATATAATCTGTTCATTTCCATTCTCCTTTTTTCTATTAGTTTAGTGGCTCTTTCTACATTCATGATATACACATCCTTTTAGCGTACACCTGGCTTGTATTCCCCATGTCGGGTGTACCTTATTTTTATTTATGTCTAAAACGGAAGGTTGTACACCTTGCCTTCACGATGTTTTTATCTCCTACCCGTTATAAATAAAACTAATTTCGTAGCTCGCGTGTTCTCTGCTCTTTTATTAATTGACTTTTTTAATTTAACAAAGGAAATGCTAAGAAATCTATTAGCAATATTAGCAATATTCCCACCTTAAAGGTCTTGGTAATGTTCTTCAGAAGCCCCATGTACCTGGGATTTCTGGCAAATTTCTGGCAGTTTATATGTCAAAAAGATGAAATTTTTGCTAATAGTTTTTTTGGCGTTTCCTTTGATTAGATGATTAAGGGTGGAAGCAGATCACAGGTTGCCTGGGCTACAACAAGTGGAACAACCGGGCAATCATAACAAATTTATTTTTGATCAATAAGGAAAAAAGGATATGAAAAGACGGATCGAGAATAATTGCAGGAATTGGCTGCTTTTTCGTAGAATCAGAAAGGCTATCTTTTGTTAATTAAATCCTGTGGGGCCGGGGAGAAGAAACCTATGTCTTTCAAGCCAGACAAAGACCAGAATGTTTACTGGAAAGTAGAACGCCAGGTTGATGTGGCCGGGCGCCGGGATATGGAAAAGGCTTTAGAGGAAAGCGAACAGCGCTACCGCAAGCTGGTGGAAAATGCCAGTGAAGCCATTGTTGTGGCCAGGGGAGATCGACTGGTCTATGTGAACCCAGCCGGTGTGGCCCTGATGGGTTATACCGAAGAGGAGATATACAAGAGGTCTTTCTGGGAGTTTATCCACCCGGATGACCTCAGCAACGCTGTGGATAATTATCAAATATTTTTTGGCCAGGAAAGTGCGCAAAACAGATTTCCCCTCCGGGCTATCACGAAAGATGGCAGTGTCAGGTGGATTGAACTGAGCGGGACGTTAATCAACTGGGAAAATGAAAAGGCCCTACTGGGTTTTATAAGTGATATCACGGAGCAGAAGATGGCGATTGAAGCCTTGGAGGAGTCGGAAAAGAAGTACCGGGAAATCCTGTCCACCATAGAGGAAGGATACTATGAGGTGGACCTGGCCGGAAATTTTTGTTTCTTCAACGACTCTTTTTCTGGGTTGATGGGGTATTCACATGATGAATTGTTTTCCGTTAGCTATAAGAATATCTATGTCAACCCGAAAGAAATCTTCCAGATATTTAACCGGGTTTATCGCACTGGAGTACCGGAAAAAGCTGCCGATCTGCTGATTAAAACCGGGGACGGGCAAAAGCGATATATCGAAATCTCCGTGTCTTTGCGCCGGGATGAACAAGGGCAGCCCATAGGTTTCCAGGGTGTGACCAGGGATATTACCGGGAGAAAAGAGAAGGAAAGGCAGATCAAGGAAAAAAACGCTATTTTAGCACAACTGAACAACATTGCTCTTGAACAGGCGGGAATGCGAAGTTATGAAAACCTGGTGGATCTTCTTTTGCAGCAGCTCCAAGAAAACACCGGGGCAGTTGTTGCGGTCTTCAATGAATATGACCCGGAAAACAGGGTGCTGGTCACCCGAAAAGTGAAGACAGAGGAAAAGATAATCAACACAGCTGTCAGCCTGGGTGGCAAAAAGATCCTGAACACAGAAACGCCTGTTGACGATGCGACTCATTACAGGATCATCTCCAACGTGATTAATTATCATTCCACCCTGACACAGGCTTCAGAGGGCGCAATTCCTGCTGGGGTTTCCTTGGCAATACAAAAAATGCTTGGAATCGAACGTTTTGTTACCCTGTCCCATGTAGCGGAAGGAAAGATTTATGGCACGTCAATGATCGGCTTAAATGAAGGGCAGGTGCTTTCTTCCCTGGAGTTCCTGGAGTCCTTTGCACATGTTTCCGCTATCTCCCTGCGCCGCCTGCAAGCAGAGCAAAAGGTAGCCAGCTACACCCGGGAGCTGGAACAGCTTAACCGCCAGCTTGACCGGGAGATGGAAAAAGCCCGGGAAGTCCACGAAAGGACCCTGCCGATCTCCCTGCCCGAGGTGGAGGGGATCTCTTTTGCAGCCCATTATCAGCCGGCACAAAAAATTGGTGGCGATTTTTATGATCTAATCCGCACAGGTGACAGGTTGATATTCTATTTTTCTGACGTCATGGGGCACGGTGTTGATGGGGCTATACTCAGCATGTTCGTTAAGGAAGCTATTGACAGCTATGTTAGCTTAAGGCCCGAGGAACTGGAGCCGGAAAAAATATTGCGCCACCTGAATGAGCAGTACCGCCGGCAGAACTTCCCGGAAGAATATCTTATCTGTATTTTCCTGGCGGTGCTGGACCTGGAGACCATGGAGCTGCGCTGCTGCGGCGCTGGTTTTCAAACTTTACCGCTGGTCCGGCAGGCAGATGGAGATGTGTTCCCTTTGACCAACAAAGGGCTGCCTGTCTCCTCGGTCATCCCGGCGGAACTGCTGGATTTCAAAACGGAGCATTTGGCTTTAACTCCGGGGACGACAATTTTTATCAGCACAGACGGTTTGACGGAACAGGCGGCCGGTGAGGAGCTGTATAACAACCGGCTCAAAAAGGTTTTCGCGGCCTACAGTCACCTGTCTCCTGACTGTATTGCCCAGGTTGTAAAAGAAGATTTTCGGGCCTTTAATCAAGGCGTCCTGCAGGGTAGAGACGATATTACATTTTGCGTCCTGCAGGTGGAACCGGAGCAGGAAAAGACGTTAAAGCTGGAGCTGGACAGCCGCCTGGAGGAGCTCGGGGGCTTGCAGGACAAAGTTGCTGCATTTATTCCCGGTGACGAGGGCGCCCCTTGCCTGTTAAACGGGCTTCATGAGCTGGCCGCCAACGCCATGGAGCACGGCAACAAGCTAGACCCGGAGAAAAAGGTTTTTGTGCAGGTAACGGCTGCAGAAGGTTATTATTTTGCCATCGTGGAGGATCAGGGCGAGGGCTTTGACTGGGAAACAAAAATGAAAGGCACCCTGAACCTCCAGGGGCCAGAAGAAAGAGGACGGGGGATCGTTATGACGGGCTTGCTATGTGACCGGCTTTTCTACAACGAAACAGGGAACCGGGCCTTTCTGTACGTGAATAACAGGTAGAATCGGAACAAATCCCAATGAACTGTAGTTGACAGGAGCAGTAAGCAGTTCTTTTAGTGGTGCAAATATCGTTCTGGCGGGATGACCCGAAAAATGATTTATGTGCCATAAAAGGCATTTTCACTTAGGGGGTGGTGTTCCCCTGCCGCCCTGGTTGCTTGTCCCACTACGCTGTTGGGAAACCGGGTCAAGGAATGCGAAAAACTTGCCCCTTCTTTGCGGGTGGTGTTTATCGGGGTCAGGTCTTGAAATATAAGTTTTGTAAATCATAACCCGCAATGAGAATAGACGGAGAACGTCAGGGGGTGGGCTCCAAAATGCGTTTGAGTTCGCGGTAGGTGAAATACGGGTCATCATTTTTCACATAAGGCAGCAGGATCTTTTTTTGCCGCAGCAGTTCGCGGGAGATAAATCCTTCTATTTCACCGGGCTCATGCAGCGGAGCTTTGCTGACAACCTCGCCGAAAGGGTTGACGATTTCGCTGCCGCCCCAGTAGCGGTACGGGGCGGACCCATCGTCCACCGCGGCCAGTGCTTTTTCCTCAGCTTCGTTTATGATTGCGTCATCCCCGTTTTTCTTTGAAAAAGGTTCTGGATTATTACACCGGCGTCGGTCGTGCAGGTATTCTTCACCGGCTCGATTGGCGCAAATGTTGTAAATGCCGAATACACGGGCATAAAAGGTGTTAATGATGCTCCAGGTTTCAATGTTGCTAAATTCCGAACCCATGGATCCCTGGGATGAGTTGATAATTGTTACAAAAACATCCGCTTTTTGCGTGATGCCCAGGTAGGGCAGGGATGGATGCCACATATCGTTACAAATAAAGACGGCAATATGGAAGTCATGCAGTATAAATGTGCTGATTTTTTTTCCAGTGGCAAAAATTTTGCCTTCTTCAAAGACTCCGTAATTGGGCAGGTTCAGCTTGCGTGAGGCAAATGCGATTTCACCGTCCACCAGAACCAGGGCGGAGTTGTAAAAATTCATGGAGGGTGATTCCTCGATAAATCCGACGATAGCAGCCGTGCCCCTGGAAGCTGCTGCCAGTTTTTTGATTTCTTTTGAATCAAGCCGCAAAGCTACTTCATGATAGTGTTCTCGCACAAAATAACCTGTCAAGGCCAGTTCCGGAAAAACGACTAAATGAGCTCCTTTTTCCCGTCCCTGCTGGATTTTACTACTTATTTCCTCCAGGTTACTCTGCACGTCCAGCAGTTTGGGTGCAGTCTGATGAACGATAACTTTCAAGTCAGAACCTTCCTTTCCCGGTTAAAGTAGGAACCACCTGCAGTTGACTCAAAGGAGGGCGACTTTTAAGCGCAGGGCTTGAGTGCGCGGTGGCCGTCTCACCTCCTTGGCAAGGCCACTCTTTCTCAGGAGTTTGGCAGCAGGTGGTTCATCTTTTCTATTCGACACAAAAAGGCGAAAACCTTCTGAAAAATAAAAAAAGTGGCAGCAAATTGTATTGCCCGGGAGCAGGTGTAGTGAGGCTTATTTCACTGCAGGGGGAAGAAGCGGTTAAACAGCAGGAACATCAGCGGAATGGAAATGGTAGAAACCAGGAAACTGCCCAGGATATACTGGTTGGCCAGGGTGGCGTTACCCCCGGCCCGGGCTACCTGGATGGGGACCCCGGTAAAGGGGGGAACAGCGCTCTGCAGGAAGATGATCAGGGCAATATTGTAGGCAGGCTGCAGCAGGATCAGCAGGCCGATGAAGAGCAGAGGGAACAGAAAGTTTTTTACCGCGACAAATTTGATCACTTCCCAGGTATAGATTTCCCCTTTTTGCTGGAAGTCGATGTAAAGGCTGCCGCCCAGGATAATCATGATCAAAGGTAGTGTCATGGCGCCTAACAGATCAAACATGTCCACAATAAAGACGGGCAGGTAGTGATCTGCGCCGGATAGAACCATACCCATGGCCAGCAGTGTGGCGATCAAAACGGGGTTGATAATTCGCTGCAGGTTCAGGGCCGGCTCCTGGATTTCATCATTTTTCCGGCGAAAAAAAAGTGGGGTTGCGCTGAAAAAAAGCACCGGGTGCAAGATGATGAAGATAAAGAGCTGGACCAAAAAAGGAGACGAGGGGCCAAAGAGCCCGGCGATGATAATGATCGGGAAGAAAAGGCCGTTTTGGAAGAAAAGGCTGACAACGAATTCGCGGCGGAACGGTTTTTTAGCTAATAAACAGGTGAGGAGGGAGAGGCCCAGGGCAAGCAGGGCAAATAAAACCCACCAGAGGGGGAGCTGCCACCAGTCGGGGTATTTTTGCGGGTCAAAATTAATCATGATTCCGGCAAAAACGACACTGGGCAGGGCTATTTCTATGGCCAGGCGGGAAAGGACGGCGATGACATTTTCCGGGATGATCCCCCTGCGCAGAATCCAGAACCCCAACACACCAATGCCCAGGAGCGCTAAGATTGACTGAAAGACGACGTTGAATATTTCCATGGTGGATGGTTCCTCCTGTATAAAGGCCGCATCGATGCGCGAGTATTGTAGGGTAATTATATCACGGCCTGTAAAGCCCTGGAGCATAAAAAAAGAGATTTTTTATCAGAATTTGCTGTCTTGCTGCGACTGTTGCCTGCTTTCTTCCCGGATCATTTTAACAATGGGATGATAGAAGGCGGGAAAGGGCAGGGTGCTTAGCTCCCCGGTGGTTGCCCAGCGCCAAGGCAGATCGCGGGCGTTCCTGTCATACCAGGCCAAAAGGGCTTTCCTGAAAGAATATGGGCCTGTATCTCGACCTATCTCTCGCTCAGTTTTTTTCGATTTGCCGGGCATTCTCTTTCTCCTAACCTGGACAAGCCAGTTAGATTGGCCGCTTGAAACCTTCCTGTTCTGCCAGCATGTCCAGGTAGCGGGTTTCAATATCTTCCATTTTCAGCAACTGCTCCTGCTCAAATGTTTTGCCCACGACTGTTTTCAGGTAGTAGTTGCATTTTTGGCAGACGTGGACCTGGTGGGAGCGGTTGTCATCCACGTAAAAATACCGCAGTGTCCTGGCGTTATTATTGTCGCAGTATGGGCATTCCAGGCGGGGGAAGACCCACTCTGCGTGGCAGAGCCAGCAAAAAAGGATCCTGGCTTCATCTTCAACCCGATGCCGGGCGATAACAGCCGTCTGGCCGCAGACGGGGCAGTAGCCCTGGCGCCAGATGGAAAAATCATCACTGGCTTCACTGACCTTTTCTGTGTAAACGCTGTAGAATGGGGTTAAACTCATGTAGAGAATAAAGGAAATTACTTCGCTTTTCAAGCCAGTTCTTTGATCCAGCTTTTGGGCAGAAATATACTCCTGCAGTTCTTTTTTGTTTAACAGGGCGATGTCCTCCATAAGTTGCTGAAGGTTGTCTCCTTGAAATTCTTTGGCTTCTGCCAGTTTCAACAAGGCCTCAGGTGCTTCAGGTTGTGCTGCTTTAATGGTTTTACAGATTTCTTCTTGAACTTCCAGAAAGGTTGAGCTGTCCAGGTCCATCTTGTTCTCTTTGAAGAGGTAATCGCCCTGCCTGAAACAGGCGTTGATTTTTTCTGTTTCCGGGATTTCAACATTGTTTATTTGGTTATAATATTGCAGCTGGACATCCATAATTTCCTTGTAAGTCTGCTCTACCTGTTCCAGGTCTATATTCTCTGGCAGTTGTTTCCCGTTCATGGTTTCTGCTGAATCTCCAGGGGGCACAAAGTCCTCTTTCAGGGCACATCCCACGGCAGCAAAAAGGCTGGCCGTGGCCAGGGTGCCGGAAATCCACCATAAAAAATTTCTGCGAGAGATATTCATGATCTGATCACCTCGTAAATAAATTTTGACCCCCTAAAAAAACATATCTGTCCTGGCAACCTGCCGCAGCCTGCCAAGTTTCTGCCACGAAGTCGGTTCTCGTGGCAGGTGTTGCCCGACTGTTATGGGTGCCTGCCAAGAGAACCGCCGCTGAGGCAAGTCGCAGAAAGAACCGTCCTTGCAGCAGGTCCGGGTGCCTGTGGCAGGTGCAAACCGCCCCTGCGGCAGGCCCTGCCAGGCAGATCTGGCCAGCCAGTTTTGCAGGCTTGTCAGGTCCTGGCCATCCAGGCGTCTTGATGCATTATCTTTAAAAATCTATTTCTCTCCTTGGTTTAATATTATACTATAGCAAGTACATAATGACAATCATTAAAATAAGAGAATTATTGTTGCTCTGGGCTTCTTTTTCCTGGGATTGCACCTTGTGGATTGAAAATTGGCCGGTTAGGAGCTGCAAAAGAAGCAGGTATTTCCTTTTTCGTGGCGAATAAACAATTCGTGGAAAAATAGTATGAGGATTTAGCAGTTGGCCCTGTTGGCCTTGCCAGCCTTCTTAGCCTTGTGCTTAATCTGTTGGAATACCCGTGAGTAATTGCAGGGAGAGTGATTTGTTTTGGCCACGGCAACACCGACCGGTCCGGGTCAGCGGATTCAGTCCATCGATGCATTAAGGGGATTTGCCCTCTTTGGGGTTTTGCTGGTGAATATGGCTTTTTTCAAGTCCCCCATTATGATGAAGCTTTATACGCCACTGGACTATACGGGGATATTCAACCAGGCCGCAGCCTGGTTGGTGGTGCTGTTGGCCGAGGGGAAGTTTTACCCCATTTTTTCCTTTTTATTTGGCCTGGGTTTTTTTATTTTTATCCAGCGGGCCGAGGAAAAAGGTTTGGGGGCCAGGAAGCTGTTCTTGTTCCGGATGCTGAGCCTGCTGTGCTTTGGGATAATCCACCTAACCCTGTTTTGGTATGGGGATATCCTTCACACCTATGCGTTGACGGGGTTTTTGCTCCTTTTATTCCACAGGAAGAGCTTGAAGTCCCTGCGGCGCTGGATTGTGGCCCTGTTTATCATTGCTTTGCTGATGACGGCTTTTGTCTGGTGGATGTACGGGTTGGGGATGGTATTTGCACCCGAAGAGATGGCCCCGGACTCCCGGGCCATGGAGATTTATTCTGCGGGTGGCTTTATGGAGATCGCTTCCTACCGGGTGGGGGAAGAGCTTTCATTTACCCTGGTGGGCAATTTGTTTTTCCTCCCGGGGGTGCTGGCCCTGTTTCTTTGCGGGGTCTATGCCGGGCGGCTGCAGGTGTTTTCCCGGTTCCAGGAAAATGCAGTTTGGTTGAAAAAAGTCTGGAAAGTCAGCTTGGGGGTTGCCCTGCCAGGCATGCTGCTGTATATCCTGCTGCTAACAGGGGTAATACCGGTGCAGACCCTGTATTGGTACATGGCCTTGGAGACGGCGAAGTATGTCTTTTCCATCCCCCTTAGCTTTTTCTATATCACATCATTTGTTTTCCTGCTGCAGCGGGATTCAATGCAGCGCTTCATGCGTCCTTTGGCCGATGTGGGGCGTATGGCCCTGACCAACTATCTGAGCCAGACGCTGATCTGCGTGTTGATCTTTTACGGGTTCGGTTTGGGTCTGTACGGGCAGTTGCCATTTGCCGTGGGGGTGCTTTTGACCTTTCTCATTTACACCCTGCAGGTCTTTTGGAGCAGGGCTTGGCTGGAACGTTTCCAGTACGGCCCTATGGAGTGGATCTGGCGGATGATGACTTACAGGAAACGTTTTACCATTAGCAAAGAGTAAGCATACCCTTTGTCCAAGATATATTGAGCCAGGTATAAGTGCCGGATATGTCCTGAATAGCTGGGGATTATTTCCGTATTCTCGCTACTTTTAGTGCTCTTCAAATGTTCCCCGGCTTATGGCTAGGCTGCCACGGTGTTTCTGCCCCGGTTTTTCGCTTCGTAGAGCCAGGTTCGTCCCGGGCAGGAGATAAGAAAGATAGAAATCTCTTGACATTTATTTCTTGTGCTATTAAAATATGAAATTGTAAAAATGAATGATGACTTGTTTGGTGAGGCTCCTAAGCGAACAAAGGCTGCTGCCCAGAAATGTCCAGAGACGCCAATGGGTAGAACAGGCACGATCGGATTAAGGTCTGCCTAAGGCAGCTGACCGGGAAGGGTCTACGTCGCTTAGTGCCAAAACCAGAACGAGGAGTCGGGGTTTTGTGAGTGCCTGGATTATTCTGGCATTCAATAAGAGTGTTTTTTGCATTCGCCAAAATGCGGCTCCTTGGAGCCGTTAATTTATTTTCCGGGAGGTGATGCCCTGATGGAGGATGACAGTGTCTATAAACAGCTACGCCCCAGAAGAAATGCAGCCTGCATAGCAGCCAAGACAAGGAGGTCTATTATGTCCGTATTTGCAGAACAAGTCAGGGCATATCTCCAAGACAAGGAGATGGATAAGCTTAAGGAGTTGTTGAATCAGCAGGAACTACACCAGCTTTTGGAGCTTTTTTTTGAGTTTGAAGGAACGGATAACCTGGACGAGATGCTGGTGCTTTTTCGGTTGTTAAACAAGGATCTGTCCCTGGCTGTTTTTGAACAGCTTTCCGTGGACTTGCAGGAGAAACTGATTTACTCTTTCACTGATGAAAAATCCATTGAACTGGTGCTGGGAATGGAGCCCGATGACAGGGCCCGGTTGATGGATGAGCTGCCGGCCAAGGTGGCCAAAAAACTTTTGAATAAGCTCACCCCGGAGGAGCGGGGAAAAACGTCGATACTGTTGGGCTACGCGCCCAGGACGGCCGGGCGGATCATGACGCCGGAATATGTCAGCCTGAAAGCTGAAATGACCGCCGAAGAGGCCCTGGAGAAAATCCGCAGGGAGCGAAAAAGTGCAGAGACGGTCTATGTGCTCTACGTGACCGACGCCAACCGGAAACTGTTGGGAGTTTTATCCCTGGGCGAGCTGGTTTCGGCAGCTAAATCGGCCAGGATTGGCGATATTATGACGGAAACCATTGCCAAGGTGGATACCGATACCGACCAGGAAGATGTAGCTCGCCTGTTGCAGGACCGGGACCTTTTGGCGGTCCCCGTGGTGGACAGGGAAAACCGCCTGGTGGGAATTGTCACCGTTGACGATGCCATTGATGTGTTGGAAGAAGAAACCACCGATGACATCTTTGACAAAGTTGGTTTGACAAACCTGACCAGCCAGGAAACAGGGCGCAGCCAGCGCCTGGTCACCGGTTCCACCTGGGAAGTCTGGAAAGTGCGCATTCCTTTCTTGATCATCACCTTGATCGGCGGAATGCTGGCCGGTGCCGTGATCGATGCCTACGAGGAAACCCTGGAAGCCGTTGCAGCCGTGGCAATTTTTATCCCGGTGATTATGGATATGGGCGGCAATGTGGGCACCCAGTCTTCGACTATTTTTACCCGGGCTTTTGTGCTGGGGCATATCAATGTCAAGCGATTTGGCAGCCATTTTCTGCGGGAGGTAAAAATCGGTTTCAGCATGGGCGTGATCATGGGGATCGCAGCGGGAATTATTGCTACTCTTTGGCAGCAGGACCCCAACTTCGGCTTAGCAGTAGGGGTATCCCTGGCCCTGACCATGACCATTGCCACTTCTATGGGTTTTTTGGTGCCCTTTGTCCTGGTGCGTATGGGGTTTGACCAAGCTGCCGGTTCCGACCCCTTTATTACCACGATCAAGGATGTGACCGGCCTGTTTATCTATTTCACTTCCGTGAGCATCTTTTTAGGGCACCTGCTTTGAAGGACCGCTGCAGCAAAGCAGGCAATTGTTAACAAAAAAGTGTTGACTGAAAAGGCGGCAGGTATTTTGGTTACCTGCCGCCTGTTTTCTCAGTAAATGAACCGGAATGGCTGGCCGGGAATTCTAATTCATACAAGCTAGAGGCAGGTTAGAGGGTAACTTTCTCCAATTCGGCCTGGATGATCCGGAGCAAAAGAGTGCAGGCCTCGGCCCGGGTCAAGGGTTTTTGCGGCTCAAAGCCGATGTTGGTTCCCTGCATATACCCTTTTTCGACAGCAATGGCCACGTGATTCCGCAGGGCATCAGAAATCTCTCCCTGGTCGGAGAACTGGTTAAGCAGGCTCAAGTTGGCGGTTTCGTCTCCGTATCCCTGGGCCTTGACAATGGCTACGGCCACATCTTCCCGAACGGCATCGCCGCCGGGGAGAAAGGACATCTCCCCTGTCCGGGGGTTACGATAACCGGTTAAGTAGTCCCTGGCCGATTCCACATCATTAAAGGCCCAGTGGTCTGTCCCCACGTCGGTGAAGGTCGGGGAAGCGGGCCTGGCTGCCTGAAGCTCTAATGCCTGCACCATTATCTTGGCAAACTCGGCCCGGGTTACCACCTGGTTGGGGCGGAAGGTGCCGTCAGGGTAGCCGCTTAAAATGCCCCTTTCCACCATGTCCATGATGTCGTCATGGGCCCAGTGGCCGGGGTCAAGGTCGGAAAAGCGCCCCGGCTGCGGAGCGGGTTCTGGAGCTGGCGCAGGGGCGGGTGCCGCAGCAGGCACTTTTTTCCACTCATAAATGTACCGCTCAACGACCTGCTGAGCTGCGCTACCTACTCCCGTACTAATCTGCAGGGTCTGCTGTCTTCCTTCACGTCCAGGGTTCCAGGCTTCACGGGTAAATACCAACGACCCGGATTCTTGCATCAAATTGTCAGGATCGCGTGTGGTGGCACTTCCTATCAGGACCGTTTCTTTACCGGCATATTTTGCCGGCTCGACAATGGTGAAGTTCCAGAATTGACCTGTCCGGGCTCGCCAGTGGTAGCTGGTGGAATAGCCTCCTGGTTGGTTGCTTATTACCTCCTGGTTAAGCCGCAAGGTGATGGTTTCATTGGGCTGGATGACTTGGGGAGGTTTGCTCCAGGTGTAGACAATATGGAAATTCATCGGGGGATCGGTGTTTCGGTTTCTTCCATAAGGCGATGTGCGCCTGAATTCGACCCGCTCTTCTTCGTGGTTGATGTAGTAAGTATAAAAATCTGTATGGCTGTGTTCTCCTTGGGGGGAGTTAAAATAATCTGTGCTGGCATGAGGGCCCAGTCCACGGTATTGAGTTTCCACCAGGATCCAGGCATAATCGCTTTCATTTGCCGAGAGGTCTGCAGGTGCCAGGGACATGAACAGAATTGCAGTTATTAAAAAGACAATCATTTTTCTCGTCATTACCATCATCCTTTTTCTTTTTTTGTTCGTTTCTTTTCATTCCTTTGAGGGTTTTTTTATCTACAGATTGCCTGATGATAATCCAGGCATAAAGCCCCGAACCTGCCTTAATGAAAAAAGCGGAAGAAGATAAACCGGGTCTTCTGTTTTGAAGGGTTGCTTTCTATTTATCACCATTCCTTTCCATATGAATTGTTGTTCCCACTGCTCTAAAAAAACTTGGCTTGCTATCTTTACCATATACTTGACGGGAAAAAATATCTATCACCTTTAAGGGTGATTTGCAGTGTTTATGGAGATAAAAGGATATCACCCTTTAGGGTGATAGAGATTTAAGGAGAAACTTTTTTCTGTAAAAAGGAACGAGTGGATTTTTAGCGAATATTAAAAAATTACCGGGAATTAACCGGGCGGGATGAATGGAGGTATAGATTTGAAGGCAAAGCTTTGGGGAACCCGGGGATCCATTTCAGTGCCCGGGCCTGAAACGGTCAAATATGGAGGGAATACCTCCTGTCTCGAGCTGCGTTTTGGGGCAGAAGAACGGCTGGTGATTATTGACGCGGGGACAGGCATCCGGCCCTTGGCCAATGATATAATGAAAAAGGATTTGCCCAAAGGGGCGATTAAAGGGGACCTTTTCTTTTCTCATACCCATTGGGACCATATTATAGGGTTTCCGTTTTTTGTGCCCCTCTTTATCCAAGGGACAGAACTACGGGTCTACGGGCCTGTAACCTGCGAAGAGACCAGCCTGGAAGAGATTATCGGGGGTCAGCTCCAGTATCATTATTTCCCGGTGAAGTACAGTGAACTTTCGGCCCGGATCGAATATATTCCCCTCAAGGAATGTGAGTTTGAGCTGGGTGACGGAATTACAGTGAAAACCAAGTACCTCAACCATCCCATCCTCTGCCTGGGCTACCGCTTTGAATCTGCCGGCAAAGCCCTTTGCACCGTTTATGATCACGAACCTTTCCGGAACCTGTTCCCCACTGACCCCGAAGATCCCGACTATGACCAGGTTATGGCCGAGGAAGGGGAAATTTCAGCCCGTGAGGAAAATGAAAAAGTCCAGGATTTTCTTAAGGAGGCCGACCTGGTGATCCATGATTGCCAGTACACCAAAGAGGAATACCTGGCATCGAAAAAAGGATGGGGCCACAGTTATTTTGAGTACGTTATTGATGCTGCTGAAAAAGCAGGGGTGAGGAAAATTGTCCTGACCCACCACGACCCCCTGCGCACAGACAAGCAACTTGATGAATTGGAAGGTTACTGCAGGTCCCTGGTTCGGGATGAAACTGCCTTGGAAATTCTCATTGCCCGGGAGGGAATGGAATTTGTGCTTTGAAATAGCAAGACGAGCTCGAGGGATAAAGGTGCAAAGGTTTTTGCTGATTTATGCAGGACTTTGAAGGAAAAGCAAGAATATTGGTTGGGAAGTCAAACAAAAAGATATTTGTTCTCAGATGGACAAGGAAAAATTTTAGGAAAAATTTTTACCTGGGGGTTGGAAAAGCACATGGATGAAGAAGCAAGGGAACAAAGAAAAAAGGAGATACTTTCCAAAAGAGCGTTGGCGAAAAAGTTAAGGAAAGCAGAGGCTGATGCCAGGAGAAAGGCAATCAAAGAGCGCAAACCGTTTAAAGGATTGCAGATCATGCCCACTGCTTCACTTTTTGATGAGGCCGGGAAAGAAGAGCCGGGGGAGAATAACTGGCAGGGGTTCGGGTTTGATATTCACCCCCATGTGACTCTTATTTCCTCGGCATTACTGGTTGTTTTCATTGTACTGGTTTTGATCTTCCCCTCCCAGGCTGAGGTCCAGTTTAACAACGCCCTGGATTTGATCACCAGTAATGCCGGGTGGTTTCTCATCCTGGCCGCCAACCTGTTCATTGTGGCAGCCCTTTATTTTGCCCTGAGCCGGTTTGGGAAGATCAAAATCGGGGGTCAGCATGCCCAGCCGGAATTCAGCACCGTGGCCTGGTATGCCATGCTGCTCAGTGCCGGCATGGGGATCGGCCTGCTGTTCTGGAGTGTCGGTGAACCTATCATACACCTGCATGCGCCGTCTCCCATGTTTGGAGATGTTGTTCCCGGTTCCGGCGAAGCGGCCCAGGCTTCTATGGTGACCACCTTTTTCCACTGGGGCATTCATCCCTGGGCAATTTATGCCATTGTGGGGTTGGGCTTGGCCTTTTTTGCCTATAACAGGGCCCTGCCCCTGACCATTCGTTCCATATTTTATCCCCTGATCGGGAATAAAATTTACGGTTTTTGGGGCAATTTAATTGATGTGCTCTCGGTGCTGGCCACCATGACAGGGTTGGCAACTTCCCTGGGTCTGGGGGTAGCCCAGGTCAATGCCGGGCTGAGCCATCTTTTCGGGATAAATATAAGCACGGGAATGCAGGTCTTTTTGATCGCAGTTATTACCGCCATGGCCTGTATCTCTGTTATGAAGGGACTGGACGGTGGAGTAAAACGGCTTAGTGAATTCAACATGGCCCTGGCAGGTTTATTTTTACTCTTTGTCCTATTCGTGGGCCCCACAGTCTATATTATGGGCGGCTTTACGCAAAACCTGGGCTACTATGCAGCATCCTTTTCGGAACTCAGTTTATGGACGGAAACCTTTAAAGACACCAACTGGCAGGGCGGCTGGACGGTTTTTTACTGGGCCTGGTGGATTTCCTGGTCTCCCTTTGTAGGCATGTTTATCGCCCGGATTTCCAAGGGGCGCACGGTTCGGGAATTTATCGGCGGAGTGGTGTTATTCCCTACATTAGTTTCATTTATCTGGATGTCTGTTTTCGGCAATACGGCCATTTTCCTGGAGACCAGGGGTATCGCCGATATTATCAGCATGGTGGAAATTGATGAGGCCCTGGCCCTGTTTGCCATGCTGGATCATCTGCCCATTTCCAGTGTCCTGTCCGTTGTGGGGATTATCCTGGTGACGGTGTTCTTTATTACTTCTTCTGACTCCGGTTCACTGGTTATTGACCATCTTACCTCCGGGGGCAAACTGGATTCCCCTGTTCCCCAGCGGGTTTTCTGGGCCGTTATGGAGGGAGTGGTAGCGGCGACGCTGTTAATCGGGGGTGGCCTGGTGGCGCTGCAGACCGCTTCGGTCATCACGGCACTGCCTTTTTCCCTGATTTTATTGCTGATTATCTACTCCCTCTACGTGGGGTTTGACCAGGAATACGAGGTGGAAGAGGCGGTGAACCGCAAGCTGCGGGAAGTGGAAGAAAAACACCTGCTGCATGAGGCCATTTCCACCGTGGTCCGGGATGATGCCATGGATGATGATGTTAAAGATTCACTGTAATAAGACTTTCATGTCCCCCGGCATACGTCAATGCTGCCAGACGACAGCGCCAAGACAGGGTTTTCACAATTAACAACAAAAGGATGGAATATGGCGGAAAAGTTTTTGCCTCTTTCAACAGAAGATCTGGAGCGCCGGGGGTGGGACCGGCTGGATTTCATTATGGTCAGCGGGGATGCTTATGTGGATCATCCATCCTTCGGCGCAGCTATTATCAGCCGCTACCTGGAGGCCCATGGCTTCAAGGTGGGGGTGATTGCCCAGCCGGACTGGACCGATTTAAAGGAGTTCAAAAAATTCGGCAGGCCCCGGCTGGGTTTCTTTGTGACTGCCGGCAACATTGATTCCCTGGTTAACCATTATACCGTGGCCGGGAAACGGAGAAAAAAGGATGCGTACTCCCCTGGCGGAAGGCCGGGGCTGCGGCCGGACCGGGCGGCAATTGTTTATGCCCAGAAAGCCAAGGAGGCCTACAAGAAAATTCCCGTAATCCTGGGTGGGCTGGAGGCCAGTTTGCGCCGGCTGGCCCACTATGATTACTGGGAGGACCGGGTGCGCCGCTCCATTTTACTGGACGCCAAAGCAGACTTGCTGGTGTACGGCATGGGGGAGCGGCAGGTGATTGAAATTGCCGAAGCGCTGCAAAGCGGCCTGTTCATCGGTGACCTCACCTACATTAAAGGAACTGTCTACCCGTGCAGCCACCTGGACCATGTCTACGGGGAAGAGATGCTGCCTGCTTACGATCAACTCCTGGCTTCCAAGGAAATGTTCGCCCGAAGCTTTTTGACCCAGTATCGGAACACCGACCCGGCAAATGCCGCGACCTTGATCGAACCCTACCGGCATACCTATGTAGTGCAAAATCCACCGGCTGAACCGCTGTCGACCCGGGAACTGGACCGTGTTTACCGGCTGCCCTTCACCAAAACGTATCACCCCATGTATGAGAAAATGGGGGGTGTCCCGGCCATCGAAGAGGTGAAATTCAGCCTGGTCAGCAGCCGGGGCTGTTTTGGCGGATGTAATTTTTGTGCTCTGCATTTTCACCAGGGACGCCGGGTCCAGCCGAGGAGCATCGAGGCCATAGTGGAAGAAGCAAAAGCCCTGACTCAAAGGGCGGATTTCAAAGGCTATATTCACGACGTCGGCGGGCCGACAGCAAATTTCCGGAAACCTTCCTGCCAAAAGCAGGTCAAGCATGGTGTCTGTTCCGGGAGGAAATGTTTGGTCCCCAAGCCTTGTCCCAACCTGGAAGTGGACCACGGGGAGTATTTGGAGCTGCTGAGGAGGCTGCGCCAGCTGCCCGGAGTGAAAAAAGTGTTTATCCGCTCCGGAATCCGTTATGATTACCTGCTTTACGACCAGGATGAAGATTTTTTCCAGGAACTGTGCCGGAACCACATCAGCGGGCAGCTCAAAGTGGCACCGGAGCATGTGGCTCCGCAGGTGCTGGAGAAAATGGGCAAGCCGGGACGAAAGGTTTTTGATCGCTTTGTGAAGCGGTATGAAGCGATCAATAAACAGTACGGTCTGGATCAATACCTGGTCCCGTATTTCATGTCCAGCCACCCCGGTTCAGACTTAAAAGCTGCTGTAGAGCTGGCGGAATATTTGCGTGACATGGGTCATACGCCCAAGCAGGTCCAGGATTTTTATCCCACGCCGGGAACCTTATCCACCTGTATGTACTATGCTGAACTGGACCCCTGGACCATGGACCCGGTTTATGTGCCCAAATCCCCCCGGGAAAAGGCGATGCAAAGGGCGCTGATCCAGTTTCGAAACCCCAATAACTATGAACTGGTTTATGAGACGCTGGTCAAAGCAGGACGCAAAGATTTAATCGGCTATGGCAAAAAATGCCTGATCCGGCCCCGGAAAGAAAAACAGCCAGCAAAGACCGGTCGCGCCGGCGAAAAAAAGAAACAGGGAAAGTCCGGCAAGCATGATCAGCCCGGCAGACCAGACAGGTCTGACAAGCCCGGCAGTTCAGGCAAGCCCGGCAGCCCCGGGAAAAGGGGCAAAAAGCAGAACTAAAAGGATTACGGCTTTCCCGCC
This sequence comes from uncultured Desulfovibrionaceae bacterium, assembly GCA_964581355.1. GTDB lineage: Bacteria > Bacillota > Dethiobacteria > DTU022 > UBA8154 > CAZOOA01. Next base: position 61,651 of record CAZOOA010000006.1, on the reverse strand, counting down.
CTGGCTGGGGCGAAGATGGGTTGATACCGCAAAAAAGACACCCGGCATGCTCCTTTCTGCCGGGTGTTGTTTCTTCAGGCGGGGAGTTTGGCTGTAGAAATATCAACAGCACTTTCCTGTATGGCTTTACACGCTGCTGGGGTCTGCGACGCACTTGGCCACTTCTTCGTGGACAATTTCGCCTTTGTAGATGTTCAAGCCGGAGCGCAGGCCGGGGTCCTGGTCCATGGCTTTCTCCAGGCCTAAATCAGCGATCTTTTTGATGTACGAAAAGGTGGCGTTGGTCAGGGCCAGGGTGGAGGTGCGGGGGACTGCCCCCGGCATGTTTGTGACCCCATAATGGATCACGTCATCCACTTCATAGGTGGGGTTTTTGTGGGTGGTGGGCCGGATGGTCTCCACGCAGCCTCCCTGGTCCACGGCCACGTCAATGATCACGGATTTTTTCTTCATCAGCTTCAGGTCTTCCCGGGTAACCAGGTTGGGGGTCTTACCTCCGGGGATTAGGACGGCGCCGATAAGCAGGTCTGCTCCCATGAGTTTTTCTTTAAAGTTATGACTGTTGGGTAGCAGGGTAATCACCCGGGGTCCGAAAATATCGTCCAGGTAGCGCAGGCGGGGCAGGGAGACGTCGAAGACAACCACTTCTGCGCCCAGTCCCACGGCAACCTTGGTGGCGTTGATCCCGACTATGCCGCCGCCCATGATGACCACCCGGGATGGCGCCACACCCGGCACCCCGCAGAGGAGCACTCCTTTACCGCCGTTGTTCTTAATTAAAAACTGGGTGCCCATGATGATGGCCATACGGCCGGCAATTTCGCTCATGGGAGCCAGCAGGGGCAGTGTGCCGTCGCTGGCCAGGACCGTTTCATAGCCCAGGGCGGCCAGTCTTTTCTCCTGCAGGACAGGGATCAGATCCTGTTCCCCGGCCAAGTGCAGGTAGGTAAACAGGATATGCCGTTCCTGGAGCAGGGGGAACTCCGGGGGCAGGGGTTCTTTAATTTTTACGATCAACTCTGCTTGCTCGTAAACCTGGTGTTTTTCTTCTAAAACGACAGCACCGGCTTCCAGGTAACTGTTGTCGGCAAAACCGCTTCCTTCCCCGGCGCCCTGTTCCACAAAGACCTTGTGTCCTGAATCCGTTAAGCTTTTTACACCGGCGGGGGTTATGGCTACTCTTAATTCGTGCTCCTTAATTTCCTTGGGTAAACCAATATTCATGTTCCGGTTTTTCCTCCTTGTGTTGTTGGGTATGGATGCTGTTTGCTTTTCCATGATCTGTTTATCATGTCCAAGATGGATTATCTGCAATGCAGGTGATCATTCCACATTTTTGGCCATGATTCCTGCAAAACATGATCATTTTATCCGCTTTTTATCCGCAAGGGCAAAAAAAAGGCCCCGGCTCCAGGGCCGGTGCCAAAATCTGCAGTGCTGTTTTGTTACCGTTCAAGGAAAAGTGATCTGCTTTCCTTTCAGGAAGTTTAAGGTTTAAAATATTTAATATCCAGGATGCCGCCTGCCCTTTCCTCTTTGAACACGGCTGTTACAGGCATTCCAATTTCCAGGTCTTCCGGCTTGCACTCGCCCAACCAATGCACCAAAAGCCCGTCGGCCAGTCGGACGGCAGCCAGCAGGGCAGGAGTTTCTTTTTTGCTTCCGTCCTTGTTTTTGTGGGCAATGGTCCAGGAATAAAGCGTGCCGGTTGTACCCACGTCCACCCATTTGTCGAGCTCGGCAAAACACTGCTCGCAGAATAGCTTGGCCGGCACAAAGGTGAGGCTGCATGCTTCACATGTCGTTCCGTATATTTTCGCATTATCCTTTAGTTCCTGGAAAAACTTTTGTCCTGCGACGCCAGCTGTATAGCGGTTCTTAACAGGAAACGTGTCATTTTCGGGATACCAGTACTTGTTATCAACGTTTCTTGTTATCCGTTCTAAAATTCCCATGCCGGACACCTCCTAATATGGTTTGAAGTATTCAATATCGGTGATGGAGCCCGTTCTTTCGCTTTCCGGCTTCCAGACCGCCTTGACTTTCATGCCGATCTTGATATCTTCGGGTTTTACTTCTCCCAGCAGGTGCATGATGCCCATGCCTTTGGATGCGCCATCTATTTCAATCACAGCCGGCAAGGGGTTTGGTTCACCCGGAGGAACCCTGCTGGCATCATAATATATGTTGCTGATGGAGAAGGTGTTTACCACACCGGTGTCCTGGACGTATGTCCATGGACCGGAGGGCCGAAAGCAGAGCTCGCAAAACATCCGCGGGGGAATCATGATGCGGTCGCAGCAATTGGTTTTTTTCGCGATGATTTTTCCCTTTTTCAACTCTGCGAGATACCTGCCGATCGCCACGCCTGTATCCCAGGCATAGCGGCATTCGAGGGCATCGTCCTCCACGAATATCTTTCCTGACTTGATATCGTCTGCGGAAAGAGCGGTTCCGCCACGAATAAACTGTTTGTGATCCATTAATTATCCCTCCTAGAAGTTAATCTAGAAACGTATTTTTCTTACGCGTTGTTTATACCCATGACCACAACGGAACTGACCTGCATTAAATCACCCCAGGCCTGGGCGACGCCCAATCTGGGATTGCCCGGCACCTGTCTTTCACCTGCTTCGCCCCTAAGCTGCCAGAACAGTTCGCACAGCTTCAAAGTGCCCGCTGCTGCAATGGGGTTTCCCACGCCGAGCAGTCCACCCGAGGGGCACATGGGCAGGTTGCCGTCCATATCGAAGTGACCGTCTCTTAGCAGTTCGACCGTTTTCCCCTTGGGGGAGAGGAGCAGTCCTTCCATGTGGTGCAGCTGCTTGTAGCCAAAGGGATCGTAGGGTTCTGCGATATTAATCTCTTTGTGGGGTTCCCGGATACCGGCCATCTTGTAGGCCTTTCTGGCGGCAACTTCCGTGTAACGGGGATAATACAGGTCTCTTGTGGCCCAGTAAGCGGTGTCCAGGCACCAGCCTACGCCTTCGATCCATACGGGTTTGTCGGTTAGCCGCCTCGCTGTTCTTTCTGAGGCCAGCACGATGGCGGCCGCGCCGTCGGAGACGGGGCTTACATCAAGCCTGTTGACAGGGGAGGCCATCACTTCCGAGTTTAAGATCTCTTCTACAGTGAGCTCGTTGCCCCCGTAAAACTGGGAAGCTGGATGCTTAAGGCCTTGGTTTTTATTTTTCATGGCCGAAAGGGCCATATCTTCTTTGGTGTATCCGTATCTCTCCATGTACCGTTTCATTTCCAGGGCGAAAATCCATAGCAGGTTAAGGCCCAGCGCCCTTTCCGTAATAGCGTCAAAGATTGTCAGGAAAAACGCCTGGGCATGCGGCATGGCGCTGGACATTTTTTCTTCACAAACAACCAGGCAGGTGTCGGCAAGGCCTGATGCTACGTGGTACCACCCGTGGGCAATGGCGTGTACGCCGGTTGCTCCACCTACAAAAACTCTCATGGTCGGTTTATTCCAGCCTCCGGACCCGTCAGCGAGGTATTCGCCTTTTTGGTGAACACCGTCGAAGGCATCAGGAGCGCTGCCGTGTGCGACACAGTCGATATCTTTTAGTTTCATCCCGGCGCTGTCCAAGGCAGCTTTCGAGGCTTGATAGGAAAGCTCTTTCGGGGTTTCCAGGGCCCTTCTCGCAAATTTGGTCATTCCAGCCCCTACAACAGCAACTTTTCTCATTTACCTCAACCCTCCAGTCAAATCAGTTTGTTTCAAGCTTGGCTTGCAGTTGATCAAAAGGAATAACGCTTCTTTCCAGGAGTTAATAACGGCTGCTCAGAACGGCGGCAGCGCCCGTAGCAGTAGGGATTCCCCTCCAGGCAAAGGCCAGGCCGGTTTCTACGCCGTCAAGCTGCCTCTTTCCTGCTTCTCCGCGCAGCTGCAGGACCACTTCCATGAGCCTTTGGAGACCGTTTGCTTCGTGCAGGTACCCAACGCCTAAGCTTCCCCCGGAAACGTTGACCGGGAAGTCCCCGTTTTTGGAAAACAACCCTTGCTCCAAGAGTTTGCCTGCTTCACCTCTGCTGCAAATGTTTAGTGCCTCCAGGTGCTGAAGCTCCTTGAAGGAAAAGGTGTCATCGAGTTCGGCAAAATCGATTTCTTTCCGCGGATAAGTAATGCCCGCCATGTCGTAGGCTTTTTGGGCGGCAAGCCTGGCGTAGACAGCATCTCCCATTCCATTCAACCGGTTGTCGAGGTTAGGCGTATCGGTTGCCCATCCCAAGCCCTTGATCCAGATAGGCTTGTCGGTAAACTGGTAGGCTTTCTCTTCGGAAGCCAGCAAAAAGACGATAGCGCCATCAACATCTTGACTCTTGTCCAGGTAACTTAGAGGTTCGAAAAGCGGTTCCGAATTTAAAACATCGTCCACGTCAATTTTTGCGCCATATGCAGCCGTCGGGTTAAACAGGGCGTTTTTCTTGTTTTTTACGGTCGCCAGAGCACACTGCTCCCGGCTTGTCCCTGTTTCATATAAATACCGGTTCATTTCCAACCCGGCGATAAAGTATGGATTTTCTTTCAGCGGCCTTACATAGGTGGGGTCACAGGCATAAGAAGCGACATTCGCATAATGCAGTACATTAGACACCTTGGAAAAAGCAGATGTGGTTACCAGGTCTAGTTCGCCGGTCAGCACATGCATGGCTGCCGATGCCAGACCCTGCAACCCGTCACCGGTTATACTCTGCACGGGTTTTAATACAGCCCCTAACTGGTCCGGAACGTATTCATCGGCGATACTGATCCCTTCCATGAAGTCTTCAGAGCAGGCCACGAATGCATCGATTTCCTGAGGATGTACGCCTCCTGCATCCTCGTAACATTTTGTTGCTGCTTCGAAAATCATTTCCCGGTAGGAAACATCCTGCGATGTTGTCCGAAAACTGGAATAACCCAAACCCACAATCGCAACTTTTTTGCTCACAGTTAAATCCCTCCTTGTTGTTTGCTGGCTAAAACCGCAACTGACAGCTCCCGGATAACCTTTGCGTTGCTTAACGCCCAGTTACACCTGTTAGTGAACAGTTTCACATGCCCTCCTTGCTTTTCAACCCCCCTTTCCTTTTATTTGGAGGAAAAAGTGCCCGGTGCTCATTTTTAGCCGCACCGAAAAATATTTTACAGGAAAATGGTAAGAGTCAGACAGTTAAGGACAGACAAAAGATTCGGTAAATAATGAAAACAAACGAACGGGAAAAAGAACAGAAAAGCTTGGCTTGCCTTTTTCTATCCTTCTGTTAACTTTTTTCGCTGTTATGTAGATTGTCCCATTCAAGTCTGTTTAAAGGAAAACCAGTAAAAAGTAAAGTGAGGATGGCTTCTTAAATCGTTACCGGGAAAAATTCTGTTTCCAGGTAAAATCAGGGGTGGATAATTTGCACACATATTGCCGGGATTATGAACTGCTAAAAAGTCAAGAGTTGGAAATAAGCTCACAATGGTATAATACCACAGGCATATCTTTTCAGGCAAGACCTGATTTGACAGTTTCTGTTGTAAGAATTACAAAAAATAAAGAAGCAAAGGGAGGTTCTCTGAAAGCAAAGGAAGCAGGGGAAGCAAAGGGGTGTTACTCTTGCTTCCCCTGCTTCCTTGATGATTATTAAACTGACCAGAGGTTCTGGTCCTTGCAGAGGTTGTCGCGGAAAAAGCCGGGTAGTTCATCCTATCCGGTCCTGCTGTTATCCTGTAGTTGGGGCTGGATTTCTATGCATTTATCCAGCTGCAGCATCCTGAAAACTTTTTTCACGTATGCATTGTTCACACTGACAATCTTTAAGCCGCCCCCGCGTTCTTTGAATTTCTTTTGAAACAGGAGCATCTTGCTGATACCGGAGCTGTCAATCATGGTCACATGGGAAAAATCCAGGGTGACATCGGTGCAGCCTTGTTCAAGTGCAGATACCAGTAGTTGCTTTAATTCTTTCGAGTTGGCCATGTTTACCTCGTGGGGTAACGTGATCAAGGCCTGGTTATGGCTTGGAAATTCCAGTTTCACAATACCACTTCTCCTCTCGTGATAAAAAATAAAGAGCCCTGCTTCAGCATTGGTGCCCGAAGCAGGGTTTAAACAAGTACAAGTACCTGCATGTAATCCTTGAAGTAGGGCAACCGGGCTGTCATCTCGAAATATTTATCGATTTAGACCCCATGGTTTTGCGCCTCCGGCTTTCGCCGAGTTTGCCATTTTCCAGTTGTTGGCTGTCATTTTTGGTAGTTCCTTGCTCACTGCATTCTACAGCTTAGAACTAATGATAGATCAATTTATAGTGTAAAGTAAATAATTTGGGGTGTCAAGACAATGGGACAATATTTGAATCTTGCGAATCTTCTCGGGGTTTTGGGGTCATAAAAAGGCGCCTATCCATATTATAGATAGACGCCAGGATGAAGCCAGACAGACGCCTTTTAAAATCCATTTACAGGGCAAAACGAAATGTCAGTAAAAATTTCAGAGTTGACAGGTATCATGCATAAAACATTATTGCTCAGGAAAGGTCGAAACGTTCTGCGTTCATCACTTTGCTCCAGGCAGCTGCAAAATCCTGAAGGAACTTCTGCTGGGCATCGGCGCTCGCATACACCTCGGCGATGGCCCGAAGCTCAGCGTTGGAACCGAAGATCAGGTCAACGCGGGTGCCTGTCCACTTGAGTTCGCCTGTCTTGTAATCTCTTCCCTCGAAGGTATCTTCATCTTCCGAAGTCGCTTCCCACTTGGTGTTCATATCGAGCAGGTTGACAAAGAAGTCATTTGTTAGATTTTCCGGGTTCTTGGTAAATACACCATGCTGGGACTTGTTGTAATTGGCGTTTAATACCCGCATGCCACCCACCAGCACGGTCATTTCTGGTGCGGTCAGTCCCAGCAGCTGTGCCCGGTCAACAAGCAGTTCTTCAGCAGGGACGGCATATTTGGCTTGCGTGTAGTTGCGGAACCCATCTGCTTTCGGTTCAAGGACCGAGAATGAAGCGACGTCGGTTTGTTCTAGCGATGCGTCTGTACGACCGGGCGCAAAAGGAACCGAGAGATCAAAGCCAGCATTCTTGGCCGCTTGCTCCACACCGGCGCATCCGGCCAGGACAATCAGATCTGCAAGGGATACCTTCTTTTGGCCTGACTGGGCACTGTTGAACTCCTCTTTTATTTTTTCCAGGGTTTGCAGCACCCTTTGCAGTTGTTCCGGCTGGTTGACCTCCCAATCTTTCTGGGGCGCCAGGCGAATGCGGGCGCCATTGGCCCCGCCCCGTTTATCGGAACCGCGGAAGGTAGACGCTGAAGCCCAGGCTGTGTAGACCAGTTCAGGAACCGACAAGCCGGAGTTGATGATTTTGTTCTTAAGTTCTGCCATATCCCTTTCATTGATCAGTTCATGGTCCACTGCAGGGACCGGATCCTGCCAGATCAGTTCCTCCTCGGGGACTTCGGGGCCAAGATAGCGCGAGCGTGGGCCCATGTCACGGTGGATCAGTTTGAACCACGCGCGGGCAAAAGCCTCGGCCAACTCTTCAGGGTTTTCTTGGAACCGCTTGGCAATCTTTTTATAGGTGGGATCCATCTTTAAAGCGAGATCAGCAGTCAGCATCATAGGCGCATGTCGTATGGTTGGATCTTCGGCATCCGGCACTGCATTCGCTGCTTTTGGATCCGTAGGAACCCATTGATGGGCGCCTGCAGGGCTCTTAACGAGATTCCAATCGTAATTAAACAGGGTGTTTAAATAGCTGTTGTCCCACTTTATCGGGGTGGGTGTCCAGGCTCCTTCAATACCGCTGGTGATGGTATCACGGCCTTTGCCTTTACCGTAGCTGTTCTTCCAGCCAAGCCCTTGTTCCTCGATGCTGGCAGCCTCGGGCTCAGGACCCAAATAGGAATCCGGGGCGGCACCGTGACATTTCCCGAATGTGTGACCTCCGGCAATCAGTGCCACAGTCTCTTCGTCGTTCATGGCCATACGTTCAAAGACTTCTCTGATATCATGGGCTGAACCGAGGGGATCAGGTTCACCGTTCGGCCCTTCTGGATTCACATAAATCAGCCCCATCTGCACTGCAGCAAGAGGATTTTCCAGCTCCCTCTCACCCGAATAGCGCTGATCGCCGAGCCACTCGCTCTCAGCACCCCAGTAAATATCCTCTTCAGGCTCCCAGATATCCTCCCGGCCGCCGGCAAAACCGAAGGTTTTAAAGCCCATCGATTCCAAAGCGCAGTTGCCCGCCAAAACCATCAGATCGGCCCAGGAAATCTTTTTACCGTATTTCTGCTTGATTGGCCAGAGCAGACGGCGCGCTTTGTCAAGGTTGGCATTATCCGGCCAGCTGCTCAAGGGGGGGAAGCGCTGATTGCCAGATCCTGCTCCGCCGCGGCCGTCTCCCATCCGGTATGTGCCGGCGCTATGCCAGGCCATCCGGATGAAAAAAGGCCCGTAATGCCCGTAGTCTGCAGGCCACCATTCCTGGGAATCGGTCATTAACTCATACAAGTCATTTTTTACTGCCTGCAGGTCCAGCTTCTTGAATTCTTCAGCATAATTGAAGTCTTCACCCAAAGGGTTTCTCACAGCCGGATTTTGGTGCAGCATCTTCAGGTTCAACAGGTGTGGCCACCAGTCCCGGTTCGTTGTACTACCAATAACAGTCTTGTTCCTGGTCATTCCTGTCACTGGACATTGTTTTTGTTCATCCATAAATACTCCTCCTCAAATTATAAGTACTTTTCTATTATATCACATGATTCTGACAAAATATAATGTTTATTATTTAAAATTTCTCCCAGCATCTTTCACCCAGGGGACATTTTTAGACCTGATCTCCTTATATGGCGCAAGGTTGCAACTCCTTCCACAGGCGGGGTATAATACAGTTGCCGCAATATTTCTATGGGATGTGCAGGAAAAGTCTGGGTAGAATCCGGCAAGTTTATTTTTTTCACGGCGGGGGTAAAGGATATGACACGGCAGGAAAGCAATCGGTATAGTTTGTCTACTATTGGCCATTCCAACCACAGCATGGAAACTTTTTTGAAGCTGCTGCAGCAGTTTCAAATCCAGGTAGTGGTCGATGTGCGCTCCCAGCCCTACTCCCGCTATGTCCCTCATTTCAGGAAAGAAGCCCTGCAGCAATTCCTGGAAGAAGCAGGGGTGCGCTACCTGTTCCTGGGCAGGGAGTTGGGTGGACGCCCTTCCGGGGATGAATTTTATGACGGAGAAGGGCAGGTTCTCTACAGGCAGCTGGCCGAATCCGCTCTTTTCCAGGAGGGAATCGCCCGGCTGGAAAAGGGGTTGGAAAATTACCGGGTGGCCCTGATGTGCAGCGAAGAAGATCCGGCGAAATGCCACCGCTTATGGCTTTTGGGCCGGGTGCTGCAGGAGCGGGGCGTGGAAGTCAGTCATATCCGGGGTGACGGAACACTGCAGGGACAACGGGAGTCACTGAATTTTTAGTTATTCCAAAAGCAGGTAATTTGAAGTTGGTTGGCGAAAGATTGTATGATCAGCATAATCAGTATTTTTCCAAAATTCATGCTTGCAGCCTTGTGTGGGATGAGAATTATACAGTCAAAAGAATTGGAGGTATGGGTTTGCGTTTCTTGGGCACAAAAATAAGTCCCAAACTGTTCGTCCTCTCGGCGGTCCCGATTCTTCTTTTTATCCTGGCTACAGTTTTTTACACCATCCCCAAGGCCCGTGATGATATTTATACAGCCAGGAAACAGCAGAGTAGAGAATTGGGGGAGGTGGGCTATTCCATTATCGCGCACTATTATGCACTGGAACAGGACAATACCCTTTCCCGCGAGGAGGCGCAGCTGGCTGCAGCAGAGACCCTGCGGAGCATTCGCTTTGGAGAGCGTATGGAAGATTATTACTGGATCAACAATTATGATCCGGTCATGGTCATGCACCCTTTTACCCCCGAACTGGAGGGAAGGTGCCTGGAGAATATTCAGGATCCCGAAGGAGTGTATTTATTCCGGGAGTTTGTGGATATCGCTCAGGAACAAGGCGAAGGACATGTTGAATATCACTGGCAGTACTATGATCACGCTGAGCGGGTGGAGCCGAAAATATCCTATGTGATTGGATTTGAACCCTGGGGCTGGATTGTAGGGACAGGGATTTATGCGGAAAATATTGCGCCCCTTGTCCTGGAAAGAACTCTTACCCTGCTGGGTTTTATTGCCGGGGTTACGCTGCTTGCCCTGGTTATTACCCGGAAAATCGCTCATTCCCTGGTCGTTAGACCGCTAAACAGCCTGGTGAAAAAAGCAGAAGCCATCGGCAATGGACAGCTGGAAGAAAAGGTTGAAGTCCGTTCGGCCGATGAAATCGGACAGATGGGGTTTGCCTTCAACAAGATGGCAGGAAGCATAAACAGCTTGGTCGGAGAACTAAAGGAAGCCCACCGGCGCCTGGACGACATCATTGAATTTTCTCCCGATGCGACTTTGGTTGTGAATGACCGGGGGATTGTTATTGCCTGGAACAAGGCTATGGAAGAGATGACTTATGTGCCGAAAGCAGAAATGATTGGCAAAGGGAATTATGAATATGCAGTGCCTTTTTATGGCCGACGTCAGCCCATCCTGTTGGACCTTGCCTTACTGGATGAAGAAGAGTTTGCCAGGATCAAAGATCACTATGACTTTATTCAATGGAATGGTGATACCTTATTTGGGGAAGTGTATTGCCCGGAAACATATGGAGGAAAAGGAGCCTATCTTTGGGCTTCCGCTTCCCGGTTGCGCGATGCTTCGGGTACGGTTGTGGGAGCTGTTGAATCAATTCGTGACGTCACGGACCGGAAACTGGCTGAGGAAAAAATCGACAGCTATACCCGGGAACTTAAAATGAAAGGCATGGAACTGGAACAGCTTTATCAGCAGCTGGACCAGGAGCTGGACAAAGCCCGCAAAGTCCATGAACAGACTTTACCCAAGTACATTCCCCAGGTGCAAGGCATTTCACTTGCCGCGCACTACCAACCTGCAGCCAAAGTGGGTGGGGATTTTTATGATGTGTTGAAAAAAGGAAACAAGCTGGTGCTCTACCTGTCTGATGTGATGGGCCACGGCCTGGACAGCGCTCTGTTAAGTGTTTTTGTAAAAAATACCATCAACAGCTATGTTTCTCTGACTTCTGTAGATCAGCTCACTCCCGGTGTAGTTATGGAACACCTTTTCCAGCAGTACAGCCGGGAAGATTATCCCCAGGATTATTTTATCTCTGTTTTTCTGGCAGTATTGGACCTGCAAACCCAGGTTATAAGTTATACGGGGGCGGGTTTTCAAAATGCGCCGTTGGTCATCATGGGCAGCGGTGAACAAACAACTTTGGCCAGTGAAGGTCCTCCCCTTTCTTCTGCTTTACCACGGGAGATCCTGGATTTCCAGGAGAACTCTTTGCAGCTGGACCGGGGGTCCACTATCTTATTTTCTACCGATGGACTCTTTGAGATTGAAGTTGACGGGGTCATGTACCAGAAGCAAGCAGAAAAAGTGTTTTATGAATATGCTTTTCTGCTACCTAAGGAAATTGTCCGCGCCATTAATGACGACTTCTTTAGCTTTAACAAAGGATCTTTACAGATTGATGATGACATTACCTACCTGGTGCTGCAGGTGGGGGCCGAGGAATCATAAGACTTAAGCAGCGGAAGGAAGAAGATTGTTATGAAAATATTATCTTCTTTCTGATTAGCATCCGAAGGGGACATGAATGTCTACCCTGGGAAAATAAATTTTCTTTGAGTTTAAAGAAGAGGACCTTTCATTCAGGCGGGGATTTTAGGGGGGGGAAAGTGGTGATTGGAAAGAATGGAAGACAAAAGCAAAAAGTGATAATTCAAGAGATAATTCAAGACCTGACCCCTTATTTCCTTGTTCTTGCTCAACTCAAGGTTGCAACTCCGTCCAAGGGCGGGATATAATACAGTTGCTGCAATGTTCCTCTTATACATATTGGAAGGTGTTGGACATGGGCAAAAGGATACGGATTGGCTGCGGGGCTGGGTATGCCGGGGACCGCATTGACCCGGCTGTGGACCTGGCCCGGGATGGAGCTTTGGATTACCTGGTGCTGGAGTGCCTGGCTGAGCGCACAGTCGCCCTGGCCCAATTGGAAAAGCTCCGGGACCCTGCAAAAGGTTACGGCCAGTTGCTGGAACAGAGAATGGCGGCGCTGCTGCCGTACTGCCTGGAAAATGGTGTTAAGATTATCACCAACCTGGGGGCGGCCAACCCTGAAGCGGCCCTGGAGATAACGGCAGGCCTGGCTGAGCAAATGGGCCTGAAGCCCTTGAAGCTGGCGGCCCTGCTGGGCGCCGACGTCCGGCCTGTGCTGCGTGGGCAGGCGGATGCCCAGGAGCAGGAGCAGGGGCATCCGCTGGATTGGAAGGAACAGCAAGAACAGGGGCAGGGGCACTGCCTTGAGCAGACGCAGAAGCAGGCCCGGGTACAGGAGCAGCAGAAGGCGCCGCAGCAGGAGCAGGAGCAGGAGCAGGAGCAGGAACAGGAGCAGGAGGGGGTTGTCTGGGAAACGGGCACTCCTATCTCCAGCTTGATCCGCTCCGGCCGGGTTGTCTCAGCTGATGCTTACCTGGGGGCCGAGGCCATTTTGCCGGCGCTGCAGGCGGGTGCCGATGTGATTATCACCGGACGGGTGGCCGATCCTTCACTGTTTCTGGCGCCCATGGTTTACGAATTCGGCTGGGAGCTAGACGACTGGCATCGACTGGGGCAGGGCACGGTGGTGGGGCACCTGCTGGAGTGCGGGGCCCAGGTCACCGGCGGATATTTTGCCGACGGCCGCTACAAGAAGGTGGAAAACCTGGCCGATGTGGGATTTCCACTGGCTGAAATCGAAGCTGATGGAAGTGCCGTGATTGCCAAGCTGGAGAGCAGTGGCGGGGCGGTAAACCTGCGCACCTGCAAGGAGCAATTATTATATGAAATCCATGACCCTTCTGCATATTTGACTCCAGATGTAACGGCAGACTTTAAGGGCGTGTTTCTGCAGGAGGTTGCCCCGGATCAGGTGAAGGTAACTGGCGGCGCCGGTCTGCCCCGGCCTGATTCGTTAAAAGTGACGGTAGGGGTGCTGGATGGCTACCGGGGGGAAGGGATGATCGGCTATGCCGGGCACGGGGCCGTGGAAAGGGCCAGGCTGGCCCAGGAAATCCTGGAAAAAAGGTTTGCCCGCCTGGACCTGGGCCTGGAGCAGTTTCGTTTCGACCTGGTGGGGCTCAATGCCCTCCACGGAACCATTGGCGAAAAAAACAGCCCCCAACCGTATGAAGTGATGCTCCGGGCAGCTGTAAAAGGTCAGGCGGAGCAAGAGGTCCAAAAAGCAATGCAGGAAGTGGAAGTCCTGTGGGTGAACGGGCCGGGCGGCCCCGGGGGAGTGAGAAAGCAGGTGATCCCGCTCGTGGCGGCGTATTCCACCACGGTTTCACGGGAGAAGGTCCGGCCGCATTTTGTTTACCGGGGGTTGAGATAGCTTTGGCGGGCAAAAAACTTTATGAGTTGGCCCACAGCCGGGCCGGGGACAAGGGGGAGACGACGACCCTTTCTTTATTCCCGTACAGGGATGAGGACTTTGAGCTTTTAAAGCAGCAAGTGACCGGGGAGGCGGTAAAGCAGTTTTTTGGTGCTATGGTCACTGGTCCTGTGGAGCGCTTTGAACTGGAGAACATCTGCGCTCTTCACTTCGTCCTGCACGGAACCCGGCCGGGGGGCGTGGCTGCTGCCCTGGAACTGGACGCTCACGGCAAATCGTTAAGCTGGGCCCTGTTACAGATGGAGCTTGAAGGATAGCCCCTACAACCGGATAGTCTTAGCTCCTTTACAGTTAAGTCTTGCGCGGCAGGGTTAGTTTATGGATTAGAATATATTGCCAGAGTATGAATTGGTGTTAGAGGGCGGTGAAGAAGCTGAGCGGACAGACAGAGAAAGATAAACCAGTGGTTTCCAGGGTGCTCCAGGAGATCGCCCTGTTTTTGGAGCTAAAAGGAGAAAGCTCATTTAAAAGCCGGGCTTACTACAATGCAGCCCGGACTCTGGAGCAGATGGGCGCAGCAGAGCTGCACCGGTTGGTGCAGGAAGACAGGCTAAAAGATATCCAGGGTATCGGGACAGCCCTGAATGACAAGATTAAAGAGCTGGTCCTGACAGGGCGCCTTTCCTATTATGATGAGTTGAAAGACAGCATCCCCGAAGGGCTTTTAGAAATGCTCAAGGTGCCCGGGCTGGGACCCAAAAAGATTAAAGCCCTTCACGAGACCCTGGGGATCACTACCCTGGGGGAGCTGGAGTATGCCTGCAAGGAAAACCGCCTGGTGTCGTTAAAGGGGTTCGGGCCCAAGACCCAGGAAAATGTAATCAAAGGGATCGAATTTGTACGCCGTTCCCAGGGACTGTTTTTCTACAGCGAGGCCAGCCGGGTGGCCGCAGGCCTGCTGGAGAGCCTGCAGGATTTTCCTGCGATGGAAGAGATCAGTCTGGCCGGCAGTATCAGGCGCTGCAAGGAAATTGTCAAGGATATTGACCTGGTCTGCAGTACCGGGGACCCGATCGGCTTGTCCGGGTTTTTTGCCGGCCTGTCCGCTGTGGAGGAAGTCATCGCCCGGGGGGAGACCAAGGTCTCCGTGCGCCTGCAGGAGGGGATCAACGCCGACCTGCGTATCGTCCGTCCCGGTGAATTCCCTTTCGCCCTGCACCACTTTACCGGTAGCAAGGAGCACAACACGGCCATGCGGCACCGGGCCAAGAAAATGGGCCTGAAAATGAACGAGTACGGCCTGTTTCCGGTGGAAGATGAGGGGGCGGAGCCGGGTGACCGGAACCGGACCCGGAGCCTTCAGGGTGCAGGCAGCGGGGTCGAAAAAGCCCGGGCTGATGCCAGCCAGGTCCGTAGCGAGGGTGACCTTTTCCTTGCCCTGGGATTGGCCTACATTCCCCCGGAATTGCGGGAAAATCACGGGGAAATAGAAGCGGCGGAAAAAGGGGCGCTGCCTCAACTGGTGGAACAGGAAGACATCCGGGGTATTTTTCACATTCATACGGTTTACAGTGACGGTGTCAATACCTTGGAGGAAGTGGTGCGCAGCTGCCGGGACAAGGGGTATGCCTACGTGGGCATCTCCGATCACAGTCAGTCGGCCTTTTATGCCGGCGGATTGAAAGAAAACGATCTGAAAAGGCAGCTGGAGGAAATTGAAAGGCTCCGGGAGCAGTACCCGGAGATCGCCATATTCAAGGGAGTGGAGTCGGATATCCGGGGGGACGGTTCCCTGGATTACCCCGATGCGATCCTGGAACAGTTGGACTTTGTCATCGCCTCGGTCCATTCCGGTCTGAACATGGCCCGGGAAAAGATGACCGGGCGGTTGCTCCAGGCACTTACTCATCCCCGGGTGACGATGCTGGGGCATCCCACCGGGAGAATACTCCTGGGCCGGGAGGAATATGCCCTGGACTTGGAGAAGGTACTGGAGAAAGCCCAGGAAAAGGGCGTGATCCTGGAGCTCAATGCCAGCCCGGCCCGCCTGGACCTGGACTGGCGGCACCTGAAAAAGGCCAAAGAGATGGGGCTTCTGGTTTCCATCAATCCTGATGCCCACGGGCTTGGAGAGTTAGCTGACACGGATCTGGGTGTGGCCATGGCCCGCAAAGGGTGGCTGGAAAAGAAGGATGTCTTCAACACCCGCTCCCGACAGGAAGTGGAAAAGTACTTGCGGGACAGATAAATACCGGTGAAATCGAGGGACAGGCCTTTATTTCAGCCCCTTGTGTCCGGCAATCTTTTTGTCCAGGCCAGTACAGTACAGTACAGTACAGTAAACTGCTGCTTTACCCTGCCCTGG
>CAZOOA010000006.1:38575-45674 GCA_964581355.1 uncultured Desulfovibrionaceae bacterium | reverse complement strand
CAGTACAGTACAGTACAGTAAACTGCTGCTTTACCCTGCCCTGGTCGGGCAGAACAGGCCCTGGAAAAGCCCTTTCCTGTCTTTTCCGTCCAGTCCTTTACCTTGCCTGGCTTGCTCCGCCCTGCCTAGCCCGGCCCGCTGAGATGATGGAGGATAGGTTTTGTCTCTAAGGCCAGGCCCCCGATTGCGCCCCCGGCCTGTTCAGGTGCGGTTCATAATTTCTGGCTTAAAATTCCATGGAGGAGGAGATTAACAGATGTCGGCCATAGAACGCTTGCAAGAATTGGACAAAAATTTTGCTGCCATGGCGGAGGTTATGCCGGAGACCATGGGCAACTTCAAGTCCCTTAAGGAGTCAATTATGCCCGATCAGAGGCTGACCAAGAGGGAAAAAACCCTGGCTGCCCTGGCCATTGCCGTTTCCAAACAGTGCCAGGACTGCATTGTCAACTGGGTTCAGTCGGCCATCGATGAAGGACTGACCCTGGAGGAAGTAATCGAACTTTGCGGTGTTGTGATGCTGCTCAACGGAGGTCCCGGTGCCGCTTACGCTACCCAGGCGGTAAAAGTATACCGGGAGCTTGCGGAGCAGTAATCTGCCCGGGGATTTTTTTCTTTGTTTCGAAGCAGTGGGAAACAGGAAACAGGAAACAGGAAGCAGGGGGCAGGGAGTCAGGAGAGCCGTCCCCCTGCTTCCTTTGTTTTCGGCGGCTTTTTGGCCTGAAATATGGAAAGATAATAGCCTGAAGCAAGGAGACTGATCCTGTTGTGTCGAATGACTTACTTGTGGGGAAAGTATAGACTTTGCATTTATTTCCTTAAAGTTTCTTGAATTTTTTGAATCTGTTTTCCCCCAACAATACCATGTCCTGTCTACACAGGATCGGGAGGTCATGCCGATGGATTCGGTTAGAAACAAAGGGCGTTTTGGTGTGGTTTTGTTGGTTGTGCTGGTCCTGGTGTCGTTTTCCGCTTCTACAGTGTCTGCCGGTGCACCGGAAATTGCCATTTTTGTGGAGGATGAATGGTTGGAACTGGACGTCCCGCCTGTGATCCGGGATGGGCGGACCCTGGTTCCCATGCGGGCCATCCTGGAAGCCCTGGGGGCGACGGTGGCCTGGGAAGATGCTGAACAGAAAATAACTGCGGATAAAGCAGGGTTGAGGCTGGAAATGTGGGTTGATAACGATCGGGCTTTTGTCAACGGTGTCGAGACGGTGCTGGATGTTCCGCCCACACTGATGGGAGGCAGGACGTTGATTCCCCTTCGCTTTGTCAGTGAAGAGCTGGGCGAGGATGTGATTTGGGATCCTGAATTATATTCCGTAGGGATTAACTCCGACCCGGCAGACATTTTGCCGCGACTTCCCTTCCAGGAAGAATCTATCGCCGGGGTGCGCCTGGGCATGACCGAATCCCAGGTCCGGGACTTTCTTGGCTCCCCTGTTGATACGGATCAATATTACAGCGATTTTATTGATACGCAGGTCAAGGAACTGCATTATCCGTATGGGAAATTCTTGTTTTTTCTAGCCCAGGACGGGTTTCGCTTTTACGAAGGTGAGATTACGGAACCTGAAGCAGGCGGGCCGCGCAATGTCCGCGTTGGAGATACCAAGGAAACCGTGCTGCAGAAGTTTCCTGACGAGGGACGAGGCATCGAAGAAGAAGCTTATACTGATGGTTACTACCGGATCCTGTACGGTTCCCGAGACCACCTCCAGGATGGCGGTGTGGTAAATTATGACAGCAACATGCAGCCCTACGAGATTGGTTTTGGCACGGAAGATTACCTGGGCTTCCGTATAAGCTTGGAAGATGGACTTGTTTCATCATTTCGCCTCTTGATGCAGTTAAATTAATTCTCAGCGCTTGAGAGGGAAAATATTTTTTCTAAAAAGGGCCTGAAAAAGCAAAAAACAAATTGACCGGCAGCTGAAAAGTGGTTACAATGAGGATAGGTGACAGGATTTCCGGCCACCAATTTATGGATTGAAACATCCATATTTTGGTGGTTTTGATTTTGGTCTAAAAAGGGCCCGCGAAGTTCATTGTGGTAAATCATTTTACAGTGACCGTGATGGTTGTCACCCAGATCAAAGTAAAGGAGTTTGATCCCGGTGAAGCGTTTTTATGTCGGGGGCAGGATTTTAAAATCAACTCTCGCCGTAACCATGGCGATTTTCTTCGCCCAGCAGCTGGGCCTGGAAGACCGGGTGGGCCTGGCGGCCCTGGTTGCACTGCTGACCGTGCAGAGAACATTTTATCATTCCCTGATGCAGAGTATGGCTACGTTGGGTGCGGTTCTTATAGGCGGTATCCTGGGCATGTCACTGGGCTATTTTTTCGGCATTACGCCCCTGGCTTACGGGGTGGCGGCCCTGGTGGGAATCCTGTTGTGTGCCAAGCTACGTTGGTACGATCAGACTATCCTGACGACCCTGACGGCTATCGGGACCATCTTTAGCGGTGCCTCCAGCCTGGGGTTGCATTCCCTGCTGCAGATCTTGACGGCGCTGATGGGAGGGGGCTTTGCCCTGTTGATCAACTATGTTTTCAACCCCAACTACAGGGAAGAGCTTACCCGGAGGCTGTTGCAGATTGAAGAGGACCTGAGCCGTTTAATTGATATTATTATTAAAGAATTGCAGGAATTAGGGTGCAGCCGTGACGAATTTAAAGAGCAGGCTGCCTGCTTGAAAAAAAATATTGAAGAAGGTATAGAGATTGCCAGCCTGATCCGCAAGGAACCCCGTTTCATTTCCAGGAGATCGCGGCCGGACCGTTATTACCAGGTGTTGCAAATGTTCAACCTGCAGCTGTACCGCCTGGAGGAAATGTACCGCCTGGCCCGGCTGATGCCCATGGAGATGCCCCAGGCGGCCCGTCTGGCCCGGTTGCTGAGCATTGTGAGAAAGATCCAGCAGAACAAACTCCGGGGCAAGAAAACCCGGTATGCCCGAATAGAGTATGCCATGGATAACCTGGATAAACTCTTTACTGTTCTGGAGACAGCCTGCAGCAGGGATGAGTTTGTCAGCCGGGCGGCCCTCTTTATGATGCTGGAAGAGCTTAAGCGCTATTACGAAAGGACGTTAAAGCTGCCGGATATTGTGCACAATACGACCCTTGAAACAAGCCCGGCCGGAGAAGGGGAGGCGCCGCTGATTTACCAACCTTAGCCCGTAAGGGCAGGATAACAGACGAGCAAGCAAGCAAACAAGCAGGAAAGATTGCAACAGGGATGTGATACTATGCCGAAACGAGATGATTTGAAGACGATTTTAATAATCGGGTCTGGCCCTATTGTCATCGGCCAGGCCTGTGAATTTGACTATTCGGGCTCCCAGGCCTGTAAAGCGCTGAAAGAGGAAGGTTACAGGATCGTGTTGGTCAACTCCAACCCGGCGACGATTATGACCGACCCGGTCATGGCTGACGCCACTTATGTCGAGCCCTTGACCAGCGAGGTGGTCAAAAAGGTGATCGAGCGGGAAAAACCCGATGCTGTCATTCCCGGGTTGGGTGGACAGACGGGGTTGAACCTGGTGGTTTTCCTGCACCAGGAGGGCTTCCTGGAACAGCACGGGGTGGAAGTGCTGGGCACAGTCCCTGAATCTATCTCCCGGGCCGAAGACCGGGGCCTGTTTCGCCAGGCCATGCAGGAAATCGGTGTCCAGGTCCCGGCCAGCGATATCGCCTGCTCGGTGGAAGAGGCGGAAAGGATCGCTGAGGAGATCGGGTTCCCCTTGATTTTGCGCCCTGCCTATACCTTGGGAGGCTCCGGGGGAGGGGTGGCGTACAATGCCGAGGAACTGGCCGGGGCTGCGGCTTCGGCTATCGCTGCCAGCCCGGTGGGCCAGGTTCTGGTGGAACAGTCGGTGCTGGGCTGGAAAGAGATTGAATTTGAAGTGGTCCGGGATTCCAGGGACAGTGTGATCATTGTAGCGTCCATGGAAAATGTTGATCCGGCCGGCGTTCATACCGGAGACAGCATCGTGGTGGCCCCGGCGCTGACCCTGTCCAGCCGCGAGTATGTTCACCTGGTGGGCTTATGCAAAAAGGTAATCCGCAAAATCGATGTCAAGGCAGGCGGGGCTAATATCCAGTGGGTAGTCCATCCCGAAACGGGTGAGGTCTGTATTATCGAGGTTAACCCCCGACTGTCCCGCAGCTCGGCCCTGGCTTCCAAGGCGACGGGCTATCCCATCGCCTGGGTTTCGGCCAAGCTGGCTGCCGGCTATACCCTGGATGAAATCATTAACCCCATTACCGGGTCGACTACCTGCTTTTTTGAGCCGGCTCTGGATTACTGCATTTTAAAAATTCCCCGCTTTAACTTTGAAAAGTTTCCCCATGCCGACGCGACCCTGACCACCTCCATGAAAGCCGTGGGAGAGGTGATGGCGATCGGTTCTAACTTCAAGGAAGCCCTGCAAAAGGGGCTGCGTTCCATGGAGACCGGACGGGCCGGCCTGGGTGCCGACGGCAGGGACCCGGAACTGCGCAAGCTGACCCGCCAGGAAATTGCTGAAAAACTGGGGGTGCCCAATGATCAGCGCCTGTTTTACATCCGCTATGCCTTCCAGAAAGGCTTCTCCCTGGAACAGGTTTATGAGTTGACCAAAATTGACCGCTGGTTTTTATCCAATATCCAGGATATTTTGCAGCTGGAAGAGCAGCTGGCTGATTTTACCCGCCCGGAACTTGACCAAGCCCTTACGAGTGTGCCGGGGGACCTTTTGTGGCAGGCCAAGGAAGCGGGGTTTTCTGATCTCCAGCTGGCCCAGCTGTTAAACTGCACGGAGCAGGCCCTGTATGCCTGGCGTAAGGAGCAGGGGCTCACCGCATCGTACAAGGAAGTGGATACCTGTGCCGGGGAAGTCTATGCCCAACGCCCTTACTTTTACTCTACGTACGGCGGGCAGGACGAAAACCGGGCCACGAGCAAAAAGAAGGTCATGGTTTTGGGCGGAGGGCCCAACCGGATCGGCCAGGGGATCGAGTTCGACTACTGTTGTGTGCATGCTTCCTATGCTCTTCAGGAGGAGGGCTATGAAAGCATCATGGTCAACAGCAACCCGGAGACAGTCAGCACCGACTACGATACATCGACCCGCCTTTACTTCGAGCCCCTGACCCGGGAGGATGTCCTGGGCATTATTGACAAAGAACAGCCTGACGGAGTGGTCATCCAGTTCGGCGGCCAGACCCCGTTAAACCTGGCCCTGTCCCTGGAAGAAGGCGGTGTTCCCATCATCGGAACCAATCCCGACAGCATTGACCGGGCGGAAGATCGCAAGCGCTTTGATGCCCTGCTGCAAAAACTGGACCTGGTCAGGCCCGAGAGCGGAACGGCCCTGTCACCGGAAGAGGTGCGGGCGGTGGCCAGCGGCCTGGGTTACCCGGTGATGGTGCGCCCCTCCTATGTTTTGGGCGGCCGGGCCATGCAGATCTGTTTTAGTGAAGGGGAACTGGAAGACTATATGACCAACGTGGCCGAAGCCAGCTACGACCACCCGGTGCTGGTGGAAAAGCTGCTGGAAGATGCCGTGGAGGTGGACGTGGACGCCGTCTGCGATGGGGAGACGGTGCTCATCGGCGGGATCATGGAGCATATCGAGGAGGCAGGGATCCATTCGGGAGACAGTGCTTGTGTGCTACCTGTCTACAGCCTTATGGACGATATCGTGGAGAAGATCAAGGAGTATACCCGCGCCCTGGCCCTGGAGCTGGACGTCCGGGGGCTGATGAATGTCCAGTATGCGGTGCGGAATGATATTATTTATGTCCTGGAGGTGAATCCCCGGGCTTCCCGGACGGTTCCCTTCGTCAGCAAGGCGGTCAACGTGCCCCTGGTGAAGTTGGCGACCCGGGCCATGCTGGGCCAGCGGCTGAAAGACATGGGCTTCCGGGATGAGATTGAAGTCCCTCATATGGCGGTCAAGGAGGCGGTCTTCCCCTTTAACCGGTTCCCGGGGGTCGATGCGGTCCTGGGACCGGAGATGCGTTCCACCGGGGAAGTGATGGGGATCGATTACGGGTTTGGCATGGCCTATGCCAAGTCGCAGTTGGCTGCAGGGCAGGTGCTTCCTTCAACGGGGAACGTTTTCTTAAGTGTGCGTAACCAGGATAAGCGGTCCGTGGTTTTCCTGGCCAAGCGCCTGGTGGACCTGGGCTTTTCCATTGTCTCCACCCGGGGCACCGCCCGCATCCTGAAGCAAAATGATATCCAGATCCGGGAAATTCCCAAGCTGCATGAAGGTCGTCCCAACGTGATTGACTTGATAAAAAACGGGGAGATCCAGCTGATGATCATTACTTCCAGCGGGGGGATGGCCAGCAAAGACCAGCGTTCCATCCGCAGTTTTGCAGTGACCCGGAATGTGCCGCTAATCACGACTCTTTCAGGAGCCCAGGCCAGCATCAACGGGATTGAAGCGCTGCACAAACGGGGGCTTGAGGTCAAGTCCCTGCAGGAATACGGTGAATACTTACTTTAAGCGGTATTTTCTTGTGACTTTCATTTTTTTGGTCAGGATATAGTTGACAAAGAGGTAAAACGCTGTCCCAAAGATGGCGGCATTGATCAGGGCGCCCACCAGGAAGGAACCGCCCAATAGCTCTAAAGCACCCAGGAGCTGTTCCTGGAAGCGTCCCACTTTCAAGAAAAGAGCATACTGTGACAATACGAACTCGATCAAATTTTCCTCGCCCTCGGCGCCGGCCAGGATCATGCCCCCGCTGACGAAGTTCAGGGCATACATGATGGGGATTAGCGGCCCTGTCAGCAGGCTGACCAGGGTGGCGCTGGCCCGGTTCAGTTTGAAAAGTGTGGCCAGCAGAAAGGCGATAATAAAGCCGAAGCCCAGGGTGGGGAAAAAATTGACCCCGATCCCCAAGGCGCAGCCCATGGAGACTTTGTTAGGATCTTCCCTCGTTTCCAGAATCTGTTTTTCCAGGTTATTATAAAAGCGCTGCTTCAGGTTTTCCCATCTTGCGAGCAGTGACGAGAGCGGTGTTCTTTTGCGACCATACTTGTTTCTTCTGGGCACCTTTGACCACCTTTCCATGCAGAAGGACCAGCTTTTGTGGCAGC
>CAZOOA010000006.1:0-38475 GCA_964581355.1 uncultured Desulfovibrionaceae bacterium | reverse complement strand
AAGCCAGCCCAGTAAGCCAGCCCCTCATCGTTTAAACTGTATTATACCCTTCATTATAAAACAAATGCTGGAAAAAGTGAATAAAAGAAGTTTTAAGTGCACGCACACAGAAGAACCGTTCCTGTGTGTTGCTGTTTTGGCACCCACTTCAGGGGCAAAGAGAAGTCAAAATGGCAGAAAATAAGAGTATATTGCAGAAATAAAGAGACAACTTAAAATAATTCCTCGAAGACAGCTTTTCTGGTGGTTCAGGGTTATAGACATAGTGTTCGGTTAATGGTAAAATTTCATAAAATTTAAATTTTTGCATCTAAACCGTAAAACTACATAGTGGCCAGATGAAACCAAGGGGAGAGACCTCTTTTGTGGGGCACCGAAGGAGTAACCTTGCCGCGTGGCGGCGGAAGGGAAACTCTCAGGTAAAAGTATCCTCGGTGGATGGATTCCTGGAGAGTTCCTGCTGCCGGGCAGCAGGCGCCGAAGGGGTAATTTTTCCCAGTCGAAAGGGAAAAAAATCTCTCAGGCTGCAAGGACAGGAAAAAAGCTGACGAGGCTGGCTTTTTTCCTGTCTTTTTTCATCTCTAGCCGGGGTTTCTACATTATTTCCGATTCAGTTCCGGTTGTTTGCCTGGCAATTTTTTGTGGGAAGTGGTGGGAGCGGTGGAAAAGAAACTGGGTTTGATCGTCAATCCCGTGGCAGGGATGGGTGGCAAAGTGGGGCTTAAAGGCACAGACGGGCCGGAAATCCTGGAAAAAGCGAAAAAAATGGGGGCAGTTCCCCATGCGCCTGGCAGGGCCGTGCAGGCGCTGGAGGAGATTGTCTCCTGCAAGGCGCAAATGGAGCTTTTATGCTGTCCGGGAGACATGGGGGAAAATGAAGCCAGGATGTGCGGATTATCGCCCCGGGTGGTC
Organism: uncultured Desulfovibrionaceae bacterium; assembly: GCA_964581355.1. Taxonomy (GTDB): domain Bacteria; phylum Bacillota; class Dethiobacteria; order DTU022; family UBA8154; genus CAZOOA01. Next base: position 37,563 of record CAZOOA010000006.1, on the reverse strand, counting down.
GGGGGCGACGGCAGCATCTCCACGACAGGACCTGAAGATACGGTCAATGGCGCGAAATCCATGCTCCTGGAGGGAATCGAGCTGCTTCTTTTTGCCGGGGGGGACGGCACGGCAAGAGATATTTACCGGGCCGTCGGCGAAAGACTGCCTGTAATTGGCATACCTGCCGGGGTTAAAATCCACTCGGCTGTGTTTGCGGTAAACCCTACAAGGGCGGGGATCATCGCCCGGGATTACTTGCAGGACAGGATAACAGAGTTTCGCCTGGCGGAAGTGATGGATATTGACGAAACTTCTTTCCGCCAGGGGCTTCTTTCCGCTGAATTGTTCGGCTATCTGCAGGTGCCGAGTGATGATCTGCAGATGCAGTCCCTGAAGGCAGGCACTCCTTTTTCCGAAGAAGCTTCCCAACAAGCCGTGGCTGAATACATCAGGGAAAGGATGGAAAAAGATGTGCTCTATCTGGTCGGTCCCGGAAGTTCCACTGGGGTGTTAATGCAGCAGATGGGACTGGAGTATTCGCTGCTGGGTGTGGATGCAGTATGCAACCAGCAGCTGGTCGGGCAGGACTTGAATGAAACAGAGATGCTTAAGCTGCTTGATGGCAAAGAAGCAGAGCTGATTATTACGGTAATCGGGAAACAGGGGTATATTTTCGGCCGTGGAAACCAGCAGTTGAGCGCAGATGTGATTAATAAAGTGGGCCGGGATCATATCATTGTGATCGCTACACGGGAAAAAATTGCTTCCCTGGAAGGACGGCCGCTGCTTGTGGATACGGGGGATGCCAGGGCAGACCAGATGCTGCGGGGCTATATCCGGGTTATAACCGGCTACAGGGAAGAGGTGGTTTACAGGGTGGAAAGCTGACTTGACAGCGTCCGGTTTCCGCCGCATCTTTTCTCCTTGGCCCCGAGCTTCGAAGTTCCGGACTTCACGGCCTCTCGGGCTTCCAGGGGTTCGGAGCAGCCATAGCGCCTCTTGCCGGTTTACTCCCGCTGCTCCGGGGACAGCGTCAAATCCAGCTTGTTGCTCCTTATCCGTTTTTGCTCCCCATCCCTTATGTCTGGAAGCGGGTGGGAGCAGGAAGCAAAGGAAGGAGACCGGTCAACACAAATGTTAATACAGTTAATATAGAGGAGGTTTTGTACTGATGAGCACAGGCCGTAAGACCCCCCTTTATGAGCGGCATAAGCAGTTAAAGGCCAAAATGACAGATTTTCATGGCTGGCCGATGCCCCTTCAATATAGTGAGATTACCGAAGAAGTAACCAGGACACGTTCTGCTGCCGGATTGTTCGATGTATCCCATATGGGCCGCCTGATGGTGGAAGGCCAGGGCGCTCTGCAGTGCCTCCAAAAAATACTAACAGCGGATATTTCCCGGCTGGAAAGGAACAGATGTTGTTACAGCCTGGTCTGCAATGAGCAGGGCGGGACAGTAGAGGATCTGTTGGTATACTGCCTGGGGAAAAACAAATATCTCCTGGTTGTGAATGCGGGCAACAGGGAGAAGGTGCTTCAATGGTTGCAGGCGCATACCATAAAAGAAGACGTGGAGATCTGCGATCTTACCGCAGATTATGCGCAGCTGGCCCTGCAGGGACCGTTTAGTTCCGACATCATGGAAGCTTTGACCGGGGGGATAATTACGCCATCAACTCCCGAACCGTTTCGTTTCCTGCAGCAGCTGCAGGTAGGGGGGATAGAATGCCTGGTATCCCGCACCGGCTATACTGGTGAAGACGGTTTTGAAATCTGCTGTGAATCCGGCAAAGCCCCTGCCCTGTGGAACCTCCTGCTCGATGATACTGCTAGCAGGCCGGGCGCTTCCCCAGCAGGGTTGGGGGCAAGGGATGTCTTGCGGCTGGAAGCTTCCCTGCCTCTTTACGGGAGCGAGTTAAACGAGAAGGTGACGCCTTTGGAAGCAGGCCTTGAAAGATTTGTCGCCTTTGACCGGGAAAACTCTTTTATCGGTCTGGAAGCTCTATTGCAGCAAAAAGAGGAAGGCCTTTCTAAAAAACTTCTGGGTGTGGAAATGGGACGGGGAATCCCCAGATCCGGTTATGTCCTGAAAAAAGAGGGCCGGGAAATTGGTTGGATCAGCAGCGGCACTTTTTCTCCCACTTTAAACAAGGGAATTGGCCTGGCGTTTGTTCACACAAACGGTGCTTCCCCCGGTGATGAAGTGAAAGTGACTGTGCGTGGCAGGGAAGTGGCTGCCCGGATGGTCAAACCACCTTTTTACAGGAGGGAAAAATAATGGAATGGAAATTCGTTGAGGGATTGCGCTATACTCAACAGCATGAATGGGTCCGTCAGGAAGACGGCGGCATTGCAACCGTGGGGGTAACAGATTACGCTCAGGACCAGCTGGGTAAAATAGTTTTTGTAGAGCTTCCAGAAGCGGGAAGAGAGGTGCAAAAAGGTGAGAATATTGTGGTGCTGGAGTCGGTGAAAACGATAGCCGATGTGTATGCCCCTGTTGGGGGAACTATTGCTGCTGTGAATGAAGAGCTGCTGGATACCCCGGAATTGATCAATGAAGATCCGTACCAGTCGGGCTGGATCGTAACCATCAGTCCCGATAATCCCGGGGAGCTGGAACAGCTGATGTCCAGGGAGGAGTACGAAAGCTTTGTCCGGGAGCAAGAGGAGGGAGCAGAGTGAGCGGCCGGCATTTTCTCCCCTTAACTGAGGAAGAGCGGCGTGAGATGCTCCAGGAAATTGGTGTTAGCGCTGTAGATGATCTGTTCCAGGATATTCCCCGGGAAGTGATATTGGAAAAGCCCCTTGAGCTCGCACCCGCCCTGTCGGAAAGAGAGGCTCTGAAACACCTGGAGGCGCTGGCGTCGAAGAACCGAAATACCTGGGAGTGCGCTTCGTTCCTGGGCGGCGGGATCTACGATCATTTTATTCCCAGTATCGTCAAACACGTGACAGGGAGGAGCGAGTTTTATACCGCTTATACTCCCTACCAGGCAGAAATCAGCCAGGGTATGCTCCAGGCCATCTTTGAGTACCAGACCTTGATCTGCCAGCTTACGGGAATGGATTTGGCTAACGCTTCCCTTTACGATGGCGCGACCGCTGTGGCCGAGGGCGCCTTGATGGCCTGCAGTGTCACCAGGCGGGGGAAAGTGCTGGTTTCCCGGTCTGTCAGCCCTTTTTCCCGGGAGGTGCTGCGCACGTACTTTGCCCCCCGGGGAATCGAACTGGTGGAGATTCCCCTACATGAGGGAAAGACGGACCTGGAGCAGGCGGAAGCGCATTTGGGCCGGGACACCGCAGCCCTGGTGCTGCAGACACCGAACTTCTTCGGGCTGCTGGAAGAAATGGAACAAGCGGCAGAGCTGGCACATGGCCAGGGGGCCTTGCTGGTCGCCGCTGTCGATCCCATCTCTTTGCCCCTCGTGCAGGCCCCGGCGGAATACGGTGCAGATATCGCGGTAGGCGAAGGACAGGGACTGGGCACACCGCCCTCTTTCGGGGGCCCCCTGCTGGGTTTCCTCTCTGCCAGGGAACAATATTTACGGAATATCCCCGGCCGTATTGTCGGCGAGACGGCAGACACGGGGGGCAACCGGGGCTTTGTCCTCACCCTGCAGACCCGGGAGCAGCATATCCGCCGGGAAAGGGCGACCTCCAACATCTGCACCAATGAGGCGTTGATTGCCCTGGCTGCTGCTGTACACATGGCTGCCCTGGGGCCCCAGGGGATGTACCGTGTTGCGGAAGCCTGCTTGAAAAAGGCTTACTATGCCAGGGAGCAGATGGCTTCCCAGGGCTTTGAGATTCCTTTTGGCGGCGTATATTTCAAGGAGTTCCCGGTAAAACTGCCCTGGGAAGTCAGCCGGTTGAACCAAAAGCTGATGGAGAAAAATATCTTCGGCGGACTGGACCTGGGCCGGTACTACCCGGAGTTGGAAAATACTGCCCTGTTCTGCGTCACCGAAAACCGTACCCGGGCCGAAATCGATGCCCTGGTGAAGGAAATGGGGGATTTGAAGTGAAAAAAACAGGAATAGCCCTGCTGTTTGAACGGGGAAGGCCTGGCCGGCAGGGGTTCTCTTTGCCCCCCCTGGAGGATGTTCCGGCCCCTCCTATAGAGGAGCTTTTGCCCGCGGAAAAAACCCGCCGCCTGCCCCTTGAACTGCCGGAACTGTCCGAGGGGGAAATCATCAGGCATTACACAGCCCTTTCACAGCGGAATTTTGGCGTGGATTCGGGTTTTTACCCCCTGGGATCCTGCACCATGAAATACAATCCCAAGGTTAATGAAGAGGCCGCCTCGCTGCCGGGTTTTGCCTGTTTGCATCCCTGCCAGGAGGAAGAGCAACTGCAGGGTGCCCTGGAGCTGCTGTACCGCTTGGAACAGGAACTGCGTGAAGTGACAGGGATGGACCGTTTCACCTTCCAGCCGGCTGCGGGGGCCCACGGGGAGTTGATGGGGTTGATGATCATCCGGGCCTATTTCCAGGCCAACAATGAAGATCGCAACAAGATCCTGGTCCCCTTGTCAGCCCACGGCACCAACCCCGCTTCTGCCGCCATGGTCGGGAGCAAGGTGGTGCACCTGCCTTCAGATGAAAAGGGGCTGGTGGATGTGGAAGCCCTGAAAGAAGCCCTGGATGAAGATACTGCGGCACTGATGCTGACCAACCCCAACACCTTGGGACTGTTTGAAGAGAATATCCTGGAAATAGCCCGGCTGGTTCATGATGCAGGGGGCCTGCTGTATTACGATGGAGCCAACTTAAATCCCATCATGGGGCAGGCTCGTCCCGGTGATATGGGCTTTGATCTTGTCCATCTGAACCTGCACAAGACCTTTTCCGCTCCTCACGGCGGAGGCGGTCCGGGATGCGGACCCGTGGGGGTGAAGGAGCGGCTGCTTCCGTACCTTCCTGCTCCTCTGGTGGCCCGGGGGGATGAAGGGTTCTTTTTGGATTACGACTTGCCTCACAGCGTGGGCAGGGTGCACAGCTTTTACGGCAACTTCCTGGTGGCAGTGAAAGCATATACCTACCTGCGTATGATGGGTGCTGAAGGCCTGAAGCAGGCCAGCCGGGATGCCGTGCTGAACGCCAATTATTTAATGCATAAACTGAAAAAAAACTTCCGTCTGCCTCATGACAGGCTATGCAAGCACGAGTTTGTCCTTTCAGCCAAAAAGCAAAAACGCCTGGGAGCGGGGGCGGCGGATATTGCCAAGGCGCTGATGGATTACGGCTACCACGCCCCGACGGTTTACTTCCCCCAGGAAATTGCAGAAGCGTTGATGGTGGAGCCCACTGAGACTGAAAGCAAGGAGACGCTGGACGGTTTTTGCCTGGCCATGGAAAAGATAGCGAGGCAGATTGAAGAAGATCCGTCACCGGTCAGTTCCGCGCCCCACCACATGCCGGTCGGACGCCTGGACGAGGTTCAAGCGGTGAAGCAACCCCGGCTCAGATGGCGACAGGAGGAGGAGCAATGAAATTGATGCCGGGAGGTGGAAAACAGCCCGGCAGTTTTGCCGGGGTTAAGAGGGTTGAGTTTGTCTCGCCCCGCCGCACCCGGGCCCTCAGCGTTACCGGGAGAAAATGCTGGCTGAACTGTGCTCACTGCGGGGGATATTACTTGAAAAATATGCTCTCCCTGGAAAAAGCTCTGGCACAAAATCACCACCCTTCCTCTTTCCTGGTCAGTGGAGGCTGTAATCTCCAGGGGAAAATACCTCACCTGGAACGGAAAAAGGAACTGCAAATCCTTTCGGCGCAGGGCAGACTGAACATTCACAGTGGCCTGGTGACGGAAGAGGAAGCGCGAGAACTGGGAGAACTGGCGGCGGTAATCTCTTTTGATTTTCCAGCAAGCAGCCGTATCATTTCCCGGGTTTATGGCCATGGGGCCGCCATGGAAGATTACCTCCGCTCCTACCGCTACCTGAAAAAATACGGCCGGGTGATTCCTCACCTCTGCCTGGGGCTGGCGGAAGGAAAGATCCGGGAGGAGTACCAGGTGCTGGAACTTTTACAGCAGGAAGGGGCTGAAGGGATCTGCCTGCTGGTTTTTACTCCCACTCCCGGGACGGAGTACGACCGCTTTTCCCCTCCTCCCCTGGAGGATGTGGGGCAGTTTTTTCAAGCAGCCCGGGAATATTTTCCGGATATGCCCCTTTACCTGGGCTGCATGCGACCCGGGGGGAGCTACCGGGCCGACCTCGATCGTCTGGCTCTCCGGGGAAAAATAGACAAGATTGTCCAACCCTCTCCTCCAGCCCGGCAGTTGGCAAAGGAGATGGGGCTGGAAATAAGTTACAGCGAGGAGTGCTGCTGCCTGTGATCCGCCTATCGGAAGGAACCGCTGCCGCTATGAAATTAAACAGGATGTCCCAGGAAACGTCTCCTTCCACGGCCTACTTCCTGGTGGGGGAACGCTGCCTGGGAGGGTGTGCTTTCTGCCCCCAGGGCTCAGCAGGGCTAAGGGGAGAAAGGGCTTCCCTGGGGCGGGTGGGCTGGCCTGCTTATCCCCGGGAAGAGGTTGAAAAACAGCTTGCCGGGCCTGCGGGCTCTATCTTTCAACGTATCTGCCTGCAGGGCACCCGGGATAAAGAAGGGCCCGCCCGGCTGATCGCAACCCTGTCCAGGATGCGGGGACTCAATGCTTTGCCTATCAGCATCTCCGCCTGGATAGAAAGCAGGGAGGAAGCAGGGCAGCTTTTTGCCGCTGGAGCAGAGCGGCTCAGTATTGCCCTGGATGCAGTAAACCCGCTTGCTTATGCCCGTTTAAAAGGCGGAAGTCTCGAGCAACGCAAAAAGTTGCTCTTGGAATGTGCGCACAGCTGGCCCGGGCGGATGACCGCACATATTATCTGCGGTCTTGGAGAAAGCGACGAGGAGCTTTTAGGCACGGCGGCGGAATTGGTTGAAGCAGGGGTCAGGGTGGCGCTTTTTGCCTTTACGCCGCTTAAAAAGACCCAGCTGTCTTCCCGGCCGCCTCCGCGGCTTGGGCGCTACCGCCGCATCCAGGCAGCATGTTACCTGTTGCAAAAGGGGCATGTTGCTTATGATTCTTTCCGTTTTCAGCATGGAGAGCTTTGCTGCCTGGGATTGCCGGAAAACAGCTTGCGAGAACTGCTGCATGGAGGAGATGCTTTCCGGACCAGCGGCTGTCCGGGCTGCAACCGGCCTTATTACAATGAAAGGCCGGGAGGAGCCATGTACAACTGTCCCCGTCCCCTGGGCCCGGGCGAACAGGAGCAGGCCCTGGAACAGCTCCTGCAGGGGCAGGAATCTTTTTCCTGGGGAGGTGCTTTGCCTTGAAACAGGATTGGCTTTTGATCCACGATTCTCCACTACCGGGATCGGTGAATATGGCCAGGGATTTGCAAATAATGGAAAAGGTGGCTGAAGGCAGCCTTGCCCCGGTACTGCGCTTTTACAGCTGGTCCCCGCCTGCTCTTTCCCTGGGCCGGAATCAAAGGGCAGAAGAAGTAGCCGACCTGGAAGCCTGTTCCAGGCTGGGTATCGATGTCGTTCAGCGGCCCTCCGGGGGGCGGGCTGTGCTCCATTACCGGGAACTGACTTACAGCATTGCGGTAAAACAGGATTATCCCGGCCTGCCCTGGGGCGTGCTGGACACGTACTGCTTGTTCAGCCGGGGTATCGTGGAGGGACTGCGATCTTTAAACGTCGATGCATTCCTGGCGCCAGAAGAAAATCACAGCGCGAAAATTGACCCCGGCGCCTGTTTTGATACCGCATCAGCTTTCGAAGTGTATGTGCAGGGAAAAAAGGTGGTGGGCAGCGCCCAGCTGCGCCGGGGTAAGGCTGTCCTGCAGCATGGATCCATTCTCTTTCAGCTTCCCCTGGATCTGTACAGCAGGGTACTGAAAAAGCAGCCCGGCGCAGGGTGGCAAGAATACCTGGCAGCACTGGAACAAAAAGCGGCGGGGTTGGAAGACCTGGGGTACAGGGTGAGCGAAAAGGCGCTGGCTGCCGCAGTACGTGATGGCCTGGGCGGGATACTCGGTGCCCGCTTTACCGCAAACCATGAAGGCCTGAACTGGTCATGAGTTGATGGTCGGTTTTTTATGCCTCTTGACACAGAAGGCAGAATATTTTATACTTTAATTAACCAGTTAGTTAAAAATAGCATTCCGTTTATCTGGAGGAAAAGTGGGGGATTCTATGGAGCAGTTGCGAAGCGGGCTGGATCAACAAAATACAAAGTTACGTATCCTGGAAGCTGCAGAGGGGGAGTTCTCCGAAAAGGGGTTTGACGGAGCCCGGGTCGATGAAATCGCACGCCGGGCAGGGGTTAACAAGGCGCTGCTCTATTATTACTTTACTAACAAAAAGAACATCTTTGAAGAACTGGTCAAGATGCACCTGGAAGATCTCATTGAAGCAAGAAATAATCTGCTGAAACAGGATCCGTCCAATCAGCAAAAGCGGGAGAACTTTTCCTTGATTTATCGAATAGTCAAGGAGAAAAAAGATATCCTCAAGACCATCTTTATGGAAATGATGAAGGGCCATTCTGACAACACATTTTACTTTGAAATGTTTGACCCTTTGTTCCAGGATATTAAATCCCGCTTGAAGGAAACCAGGATAACCTTGGAAGACGAAAACAAGATGTGGATTTCTGTGTTCTTTTTCGTCATGCTTCCTCTATCCACGTATGCGATCCTGGAGGAAAAAATGCTGAACTTCTATAACATGGAATCGCAAAAAGCAAAAGATGATTTTAATGACTTAATGCAGGAGGTATATTTGGCTCTTTTTGAGGGAATTTAAAGGCGGAAGAAACGTGTTTTTCTTTTTGTTGAAATTTAATTAAAAGGTTAGTTAAAAATCGAAAATTGGGAAAATTAAGGGTAAGGAGGGGCTACGATGGGTGTTAAAAAAGTACGGGAATTTGCTACGGAGCAGACAGTAAACCAGGCCATTAATTTTATTACCAAAGATCCGGAGCAAAACTTGCCGAAACTCTTACAATACCTGGAGAATAATGCCAAGCTTCCTCACCACAAAAATTGGGTCAAAATTTTACAAGACTACTTCAATAATAATTCCCAGGCCATGGAACAGGTTAAAAGGGTCTGCCACAATCCCAACATGCTCAAAAAACTGGTCAACAACCTGGTAATCAAAGGGAGTTTTGCTGGACGGCCTGAGCGTGACCGGATCTCGGAAGAACTGGGGGTGGCCCTCCCGGCAGCCATCCTGATCGATCCAACCAGTGCCTGCAATCTGCGCTGCACCGGCTGCTGGGCAGGTGAGTATGACAAGTCTTACAGCCTGGAGCCTGAATTGATTAACCGGATCATCAAGGAAGCCCGGGACCTGCATATCCATTGGATTGTCTTTTCCGGGGGAGAGCCCTTGGTCTACCCCCACCTGTTTAAAATCCTGGAGGACAACAGTGATTCCTTTTTCATGTCCTTTACCAATGGCACGTTGATTACAGAGGAAAGAGCGGACCGTTTGGCCAGGCTGGGCAACTTCTCCCCGGCTATCAGTCTGGAAGGCACCAAGGAAAAGACTGACGCCCGCAGGGGGGAAGGAGTCTATGATAAAATATTGGACAGTATGGATCGTTTAAGGGAAAGAGGTGTCCTCTTTGGGGCTTCGATTACAGTGATGCGGGATAATGCTGAAGAACTGCTAAGCGACGAGTTTATGGACTTTCTGATTGAAAAAGGAGTCACCTTTATCTGGGCTTTTCATTATGTGCCTATTGGGCGAAACCCCTCTGTAGACATGATGCTTACCCCTGAGCAGAGGGAGTGGATGATTTACCGGGTCCAGGAGTTGAGGGCCAGCAAGCCGGTCTTTCTCGTGGACTTTTGGAACGATGGGGACTACAGCCAAGGATGTATTGCCGGTGGAAGGCAGTATTTCCACATTAATGGTGCCGGCGATGTGGAACCCTGTGCCTTTGTCCATTTTGCTGTTGACAACATCAAGGAAAAAAGTTTAAAAGAAGTGCTGCAAAATCCTTTCTTTAAAGAATACCAGCGGCGCATCCCCTTTAATGAAAACCATCTGGCACCTTGCCCGATTATCGATGCGCCCCAGGAACTGCGTTGTATGGTCGAGTCCTGCCAGGCTTATCCCACCCACGAGGGAGCCGGCGATGTTCTGGAAGGCCGGGTCGCACAGTACCTGGATGAGCATTCCAGCAGGTGGCTGCAGGTTGCCCGGGACGTGAAAGATAAGCAGCGAGAGAAATGCACGGTGGAATAAAAACAGACTACAGAACATCCTGATCAAGCGGATCAGGAGATAAAGCGAGGAAGTAAAGCGCAGGAAATTATTACAGCGATGGAATCAAGCACAAGAGATAGGTGAGCCCTGCCACATTTGTTGGCGGGGCTTGTTTTGGCCCGCCCCGGCCTTATTCCTCGTTTAAGTCCTTTATAGTTAAGCCCTTTATAGTTAAGTCCTGTGCAATTTTTGGCAGGAAATCTGCTTCAATTTGACAGGGAGCAGAGGCAAATCTCAATGGTTTTGGCTCTGCTCCCTGGTTGGGAGACCCTGTTTATTTATGCTTTTTCCAGAAACCGGGCAGGAGTTGAATCACCTGGCTGGAAACAAGATACCCGGCAGCCAAACCCAGCGCGGCCCCCAGCAGGCCTTCAGTGAAATAGACGAATAGCCCGGCTACAGCCAGCCAAATGACCAGCATGAATATTGATAACATCCAATCAGGCACGCTGTTGATTCTCCTTGCTCTTTCCCGTGACATCAAATTGCCTGCGTGCCGGTTCAGTGACAGCAGGGTTGACCCGGGGCCATGTTGCCTGCCCCAATGACGGAAATATTTTTAATCCTGGCTGCATCCATTCTGCTTAACCTCCTCTTATTTTTCTCATGCCTTTCCCCACTGCGTCTGCCAGCATCCTGGCCAGTTTAATCATGACTCATAGCATTTTTTTCGCTCCTTTTTCCGGTAGTCAGTAAAAAAATAGCAGTTTCAGTTTCATTTTCCTCTATTATAGCCATACCTGCTCCCGGGAGTCTACCTGTAAAAGCGAAATATCTTGCTGAAATGATTAGAGCATGCGTTTAAAGTTTTTAATCATGACTATACGAACCGGTGACCACAGTAATCTGGGGAGACAGCATTGTCTGGTTCAATGCCTTTACCGAGTACCACAACACCCTGCACGGCAGCAACTACGGGGTGGTTTACCCAAAGCGGGTCCTACCGGGTTTTTTGCGGTGGCAACTGGCTCAACTACGCCTACGGCCTGCTAATAGGCTTTGTCGACTGGTACGGCCCATCTGGCGTTTACTACGGCCTCGGCTTCCGCCCCTTGAGGACTCCATAACTATTTATACCTTTTGCCTGTTCCTCCTTAAACAAATTAGAAAAACGAGATGCCTTCAATTCAACCTGCTTGCATCTTAACAAAATCTTCACATCTTCCAAACAGGATCTTGAAATATAAACAGTATAATAAAAGCATCATCAGCAGGAAGGAGGTGCAATGATGCTGAAAAGAAAAAGAACAGTTACCATTTTTGTGATCCTGTCCCTTCTGGTGCTTTCATTTAGTTCTGTAGCGCTGGCAAACAACGGCACAGAGGCGCAGGTCAATGAATCCAGGGCTCTCAACGTCCAGGAATACCAGCAGGAAAATAAACAAGAACAAATCAGGGCCCAGGAATGCGAGGGCGAATGCAGCGAAAACTGCGAACCGCAACAAAGACGGTTGCAGCAACACAAGCAGGAAAATAGGCAAGAACTGCAGGGCGGAAGAAACCAGGGAAACGGTAAAGGCCTAAGGCAGGCCCAAAATCTGTCCCTGTAATACAGAATTTGTTCAACAAAAGCTGTCACGGGAAAAATTGCTCGTGGCAGCTTTTTGTTTTTTGCCAGGTCAGCTTTGACAATCGCACTACGATCTCAGCCACCTTGTAAAGGTTTTTAAATCGTCATAAATACTTCTCTCAGTTATTAATGTGGGGTACAATAAGCTTACAATTATTACGCATTTGATGAAAATGCGTCGTAGGATAAATAGATTTTTTTCATCTTGTATTCTGATGTAAAATAATTCAAATCCAATATACGCTTTTAGGCTCTTAATAGTTAAGTCTTGCGTGCTGGCAAAATATTTTGCAGGACAGCATTTATCAAAGTCTTTCGCAAAGAAGCACGCATCAAAGATTAATAGCTATTATTAAATTGTGCCAAAACTTGAATTGTGCTACGATATAAAAAAGCATCGGGGAGGATCTGCCCTTGGAAGGGAAAACAAAACTGGTGGTTATTGAAGATGAAGTCAAAATTGCCGAGATGATCAAGGATTACCTGGAGAAGGAGGGGGCCCGGGTATACCTGGCCAAAGATGGGCTAAGCGGTATCCAGCGGGTCAAAGAACATTCCCCCCACCTGGTGATTTTGGATCTCATGCTTCCGGACCTGGGGGGACTGGAAGTTTGCCGCCGCCTGCGCCAGGATCAGGATGTTCCCATTATCATGTTGACAGCCAAATCCCAGGAGACAGACCGGGTGGTTGGCCTGGAAGTAGGGGCTGATGACTATATCACCAAGCCGTTCAGCCTGGCCGAACTGGCTGCCCGCGTCCGGGCTGTGTTACGACGCACAAATGCCCAGGGGCAGGAAAGCTCTTCAAAAGCCCCGGAAAAAACCCTGGTTCAGGGCCCTTTTCGCCTGGATCTGGAGAATCACCAGCTGAAAAAAGAGGAACAGGAAATCATCCTCACCCCGACGGAGTTTAATCTTATGTTCTTAATGGCCCGTTCCCCCGGGCGGGTTTTTAGCCGCCTGCAGCTTTTGGAAGCCTGCCTGGGAGAGGCGTACAGCGGTTACGAACGCTCCATTGATACACATATCAGCAATCTACGCAAAAAAATTGAACAGGACCCGGCCCATCCCAGGTATATTGTTACGGTTTTTGGGTTGGGCTACAAATTTAACCTGCCGGGTGAAGGCCCCGGGCAATCCGCTCAATCCGGGCAGGACCAGTAGGACACTTTTCATATTCCTAAAAAGGAGGGTGAGCGGAAAACTGCCGGGGAAACGTCCCTGCGGATGGTTTTTCGTAAATCTAAAGGTGAGTATCCGTTATAAAATCTTGGGCGCTTTTATTATTGTCATTGCCGTAGCCGTGCTGGCCATGGCCTTTACCTCCCGTCAGTTCATCGGGAATGTGTTTGAACGGTACAGCCAGAGCTACCGCACGGTAGTGGTGGAACAGTGGGAATATGTTTTCCGGTCCTATTACCAGCGCCACGGGAGTTGGGAAGGGGTGGAGCAGCTGTTAACCCAGCGAAACCGGGGCAGGGGGCCGATGCCGACAATGCCCCAGGGCCAGGCCAAGGGTGGAACCCGGGGCGTTCTCCCGGGGGAAGGGCTGATCCTGGCCGAACCCGGCGGCCGGGTACTCCTGGATTCCGATGCTGAAGCAGCGGGGGAGACCCTCTCCACGGACCTGCTGGACCAGGGTGTGCCTATTGTGGTGGGGAATGAAACGGTGGGCATCCTGGTGATGCATTCCCAGGAAGTGCAGGCGGTGCAGACGCTGGAGGAACAGTTCAATCACTCGCTTTTTTTGGGCGTCTTTTGGGGTGGAATTGTCGCCCTGCTGGCCGGTGCGGTGCTCAGTTTTCTTCTCAGCGACCAGGTGACCCGCCCCCTGGCCCAGTTGACTTCCTCTGCTCTGAAATACGCCCGGAGAGATTATCGCTACCGGCTCCAGCTACAAAGGGAAGATGAAGTGGGCAAGCTGGCCCAGGCCTTCAACCAGATGGCAGACAGCCTGGAAAAAAATGAAAAAGTGCGCCGCAATTTGTTGGCCGATGTCTCCCACGAACTCAGGACCCCTGTCACGATCCTGCAGGGCAATTTTGAAGCCCTGCAGTCAGGCAAGGCAGAGCCAACTCCCCAGCGTCTTTCCTCATTGTACGATGAAGTGCTGCGGTTAGGGCGCCTGGTAAGTGATATGGAAGCGATCAACCTGGCTGAAGCGGGTAAACTGCCCCTTGATCGCCGCTATGTTGATGTTGCAGCCCTGGTTGCCCGGGCGGCCGGGGCGTTTCAGCACGAGGCGAATGAGCGCAACATAACCTTGCAAAGCGAAACGGTTCCGGAAACAGGTAGGTGGTACCTGGATGAAGACCGGCTGGTCCAGGTGCTGATCAACCTGTTGGCCAATGCCTTTAAATTTACACCCGATGGCGGCAGGATTATCCTGCGTGCCCGGCAGGAAGACCAAAACCTGTGTATCGAAGTGCTGGATTCCGGGCCGGGAATCCCTCCCGGGGAACTTCCTTTCCTGTTCGAGCGCTTTTACAAAGTAAGACAGGGCCGGGGAGGTGGAAGCGGCCTGGGTCTGTCTATTGCCAAAAGTTTTGTCGAGGCCCATGGAGGAAGCATCCATGCTGCCAACCGTCCCCAGGGGGGCAGTATCTTCAGCTTTACTTTGCCACCAGGCCCGGATTCAGGGTCGGATTCCGGTTTAAGCTCTTAACGGTTGAGTTTTGCGCTTTTGCAAGAATTCTATCGCACGGCAAGAAATTATTCGGTTTAGTATTTCTTATGTGTTGCCTTGGAAGAGGGTGTGCACCGGAGACAAACCCTAACAGTCACCTTCCGGGGAATGAACATGCACGGGTTGGGTGGGGGTTGGGTGCGGGTGGTTAAGGAATCCACCCCTAGGGTTGTATTGCACAGGCTTTATCTTTTGTGTTTCAAGTGCTGTTATTTTCCACTTGCATGTATGACAACTCTTTGATATTGGCGTTTATTTTTGCATGTTCAATTGTCATGCTGACAATGTTTCCATGTTTGTCAAGGTCAATGTAAAGGTTTTCTGATAATTCCTTAGTTTCTTCAATCAATTCATTTGAAAACTCGATAAAAGCTGTGTCGGTATCTGTAAAATATCTAATTTTCATTAGCTGTCCTCCTTAAATGTTCGGTCAAAAAAGGCATTATGTACTGTTTCATTATCTTCCAGGACTATTACTCGCAAGTATTTTTCAGCTTCTTTTATATATTTCCATTTCTTTATCCTTCCATCTGTCTGGATTTGAATTTTTGACGGGTTGTTAATTGTTTCCATAATCCATTCATCTTTAATATTAACCCTGTCCGGACGCTGCTTTATGAATAAGAAATATGATGTACATTTCATTCTTTTGTTATCCTTATAGATGAAAGATTGCCTAACTAAAACGGGCATTTGTGGTATTATAATTACTGTACCATAGAAAAGAGAAATTGTAAAACCTCAATCTCAGCTGTCATATCCTCAATCAGATAGCCGACAGCCAGAACCATATGTGTTGCAAAAAAGAGGAAATTAGGCAGAGGCGTCGAATTCTTATTTTGTTTCTATGATTATGACAAGGAGCAAAAAACGTGGCCCGTCCCCTGGTAATGATGAGCGTTTTTTATGTCCTGGGCGTAGTCCTGGGGCGTTATTATTTTTCCCCGGCCTTTTTTGGGGTTGCTGTGCTGGCAGCTCTGGGCCTGCTGGCGGCCTCCAGGTTGTTCAAGTGGCAAGGGAGTATGGTCTCCATTGTCCCGGTTTTCCTCCTTTTCCTTGCTGTCGGTTCCCTGGCCTGCAGCCTGGCTTATGAACATGTCCGGGGCAATATCCGGGATTACAGTGGGGAGTATGGCACCCTGGTGGGCAAGGTGGCCGAAGAGCCGCTGTGGAGGGAAGGCGATGTGGTCTTTATCCTGGAGCCGGAGTCTTTCAAGATCCGGGACCGGACTCACGGGGTCACAGGCAGGGTGAGGGTGACCTTGAGCCTGGATCCCGGGGAGGAAGACCCCTTGTTTCTGGGCTACGGGGAGCAGGTGTCCTTGCGGGGAGACCTGTACGAGCCCCAGGAACGGCGAAATCCCGGCGGGTTCGATTACCGCTCATTCCTGGAGCACCAGGGGGTGGCGGCAACATTTTATACCTCGGTTTCCGGTGCTTCTTCCCTGGGAGTTTCCGAAAACATGTCCTTTTTCCAGGCGTCTGCCCTGTCGGTGAAGGAACGGATTTCCAGTGCCCTGCGGGCCTACCTGCCTGAAAGGGAAGGCAACCTGCTGGTGGGGATGCTGCTGGGGGAGCGCCGGGCCCTGGACCCGACGGTGGAGCAATTTTTCAGGGCCAGCGGTGTATCTCACCTGCTGGCCGTCAGCGGGCTCCACGTGGGTTTAATTGCCGCAGTCCTGTGGGCTGCCTGGAAAAGGTTTCGGGTAAAAGGCCCCCTGGCTTTCCTGCTCACGGTTTTGCTTTTGTTTTCCTATACCTACCTGACAGGGCTGAAGCCGGCAACCCTGCGAGCTTTGATCATGATCATCCTGGCTGCCGGAGCATTGCAGTTGGGCCGCCGCCGGGATTTGCCCACGGCTGTCAGCGTTGCTGCGCTGGTTACGTTGTTCTACAACCCCCTGCTGCTGTTTACCGTGGGTTTTCAGCTCTCGTACGCGGCAACGGTTACGATTCTGATGCTGGCCGCACCGCTGGAGCAAAAACTTGCCACATTGCTAATGGGTCAAAGTTTGGGTGGCCATTGCCCGGGGGCAAGCTTGGACCCGGGGACAAAAGGTTTAACCAGGGGGCAGCTTATGGGAGCAAGCAAGGGACTGCATCCGGCACAGGGGCAGGCACTGGTGCCAGGGCCAGAATCAGGACCTGAACCAGAATCAGGGCCGGGACCGGGCGAAAGTGAAGATGCCGGGCTGCAGGCAGATACCCTGCCAGATGCGGTGTTTCACAGTGAACTGGAAAGTGTAACGCCGGGAACGACCGTGAAGGAAAAACTGATTTCCATAATTGCTGTTACTCTGGCCGCTCAACTGGGTGTGCTTCCGCTGACCGCCTATTATTTTGGACAGGTTTCTTTGCTTGCCCTGGTTACCAATATCCTGGTTTTGCCCGTCATGGCCCTGGTATTGGGCATCGGCTTTTTTGCCGCCCTGCTGGCACTACTTTTCCCTGCTGCTGGCAGCCTGGCCACTTTGGCCAGCTTCCCTCTCTTGAAATATATCCTTTTGGTTACGGAAACCATTGGTTCGCTGCCTTTTTCTTACCGCCAGGTTTTCCCTCTTGATGCCATCTGGATTTTTGTTTATTACGGGTTATTGTTCTTCCTTGCCGGAGGCGCTTTGCGCTGGCTTTCCTTTCGGGTTAAGCGGGGAAAAATAAAGTTTCGCGCGGCCCACATTTTAATTGCTTTTTTGCTTCTGGCCCTCGCAGTCCTTGCAGTTGGGCCAGCCCTGTCCCAAAAGAATGCCGGGGAACTGGAGGTTGTTTTCCTTGATGTAGGGCAGGGTGATGCTATTTATATCGGCACCCCCGGGGGTAAACATATCATGCTGGATGGCGGGGGACGCCCGCCCTACCTGGGGGAAGTGGAAGAGGTGGGGCGCTGGGTCCTGCTTCCTTTTCTGGCGGAAAGAAGGGTCAGGGAGCTGGATATGATCATTGTCACACACCCCCATGAAGATCACTTCGGTGGCTTTCTGGCTGTTCTGGAAGAAGTTCCGGCAAGAATGCTGGTTACCAATGCAGAAGAAACAGAAAACGAAAACTATCTGCGCCTGTTAGAGCTGGCGAAAAGGCTGGATATTCCCCGGGAAATTATCCAGGCAGGAGACCGACTGGTGCTGGACCAGGATGTTACGGCAGCGGTTTTGGCTCCCCCGGAGATATTATTTCAAGGGACGGGGAGCGACTATAACAACAACTCGATAGTGCTGCGGCTAAAACACGGCAATAGCAGCGTGCTGTTGACGGGTGATGCTGAGACTGTTGCCGTGGACCACCTGCTGCAGGAAGGGAATAGACTGAAAAGCGATATTTTGAAAGTGCCCCATCATGGGGGGAGAGTACCCAATTTGCCTTGTTTGCTTCAAGTTGTTTCCCCCAGTGCTGCTGTAATTACTGTAGGCAGCAATCCTTTTGGCCACCCCCATCCTGAGACAATCCAGGCCTTGCAGGAACAGGGAGCCGATATTTATCGCACCGATGAGCATGGAGCGGTAATCATGCACAGTGACGGGGAGCGGTGGAAAGTTGAAACCATGCTTCCCGGCCCGAAATATTGTGATTATGAACCGGCTCTGTCTCCATAATTTACTAAGAAGGCCAATACCAAAAATTTTTCCTAGGATGCCCTGGCTAATTTTTTAGCTTCTCTACCACAGCCTGGAGGTGCCAGAGGATGTCTTGCAGGCCATCAAGGATGTAGAGATAGATTGATGAGGAGTGAGCCATGCAGACTCCTTTAATCAGCCGGTCTTCATGCTCTGTGGCAAAATCCCGGGCCATTTTTTTCAGGTTGCGTTTTTCCCGGAGAATGTAATCGATTAGCACCGGGTTGCGTGTGTTGATCACATCGTTCATATGGGTTAATAGATTGTTAACTCCGCGGAACAGTTCCTCCAGTTCGGTAACGGCTTTTTCGGTAAAAAGTATTCCTTCACGGTTTTTGTTCCTGGTGTGTTCCCCAATCTTTTCCAGGTTGAAGGCGATTTTCTGGTAGTTGCTGATTATTGAAGCAATATCGGCAATATCTTCCGCCTGGAGTTCCGAACTTGCGGACGCTCTTTTCTGTATTCCTTCCAGCAGGGAGTGCCCCTTTTTTAGTTTTTCATTGGCTTGATCCAGGTACTGCAGTTGGACTTTGTAAAATCCATCGAAGATTAATGATAAGGATTCCTGGATCAGTTCAGTAAACCTTTGCAGGTTTTGAGATACCTCCAGGTTGTGGTTGTTCAGTTCGGAAGTCATAGGTTATTCTCCTTTCATCTGTTCCTGAGTGGATATTTTTATTATAACATCGGGCAGAGGGTCTGTAAAACAATTTTCATAATTCTGATAAATATTCCACACAAATGCCTGGTTTTTACTATAGTTTATGTTTAATCCATTGACATTTTCTATATATTGTAATATTATTTATTGAGAAATTCTATTAAAATGATCTCTATTTAAAGGAGGTTGAATAATGCCGGAAGAGTTCAAGCCTGGATGTAAAAGACCTGAAACGGTCAAGAAACCTGCCGCAACTGAGAGTGATGAACCCATCCTGGAAAAAAAGGAGGAGGAACAGCAAATGATAAAAGTTGGCAAGCCTGCACCCGATTTTTCGGCACCGGGGTACTACCAGGGGAAGTTTATGAATTTCAACCTGTCGGATTACAAAGGAAAATGGGTCCTTCTATGTTTTTATCCGGGAGACTTTACCTTCGTCTGAGCTACAGAAGTCTCAGCAGTTGCTGAGAAGCACAATGAATTTCAGGAGCTTGGGGTGGAAGTCCTGTCCATGAGTGTGGACAGCATGTTCGTGCATAAGATTTGGAATGACAATGAACTGTCAAAGATGGTTGAGGGGGGTATTCCTTTCCCCATGCTTTCGGATCAGGGTGGCAATATTGGGAAAATGTACGGAATTTATGACGAAGACGGCGGCGTGGAAACACGGGGGCGTTTTATTATCGATCCCGACGGAAATGTCCAGGGTTTTGAAGTCTTAACACCTCCAGTTGGCAGGAATGTCAGCGAAGCGATCCGTCAGGTTAAAGCTTTTCAACATGTCAGGGCAAGCCAGGGAACCGAGGCAACACCTTCCGGCTGGAAGCCAGGGAAAAAAGTCCTGAAACCCGGTCCCGACCTGGTGGGTAATGTATGGAAAGAGTGGAAGGTAAGCGAGGCATTTGAAGACTAATTTTAAACAATAAAAAACAATGGCAGCATTTTTCTGATCATGACCCGGTCCAGGGAAGAAGCAGTTATTGACTTGGGCCTAAAATGTAGGGTGCAGCCACTGTTGCAATGATTTCGCAACAGTGGCTGCACCCTTTCGGTTTATTAGTTTTTCAGATGCTTGCCTTTCTTTCCTCATTTGCAGGCATTTTATTTTTTACCGAAAAGCAGAACCGGGCGGTTGCCCCGGCGGATAACCTGGTCGGCAGTGCTGCCGATTAGCAGGCCAGCCAGCCGGCCCCTGCCCCTGCGGGACATGGCTACAAGGGTGGCATCTTCTGAGGTGGCGATAATCTGCTGGCCGGGATTTCCTGTTTTTACTTCTATTTCAGTTTCCACATTTTTCTCCTGGAAACGTACCGCCCAGTTGTTCAAATGTTCTCTGGCTTCCTGTTCCATTTTTTGCACTTTTTCTTCCGTATCCCCCTGATCAATAACATAGAGAAAAATCACCTTTTGCAGGGTATCGGCGAATTTAAGCAGTTCATTATAGACGTGCTGGGCGCTGGTGGAAAAATCCGTTGGTAGTAAAACCGTTGCAAGTTTATCTTTAAAAATAGGTATGCGCCGGGCCTGCTTTTCCTCGGCAATATACTTTTCTACCAGGACAGGCACAGGTGCAGTGCGGATAACATCTGCAACGGTGCTGCCTAAAAACAATTCCCTTACCCGGCTGCTTTCACCGATGGCTCCGATCAGAATTAAGTCCACATTTCTTTCTTCGGCCAATCGTTTAATCTCTTTGGCTGCAGCTCCCACGGGAATCTCTATATCTACCCGGAGGCCCTCTTGTTCCAGTTGGGATTTATTCTTCTTGACTTTGTTTAAAAACTTTTGCTTGACCGGGCTGATGCCTTCCTGTTCACCTAGTTCGACTCTAACTGCGTGAACCAGGAGAAGTTCTTCCAGGCCCAATTTTTTTAAGTCAGGAACTGAGTTGAAAAGTTCCATGGCTGGCTCGGAAAAATCCATGGCAACAAGTACGCGTTTGAACATATTGATTTCACCTCATTTTGCAGGGTTGTAAGAATATTACTGACCTTACCTGCTTTATATTCGACGTCAATGGTAAAAATCCTATGCGTCAGAAAAGGAAGGTGAGATATTTTCTTCAGGTAGCGGGAAGCTTGATTTACTTGTTTTAATGGAAAGACTTGTTTATTGAGTAGTTCGATGTGCTGGATGGAGGTGAAAAAAAATATTTATGCTTTTTGCAGGTGACATGTTTTGTTTTAGCGCATTTTGGGGCATTAGCTGCCGATCTTGCCTCTTTTTTGCCAGAAGCAAGCCAGGAAGGAAATCCTTCTTTTTTGGAGAATCATTATTACTAGGATAGAAAGTGAAGACCTAATTGACAGAATGAGTCAAAATCATTTGCGAAGTTATAATATATGAAAAAGGAGTTGGAAAAAAATTAATGCTTGAGAAGATCGTTAAACGGGACGGAAGGATCGTTTCATTTACCCAGGAACGAATTACTGATGCCATCTTCAAAGCTGCTCAGGCTGTGGGAGGCGCAGACCGGAATATTGCCCAAAACCTGTCCGACCAGGTTGTAAAGATCCTCAGGGAAGATTTCCAGGAACGTTTTCCCAGCGTGGAAGAAGTGCAGGATATTGTAGAAAAGATCCTGATCGAAAACGGGCACGCCCGCACAGCCAAGGCTTACATCCTTTACCGCCGGCAGAGGGAAGAATTAAGAGATTTTCGCCACCTGCTATTAAATGCCGAGAATATGTTCCAGGAATACTTAGGCGGCGAGGACTGGAGAATCAATGAAAACAGCAACATGAATTATTCACTGCAAGGGTTGAACAACCATATTATTTCTGCAGTCACTTCGAAGTACTGGCTGGAAAAGATTTATCCCCGGGAGATTAAAGAATCCCACCGTCAAGGTGATTTCCATATCCACGACTTGGGACTGTTGGCCCCATACTGTTGCGGTTGGGACTTGACCGACCTGCTGGAAAGCGGTTTTGCCGGGGTGTCGCAAAAGGTGGAAAGTGCCCCGCCCAGGCATTTCCGTTCCGCCCTGGGCCAGATCGTCAACTTCTTTTTTACCCTTCAGGGGGAAAGTGCCGGCGCGCAGGCCCTGGCCAGTTTTGATACCTACCTGGCACCTTTTATCCGCTATGACAATATTGGTTACAAAGCAGTCAAGCAGGCAGTTCAGGAGTTTGTTTTCAACATCAATGTGCCAACCAGGGTGGGCTTCCAGACGCCTTTTGTCAATATCACCATGGATGTAAAAGTTTCCCCTGTGCTCGCCAATGAGCCTGTCATTATCGGGGGTGAGAGGCAGAAGGAAACTTATGGGGAGTTCCAGGAAGAGATGGACATGTTCAATGAGGCTTTTTGTGAAGTTATGATGGAGGGGGACGCCAAGGGGCGGATTTTTACTTTTCCCATACCGACGTACAATATTACGCCCCAGTTTGACTGGAACAGCCCCGTGGTGGACAGGATTATGGAGATGACCTCCCGCTACGGGATCCCTTACTTTGCCAATTTTATCAACGCCGACCTTTCGCCTGAGGATGTTCGCAGCATGTGCTGCCGACTGCGCCTGGATAACAGGGAGCTTAGAAACCGTGGGGGCGGGCTGTTTGGAGCCAATCCTCTTACCGGGTCTATCGGTGTGGTGACGATCAATATTCCCCGTATCGGCTACCTGGCTGATGACGTAGGAGACTTTTTCAGACGCCTGGAGCGTCTGATGGAATTGGCCAGGGAAAGTCTGCTGGTTAAGAGGGATGTTTTGGAAAAAATGACGGACCTGGGATTGTATCCCTATTCCCGCTTTTACCTGCGCTCCGTTAAGGAGCGGTTTGATGGTTACTGGCACAATCATTTTAATACCATCGGGCTGGTTGGCATGAATGAGGGGCTGCAGAACTTTTTAGGACTGGATATCAGTTCGGAAGAAGGGCAGAAATTTGCCGTTAAAGCCCTGGACTTTATGCGGAACAAATTGCTGGAATTTCAGGAAGAGACAGGGCAGCTGTTTAATCTTGAAGCCACTCCGGCGGAAGGAACGGCTTACCGGTTGGCCCGGATGGATAAAGAGTTCTACCCCGGGATTAAAACCTCGGGAGAAGAAGTTCCCTATTATACCAACTCCACGCAGCTTCCGGCCGGGTTTACCCACGATGTTTTCACCGCCCTGGACCTGCAGGATGAACTGCAGACCCGTTATACCGGGGGAACGGTCTTTCACACATTCCTGGGTGAGCGGCTGGAAGATATTGAGACCAGCAAGAAGCTGATTCAGAAGATTATGGGCAACTTTCATGTTCCCTATATTACCATCACTCCCACTTTCAGTATCTGCCTGGACCACGGATACATCTCCGGGGAGCATTACAGCTGTCCTGCCTGCGGCCAGGATGCAGAAGTGTGGAGCCGCGTCGTGGGCTTTTACCGGCCGGTGCAGAATTGGAACAGGGGCAAACAGCAGGAATTTAACGAGCGCAAGGTGTTTGATGCTGAGGCGGTGGAAGCGGGAGGCAAAAAGCAGGCCTGACCTGCCTCGTTACACAGGTGATAGTTTCTTTTTCTCGCCAGGACAGGTTATTAGAAGTTGTGGGCAGGAATAGGAATACAAGAAGTTGGGCTTGTGTGCTGTCAAGAATAATTAGCCCTATCTGGGGATAGTCCCGTGGGTTGTGGATAGGTCTTGAAAGAGCTCGTAAAGTCGTGTCACCTGCGTTCAAAGTAAGATTGAGCAAGGCAGGGAGCAATGGCAGTCTGCTTGCTCCTGCCCGGTGAAAGGATGAGGTCTTTTGATTATCGATGTTCATGTTCATATCTTTCCGCCGGATGTTGTCGATCGGATTGAGGATTTTACGGCTGACGATAAATTTTTGCATGATATCTGTTCCAGTCCTGTACACAAGTATGCTTCCGCAGAGGAGATGCTGGAAGAGATGGACCGATGCGGGGTTGATAAGGCCCTGATCAGTGGCTTTGCCTCTTCGGACCCGGGTTTATGCCGCCAGATGAATGATTATGTGCTGCAGGCGTCCAAATCTTACCCGGACCGGTTTTATTCCATGGCCGTGGTTTTTCCACAGGATCCTGGAATGGAGCAGGAAATTGCCCGCTGTCACGAAGCTGGAGCCGTGGGGGTGGGGGAACTGTTCCCGTGGGGGCAGGGGTTTTATTTGGAAGGAATTACCCCTGACCGGCTGGCCGGTGTATGCCAGGAGCGGGGGCTGCCTCTGCTGCTTCATGTTAATGAAAGGGTGGGGCATCATTACGTGGGGAAAGGCGATGTTTCTGTTGAGGAGGCGGCCAGGTTTGCCGGGCGGCATCCCGAACTGAAGATTATTTATGCACACTGGGGTGGCGGATTGTTGTTTTTTGAATTGATGCCGGGTCTAAAGCGCCAGCTTAAAAACGTGTATTATGATACAGCAGCGGGCCCTTTTCTCTATGATAAAGCGATCTACCGGGTTGCCCGGGAAATTGGAATTCTACATAAAATCCTGCTGGGCACCGACTATCCATTGATTTCGCCGCGCCGTTACATGAAAGAAATAGAAGGAGCGGGGTTGACCCGAGAGGAGCAGAAGATGCTGCTGGGAGCAAATGCTGGGAACCTATTTTTCGGTTCCCAGCAGCATGTGTAAGTTTATCAGCTTCATCATGTCAGTCCTGCTTAAAATGCCGACCAGTTCGCCGTCTTCTACTACCAGGATGCGGCCCAGGTTTTCTGCCGCCATTTTCATCATTACTTCCACCGCTTCCTGCCGGGGGGAAACAATGGTTAACTGGTCTTTGGGGGTCATAACCTGGCGGACGGTGGTTTCGGACCACTTCTCCCGGGGGACTTCCCGGAGTTGGTGAAAACTGACCAACCCTTTTAAAGTGCCGCTGTAAATGACGGGGAAAGCCCCGTATTTATAGCGGTAAAATTTTTCCACCAGTTCTTCCAGGTTCAGCTCCGGCTCAACAGTCTGGACCTCGCTGCTCATGACCCGGGATACCGGCACCCCTTTAAAGGATTGCTGAAGGACCAGTTGGGTGTAGCTGGCCTGTCCGGCCTGGTAAAGCATCCAGCCCAGGAAGATATACCACAGGCCCCAGATCCAGGCATACTGGAAGATTAACAAAAACCCAAGGCCAATGGCGATGAAAGCAAACACACTGCCAAAGGCTACGGCCAGGCGCGTGGCCTTGAGCATGCTTTTCATAAAATGCCACAATGCAGCCCGTAAAACGCGGCCTCCATCCAGGGGAAAGGCGGGGATCAAGTTGATGACCCCGATGACAAAATTAATCCGGGCCAGGAACCAGAGCACATTGGTAATGGCCAGGTCTGGAGGTAAGGGCCGGTAAATCAGCCAGGTGAAAAAGGCCAGGGCTAAACTGGTGGCAGGCCCTACGATGGCGATTTTAAGCTCGATCCCGGGCTGGTGTGGTTCCTTTTCCATCTGTGCCACGCCGCCGAAAATGAAAAGGGTAATTTTCTTAATCGGGATCTCCGACTTGATGGCCATCAGGGAGTGGGCCAGCTCATGGAGCAGGACGGAGGCAAAAATCAATATTGTTGTAATAATGCCCATGGACCAGTATACCGAGGGGTCAAACCCTTCAATCATATTGGGAAAGTAATGGGTTGAAAGGGTAAAGCTGAACAGGGCAAAGATTAACAGCCAGCTTGGGTTTATATCTACATCAATGCCAAACAATCGGGTTAAGCGAAAAGAGTTGTTCAATAAATCCACCTCCTGAAACCAACGGGTTTTCTTTATAACCTCTTTCAGCAACAAGGCCGCTTACTTCAGGCAGCCGTTGCGCACTCAACTCACCCAATGAAGCGCCTGTTATGTTTCCTTTTCGATGGTTTTTCTTGACTTGCTCTCCTGGATTATATCTCCCCGCAGAGCACCTGTTAGATAATCAATGTGCTTCTGGTAGTTACCTTACCCCATATCTTATCATATCATATTTTTGCAGCCAATTTCATCCACTGGATTTTTTAAATCCTTCTTTTTCGTTATCTTTGTTAAAAAACGAACTGGAAAAACATAGCCCTTTCCTGCCCGGGTATACTAAACAATAACTGACTTTTACAGCTTTTCTGCCCGGGGTAACAGGTTCTGGTATCTGGAAGCAGAAACTGTATATTTATCTTACTGAAAGGATGAAGAAGATGCGTCTTTTAGTGCTTGCCTGGGAGTTTCCCCCCTTGGGGGTTGGAGGGTTGGCGCAGCATGTTTTTGAATTATCAAGGGCCCTGGCTGATGAAGGCAATGTGGTGGATGTTATTACGCGAGGAGATGGGAACCAGCTGCAAAATGAAGTTATGGAAAAGGTAAATGTTTGGCGGGTGATTCCATATGAATGGGGTGCGGAGCGTGGTTTTGTTGATTGGGCCTACCGGCTGAACTTTGCTCTGGCTGAACAAGGCGTTAGATTGTGTCGCGTTCAGGGACGGTATGACCTGGTACACGCCCATGATTGGATGGTAGGGCCGGCCGCCAGGTTGCTAAAACATACTTGTTACATGCCCCTGGTAGCGACCATTCACGCTACAGAGTTTGGTCGGCAGGGGGGTCTTCACACTGAAGAGCAAAACCAGATTAGCCAGATGGAATGGTGGCTAACTTATGAAGCCTGGAAAGTGATTTGCTGCAGCCAGTATATGCTTGATGAATTAAAAAACCTTTTTCAACTGCCGGCAGATAAAGTTGCTGTGATCCCAAATGGAATCCGGGCTGAAGCATATGGCACATCCGGGGAGCAGGTGAGCCTGGAAAGCATGGGGCTTAATACACAGGATCGGATTGTCTTTTTTGTAGGACGCCTGGTTCCTGAGAAAGGGGTCCAGGTGCTGCTGGAAGCGGCACCGGCTATCTTGGAACAGTTTCCCAGGACCAGGTTTGTCATTGCCGGAAAAGGGCCTTTCCAAGCCCAGTTAAAAGCCAAGGCCCTGGAATTAAACCTGATGGAGCAGGTGAACTTTGTCGGGTATATTGATGATTTGCAACGCAATGCCCTTTATCAAGCAGCATCTGTGGCAGTTTTTCCCAGCATTTACGAGCCCTTTGGGATTGTAGCCCTGGAGGCAATGGTTTCAAAAACACCTGTCATTGTATCTACAGCAGGAGGATTGGATGAAATCGTGGAACATGAACGAGACGGGCTTAAAGTTTGCCCGGGCGATCCTGTTTCCCTGGCTTTCCAGATTAATCGCCTGCTGGCCGACAGGCCTTGGGCCGACTCTCTGGCTAAAAAGGCCTATCAAAAAGCAGTAAAGGAGTATTCCTGGAAAACAATTAGTCGAACCACTGAGGGTGTTTTCAGGGAAATAGTGCTTTCCCCGGAAAACACCCGCTGGCAGCAAACAATGCAGGAAGAACAAGCTCATCAGGACTTTACCATTCATCGCGGCCAAAATGAACCGGTGATGC
This sequence comes from uncultured Desulfovibrionaceae bacterium, assembly GCA_964581355.1. Lineage (GTDB taxonomy): Bacteria > Bacillota > Dethiobacteria > DTU022 > UBA8154 > CAZOOA01. The sequence continues at coordinate 10,407 of CAZOOA010000006.1, read as the reverse complement.
CTTATTTTGTGTAAAAATATATTTAAATTTTTGCTTCTTTAAACTGTATTTTTTTGTTATAATAGGGTCAATAAAAAAATCGGAAACTGTGGTGAAATGAAAAAAATTCCCATCGCTGCTCCAGGCTATCCGTTTATTCTGGTGGCACTGGTCCTGACAGTTGTATCTTACTTTACAGTATCCTTTTTATGGCCCGTGTTTTTAGTGCTCACGGTTTTTACGATCTATTTTTTCCGGGATCCTGAACGTACGGCCCCTGCTGATGAAAACCTGGTGCTTGCCCCTGCTGATGGACGGGTAATCCGGGTAGAAAAAGTATATGAACCTCATTTTATCAAAGGTGAAGTTCAAAAAGTAAGTATTTTTTTGTCTCTTTTTGATGTCCATGTTAACCGCAGTCCCTGTGCTGGAGAAGTATCATACAGTAATTATATTGCAGGGGCGTTTCTGGTTGCCCACAAAAGAGAGGCCGCTGAACGTAACGAAAGAAATATGCTGGGGTTAGAGACAGGTATAGGAAGGATATTGGTTATTCAGGTAGCAGGCCTGATTGCCAGGAGAATTGTCTGTTGGACCGGACCCGGGGATCTGGTTGAAGCAGGGACGCGCATTGGGATGATCCGTTTTGGTTCCTGCACTGAGGTTTTCTTTCCACTGGAAGCCCGGATTAGAGTGAAAGAAGGTGATAGAGTCCGTGGAGGAGAAACTGTTTTGGGAGAATTTTAAACAGGTGACGATAAAAAACCTGCCCAACCTATTTACCATAGCGAACCTGGTACTTGGCATGGTGGCGCTGATTTATGCTTTAAATGGGCTTTATGAGCTCAGTGTCTCTTTAATTTTTATCGCCATGGTAATGGATGGAATAGATGGAAAGTTAGCTGTGAAATTAAATGTGTGCAGTGATATGGGTAAACAGTTGGACTCACTCTGTGACCTGGTTTCCTTTGGAGTTGTCCCGGCAGCAATTTTTTACAGCCTGGTTATGCATGATTATGGGACCCTGGGGCTTGTTTTAACGGTCTTGTTCCCTGCTGCCGGTGCTTACCGCTTGGCCCGGTTTAATATTACCTCTTCGTCTCAGCCCGGCTTCACCGGGTTGCCAATAACCATTGCCGGTGGAGTGCTTGCTGCCCTGGTTTTACACGGAAACATCTACAGCACCTGGATGGCACCCTTTTTTGTGGGCTTATTATCACTGCTGATGGTGAGCAAAGTCCCTTACCCTGCGGTAAAAAAGGGTCAAAATATAAACTTTATTCTTTTTCTCCTTTTTTATTCCGCTGTAATTTGCTTCATCATTTTCGTTATCGCCTGGAGAGAAATGGTCTTTTATGTGCTTTCAACATATGTTGCTTTCGGTTTGGTCGGTTGTTTTTATCGATTACTGCGCCGGCAGGAAAAACCTGCCATTTCACTTTCTTCCGGGGGAGATGAAATTGATTGTTAGCGGGCTTTCAATTAGTCGTTCGGTTGTTTTAAGCTGTTTAAACCCTGTTTTTCAGGGTTTTTTATTTCATTCCGCCGGAAAGTTGGAGAGGATTGCCTGTGTGTTCCCCGCGTGAATATCCCGACGAAAAAACAGCAGAAGAGCTAAACCAAAAGTACGGCGATGAACCGTTGGAAGAAGAGGACCTGGAGCTGGATAGACGCCGTTTTGTAGGGTTGCGCTTGGTTGCTGTTGCGGTTGCCCTGGTTTTTTTGTTAATTTCCCTGGGCGGCCTGGTTCAGCTGTTTAACCTGCCTGTCCTGGAATTCTTGAGCCAGTCCAGGCAGTTACGTTCTGATCCCCTGGTGCAGGAATTGAGGGATTCTGTTGTCAATATTCGTGTTGTACCCCAGGACGCTGGGGGTGCACTGCGCCGGACCAGGGGAGGGACAGGTTTTAATGTGAGCCCGGACGGTTTAATTATTACCAACCGCCATGTGGTTCAGGACGCTCGTGCTGTGATTATTTCTTTTCCCGGTCACGGTGTATTCCAGGTGACTGAATGGACTGAGCATTCCGAGGTGGACCTGGCAGCGGCAAAAATTGATGGGGAAGATCTGCCCGCAGTCTCCCTGAGCAGCAAAGAACCTCCCAATTCCGGCGAAGAAGTTTTCGTAATTGGGAATCCCCTGGGTTTTTCCCGGATCGCTGCCCGCGGAAAAATTGAAGGGTACCGCTACTTTAATAGTGAGCGAAATGAGCGAACCATGGAGGTGGCTGCCCCGATCCACCCGGGCAGCAGTGGCAGTCCTGTATTTGATTCCCAGGGGGATGTTGTAGGGGTTGTTTTTGCTACTTTTATGGAGAGCGAAGGCGACGAAAGCCGGGGACTTTGTGTACCTTTAGACCGTTTGCGGGCTTTTGTTTACGCCCTGGAATAAATCTCAGCCAGCAAGCCTTTGATAACCCTTTTTTCTCGATAAAAAAGGTAGTAAATTTCTTTTGTCGAAATTACTTGTAATTACAGGAACTATTTTGGTTATCAACTGGGCGCGTTTTTTGACCTGGTGCATGCAGCATAGTAATTGTTCCATCTTGATGATTCATCAACAACTCCCGGGAGCGTGAACCTGTCCGGCATGATTGACTATATGAAAAAGGCCAAGTATTGGCCGTATGTGATCCTTGGCTGCATTTTGCTTTTTCCCCTTTTGTCTATTTTCGTCTCTTTGCCGATGAGAACCTGCGCCGGTGTACTGCTGGTTGTTGGAGCTTCTATCTATGGATTTAGAACAGGGCTGCTGGCGGCTGTTTATGTGGCTGCTGTAAGCAGCCTTTTCTACTTTTCCTTTCCTGTAGAGCAATACTCTCTGGCTGTCTTTAGCAGCGGGTTACTCCTTTTTTTCATTGTTGCCACCGGGATGGGGCTAACCGTTGATGGGTTGAAAAAAACCCACTCCAGGCTGCAGGCGGCAGAATATGCTTTGGAAAACTCTCTTAACGCGATTGCTATGACCGATATTGCCGGAAATATTATGTATGTCAACCACGCTTTTCTGGATACTGTTGGCTATGAAGCGGAAAATCAGATTTTGGGCACCCAGATTCTTGACGCGCACCTGTGGAAAGATGTGTCTGCGGTTAAGGAAGCGTATGAGGTTTTGATGAAAAAGGGCCAGTGGACCGGGGAGTTGGAGATGAGCCGGCCTGACAGGTCGGTGGTTACAGTTCTTGTCTCTGCATCTTTTTCCCGGGACGAACAGAATCAGCTGGCCTATATAGTGGGAACATTCATTGATATCACAGAACTAAAGGAAGCTGAACAGGCCCGCAAGGAAAGTGAAGAGCGTTTTCAAATCCTGGCGGAAAACATGCCGGGCATAATCTATCTTTGCTTAAATGATGAGCATTATACCATGCTTTACCTTACTGATGGCATTGAAATAATTACTGGATACCCAAAAGAGGACTTCCTGGAGCGAAAAAGAAACTTTATTGATCTTTTTCACCCTGATGACCTGGAAATGGTCAAAGAGCGGGTGAATGAAGGAGTAGCACATAATCAGTCTTTTAACATGGTTTACCGTTTACAGCACCGCCAGGGCCACTGGGTGTGGGTTAACGAAGTGGGAGCTGGGGTGTTTCGAGAGGGTGCTCTGGCCTACCTGGAAGGGTTCATCAGCGATATTACTCAGATTATTTATTCGGAACAAAAGCTAAAAGAAACCAATGAAAAATTGAATGCTTTGATCCAGGCTTCGCCTGTGGGCATAATTACTTTATCACCCGAGGGGGTTGTAACAGGTTGGAGTGCTGCAGCTGAGAGCATTTTCGGCTGGAGTGAACAGGAAGTCCTTGGGCGCCTGAACCCCATTGTGCCCCAGGATCGCCGGGATGAATTTCATGGCTTGTTGACTCGGGTCCTGAAGGGACAACCTTTTACCGGGCTCAGGGCCCGTCGGGTGCGCAAAGATAAAACGTATGTGGATATCAGTCTTTCTTCTTCGCCTATTTATGATGATAAAGGTGCTGTTGGGGAGATTGTAGTGGTTGTTTCGGATATTTCAGATTACAAACGTCAGGAAGATCATGTGCGCTTTCTCTCCCGGCATGATGCCTTGACAAACCTGCCCAACCGCCGTGTACTGGAAGAAAAAATGGAAAAAGTGTTGAAAAAAGCCCGTCAGGGAAATCATTCAGCGTTATTGTTAATGAACCTGGACAATTTTAAAGTGATCAATGATACCCTGGGTCATCATGCCGGTGATCAGTTATTGATTACTGTGTCTGATCTGCTGAGAAAAATTGCCCGCACTGGAGACTTTTTAGCCCGCCTGGAAGGTGATGAGTTTACCATGCTGCTGGAGAACACCGATCTCCAGGGGGCAAACGAGTTTGCTCAATATTTGCTGGAACAGGTAAACGATTTTCGATTCAACATGGAGCACTATACATTTGCCCCCAGCCTGAGTATCGGCATTGCGCCAATTGACGGGAATCTGGAAAGGCAGGCGGTTCTTTCTCTTTGTGCTTCAGCCCTTTATGCAGCTAAAGAAGAGGGAAGGAACCGGATTGTTATGTACCAGTCTGAAGATGAAAAGAGGATTGAGCTTTCCAGGGCCAGTCAATGGGTGGCAGAGGTCAAAGATGCGCTGCAGGAAGACCGCCTTGTGCTCAACTTTCAGCCAGTTGTCAGGCTATACTCTGGTGAGATAAGCCATTACGAGGTTTTGCTTCGCCTGCGGTGCCGAGATGGCAACATGGTTCCTCCCGGTGAATTCATTCCAGCTGCCGAAAAGTTTGGGTTGATGCCCCAGGTTGACAGGTGGGTGATTCAGAAGGCCATGGACATGCTCTGCTCGATGCCGAGCCTGCATTTATGTGTAAATATTTCGGGGGTCAGCTTAGGCGATGATTCTTTGTTGGAATATACCAAAGACCTGGTTCATGAGTGCGGAATTTCTTCTGGCCGTATTACCTTCGAAATAACCGAAACTGCTGCGGCCCAGGACTTAATCAAGACGCAGAAATGGATGAAACAATTGAAGGAACTGGGCTGTCTTTTTGCCCTGGATGACTTTGGAATCGGTTTTTCATCGTTTAGCTACTTACGTGTACTGCCTGCGGATTATGTGAAAATAGACGGATCTTTTGTTCGCAATATGGATCGGGATCAGACGAACCGGGTCCTGGTAGAAGCGATAAATACAGTAGCACATGCCCTGGGCAAACAAGTAATTGCCGAGTGGGTGGAAAATGAAAATATCGTTAAAATCTTAAAGGAAATTGGTGTAGAGCATGGACAGGGATTTTACTGGGGGAAACCAACTGATCGAGTGTATTCTCGAGTGTATTATTGATCTTTAATAACACTTTAAGGCAGGGGATGGAGGGTTGTTTGTAGAATAACCGATGTTAAACAATGCACAAACTTCCTTAAAGGGTGGTTCTATGAGCGAAGAACACCAGGTTTACCAGGAATGGTCAGCTTATTGCACGGACTGCAATGCTTGGCTTAACCAGGAGGATGGCGAAAAAGATGATATACTTTGGGCCACTTTTCAACACTTGAAAAATGCTTCTTTTCGAGAACATATTGTGTACATAGGGTATCGGATTAGCAGTCCTTCCTCCCACAGCAATTACCTGGCTTTTCGGTTTAACCATCGTGTTGGCCAGGTGGCGGATTTTATGGATTCACCCGGCACAGAGGAGGAGAAAATCCGCCAGGTTCTCCGTAAAATGGAGAGCATTGAAAGCCAAACATCTTGAACCAGGACAGCGAACCCCAGGGTAAAACAACTTAGGTTTCAGTGAAAATCATGACAGAGGGAGACATCTTTTCCGGTTGGGCAAAGGATAGAAACTCAGGATTCACCGTCAGCCAGGCAGGGCTTTTCCCTGGCTCGATGTTTCCAAGTTTTTGGCTTAAGCCCAGCAGGCGGGCTCCGTTTTTTGTTGCTACTTCCAAAACAGCTCCCGGTGGAAGTCCGGCTTTAAAAAAGTAACATAGTTCCTGAAAAATACCCTGCTCCCAGGAAACTCCGGGTGAGCCTGCATCGGTGCCTATTCCCATGATAACATCATATTCGTAGGCCCGGGAGATCATTTTCAAGTGTTGTTCTACAGCCTGTTGGGCTGTATTTGCCTGCTTTGTTTCGCCCAGCAGTTTCATGCGCTTTGCCAGGGCGGCCATAGGGGCAACAGTGGGAATCCAGGCTATTTTTTGTTCAGCCATTTTTTTCAGGGATTCAAGGGAAAGATAATACCCGTGTTCAATGGTATCCACCCCTGCCTGGAGAGCAATTTGAACAGCCCTGTCTGAGCTGGCATGGACCATTACCGGGAGATTATATTGATGGGCAGTTTTGACCATCTGTGTCAGCTCAGCAAGGTTAAACTGCAGTGGTCCGACGCTCCCGGGCTGTTTTAAGTTTACCAGTCCAGAAAGGACAATTTTTACCTGGTTACTGCCTGCTCGGTGTAGGCAGGCAATTTTTTCAATAGCCTCCTGGGCGCTGGTAACTCCCCTGCCCCCCAACTTCAGCCCATAGTAACCCTGCCGAAAGATGGCCTGGCCCGTTGTAATTATCTGTGGTCTGGCGTTAATGCCTTTCCTGGATGATTGGCGCAAGTATTCCATGGCGCTATTATAGCGGTCGCTACCGTCTCGAACGGCCATTACCCCGGCATGGAACATTTTCTCCAGGCGACCCTGGACTGTTTTAACAGAAACGGGGCCGTTCAATGAATTGAATCCAGTTAAACCGTCCAGAACCAGATGGACATGGCAGTCTACAAGAGCAGGAATAAGTAATTGATCCTGGGGAAGTTCGATCAGTTCCCAGCCTTCCGGATGATTGGTCAAAGTGTTGTCTTCCAGACGTTCAATGGAGACAAGCTTATTATGTCGAATGAAAATAATCAGCCTGGAAGGGTGCCCCAGGGGCATTAACGTTGAAGCGAGGCTGGGTGATACCGCAAAAGGGGAAACGGTAGCAAACAAAAGCGTGGGAGTCGAGCTGTCAAGGGGGATTTTTTGCATGTTTTTGCCTTTCCGGTCCAGTTTATTGGCTTTAACGACTGGGCAACCTTGGAGCTTTTGCCTAGATATTTTACCATGAAATAACGGGATGGACCAGCATTTCTCTCGGGCAGAACTGGCAAGGTAATACTGTTGTTGAACAGAGTTTTGTCTGTGGGAGCATGTTTTATTCAGTAAGATTTTTTGCAAAACTATTGCAAGGTGCTGTTTTTTTCGTGTAAAATATGGCAGGTGTTTAAATTATAAGTTATGGAGCTGCCTTTGGCCTATATCCTTTGTTCACAACCGAAGGATCTCCTTACTTGTTTAAGGAAAGGAAGGTGAAACGGAACCGGAACCTTTGTCACTGGGATAAAAGGGAGGGTTCCAAATTCGAGATGAAAAATGAAGACAGCAGGACTATTATTGTTATTACCGGGGCATCCTCTGGTTTAGGCCGGGATATGGCTATCAGTTTGGCCAAACACGAGGGAAACCATCTTGTTTTAACCGCTAGAAGCGAAGACAAGTTGACAGAAGTAGCCGAGATTATTACCAATATGGGTGGAAGTGCATATACTTTTGCTGCAGACCTTACAGAAGAAAGTGATGTCATTGCCTTAAGCGAGTTTTTAAGAAGCAAATTTAACCGGGTCAATGTCCTGATCAATAATGCAGGGCTGGGCATTTTCAAGCCCCTGGTAGAGCTAAGTTCCGATGAGTGGAAGCTGATGAACGATACCATGGTATACGGGACATTTCTGTGCACCAAGTACATACTGCCCTTGATACTGGAATCGACAGAACCACGTCATATCATAATCAATTCCTCTTTTTGGGGAATCAAGGGAGATACTCCGCTATGTACGGCTTATATCGCCGCCAAATTTGCCCAAAGAGGCCTCTCTTTATCTTTACGCGAAGAGTTGCGCTACCACAATATTAAAGTTACTTGCTTGATGCCGGGGAGTATCAACACGCCATTTTTCGATTTTGGAGGCGGTTGGCCGCATGATCCCAACCGGATTCTTTCTTCAGAAGAACTGTCTGAAGTGGTAAACGATATTATTCATTATAAAGGGAACCTGGTAGTAGAAGAGATCGTCGTTCAGGCAGTTAACCCGGATTAAATTTAAAGCTGCAAGAGCAAGAGCAAGAGCAAACGAGAGCCTGGTTTGCCTGTCCACCTCGTGTTGGACAGTTGCCGGGCTTTGTTTTTTCTTGGTTTTGAATAAAAAAGCGGGAACAGATCAGGCAATATGAACAATATTGTACTGTTCCTTTTCCAGGGCTTCAGTGACTGCAGAGGCGTCTTTGGTGTCCAGCCGAAAGATGATATTTGCTTTTTCGGCATCCAACTTTCTGACAATTACACTGATAATGTTAATTCCCATGGATTTGATGATTCTTGCCGCCCCTGACAGCATGCCGACTTTATCTTCTACTTCCAGGGTGATGCGGATACTGGGATATTTGAAGCCGAAGATGTCGATAAAAGCTTTAAACAGGTCGCTTTCCGTAATCATGCCGACCAATTCATCCCCATCCATTACAGGTAAAGAGGCGATTTTCCTTTCCTCCATTACTACTGCGGCTTCTTCCAAAATTGCATCTTTGGAGATCACTGTAATATTTTTTGTCATGATGTCATTGATTTTAATGTTTTGGAATACAAACATCTGGTTTATCTCCGATAAAGAGGTGGCGGGGGAAGGGGTGGATTTCAACAGGTCCTGCTTGGTAACAATGCCGATTACCTTGTTGTTGGATAAAACAGGCAGACGGCGGATGGAGTGCTCCTTCATCAGTCTAAATGCATCTCCCACAGAATCTTCGGTGGTAATGGTAACAGGATTTACGGCCATGTAATCTTTAACAAACATGGATACCAGCTCCTTTATGGTTATTGTATTTATTATAAACAAAACTCGTTGTAGAGGCAACAAGGAGCGCCGGGCACTTATACAGGCCCGGCGCAACCTTGTTTTCGATTAAATGACAGGATGCAAGCAGCTTCAGTAAACGATCTGCTTTAAGCGTAGTTTTCCCGGAGGGCTTTTTTATTGAACTTGCCTACGCTCGTCTTGGGAATTTCGTCAAGAAAGATAATCTTGTCTGGAAGCCACCACTTAGCGACTTTGTCTTCAAGAAAGTCCATTATTTCCTGGTCGGTCACCTTCCCTTTTTCTTCCGGTTTTAGCACGATGCAGGCCATGGGGCGCTCAACCCATTTTTCATCGGGTATGGCGACAACGGCTGCTTCGGCCACTGCCGGATGGGCCATAATGGTGTTTTCCAGGTCGACAGAGGAGATCCATTCCCCGCCGCTTTTGATCAGGTCTTTGGCCCGGTCCTGGATCAGGATATAGCCTTCTTCATCAATGGTGACAATATCGTTGGTATGCAGCCAGCCGTCCTTCATGCTTTCTTTGCTGCGCTCCGGTTCCTTGTAGTACTCTCCGGCAATCCAGGGGCCTCTGACACATAATTCGCCCATTTCTTTTCCATCCCAGGCTACTTCTTTGCCTTCATCGTTGACAATTTTCATATCCAGCCCTGGCACAAGGAGTCCCTGCTTGGCCAGTAGTGAGTATTTTGTGTCTTCATCCCAGTCCTCCATGTAGCTCTTGAGCTGGGAGGCGAGGACCAGCGGCGAGGTTTCGGTCATGCCATAGGCATGGAGTATGTTGATGCCGTGTTTTTTCTCGAAGGCCTCAATGAGGTTTTTGGAAATGGCAGAGCCGCCATTGACGAAGAAACGCAGGGAGCTGAAATCATATTTATTCCCTGCTTCCAGGTGCTGGTAAATGCCCATCCAGATGGTGGGTACACCTGCGGAGAAGGTGACTTTCTCCTGTTCGATTAATTTGCAAAGGGCATCAGGAGTCAGGACGCGTCCCGGCATAACCAGCTTGGCGCCCAACCACGTGGCGGCAAAAGGTACCCCCCAGGCCATGACATGGAACATGGGGACAACGGGGAGAATGCTGTCACTTTCAGAGATTCCGATAACATCTTTGAGAGAGAGCACCAGGCTGTGCAGATAAATGGAGCGTTGGGTGTAGACAACCCCCTTGGGCAGTCCTGTAGTTGCTGTCGTATAGCACATGGCTGCAGGAGCTTTTTCATCCAGGTCATCAGGGAATTCAAAAGAATCCGATGCCTCTTCCAGTAGCGCTTCGTAGCTGTAAGCGGGCTCCAGCTTCGTTTCCGGCAGTTCTTTTTTATCCGTAAGAATGACATATTTCTCCACTGTCGTTAGCTGGTCGGCTGCTTTCTCCAGGATGGGGATCAGGTCTTCATCAATAAAGATCACTTTATCCTCGGCGTGGTTAATGACATGAACAAGGTGCTCGGGGAAAAGGCGCAGGTTTAAAGTATGAAGCACGGCCCCGCTGCAGATAATGGAGAAGTACAGCTCCAGGTGACGGTGGTTGTTCCAGGCAAAAGTCCC
>CAZOOA010000005.1:0-83740 GCA_964581355.1 uncultured Desulfovibrionaceae bacterium | reverse complement strand
CATTTTATATGATTAGATCAAAGTAAATTATAACAGAATAGAATGTGCTTTTCAAACTGGTTGATCATTATTTTTTTTTGCCCCTTGATAGATAACTGGTTGGAGTTGTTTAAATTTTAATGCTTCTTCCATGGCGGGAATGATTAGTTCCATGTTTGAAACCAGGGAATTTGGTTTTTCTGCAGGGTCATCCTGGGCAAAAGGGACAAAAAAAATGTTTTTTGTGGCAAGAAGAATACCCAGGTTCTTCGCGTTAAGTCCCAGGGCATCGTTGGTGGCAATGGCCAAAAGCACCGGCTTCTGGTTTCTCAGCTGTGCTTTAACTGCCATGAGGACAGCAGTATCGGTAATGCCATTAGCCAGTTTGGCCAGTGTATTTCCGGTACAAGGTGCTACCAGCAGCAGGTCAAATTTCTTGCCCGGCCCAATGGGTTCTGCCTTTAATATGCTATCTACAATTGGTTCAGCTGTTAACAGCTCAAGTTCTTCCCTGAGTTGCCCGGCAGTACCAAAACGAGAGTCGGTATATTTAACTGAACCGGAAATAATTGCAGCAATTTTTGCCCCACGGTCCTTGACCTTTTCCATTTGTAAAAGAACTTTTGCTGCAGTACAGTGAGAGCCCGTTAAAGCAATACCCACAAATACATTATCCAGTTTCACTGCCTGTTCCTCCTTTCAGTAACGAAAGAATAAGGGAAGGATAAACTTTGCATAATATAAGGCCTGCTGTTTTGGGGGCCACCTTACCAGGCAACCCCGGCAAAGAATATATTCTAATGTTCAATCTTCTCGCTGCTTCCAGCTCTATCCCTCCTGGAAAGGATGCGACTTCTAAAATGAGACATTCTTTTTTTACCTGATAAAGGATGTCTGCAGTCAATACCAGGGAGGGTATAGTGTTGAATATATAATCGGCCTTGTGGATTGCTTCGGGTAAGTGGTTCAACAGCATGGGTTTCATTTTGTAGATTTCAACCCAGGAAAGAACTTCCCTGCTTCTTGCAAAAACGGTTACCCGGGCTCCCAGGGACTGCAGGGTTGATGCCAACACTTTTCCACACCTTCCATAACCCAGAACAAAGCTTTCGCTGTTATGTATGGTGATTTCTGCGTGTTCCATGGCACACTGAATAGCGCCTTCAGCGGTAGGGACTGCATTTAAGATAGAGATTTCATCCATCTCTCTCGTTTCACAGGTTGAAATGCCCCGCTTTTGGAGCTGCTTTTTAATCTTATCATCCAGGTAGCCAGCAATGAAGATACTTTCCGGTTTTAAGCTTTCCAGGTATGCAGTTTCCAGGATATTTACTTCCTGCCTGCTATGAGGGCTGTAAATGATCCCGTTATTTTCTATACCAGTCAAGGGAGTAATCACAACCTGGGAATCTTGCAAGCACTTGGAAATATCAACGGACGATATATAATCCCTTGTGTCCTGAAACAGGTCAAATCCGGCCAAAAACACTGTTGCACCCAGTTTCTTCAGGTATGTATAAAGCTCCAGTTCTCTTTTATCACCACCCAGGATGAGGATAGATACTCCTTTTAAGCAAGGTTCCAACTATAATCACCTCTTTTGCCAAGAAATTAATTTGAAGAAAAACAAGCTCTTTTTAGCAACCTGTTACCAGGGTTTGGCTGCTATGTCTTTACTTTCTGCTATTTTAGATTATGCTGGAATAATTGTTTGTGTGTATATGAAGTTTTGATCATAAAAAAGCGGCCAGGCACCGTGCAGGTGCTAAACCGCTTTTCAGATAGAATCAATATCACCTTTACAGAAATTCGGGAAACTGAAAATCCATTTTCATACTAACCGCCACGGTCCTATCGGGCCACAACAGGGGCCACAAAACCTTGCTTACGGTCGAAGTGCTGGTTTTCAACACTCCACCCCTAACCGGGGGGATGGCGCATTCGTCCGGCGACGTTGGTCTCTGTGGACAAAGGCGCTTGGTGACCGAAGGTTCTCGGGCGGTCCGGCCGACAGGACGTCGGCCGCCGGGATCGACCCGGACGGGAGTTAAACCGGGAAGGCCGCCTGAGAACCCCGAGGGAACCCTAGCGCCTTCCACAGAGTTACCCAGTCGCCCGGACAACAGCGCCAAAACACGGTTTTTCATACTAATGTGATTCTACATCCGTAGCTCCATACTGGGATAATATTTGCGTAACCAGGCCAACTTCATTGTCCTTTGCTTTCAGGGCGGCCAGGATATGGCCCTGCTTAATCCGTTCTTCGTAATACCTGCCTCTTTCTTCTGGAATTCCATAATCGACAAGCCCCCCCACAAGGCCTCCACCCACAACGCCGGAAAGGAAGGCAGCCAGGGGTCCTGCAGCAATGATCGGCCCCACTCCTGGAACCAGTAATGCCCCGGCACCAGCAAGAATGCCGGCTATCCCTCCCAGGGCGCCACCGGTCAGCATACCATCACCCAGATCTTGTTCAGCCATGGACATTTCATCTTCTTGGCCCACTCCTTGCTCTCGTTCTTCCCGGGCAATCAGGGAAATTTCTCGTTCATCGAAGCCCTGTCGCTTGAGCTCATTAATCGCTTCTTTGGCTTGGTTTTCGTTCTCAAAAACCCCTACTACAGATTTTGCCATCTACAGTACCTCCTACATAAGTTTAACATTTCGTCCTTTGCTTTTTGTATTATTTCCAAAAGGGTTTTTTCTATGCAACTTTTACAGCTATTACCTAGGCATTAAACTTCCCGGTGTGCCCAAAGCCTTCTTCCCCACGGGCACTATCTGGGAGCTCATCTACTTCATGCAAAACAACTTTTGGCACCTGGTTGATGACCAGTTGGGCAATACGTTCTCCCCGCTGGACTTGATATTTCTCTGTTCCCAGGTTAATTAAGATTACTTTTACTTCCCCGCGGTAGTCAGAGTCAACTGTACCGGGGCTGTTCAAAAGAGTGAGACCATGCCTGGCGGCCAGTCCGCTTCGCGGCCTGACCTGACCTTCAAAACCAGGGGGGATGGCCAGAGAAATCCCCGTAGAGATCAGCTGGTAAGCTCCGGGGTTTAAAACAACATCTTTATCTACTGCAGCAAAAAGGTCCATCCCCGAAGATCCAGCAGTCATATAGCAGGGAATGGGCAGGTCTGCGGCATGAGCTAGCTTCTTGATCATTACGTTAATTGATAAGGTCATTGGCATTACCTCCGTTTTATTATTTGCTTTATTTATCGGTGAATTCTAACCCGCTATTAACCGTTTAATGCCAGAGCTCGATTACCAGATGAAAATTATAAGCAGACGTTTTGATTAACAAGTATTCTTCAGTATTGTTCCGAAATTTGAAATCCAAAAAATCGGATACAGTAGCGTCCCTGCCCCGAGGCACATAATCGACAGGGCGACTGTGGGGAAAACGTTCAACAATTTCCAAATCAGCTTTTTTTACTGTGTTATATAATGTAGAAGACACTTGGCAGACCCCTCCCCCATAACCGGGTACAACAGAACCCCCAACAATAATGGGGGCCTGCTGATACCCACGTTCTGACGTCCTGGGTCCTGTAGCTCGATTAAAAGAAAATAGTTCCCCTGGAGCCAGCAGGTAATTATTTATAGATTGTGCTGCCAGCCTGATGTTATGCCCTCTGCCTCCCCCTCCAAACCAGGTTTGGAACGAACTTTTACAAACCCGGATGCTCCGATAAACTTCCACACTGATTTCTGGCTCTAGGACGACAACGACAGGCCAAACCAACGTGTCCGGTTCGGCATTCATAATTGTTGCTACCGTTTGGTTTATGTGGACTTTTTCCCCGCAGATTTCTTCAATATAACCACCTGTTTCCTGGTCAAGGAAAGCGTTTTGCGGTTTTTTAAAGTGTTCCTTTCCAAAGGCTTTGACGATAGTTTCTACTTCGTGTTCTAACTTTTGTTCCATGGGCCAGTGAGAAAAATAAACTCCTTCTGCCACACCATACTTTTGCCGAACCACCCTGTCTCGAATATTATGCGCCAGGCAGCCAGAAATAACAAATAATAACAGGAGAAGAATCAAGCTTCCTCTAAGACAAATAATTACATTATTTTTCATCTTAGCTACCCGGTATAGAGAAAGTCTCGGGGGGATGGTCAGGGTTAAACAGTTCTTCGATGGTAACGACAGTAAGGCCTTGCTTCCGGAGTTGGGGTAAAATATTTTGCAATAGAGTAATTGTATCTTTTGTTGGATGCATTAAAATGATCGCCCCGCTATGAACCTGTTCCAGAACGCGAGACTCCATAGCTTCCACACCCGGTTCCATCCAATCTATTGTATCAACTGACCATAAAACTGTCCTCATCCCCAGCCTGGAAATGGCTTCCAGGGAATGGTAATTATATTCACCTTTGTGAGGCGTGAAAAATTGTACCGGCCTGTTTATTACTTCTTCCAGGAAGGCATTGGTTTGTGACAATCCATCCTTTAACTCTTCAATGCTCATTTCTGTAATCACAGCCGAATCCGTATGAGCGTGGTTTCCTATCATGTGTCCACGTTCAGCCATCTCTTGAATCAGTTCCCTGTTTTTGCGAGCCCAACTGCCAACGGGAAAAAAAGAAGCTTTGGCCTCATATTGCTTCATGGTATCCATCAAGGGCAGAATGCACTCCGTGCCCCAGGCAACATTAACCATAAAAGCAACATTGTCTTTAACTGGATTCCCCTTTCGGATTACAGCTGAAGGATAGTCTTTCTGGGTCACTTCAGGCAGGACAGTCTCCAAAAAAGGCATGACTTGTTGGCCTGACGAAGCATTTAATATTTCTTCAACCGTTTTTTCCACGTTGGCACGGTACCCCCAGACCTCGGGAATTAACTCATGCTGTTCTAAATCATAACAGGCATCAACAGGGTTAACCTGCCACTCACCTATCCTGGCTGCCACAATTTCTTCCACTTCTTCCCGGGTATGTTTTCCCATATTGATCCCCCAAAAATAAACATCCGGTTCTGTTTTTTCCTGGAAAAAAGTGTGGTGCAAGGGATTACGGAAAAGAAATACTGCAAAGAGCAATAATGCGCCCAGCAAAAGTAGTCGCTTATAAACCGATGCCAGATAAAAAATAAACACTGGACATTTATCCCCCTTTTCCAACTAGCCGTCACGGCCCTTATGGGCCACAACAGGGAATAGAAATGGTGAACACAGGACGGTTCTTGTGTGTACTGGTCCAGGGTGCACCTGCGCACCCCATGTTAACGGTACAAGTTTTCCGGGGAGCCAAAATCATAACCTTTCCAGGTTAAAAAATCCAGTGTTTCCGTTAGCACTTCAATGCTCGAGCTGGAGGCGGGAAAGAGCAAAACAGCACCTTCCTGCAGTCTTTCTTCAAGCCGTAGTAAAACCTGTTCAATCTCCTGCCCCGGAATTAAACAGGGGTTCATATTCCAAAGCAATGTTGTATAGCCCATATCTTTCGCTGTACGAACGATTCGGGCATTATATTCACCGTAAGGAGGACGGAAAAACAAAGGATGGTAATTGAAAGTATCCAGGCACAAATGTTTAAATTGTTCCAACTGCTCCCTAATGCTGTTTTCTTCCTGTAAAAGCATGGATTGACGAGAAAAACCTTGAAAGCCCAGTTCATGCCCTTCATGAAGCAATAAGGCCCCTTCTTCCGGATGCTTTTCCAACCACTCACCGGTGAGGAAAAATACAGCGCTGACCTCATAAATATCTAGGATTTCCGCAATCTCATAAAGAGACTCATCGGGCCATAAAACATTAAACGTTAAGTAAACAGCTTTTTCCCTGTTTTCCAGAACGTAAACGGGCTCCGGAACTTCTGAATACTGCCTGAAGCTTACCAGGTTGATGGTCAACAAAGCAGCGATAATACTTAATCCCAAAAAAAAAGAGGTCTTGGCATAGGTTTAAACCCTCTTTTATCTTGTTTATTATTATTATATTTTGCATGGAATAAAGTATGCCATAAAAGTAAAAAACATAAACCTTAGTCAGGCTTATGCTTTTTATTAAAGTGGCGCCGGTTTTTTTGTTCCCGGCCTGGTGGCCTATCTTGTTGTTCGTTTCTGCCCTGTCCTTGAGGCTTGCCCCGGCTGTCTTCTTCTTTATCCTTAGCCATGGCCTCCTTGCGGGAAAGGTTGATCCGGCCTCTATCATCAATATCCAGCACCTTGACCATAACCTGGTCGCCTACATTGACTATATCTTCTGTCTTATTGACTCTTAGATGATCCAGATGGGAGATATGGACCAGACCTTCTTTGCCCGGAAGGACCTCTACAAAAGCACCATATTTTTCTGTGCGGGTTACTTTTCCTAGATACATTTTGCCGGGCTCAACATCAGCCGTTAAGTTTTTAATGGTTTCTTCTGCTTTTTCCCCTGCTTTGGCGTCTGTGGCTACGATAAAAACCCTGCCATCAGGTTCAATGTTGATCTCCGCACCGGTATCGCTGATAATTTTGTTAATCATCCGCCCTCCGGGGCCAATTACATCGCGGATTTTTTCCGGGTTAATCTGCATGGTCATGATACGTGGGGCAAATTCGGAAAGCTGGGGCCTGGGAGCTTCGATGGTTTCCAGCATTTTGTCCAGAATGAACAGGTAACTTTTCCGGGCCTTATCCAGTGCCTCACGTAAAATGTCCCGGGAAAGCCCTTTGACCTTGATATCCATCTGCAGGGCAGTAATTCCCTCCTCGGTACCTGCTACCTTGAAGTCCATGTCACCCAGGAAATCTTCAACACCCTGGATGTCAGAAAGAATGGCTACACCGTCTTCTTCCTTAATCAAGCCCATGGCAATGCCTGACACAGTTCGTTTAATGGGAACTCCAGCATCCATCATGGAGAGGGCACCCGCGCAAACACTTCCCATGGAAGTGGAACCATTTGACTCGATCACTTCTGAAACTAACCGAATGGTGTACGGGAATTCATCTTCCGAAGGAATAACTGCTTCCAATGCCCGTTCAGCCAGGGCACCGTGACCGATTTCCCTTCGTCCCGGCCCTCTCATAAAGCCGGTTTCCCCAACGCTGTATGGTGGAAAGTTGTAATGGTGCATAAACCTCTTTGATTCCTCGATTCCCAGGCCATCCAATATCTGTACATCCCGGAGTGCTCCCAGTGTACATATATTCAGAACCTGTGTCTGTCCCCGGGTAAATACCGAAGAACCATGAGTTCTTCTAAATAGCTGAACTTCGTTGGAAATGGGACGGATTTCATCCCAGCCCCGACCATCTGGTCGGACTTTTTCCTGTAAGATCATGGAGCGCAGGTTTTTCTTAATCATATCCTGGATCGTTGCCTTGATATCCTGTTCATTTTCCGGGTAAAGTTCCAGGAAATGTTCTGCTGCTTCTTTTTTCACTTCATCCAGGGCGGTTTCCCGCTCCTGTTTTTCTTCCGTCTTTAATGCTGCTTTAATTTTTTCTTCACAGAACTCTTTCACGGCAGATTCAATTTCCGGTTCCGGTTCAAAAGGAACAACTTCCATCTTTTCCTGTCCACAATCCCGGGCCATTTCTTTCTGGAGCTGAACCAGTTCTTTAATCTTTTCGTGCCCGGCCATAATGGCTTCCAGCACCTGCTCTTCGGATATTTCAGATGCACCCGCTTCTACCATCATGATGGCATCTTCTGTCCCGGCAACAATTAAATCCAGCCGGCTGTTCTCGCTCTGCTCCACCGTAGGGTTGATCACAGGCTTACCATCAACCAGGCCAACATGCACAGCAGCAACAGGCCCTGCAAACGGAATATCGGAGATGGTTAAAGCTGCAGAAGCTCCCGTAATGGCCATTGGTTCAGGAATGCAGTCCTGGTCAATGGAAAGAACAGTGGAAACAATATGCAGAGAGTTTCGAAGCCCATCCGGAAAGAGTGGGCGAAGCGGTCTGTCTGTCAAACGGGCAGCCAGGGTTGCCTTTTCTGTGGGCCTGCCCTCTCTTTTAATAAAGCCGCCCGGAATACGACCCACCGCATAAAGCCTTTCTTCATAATCAACTGTTAAAGGCAGAAAATCTATGCCGTCCCTGGGCTCTTTTGCTGCAGTCGCTGTTACAAGCAAGGAAGTATCCCCATATCTGACCATTACAGCACCATTAGCCTGTTTGGCGTACTTTCCCGTTTCAAAGGACAAGGTTCTGCCTTCCAAATCAATGGAATATTTTCCCAAGCAAACACACCTCCTTCATTTTTTAAAAGCGGGTCTCCCCGCTTTTAAGGCTTGACCTCTAAATTTATTTTCTGAGTCCTAAGCGCTCAATGACTTCCCTGTAGCGGTTGGGGTCTCTCTCTCGCAGATAATTGAGCAAACCACGTCGCTTTCCAACCATTTTTAACAGGCCTCGCCGGGAATGAAAATCTTTTTTGTGCACTTTGAGGTGTTCAGTGAGTTGGGTAATGCGGGTGGTAAGAATCGCAATCTGTACCTCTGGAGATCCTGTGTCGCTGTTATGGATCTTGTGCTCATTAATTATATTATTCTTTGTTTCATTTGACAGAGCCATCTTCATTTCACCTCCCATCATGGATAATAGATTCAGAGCACCTACGTCTAACGGGCACTACATACGGGCATTTCACAGCAATGAAAATTTTATCACATCACGTCAGCTTTGTAAACATGGGACAGCAGTCAATCCCGTCCCCCTGGTTCAATAATAAATGGTATTTATTTTTAATTAACTCTCTGGCAGATTGAATATCAAGTTCAACCTGCTTCGTAAATTGGGAAACATTTTCAAAAGCCTGCTCATCTCTAATCTTGTGCAAAAAATATATTGTTAATTCTTCATCATAGATATTTCCCTGGAAGTCCAGGATAAAAACTTCTGCCGTTGTCTTGCGGTCCTGGCAAAATGTCGGTTTGATGCCAATGTTAGTCAACGCAAATTTTTTTTCTCTGCCCCGGGAAATCAAGCTTAAGTAAACACCCCTCCCCGGCAGAAGGAGCCCCTCGGGAATTTCCAGGTTTGCCGTGGGAAAACCAATTTTCTTTCCGCGCCCGTCTCCGTGGACAACCCGGCCTGTCCGGTTGTAAAAATACCCCAGGATTTGAGTTGCTTGCTCAACTTCACCTTTGATCAAAAGCTCCCGGACCAGAGAGCTGCTGACAACATAATTGTTGTACATGATGGGAGAAACACTTTCTACTTCAAATCCCAGATCATCTCCCCATTTGAGCAAATGGTTTACAGTCCCCTTGCCTTTGCGTCCAAAGGTATAGTCAAAACCTACAATCACCTTGGAAGCACGTAAAGCCCTGGTCAGGTAGTTTTGAGCAAAATAAAAAGGGGGCATTGCCGATATGTTTTCTGTAAAGGATTCAACAACAGCATAATCAATACCCAGGCACCTGATTTTGTCCAATTTTTCATCCAATGTCGTTAGAAGCTTGAAGCTCCTATCCGGGTAAAGCACTTTAACAGGGTGGGGGTCCAGGAGAAAAACCACGCTCCTGCCATCTCGCTTCAGGGCATTTTGACGTGTTCTGGCAATAATTTCCCGGTGAGCCAAGTGAAGGCCGTCGAAGTTACCCAGGGCCAGCACTGTCTCTCCATCATTTTTCGGCATATTCCAAACTCCATTTATTATCTTCATACCTGCCACCTTTACTGATTCGGTTTAAAAACGCGCTGGGGCGCCAGGACCAAGGTGGAATACTCCCCGTCTCCAATCTGTTCCCAGCGGGCCAAGGCCACAAATTCCCCTTTTGTAGTATATACTGGTGACACGTTCCCGTCAACGGAAACAGAAATAGTCTGTCGTCCTTGTTCTAATAACCTGTCTGCCTTTATCTTTTGTCCCTGACACAAAGCATTTAACTCCTTGGATTCCAAGAATATTTTTTCTTCGTTTTGGAAAAGAAAATCCAGGGGAAAGATTACTTTCTCCCGGCTGCTTTCCATATCATCCAGGGAAACCGCATCTTTTAGCTGAAATTGGCCAACTGCTTTCCTCAGGAGAAAGGACATGCATCCACCACAACCCAGATCTTCTCCAACCTGCCTGCACAGGGTTCGGATATATGTCCCCTTGGAACAATGGACATCAATAATAACCCGGTCGGGTGGAAATAGTGTCACCAGTTTCAAAGAATAAATGGTTACAGACCTTTGACCTCGTTCCATCTCCTTGCCTTCCCTGGCATACTGATACATTTTTTTCCCCTGGTGTTTTACAGCAGAATACATTGGGGGGACCTGGGAAAGTTCACCTTCAAGGGAAGCGAATAGCTGCTGTAAGTAATGTTCATCAATTTGAGGCAGAGTAGAGCTGCTTAGAACAGTACCTGTTGTATCATCGGTATCCGTGGTTACACCCAGCTGCAGTTCAGCACGATAATGCTTGGAACCATCCATGACCCAATCAGAAAGACGGGTTGCTTTCCCAAGCATTAATGGTAGAACACCTGCCGCTGCAGGATCCAGGGTTCCACCGTGACCGACCTTGGTTCCAGGAAATAGCTTCCGGGTATATGACACGGCATCGTGAGAAGTCATCCCTGGCACTTTTAACAGGTTGATAAAACCGTCCAACAGTGGACCTCCTTCAAAATGAAAAAGCATTCCAGCGGTAGCAATACCTTGTTTCTTCCAGCCTGTTAAGCTTTTAAACCTGCTGTTTTTGCTTGGTTATAGTCATGGTTTTCACAGCCTCATAAGTCGCCTGTAGCACATCACTGGTGACTCTGGAAGGATGTCCCTCAACGGTACATCCGGCGGCGCGTGGATGACCGCCTCCACCAAATGAATAAGCGATACGGGCTACATCAACCGACTTGGAACGAAATCCTATTTTTGTTTTTTCTTCACTCGTATGGTAAAAAAAGATCCCTACTTCTACTTCCTGGATATCACGAAGGTAATTGACAAAACCGTCCAATTCCTCCGGCTTGCTACCGCATTTGTTCAGTCTTTCATCGTCCATGCTCATCCAGGCCACTCTATTATCTCGGTCAAAGGAGAGTGTTTTTAACGCTTCAGCCAAGAGAATCATGGTCGTGTAAGGACGCTCATCGAATAATTTTTGGCTAACCAGTGATGGTTTTACATCTTTTTCCAGGAGATCGCCAGCAATACGCATGGTTGTAGAGGTTGTATTGTCATACTTAAAGGAGCCGGTATCAGAAGAAATGGCCGCATAAAGACAGATACTGGCATCCTGGTCAATGTTTAAACTATACTGCCTGCTTAGCTGAAAGATAATCTCAGCTGTTGCCGCGGCCGATGTATCGACCAGGTTGTAACGTCCAAAGTTGGTGTTTGTCGTGTGGTGATCGATATTCACTATCTCTTCCGCCTGCCACACACTTTTTTTCAGGTAATCCAACCTGTCCAAATCGCTGCAGTCCAAAACAAAAACAAGATGATTGTTGATGGTGCCTTCTAATACCTGCTTAAAACGTTCAACTCCTGGCAAAAAAGTATATTTTGCAGGAATAACATCCGGACAATATACCTGCACGGGTTTATCCGTGTGCTGGCTTAATACTTGCATCCATCCTAGGCTGGACCCAATGGCATCGCCATCGGGTCTTATGTGGCAAAAGATACTTACTCCTTCGCACTTATCCAAAAGGTTGTTTAAAAGAAAATCCTCCATATTTAATAACCTCATCACTGTTCAATGATTATTTTCATTTTTATTCCCATCGTCTGACCGGTTATGCTCCAGGTTTTTCAAAACCTGCTCAATGTGGGCACCATATTCCATAGACCTATCCAGGCGAAATTCAATTTCCGGTGTATGACGCAAGCGCACCCGCTTGCCGACTTCAGAGCGGATAAACCCCCTGGCTTTATCCAGGATTTTCAATATTCTCTCCTGTTCCTCCTCGTTACCATAAATACTTACATATATTCTGGCATAACCCAGGTCCCTGGTAACTTCAACATCTGTTATGCTGGTCATCTTTCCGAGACCTGGATCTTTTAATTCTACGTTTAAAATATCACTGACCTCTCTTTTGATTTCCTCGCCAATACGAAGAATCCTTTGCCTGGTCATAATAAGAAACCCCCAAATACCTTACATTATTATATTAAGATGAAGTGACTTCCTTCATTTGAAAGGCTTCGATTATATCGCCTTCCTTGATATCGTTAAAGTTTTCCAGGAGTATCCCGCATTCAAAGCCGGTTTGTACTTCCTTGACATCATCTTTATAACGCTTCAGTGAATCTATTTTCCCCTCATGAATCACAGTACCATCGCGGATCACCCGGATACCGGCATTGCGTGATATTTTGCCTTCTTGAACATAAGTGCCGGCAATATTGCCGATCCTGGAGACTTTAAAGACCTGCCTGATTTCAGCTTGCCCCAAAATTACCTCCTCGTACTCTGGTTCTAAAAGTCCCATACTGGCCGATTTGACGTCTTCCAGCACTTCATAGATAACCCGGTAGAGCCTGATGTCAACCCGTTCCTTTTCCGCAAGCTTCCTGGCATTGGGTTCCGGTCTAACATTAAAACCGATGATAATCGCATTAGATGCCGAAGCCAGCATTACATCAGATTCATTAACAGCACCTACAGCTTTATGGATCACTTTAACATTTACTTTTTCAGTTTCTATTTTTAGCAGAGACTCTTCCAGGGCTTCTGCAGAACCCTGCACGTCGGCTTTGATAATGATATTGAGATCAACTGCTGTATCTTGAATCTGTTTAAACAGGTCGTCCAGGGAAACCTTTTGGGTTTTTCGGAGACTGGCTTCGCGGAGTTTTTCCCCCCGCTTGGCAGCAATTTGCCGGGCCAGTTTTTCATCCTTTACCACCATGAAACTATCTCCTGCCTGGGGCACATCGGTTAGACCCAAGACTTCTACAGGAGTAGAAGGTGTTGCTTTTTTGACGCGTTTTCCATGCTCATCCAGCATAGCACGAACTTTGCCGTAAATGCTGCCGCAGATAATTGGATCGCCAACCTCCATGATGCCATCCTGTACCAGCATTGTAGCCACAGGCCCTCTTCCTTTGTCCAATTCTGCCTCTACAACGGTCCCTTGGGCCGGCTTGGAAAAATCCGCTTCTAACTCGGACATTTCTGCCACAAGCAGGATCATTTCCAGCAGTTCATCCAATCCCTGCCTCTTTAATGCACTAACGTGGACGCATATTGTCTCACCGCCCCATTCTTCGGGGATTAAGCCGGCTTCCGCCAGTTGCTGTTGAACCTTATCCAGGTTGGCATTGGGTTTGTCGATTTTATTAATGGCAACAATTATTGGAACACCTGCGGCTTTTACGTGGTTGATCGCTTCTACTGTTTGCGGCATGACTCCGTCGTCGGCAGCCACTACAAGAATAGCAATATCTGTAACCTGGGCACCCCGCGCTCTCATTGCTGTAAACGCTTCGTGACCAGGGGTATCAAGAAATACAATCTGTTTGCCTTCGATTTCAGCTTTATAAGCACCGATATGTTGGGTTATGCCTCCGGCTTCGGAAGCCATAACATTAGCTTCCCGGATACCGTCAAGCAGAGATGTTTTTCCGTGGTCAACATGGCCCAGAACTGTAACAACAGGTGGTCTGGTCCCTTGATTTTCCGGTGCCCCGCTATCCTCCCGCAAACTGACCAATTCTTCTTCATCGGGGTCCGATTTTAATTGAATTTTTATATCATATTCTTCGGATAAAAGCTCCAGGGTATCTTCTTCAAGTTGCTGATTTATGTTAGAGATAATTCCTAAATCAAGCAGCTTCGTTAGCAACTCTGATGACGGAACATCAAGCCTGCCAGCCAACTCTCCCACGGTGACTCTACCTTCCAGCAGCAGGACTTCCTCATTCTCCGTCTTTTCAGACCTGTATCTCCTGGCCGCTTTTCTTGCCTTTCGGCCCTCTTTGGCTGATTTTTCTTTTTTTTCCTGCTTCTTTCTGGGAGGCCTTTTCTTTTCTTCTACGACAGCTTCTTTTGTTTCCTTTGATGTTTCTGTATCCTGGACCGGTTGAGCACCCTCTGCTTGATCGATTGGCTTTTTTTCGCCACTGGTCAACCTTTCCATCACTTTTTTAGCCACTTCTTCGTCCATAGTGCTCATATGATTTTTAACATCTACTTGTAAATCCTGCAATACTGAAATTAACTTTTTGCTGTTAATGCCAAGCTCTTTGGCAAGCTCATAGACCCTAACCTTTCCCACTATATTACACCTCCATTTAGTTACCTCCTTAAATTAGGTAATCTAAGAAAATAAAATCAAGTTATCAAACATTCAATAGTTTATATAAAAGGCTATATTCCTTACACCCAAGCCTGTTTAATTCACGACTGATTATTTATTTATCCAGGTGTTCTTTTAGTTCCTGGAAAAGGGTTTCCGGGATAGGGCAGCGGAGATTTTTTTGCAAACTTTTGCCCTTGGTGGCCTTTTCCAGGCACTGCTCATCATTGCAAACATAAGCCCCCCTGCCTGGCTTTTTCCCCGTAGAGTCCAGCACCACCTCTTCCCCAGGGGTTCGAACGATCCTCACCAGGGCTCTTTTCTCTTTGTATTCCCGGCAACCCAGGCACATTCTCTGGGGAACTTTTCTTTTTTTTGCCATAATATAACCACCTTACCTGGATAGACTGAGAAAGACAATGGGAAAAAGCTATTGAAATGATTAGGCTTCGTAACTGCTCAGCCCTCGTGTGATTGCACAACACGCCGCAAAGCAGGGGGACGGTTCTCGCGCTTCCCCTATCGGTCCTCCGCTGCGCTCCGGAAGCATGAGAACCGTCCCCTCAACTTCGCTTACAAATATTGCTAAGCAGTTATTAGGCTTTTAATAATTATATTACCGACTAATCATCTTCCTTTGCCTCATCATCTGCTTCAGGCTGATCTTCTGTGTTATCCTCTATCACTTCTTCCCTCAAAAAAACACCTTCTGCATTTTCATCAGTGCCGTTTTCACAATCCACTTCTTCTTTTTCCACCCCTTTTTCTTCACTGCTGTATTCCAAAGCAACTTCGTTTTGCTCCGGTTCATCCAGTTCAACACCCGGGGGACAAAAAACGTTTTCACTGTCTTCCAGCAACGGTTCGACGGTGCCAGCTTCGGCCATTTTTTCGTTATACCTGGATTCGCTAAGTATATCAATTTTCCAGCCGGTCAGCTTGGCTGCCAGGCGTGCGTTTTGCCCTTCTTTTCCAATGGCAAGTGAAAGCTGGTAATCAGGAACCAGGACCATTGCCGATTTGCTGTCTGGGTAAACTTCTACCTTCATTACTTTGGCTGGACTCAATGAGCTGGAAATAAAGACCTCAGGCTCATCGTTCCATTCAATAATATCGATTTTCTCCCCCTTTAATTCGCCCACTATAGCCTGGACCCTGGATCCCTTAGGTCCAACGCAGGCCCCTACAGGATCAACATCGGAGTGCCTGGAATAAACGGCGATCTTGGAACGATAGCCCGGCTCCCGGGCCACTGCTTTTATCTCTACAGTCCCGTTATATATTTCCGGAACCTCCAGCTCAAACAAACGTTTTAAAAGGCCGGGATGCGTCCTGGAGATAACAATCTGCGGGCCTTTGGTGGTTTTTTTCACTTCAAGGATAAAAGCTTTAATCCTGTCTCCCTGCCTGTGGACTTCGCCAGGAATCTGCTCTGAAGGAGGAAGGACCGCTTCTGTTTTCCCTAAATTGATAATGGCATTTCTGTGTTCAAAACGCTGAACCAACCCGGTTACGATGTCTTCTTCGCGGTCAATGTATTCTTCAAAGATTAACTCTCTCTCCGCTTCCCTGATGCGCTGGATCACTACTTGTTTGGCTGTTTGGGCAGCAATTCTGCCAAAATTTTTGGGAGTTACTTCCTCTTCAACAACGTCGCCAATGTCTTTGTTGGGATCCTTACTCTTTGCTTCATCTATGTCAATCTCCTGCTGGGGGTTGGTTACATTTTCCACCACGTCCAGGCAGGAAAAAACCTTAATATCCCCTGATTCCCTGTCTATATTTACCTTTACGTTGTGAGCAGAGTCAAAGTTTCTCTTATAAGCAGAAATTAATGCCGCCTCTATGGCTTCAAACAGGATCTCTTTTTTTATTCCTTTTTCTTCTTCAATGGATTCCAGTGCCA
Organism: uncultured Desulfovibrionaceae bacterium; assembly: GCA_964581355.1. Taxonomy (GTDB): domain Bacteria; phylum Bacillota; class Dethiobacteria; order DTU022; family UBA8154; genus CAZOOA01. Next base: position 67,664 of record CAZOOA010000005.1, on the reverse strand, counting down.
TCATAAAATCCTGGTTCACTTTTCATATACCCCCATTTTGTTGTTTATCCCAGAGGTGTGCCTTGGCTATCCGATCCAGGCTGATCTGTATTTCCCGGCCACCTTCGTCCTGGAGCACCACGTGGTCATCTCGTAATCCGGTCAGCAGTCCCTTAAAATTCTTTTGCCCTTCAATCTTTTCGTAGGTTTTTATCTTGACATAGCTTCCCTGAAAACGCAAAAAATCACATTTTTTCTTGATCGGCCTTTCTATGCCGGGAGAAGAAACCTCCAGCACGTAACTTGAGGGAATAGGGTCTTTAATATCCAGCAACTCCCCCAGTAACTTATTGAAATGTTCACAGTCATCCAGGGTAACCCCGCCCTCTTTATCAATATAAACTACGATGTGGGGCTTTTGCCTGGAACCTTTGAATTCAACGTCTACCAGCTCCACACCGGTCTCATGAGCTATTGTCTCAGCAAGTTCTTCCACCTGCTGCATCATCTGTTTCCGTTCTTCAGATGCCATACCTCTCTCCTTTTTATGACTTATGAATAAAGAGTGGGTACGGCCCACTCTTTTTAATAAATATACTTTGCTCCAACCGATATTCTATCATATCAGCGATGGATGCGCAAGGCAGCTTATTTTAGCTTCAAAGAATCCACCCGGGTGATGTATTTAATAATTTCCCAGTACATTTTCATCCGGGCTGCAACCCCTTTCCATACCCCAAGCTTTTCTTCTTTCATCACATGGGACATGTCGGTAAGAAGAACGGGCTTTACCCTGATTTTTGATGATTCAATGAAGCGATTCAAAGCCACTTCCACACCGAACCTGGATACATCCAGATCTGAGATTTGCTCTATAATAGAGAACTTGATAGCTCGCTGCCCTGATAGCTGAGGCGCCATTTTTTGGGCAAAATCCGTGGCCATACGCCCTTTTTCAAAAATGCCAATTGTCATATCGGCTTCATCAGACAAAACCGGCTGAAGAAGCCTTTCCACATGCTCAGTGGTAAGTCCCAGCAAATCGGCGTCCAAAAAAAGCACAACGTCTGCCTTGGTGGAGTCGAGCCCGGCCTGAAGTGCTCCACCTTTCCCCCTGTTTTCTCTTAACTCAACAACATCTACATCGTAGCTTTTCGCAACTTCAACCGTGTTGTCGACAGACCCGTCGCTTACAACTATAATTCGTTTAACGAGTGGAGCTTCTTTCAAGACAGACAATACGTTGCCAATTGTTTTTTCTTCATTGTAAGCCGGAATAACAGAAATAACGTCCATCATGTTCCTCCGCCTTTATTTATTTTTAAACCTTTTCAATATTATCTTTTCCTTTTATTGCGTTATTATTTTGTCCAATTCTTCCTTAAAAATTTGCAGCAAATCTCCTGCAACAGCATGTTTGACAATTTTCCCTTTTTTAAACACGACGCCCCCTTTGCCACCGGTCCCGGAAATGCCCAGATCGGCCTCACGCGCCTCGCCGGGGCCATTTACCGGACACCCCATTACTGCAATTTTTAAAGGTTCTCGGACATCTTTTGTTGCAACTTCCACCTGCTCCACCAGCGCCTCCAGGTCCACCTGGCAGCGAGCACAGGTAGGGCAGGAGATAATCTCCGGGCCGAAGGCTCTTACACCCGCAGCCTGCAGAATATCTTTCGCCAGAAAGACTTCTTGTACCGGGTCTCCCGTCACTGAAACCCTGACGGTATCACCAATGCCCTTCAGCAGAAGTGAGCCTATCCCCAGTGCAGATTTTACCGCAGCCCGGTAGCCACGTCCTGCTTCTGTAACCCCTAAATGAAGAGGATAGGAGGTAAATTCAGCAATTCTCTCATAAGCTTGCACATTGGTTGCCACATCGGAGGCTTTAAGAGAAATAACAATATTGTAAAACTGCAGTTTTTCCATCAAGTCCAAACAATTTAGCGCTGATTCTACCAGGGTATCGGCTGTAACTCCTCCATGTTTCTTGACCATTTCTTTACTCACCGAGCCAGCGTTAACCCCCACGCGAATAGCAACATTTGCTTCAGACGCCTTGTTTATGACCTGGCCGAGCCTGTCTTCACCACCAATATTTCCGGGGTTAATCCTGATCTTATCGGCACCATGTTCAATAGAAAGCAGTGCCAGGCGGTAATCGAAATGGATATCAGCTATTACAGGTATGGGCGAATTATGTTTATAGTAACTAAGGGTTTTTGCAGATGCTTCATCGGGAACTGCCAGGCGCACCAGTTCACATCCTGCTTCATGCAGACGGAAAATTTGCTGCATGGTGCTATCCCGGTCCCGGGTAACCGTGTTGGTCATGGACTGTATTGAGACGGGAGCAGCCCCACCGATTGTTTTACTGCCTACTTTGACAGGTCGAGTTTGGCGGCGCAATAAAAGCACCTCCAGGAGCGATTATAGAATAAGTCGCCTGATATCTTGAAATACCACGAGAATCATTATAAGAATCAACAGGGTAAAACCAATAAAATGGATGAATCCTTCCTTTTGAGGGTCAATGGGTTTACCCCGAATGCCTTCAAGAATCAGGAACATGATCCGGCTACCATCCAGCGCCGGGATAGGTAGCAAATTGATGATACCAAGGTTGACACTGATAATCGCAGCCAGGGAAACCAGGTTTACAACCCCTTCCTGCATTGCTTCCCCAACCACGGCTCCAATGCCCACGGGACCGGCTACATCAGCAGGAATGCTGCCAACAATCATCTGAAACAAGCTGACAAAGATGAGCTGGATCAAGAACCCGGTATAGGTAATCCCCAGGTATATTGAAGAGAAAAAAGCGTATTTTTGGGCCACCGGTGCAATCCCAATCAAGCCGATTCCTTCGTCATCCTGGGGGACAACAGTTTTTTCAACAACAGTATCTCCCCTCATTATGGTCATTGCAATTTCCTGTTCCGGATGCGCGTTGATTACTGAAACTACTTCATCCCACTGGTTGACTTCTGTATTATTTATGGCTAGGACTTGATCACCTTCCTGGATCCCTACCTCTGAAGCAGGCCCATCCGCAAACACCTGGCCAATTTCTGTAGTATCAGTCTGAGGAACACCTAAAAAGAAGAAATACATGAAAGCAAACAAAATGATCGCTAATACGAAATTCATTCCGGAACCCGCTGCAATAACAGCCAGACGTGAAAGTACAGGCTTTTCCTGGAAACTGCCTTCCGCTACAGCATCTTCAGGATCTTCTCCCAGCATCCGACAAAAGCCACCCAGGGGCAAAAGCCTTAACGAGTAGCGAGTGCCTCCTTTTTCCCACCCGATAATTTCTTTGCCAAAACCGATAGCAAACTCCAAAACACGAATACCCGTTAAACGAGCTACAATATAGTGCCCAAATTCGTGGGCAAAAATAAGAACACCAATCATAATTATCGTAGCTATAACCGTGCCAGCCATTCACTGCACTCCTTTAACCTGCAAAATTTCTTTTTAACAACAACTCAGCCTCTTTTCGAGCCCACCGGTCAGCAGAAAGAATATCTTCCAATGTAGGAAATGCTGTCAATTGATGCAGCTTCATGACCCTTTCCAGCAAAACAGGGATATCAGCAAAGTGTAACTGCTTGTTTAAAAAATGATATACGGCAACTTCGTTGGCAGCGTTTAAAACGGTCGGCATTGTTCCTCCGGTCTTCCCTGCATCATATGCCAGCTTCAGGCAAGGGAAGACATCCGTATCCGGGTTGGAAAAGTTTAATGATTGAATCCCGGCCAGGTCTAGAGGCTGGTATGTACTCTCCCAACGATGGGGAAAACTAAATGCGTACTGGATGGGGTGCATCATGCTGGGCAAACCCATCTGGGCCATAACTGAACCATCAATATATTCCACCATGGAGTGGACAATGCTTTCCGGGTGGACAACAACACCAATTGAATCATAGCTCAACCCAAACAACCAGTGGGCCTCAATGACTTCAAATCCTTTATTCATTAAAGTTGCCGAATCAACGGTTATTTTCGCACCCATATCCCAGCTTGGATGTTTTAAGGCCTGCTCAGGAGTGACTCCAGACATCTCATCCCTGGTCCACCCTCTAAAAGGTCCGCCTGAAGCTGTAAGAACAATACGTTTTACTTCCTGCTTTGCCCCGGCATGAAGACACTGAAACACAGCAGAGTGTTCACTATCTACAGGTATAATTGAGCAATTCTTGTTAGCAGCTGCCGATAGGACCAGTTCACCGCCTACAACCAGTGCTTCTTTATTGGCCAGGGCTATGTTTTTTCCACTCTCAATGGCAGCCAATGTGGGCAGCAGTCCGCTAAAGCCCACTAAGGCAACAAGGACCAAGTCGGAACCGGGCCAGGAAGCCAGCCGTTCAATTCCAGCTGCTTCGCTTAAAACCTGGATGCCTGTGCCCCGAAGTTGCCGGGATAACTCTTCTGCCTTTTCTTTGTTTTCCAGGGCCACTGCCTCAGGGTGATACTTCCTGGCCTGTTCTTCCAGCTCTGCAATATTTTCTTTTGCTGACAGAGCAACAATCTTAAACCGACCTGGAAACTGGTCTATAACCTGAAGGGCTTGCTTCCCTATTGATCCGGTCGACCCCAGGATTGTAATCTTTCGAACCATACCGTTCTCCTTTACCTTCTTAACATTAATTATAGCATAAGAAAATTGTAAACGTCATCTTTTTTAGCGGATTAAAAAATGATATAGGCATAAAACAAAGGCGCAGCAAAGAAAAGGCTGTCAAAACGGTCCAGCACCCCACCATGTCCAGGGAAAAGGGTTCCTGAATCTTTAGCATTAACGCTGCGTTTTAAGGCAGATTGGGTCAGGTCACCCAAAGCCCCCGCGCCTCCTACCAGGATCCCCAATAAGCCGCCACTGAATACTGTTAAAACCGTTTGCGGCAGCAAGCTGGCCAGTAATAAACCGACAGCGCAACTCCCTGCTATTCCTCCCAGCGTCCCTTCCACAGTTTTTTTCGGGCTGACCTTTTTCGCCAGGGGTATCCTGCCCAGGGAACTACCTACCAGGTAGGCCGTAATATCAGAAGCCCAAACCATGGCGAATATGATCACAGTTAAGTAAAATCCTTCAGGAAGCAGACGGATGGCTAACAAAAAACTGGAAAGTGCCCCAACATATACGATACCCCAAAAAGAAAGAGCCGATTCCCAATATTTAATTCTTGTGGCCAAAAATACAGGCAGCAGCGAGAAAAAGGCAAACAAGAGCACCCAAAGCAAAGCAGTCAGGGAAATACTTTCCAGGTAAACCGCATAAAAGAGCAGAGGGATGAAAACATAGCCGGGTAGCGGAACAGGCCCCCAACCGGTTTTTTCCATCAACGTATAATATTCACGTAAACCGATAACAGCCAGCAGGACTAATAAAAGACCATAAATATATCCCCCCAGGTAAACAAAAAAAAGAAGCAGGGGGATACCAATGATTCCTGTTAAAACTCTGGTTATAAACATATTTGAACACCGCCTATGTAATACTGACTCCTCCAAATCTCCTGTCCCTACTTTGGTAATCCAAAATAGCCTCCAACATGTGTTCCCTGGTGAAATCCGGCCAGAGCACCCTGGCAAACCAAAGCTCTGTATAAGCCAGCTGCCAAAGCAAAAAGTTGCTCACTCGCAGCTCGCCACTGGGCCTAATCAGCAGGTCAGGGTCAGGCAGTTCTTGACTGTAGAGGTAGCTGGAAAAAAGTGTTTCATCAATCTCCTGGCAGTTTATTTTACCCTCTTGAGCATCCTGACAGAGAGTTTTAATCGCCTGAATAATATCCGAACGCCCCCCGTAATTGAGAGCAAAATTTAAAACCATTCCCGTATTATGCCGGGTTTTTTCAAGGGCGTTTTCAACCGCTCCCAGAGTACTCTGGGGCAACTGCTTAATATCACCCATGGACCTGATCACGATGTTTTTTTCAACCAGGGTTGGCAGTTCTTTTTGCAAATATTCTTCAGGTAGGCGCATTAAAAAATCCACTTCCCACTGGGGCCTTTTCCAATTCTCTGTTGAAAAAGCAAACAATGTAAGAACCTTGATCCCCAATTCGTGAGAAAATTCAACAGTGTTTTTCAGCACCTTCATACCTGTCCTGTGTCCGGCTATCCGGGGTAAACCCCGTTTCCTGGCCCAGCGACCATTGCCATCCATGATTACAGCAATATGTTCGGGAAGTCTGCTTTTTTCTAGCTCGGATAGGAGTTCTGTTAGTTTGTGTTTTTTTCTTCCTGTCTCTTTCATAGCCTTCACCTGAACGTTATAAATTTACCCCCTGATGCGGGGGCAAGACAAGTATTGTTAAATTAATCCATTTCAGGGGCGACAGTTAGCTCAAGAAGGCCATCTTGATCCATAACTTGCTTAACCACCCGGTAATTCTGCGGTTGGCACTGAACTGAAATGACTGCTGCAGTCGTCCTGGCCACAACCTTTTTCAGGTAATAGTTGATTCCTTGTTGGTCCAACCGCTCCACCGCACGGTCAAGACGAAAAGCTGTTACATCGGGCACTTGCAAGCTTTATCACACCTGTTCAGCACTAAACTTCCATTATTTCTTTTTCTTTGGTTTCCATCAGTTTGTCAATTTCTTCTGTTTGCTTGGTCGTAAGCTCCTGGATTTCGTCCTGGCCGATTTTCAGCTCATCTTCAGAGATATTTCCGCTTTTCTCCTGGTTCTTCAACTGGTCATTGGCATCGCGTCGAATATTTCGAATGGCCACTTTCGATTCTTCCGCTTTCTTGCGGATGACTTTGACCAGTTCCTTGCGGCGCTCTTCTGTCAGCTGTGGAATGGTCAACCGGATCACACTACCATCACTATTGGGCGTTAATCCCAGGTCAGACTTCATGATTGCTTTTTCGATGTCCTTGATCGCATTTTTATCCCAGGGTTGGATAACCAGCAACCTGGCCTCAGGTGCAGTTATGGTAGCCAGTTGATTCAATGGGGTTGGCGTGTTGTAATAGTCGACAATTACTTTATCCAATAATGAAGGAACTGCACGGCCGGCCCTTAACGTTGAGAGTTCTCTGTTAAATGCTTCAACACTTTTTTTCATCTTACTTTCTGCGTTGGCAAAAATCTCATCCATCAAGATAACCCTCCCCTTACTATTGTTCCAAGCTTTTCTCCCATAATAACTCTTTTTATATTCCCCGACTTGTTTAACCCAAAGACCACCAGCGTAATCTTGTTGTCCATACACAAAGAAGCAGCGGTAGAGTCCATTACTCCCAGCCCCGATTTGATGACGTCAATATAATCCAACTCCGTATATTTAAAGGCATCAGGGTTAATTAGTGGGTCCATGTTGTAAACTGCATCTACCTTGCCTTTGGCCAGGAGGATCACTTCAGCTTCTATTTCAGCTGCGCGTAAGGCTGCTGTAGTATCAGTAGAAAAATAAGGGTTTCCTGTCCCTCCAGCAAAAATCACAATACGCCCTTTTTCCAGGTGACGGATGGCTCTCCTGCGAATATAAGGTTCGGCGACCTGCCGCATGTCAATGGCTGACTGGACGCGGGTATCCACATCGATACGTTCCAGGGCATCCTGGAGGGCCAATGCGTTGAGCACTGTAGCCAGCATCCCCATGTAGTCGGCAGTTGCCCGATCCATGCCCCGCTCTCCTCCGTAAACGCCTCTCCAGATGTTTCCACCACCAACGACAACAGCAATTTCAACATTATACTTTTTAACTTCCTTGATCTGCTCGGCAATGTCCGTTAGCACATCATTATTAATTCCATAACCCTGTTCCCCGGCCAGGGACTCTCCACTTAGTTTCAAGACAACCCTTTTGTAAACGGGCACTGTCATGACTTTACCTCCAGTTTGTAAACATAGTATCTTAAAAAAAGAACACTTAAAAAGTGTTCTTTTCCTGTTGCATATCAGGAGGAGCAGGTTTCCGGCTGATCCTGACCTTCTCCTACTTCATAACGGGTATAGCGACGGATAACAATATTTTCACCTATTTTAGCGATCAGATTGGAAAGCAATTCACTGACTTTGATGTCCGGGTCTTTTACAAAAGCTTGCTCCAAAAGGCAGTTCTCTTCAAAATATTTTTCTATCTTGCCAGCGACAATTTTTTCAACAACCTTTTCCGGTTTTCCTTCGTGCAGTGCCTGGTTTTTCAAAACGTCTTTCTCTTGGTTGATAATATCTTCCGGCACATCGTCCCTGCTTAAATACGCAGGATTGGTAGCAGCAACTTGTAAACAGATATCCCTGACAAAGGACTTGAATTCATCGTTGCGAGCAACAAAGTCCGTTTCACAATTTACTTCCACCATAACACCCACTTTTCCTCCCAGATGTATATAGGAATCAATCATCCCCTGGGAAGCAGTCCGACCAGCACGTTTTGCCGCCTTGGACAGACCTTTTTCGCGCAACAAGGCAACAGCTTTTTCTGCGTCCCCATCGGTTTCAACCAGCGCATTTTTGCAGTCCATCATACCGGCTCCTGTTGCTTCTCTGAGTTTTTTTACCATTTCAGCGGTGATCACTGTATCACATCCTCCAACATTATCTTTAGTATTTCACTTCTTATAACCATCAGTAGACCAGGGGCATCAGGCAGGTTCCACTTTTTCATCGGATTCCGTTTTCTCTTCCTGGATTTCTGGCTTGACTTTCCCTTCTTCAGCTTCCTGCTCTGCTGGATCCGGAGCTTCCAGGGAACCTTCCGATGCTTCTTCTGTTTCCTCTGTTTGCTTTGCAGCTTCTGCTTCCTTTTTCGCTGCTTCTGCTTCCTGGAATCCCTGCTTGCCCTCCAGAACCGCCTCGGAAATTTTCGAGGTGATGAGCTTTACTGCCCTGATGGCATCATCATTGCCGGGGATAATGTAGTCAATCTCATCGGGGTCGCAATTCGTATCAACAATGGCAATGATGGGGATTTCAAGTTTTCTGGCTTCGGCTACTGCAATTTTTTCTTTGCGCGGGTCGACAATAAAAACAGCCGAAGGCAGGTCTTTCATGTTCCTGATGCCGCCCAGGAACTTGTTCAGCTTTTCTTTTTCATGGTTAAGTTTAATGACTTCTTTTTTCGGTAAAACTTCAAAGTGCCCATCTTCTTCCATTTTTTCCAGTTCAAAAAGCCGGTCAATACGCTTTTTGATGGTGGCAAAATTGGTCAACATGCCTCCCAACCAGCGCTGGTTAACGTAAGGCATCTCGCATTTGTTTGCCTCGTCTGCAATAGATTCCTGTGCCTGTTTCTTGGTCCCCACAAAAAGCACTTTTTCACCATTGTAAGCCAGATCTTTAACAAAATTGTAGGCAGTATCCATTAAGCGCACAGTTCTCTGCAGGTCAATAATGTAGATCCCATTTCTTTCTGTAAAAATAAACTCTTTCATTTTGGGATTCCAGCGCCTTGTCTGATGCCCAAAATGAACCCCGGCTTCCAATAATTGTTTCATAGTCACTACTGGCATTTTCACAACCTCCTGGTTTTGTTTTTCCTCCGCTGCGTCATTACCCTAAAGAACCTAGCATGAGCCAGGCACCCCTTATCAGGCTTCAACAGCGTGCGTTTTAAAGCCATTAGGTAGTATAACACAGAACATGGCAAATAGCAATTCCTGTTAGCCCTATTTGCCTTAAAAAAATGAGGAACCACTGACGTTCCATGGTTCCCCATTGGAGTTTTCTTGTTTTGCCAAGAAGTTAATTCACTACTTGTGGAAAGTCTTTTTCTTTTTGGCCAACTGCTCCAGAAGGTAAGGGTTAAGCACTTTAATGTATGTCCCTTTCATCCCCAGGGAACGGGACTCGATCACTCCGGCACTCTCAAACTTTCTCAGCGCATTCACAATCACCGAACGGGTTATCCCCAGTTGGTCGGCAATTTTACTGGCTACCAGCAGTCCTTCATCTCCATCCAGTTCTTCAAAGATATGTTCCACTGCTTCCAACTCAGAGTAGGAAAGGGTTCCAATAGCCAGCTGGACTACAGCTTTATTCCTTGCTTCTTCTTCAATTTTTTCTGCCTTGGAACGCAGTATTTCCATCCCCACCACTGTTGCACCTGTCTCGGCAAGGATCAGGTCTTCCGCATTAAATGATTCTGCGAACCGGGCCAGAAGCAAGGTTCCTAATCTTTTACCTCCACCCATGATGGGCACTACTGTAGTAATCTTGTTTGTAAAAAGGCAATCTTCATTATCGACAAAAACACAGTCATTTGTTTTTTGGGTCAAATTGACTCTTGTCTCATCATCCCGGAGCAAAAAGTCGTTGTATCGTTCGGGGAACTCATCGCTTTTCAGGACCTGGCTCACCATAATTTCGCACTCAAACTCATCCACCAGGGCGTAACCAAGGATTGCGCCGTCCCTTGTAGCAAGATAAACATTGGCATGTATGACGTTCTTTAGCACTTCTGCCACTTCTGCAAAATCAACTCGCTGTCCTCCCGTTTTTTGAAGAATTTTGTTGATTCGCCTGGTTTTCTCTAGCAAAGAAGAAGTAACCATTTTTTTCACCTCTTTCATATTTTAGAAACGTTGAATATAATTCACTATTCTTTTGCAAAAAATAATTCAAGCTATTCATTACAGGATGTACTTGCTTAAATCTTTATTTTTGACAATATCTTTTAGTTTATTCTTAACATACTCTCTGTTAATAATAAATGTCTGCCCTTTTAGTTCAGGCGCTTCAAATGATATTTCTTCAAACAGTTTTTCCATGATGGTGTGTAACCTTCTAGCTCCAATGTTCTCCATTTCATCATTTAGTGTACAGGCAACATTGGCAATTTCTTCAATTCCGTCCGCAGAAAATTCCACGCTCACCCCCTCGGTCATTAACAGAGCAGTATACTGTTTTGTTAAAGCGTTTTCCGGTTCTAAAAGAATTTTTTTAAAGTCTTCATTTTCAAGACTCTCCAGCTCCACGCGAATAGGAAAGCGGCCCTGCAGTTCAGGTATTAGATCCGATGGCTTGGTGAAGTGAAACGCACCGGCAGCAATAAACAGCATGTAATCTGTTTTTACTGGCCCATACTTGGTGACCACAGTGGAGCCTTCCACAATGGGCAGAACATCCCGCTGAACCCCTTCCCTGGAAACATCAGGTCCTGACTGTCCACTATCTTTTCCTGTAACTTTATCGATTTCATCCAGGAACACAATGCCTGATTGCTCTGCCCTGTCCACGGCTTCGTTAGAAATTTCATCCATGTCGACCATTTTTTCCGCTTCTTCCTGTTGCAGAATTCTGCGGGCCTGTTTAACCGGAAGTTTTTTCTTTTTCGTTTTTTTAGGCATTAAGTTGCTGAAAAGGTCCTGGAAATTCATTCCCATTTCTTCCATACCCAGGCCTGAAAACATTTCCATTACAGGAGGTTGGCGATCATCTACCTCTACATCCACAAGGACTTCCTCAAGTTCCCCACGCAACAACTTTTGCTTGGTGATTTCTCGAGCATCCCTTGCTTTTTGCGCCTGCTCTTCGTACTCCTGCTCGTCATCTTCTTCTGCAGCAGAGCCTCCCAACCCCTTGGAAGTTTGAAACAAAAAATCCAGGGGATTTCCAGAGTTTTTTGGCTTGCCCGGCAGGGGAGAAAGCAGTTCCAAAAGCCTGTTTTCAGCCATTTTTGCCGCTTTTGGCTCCAGATCCTTCATTTTTTCTGTTTTAACAATTCGCACGGACATTTCGACCAGGTCTCTTATCATGGAATCTACGTCTCGTCCAACATACCCCACTTCCGTAAATTTTGATGCTTCCACTTTTACAAAGGGAGCACTCACGAGGCGAGCCAACCTTCTGGCAATTTCGGTTTTCCCAACACCAGTCGGACCAATCATGATGATGTTTTTGGGTATAACCTCGTCTTTTAACTCAGGCTCCAGCTGCTTCCTGCGGTAGCGATTTCGCAAAGCAATGGCAACGCTTTTTTTTGCTTCCAGCTGCCCGATGACATATTTGTCGAGTTCTGCAACAATTTTTTTTGGAGTTAAATCTTTTTCCAGAAATGACATTACCTGTTAATGTGGCACCTCCCTTGACTAAGAATATAAATGGTTAAATCTCCTCTAACAGGACTTCATCATTTGTATAAACACATATTTCTGCTGCCACCAAAAGAGCATCGCGAGCAATATCGGCCGCTGGCAGTTCGGTTCTCTGGGACAGTGCCCTGGCTGCAGCCAAAGCAAGGGGGCCTCCAGAACCAATCGCCGCTATTCCGTCATCGGGCTCAATCACTTCGCCTGTCCCGGAAATTACCAGGATTCCATCCAGTGAAGCGGCGATTAGCAGCGCTTCAAGCCGCCTTAAGTAGCGATCTGTACGCCACTCCTTGGCCAGCTCAACAGCAGCACGGCGTAGGTTGCCCCGGTAATTTTCCAGCTGGTGTTCAAATTTCTCAAATAAGGTGAAAGCGTCGGCAACAGAACCTGCAAACCCGGCAATGACTCTGTCCTGATACAGGCGCCTTACCTTGTTGGCATTGTGCTTCATAATATAATTCCCTGAAAGGGTGACCTGGCCATCCCCGGCTATAGCAACCCTTTCTTCCTGTTTAACCGCGATAATTGTCGTTGACTTAAACAAAAAACAATTCTCCCTTTTCGCGCATTTAATTTCCAAAATATAGAAAAGCTTTCGATAATTTAACCCATATTAAGCCCTGGGGTGGCTTTGTAAATATGTGCGTTTCAACTCTTCCCTGGTTATATGTGTATAAATCTGCGTAGTGGATATATTTACATGCCCAAGCAGTTCCTGGACAGTGCGTAAATCGGCCCCCGCATTTAACAGATGGCTGGCGAAACTGTGCCTGATGACATGAGGGCTTACATTGCTTGTTGTCGCAACTTCCAGGCCGTACTTTCTTACCAGCCTTCGGATACTGCGATCAGTAAGGCGACCTCCGAACCTGTTCAAAAACAAAGCATTTGTCTCCTCGTCAGAACGGCTGGCCAGGGCATGCCGACTTTTTTCCAGGTATTGTGCCAGCTCCATTAATGCGTACCGGCCTAATGGAACAATCCGCTCCCTTGAGCCTTTTCCTTTAACACGCAGAGACTTTTCTGACCAATCGATAGAACGGATGCTCAGGCCGGCCATTTCGCCCACTCGGATTCCTGTAGCATAAAAAAGCTCCAGGATTGCTTTATCGCGGTACCCTAAAGGCGAGTTTTTTAACGGAGAGTCCAGTAAATCCAAAACCTCGTCTAAATAAAGAAACTTGGGAAGCTTTTTTTCTTTCTTCGGTGTCGAAATGATCTCCCAGGTATTATTCTTTAAAACATTCTCCCTTTTTAAGAAACGCAAAAAAACCCGAATTGCTGAAAGCTTCCTGGCAATGGTGGTTCTGGCATAATCATGTTCCTTTAAAACCCCCAAAAACTGCCTTAAATGAAAATGACTTACTTCGTTAATATCCAGGCTGCTCTGGTCGAGGAACCGCAGAAACTGCTTAATATCCCTCTGGTAGCCTTGAAGAGTCAGTATTGAAGCATTTTTTTCTACTTTCAGGAATTCATTAAAATTCTCAAGATAAGTATCCATAATTTTTTTCCTTTTTCAATATTAGCATAACCCTTTCTATTGTGCAAGCAAGTCCTGGAAATTTTTTCGAAATCTCGACATGGCTTCGAGGCTGCGTTCAGCCATCCGCTCTTTGCGTATTTTTTTGGGCACCTTTTCTTCCAGGGGAGCAAATAAGCCGAAATTGACATTCATCGGCTGGAAATTGCCGGGATCAGCAGTGGTAATATAGTTGGTCAATGCTCCCATTGCCGTTTCCCGGGGAAAAACCAGCCTGGGTTTCCCTAGAAGATAACACAAAGCGTTAATTCCTGCAATGATACCCGTTGCTGCCGATTCCACATAACCCTCTACCCCGGTAACCTGGCCGGCAAAGAATAGCCCCGGTTGGCTTTTCATCTCCAGGGTGGCCTCCAGTAAAAGCGGTGAATTGATAAAGGTGTTCCGATGCATAACGCCGTAGCGGACAAACTCCGCATTTTCCAGCCCGGGTATTAATTGAAAAATCCGCCTTTGTTCAGGCCATTTCAATCGAGTCTGAAAGCCAACCATATTATAAAGAGTGCCCTCTTTATTGTCTTTACGCAACTGGACCACTGCATGAAAATCTGCCTGGCCATCAGGGGCAGCGATCCCCACAGGCTTTAACGGCCCAAACCGTAATGTGTCTTTTCCCCGGGAGGCCAGGACTTCAACAGGCATGCACCCTTCAAAAAACACTTCTTTTTCAAATTCCTTGGGTTGATAGATTTCCCCCCGGCACAGTTCCGACCAGAAGTTTTCATATTCATCTTTATTCATGGGGCAGTTTAGGTAATCGTCCCCGCCTTTACCATACCGGGAAGCGAAAAAAGCCTTCGTTAAGTCAATTGAGTCAAAGGTGACAATAGGGGCAACGGCGTCATAAAAGTACAGCTTCCCCTCACCTGTAAGCTGCTCCAGTTGAGACGCCAGGCCCGAAGACGTCAAGGGACCAGTGGCGACAATTGTCGGTTTGTGCTCAGGAATAGCAGTAAGTTCCTGTTCAATCACCTCAATCCGGGGATGCTCTTTTAACATCCTGGTAATATAACCGGCAAATTCTTCACGATCTACCGCCAGGGCGCCTCCCGCCGGAATACTTGACTTACGTGCCGCCTGCATGATCAAGGAATCCAGCTGTTCCATTTCTTCTTTCAACAACCCTACAGCGTTGGTCCTTGAGGCTGCACGCAGAGAGTTGCTGCAGACCAGTTCGGCAAAATAACCGGTTTGGTGCGCTGGAGTCATATTTTGGGGACGCATCTCATAAAGGACAACATTTATTCCTCTTTGTGCAATCTGCCATGCAGCTTCAGAGCCTGCCAGGCCTGCCCCTACAACAATCACTTTACCGGAAATATTCTTCCCCTCCCCTTTAGGGCAGGGCCGGTGTTATACCTTCCCAACCCCTGTTATTGAAGATGATCAGGTTTGCTTCGCGGGACTTTTTTCATTTTCGGACACTTTTTTCTCCTGGTAACCGCAACTTTTGTCTCCGCAGCGGTAAACAGTCCCTTCTTTTTTACTGCTTTTTTCAACCATCAGATAGCCGCATTCGGGGCAGCGGGTATTAACAGGCTTATCCCAAAGCACAAACTTACAATCGGGATAATTGCTGCAGCCGAAAAACTTTCTTCCCTTCTTGCTCCGGCGTTCTACAATTTTACCCTGGTTATCACCGCACTGAGGACAGGCCACACCTGTATCTACCTTGGGCTGCATGGTGTATCGGCACTCCGGGAAACCGGGGCAGGCTAGAAAGGGACCGTAGCGCCCGTGCTTCTTAACCAGGTTTTTACCACACTGTGGACAAACCTCCTCGGTCTGCTCGTCTTCAATGACCACTTTCTCCATTTCTTCTTCCGCTTTTTTCAGCCGGCTTTTAAAGGGTTCATAAAACTCATCCAGAACCTTCAACCAGGAAATATCCCCGGATTCTACCTGATCCAGCTTATCTTCCAATTGCGCAGTAAACTCCACATCCAAAATTTCCGGGAAAAAATCTTTTAACTGGTCAGTAACAATAAACCCCAACTCTGTAGGCTTTAAGGCTTTCTTCTCCTTTTGCACATACCCTCTCCCCAAGATAGTTTCTATAGTCGGCGAATAGGTGCTGGGACGACCTATCCCCTGGCTTTCCATGGTTTTTACCAGGGTCGCCTCCGTATAGCGTGGAGGAGGTTGAGTGAAATGCTGGTTGGGTTCCATGGCTAACAGTTCCAGGTTCTGCCCCTCCTGGAGCAAAGGCAGTTCATTTTCTTTTTCTTTTTCCTCGTCTTCGCCCTCGATATACAGGACCATAAAGCCGGGAAACTTGATCTTGGAACCACTGGCTTTAAAGATAAACTCACCGGCTGAAATATCTGCCCTGATCTGTTCCAGGACTGCGGACTCCATTTGGCTGGCCAGGAAACGCTCCCAAATGAGTTTATAGACCCTGTACTGGTCTTTGGTTAAAAACTGTTTGATTTTATCCGGTTCCCGGTTCACTGAAGTGGGGCGGATGGCCTCATGAGCTTCTTGAGCCCTCTTTTGGCTCCCAAAACGCCTTGGCTTGGCAGGCAGGTAGTCTTCACCATATTTTCCTTGAATAAACTGGCGCGCTTCCTGTTCTGCCTGGGGGGATACACGGGTTGCATCCGTCCTCATATATGTGATCAGACCGACAGATTCACCTTTTTTACCTACTTCGATACCTTCATACAACTGCTGGGCGACGATCATTGTTTTTTTGGTCGCAAAGCCCAGCTTGCGGGATGCTTCCTGCTGTAGAGTGCTGGTGGTAAAAGGAGGGGCCGGATTGCGTTTACGGTCACTTACTCGCACCCGGCTCACCTGGTATTTGCTGTGCTCCAACAGGGCTAAAATCTCTTTCACTTCATCTTCTGTGGCCAAATTTACTTTTTTACCCTGTTTGCCATGGAATCTGGCTTTAAAGGTATTGTTATCATAGAGCTCCCGGAAGTTCGCTTCAATGGTCCAGTATTCTTCCGGGACGAAAACCTGGATTTCTCTTTCACGATCGCAGATCAGCTTTAAAGCTACAGATTGCACCCGTCCGGCGCTTAAACCTTTGCGCACTTTTTTCCACAGCAGGGGACTGATAGAATAACCGACTAACCGGTCCAGGATGCGGCGTGCCTGCTGAGCCTCAAACCGGTTTGGATCCAGCAGCCTTGGTTTGGAAAAAGCTTTTTTGACGGCATCTTTTGTGATTTCGTTAAATACCACGCGGCAGGGAGCGTCCTTCTCCAATCCCATGGTTTCGCTAAGGTGCCAGCTTATGGCCTCTCCCTCCCGGTCCGGGTCGGTGGCCAGATAAACATTATCCGCCTTTTTGCCGGCTTCTTTCAACTCCTGCAGTATTTTGCCTTTTCCGCGGATGGTTATATATTTAGGTTTAAAATGGTTGTCCAGGTCTATCCCCAACTGGCTCTTGGGAAGATCCACCAGGTGTCCCATAGACGCTTTGACCTGGTAACCCTTGCCCAACAGTCGGCCGATGGTCCTTGCCTTGGCCGGAGATTCCACAATAACCAGCTTCATCTAAACACCTCCGTGTTTGTTCCGTATATAGTAATTTCCAGGCAATTGTTTTACTATGCCTTTAAGTTCCAGCTCTAAAAGCAGCAGGTTTATTTTGGAAAGAGGTATTTTTACCTTTTTTGCAATTTCCTCCAGGACAACAGGTTCAAACTGAATTACATCCAGCAAGCTAATTTCATCTTCATCCAAGGAAAGCTGCTCCTGGAGACCGTTCTCGTCAAGTTCCAGGTCTGCCCGGTTGGAAGCCTTGCCGGAAAAAGGGGATAAAAACTCTTCCAGGATATCTTCCACCCCTTCGACCAGCTTAGCCCCTTCTTTAATCAACTTATGGCATCCCCGGCTGTAGGGGCTTTCAATAGAGCCAGGAACTGCAAATACCTCTTTTCCCTGCTCCAGGGCAAATTCTGCCGTAATCAGCGCGCCGCTTTTTACTGCAGCTTCTACCACCACAGTACCCAGGGAGAGGCCGCTGATAATTCGGTTGCGCCTGGGAAAATTCAAAGGAGTTGGCTGTGTGCCTGGAGGAAACTCACTGATTACCAACCCCTGATCCTGGATGGTTTCTTTTAACAATTTATTCTCCGGGGGATAGCAAATGTCCAGGCCGCAACCCAGAACCGCAATGGTTTTCCCTTTACCTTCCAGCGCCCCCTTATGAGCCCAGGTATCAATCCCCCGGGCCATGCCGCTGGTAACAGTTACATCCCTGGAAACCAGTTCCGATGCCAGCCTGGAGGCTGATTTCCTCCCGTAATGGGTATGGCGCCGGCTGCCCACGATAGCTATAGATAAAGTGTTTAAGAGCTCCCGATCTCCCTGGTAATACAGGACCATTGGCGGATCATAAATATCGTTCAAGGCCGAAGGATAACCGGGGAAGCTGTAAAGGAGGATGGATATACCGCTGGCAGCAAGTTCTTCCCACTTTTTCTCCGGGTCGATACAGCGCTTTTTTTGTTCAATTTTCTGACACAGGTTGTGGTCAAAACCCTCTATCCTGATAAATTCTTTTGAAGTTGCCTTCCAGGCTCTTGAGGCGCTTCCGAAATGCTCCAACAACCTCTGCATTCTCTTAGGACCGATTTCTACAAGCTGATTCCAGGCATGAAAGTATACTGCCTGTTCCCTGGTATGATGAATGACCAACACCTCACTGTCTTGTTTCCTGTTATTTTTTGCTGCAACTGTTCAGAGCTGCTAAGAAGTTATAGCTGTCATGGTTATTCGAAGTATCCTGGAATAAGTAGAAACCATGAGTCCCTGTAAACTCATGGCTTCTTTTTGTTTAGCTGTTACCGGTGCACTCTAAATATCTTCATCGTTTTCGTATTCCAGCACCCGCTTCTCCCAGGTCCGGATAACAAGCTTGTCGGCACCCATCGAGAGCAGGTATTCGGGCAGCATTGGGGTCTTCCCGTATCCCTGGGGAGCATTCACAATATAAGTTGGAATGGCCAGCCCGGAGGTGTAACCCCGCAGCTTTTCCATAATTTCAATGCCTTCTTCCACCCTGGTGCGGAAATGGGTAGTCCCCTGAACGCCTTTGGCATGGAAAATATAATATGGACGGACCATGATCTTCAGCAGCTCATGATTTAGCTTGCGCATCAGCAGCGGGTGATTGTTCACTCCCTTGAGCAATACCGCCTGGTTGCCCAGACCCACTCCAGCCCTGGCCAGGGCAATACAGGCATCCCGGGATGCCGGAGATATCTCCAGCGGATTATTAAAATGAGTGTTTACGTACAGAGGCAGGTGCCTGCTCAACACCTGGCATAACTCATCGGTTATCCGGTAAGGGAGAGTTACAGGTGTCCTGCTCCCCAATCGCTTTATTTCCACGTGAGGAATATTGTCCAGTTCGGTTAAGACCCAGTCCAGGGTGTCATCGGAGAGCATGAAAGCGTCTCCGCCTGTTAACAGAACATCGCGAATTTCTTCATTTTTGGAGATATACTCCAGGGCTGCTTCAATCTGGTCTTTCGGTGTTTGATGATCCGTCTCCCCGATATCTCTTCGCCTCTGGCAGTGGCGGCAGTACATGGCACACTGATTGGTAACATTGATGATCAGGCGGTCCGGATATCTCCTGGTTATGGCCGGGGCTGGTGAGGTATACTCCTCGGCCATGGGATCCATCACACCGCACTGGTCATAATATTCCATGCTGGTAGGGATACACTGCAATCGCACAGGGTCTTTGGGATTGTCCGGATCAATCAGGCTCAGGTAGTAAGGGACAACAGCCCAGCGGTATTTGCTCCCAGTCAGTTCAATTTCTTCCTTTTCCTGGGCGCTCAAGTTTAAAAAACTGCTCAGTGTATCAGCATCGTGAATCCGGTTTCTTAACTGCCATTTCCAGTCGGTCCAATCTTCTTCTGAAGCGCCAAAGTATTTTTTGATCTGCTCCTGTCTTTCCTGTATAGCATCCCATTCTGAAAAACCGGTAGGGACGTTTTGACGGTATTCCAGGTAATCTGCAATACTGTCTTTTAACTCTTCCGCACGTTTTAAGGCAATTTTTCTTCCTTCTTCGCCAGTAATTATTTCGCTACTCATAACGCGTACATTCCCTTCGAAAAATAGGTTTGAGCCTAACTATACTTGGGATCGGATATAATGGATCCAAGCGTTTAAAATTGTGGCTATTATAACACAAATCACAAATACTGTAAACAAAAACATTCCTTAAATTTCCAGGCATGCCTGCCCTGTGGCTAACCCTCTGAAGCAACCCGGTCGATCCGGTTGTTTTCACCCATGAACAAAACTTTAGGCGCATAAGTATCCAGTTCCTGCTGGGAATACTGGGCATAACTGATGATGATAACAATATCTCCCGGCTGGACCAAGCGGGCTGCCGCGCCATTCAAGCAGATATCGCCTTTGCCCCGTTCACCGGGAATTGTATATGTTTCCAGGCGGGCTCCGTTGTTGTTGTTTACTACCTGGACTTTTTCATAAGGCATTATATCCGCCTGTTCCAACAATTCCTGGTCGATGGTAATGCTGCCCACGTAATTTAAATCAGCGTCTGTAACAGTTGCCCTGTGAATTTTTGACTTGCACATCGTCCTGTACAAAGATCACACCTCCACGATAATGTTATCGATTAACCTGGTTTTTCCGAACCGGACAGCCAATGCAACCAGGCATTGTCCCTGTATTGTTTCCACCGGACGCAAACTTTGAATGTCCACTATTTCCACGTACTCGATCTCTGAGTCACTACCCCCCCGAATCAGTTCATCCATAGCATGTTTCACGCTACCAGCCTTTATTTCTCCAGACTGAATCATCTTCTCCGCTTCCTGCAGGCTTTTAAAAAGAACTGCAGCCTCACGTCTTTGTTTTGGGTCCAGGTATTTATTTCTTGAGCTCATAGCCAGTCCATCTTCTTCTCTTACTGTAGGCTGGATTTGAAACTGCAGGTCCATATTCAGGTCCAGGACCATTTTATTTAACACCAGGGCCTGCTGGGCATCTTTTTGGCCAAAATAGACCCGGTGGGGCATTACCAGGTTGAAAAGCTTGGCAACTACCGTGGTCACTCCGCGAAAATGACCAGGCCTGTGACTGCCGCAAAGAGTATCGGTGAGCTGTTCCACCTCAACATAAGTAGCATAACCGGCAGGGTACATCTCTGTAACTGTGGGAGAAAAAATTAAATCACACCCTGCCTGGGAAGCCAGGTGCTGATCCCTTTCCAGGTCACGGGGATAATCTTCATAATCCTCCCCTGCACCAAACTGGATGGGATTTACAAAAATACTGACCACTACAAAGTCATTTTCCCGGCGAGCCGCACGCACCAGGGAAAGATGGCCCTCATGCAAAAAGCCCATTGTAGGGACGAAGCCAATACTTTGCCCCTCTTGCCGGAGCTGATTTATTATATGTTTCAGATCCTGGATTTTCTCAACGACCTGCATGGCAACCTCCTAGCCTTCTTTCTAGCCTTCTTTTAATGCTTCTTCCAGGACCGATTCGGACATGGAAAAGGTGTGCTTTTCTTCGGGAAAAGAGCCTTCCTGGACTTCCTTTAAGTACCTCTTTACCCCTTTGAGCATCTCGCTCCGTGCATCTACGTATTGTTTGACAAACTTGGGACGCTTACCAGTAAAAAGACCCATTACGTCATGATAAACCAGTACCTGTCCATCGCAGTTTTTCCCTGCTCCGATACCGATAACAGGAATAGAAACCCGCTGAGTAATTGCCTGGGCCAACTGCCAGGGGACACATTCCAGCACCAGGGAAAAAGCTCCTGCTTCCTCCAGGGCCTCAGCATCCTCAACCATTTTCCTGGCTACCTGGGGATCTTTACCCTGGACCTTGAAGCCTCCGAGTTGACCGGCAGATTGAGGAGTCAGCCCCAAATGACCCATAACAGGTATTCCTGCACCCGTTATGGCACGAACCGCAGCGATAATTTCCTGTCCGCCTTCCAATTTAACCCCCTGAGCCCCTGTTTCCTGGATTAATTTCCCGGCATTGCGCAGGGCATCTTCCGAGTTTATATGGTAGGTTAAAAAAGGCATATCCACCACCACAAAAGCCTGCTTACTCCCGCGAACCACCGCTTTACCGTGGTGGATCATATCAGTCAAAGTTACAGAAAGAGTGTCTTCATATCCCAGAACCACCATACCCAGTGAATCTCCAACAAGAATCATTTCCACGCCTGCTTCATCAAGAAGTTGGGCTGTTGGAAAGTCATATGCTGTCAGCATGGAGATCTGTTTCTTTTCCTTTTTCATCTCGCGAAAATCAACAATCGAGTAGCGACCGGCCATGTTAATCGGTTCCTCCTTGTTTTAAGTAATAATTTATGTTTTCTGCCTGTGTTTCCGTCAGCGTTCCTTTACGCAAAGCCAGCCCCACTGTTTGCTGACCCATGATTTGATAAAATGGGAGAAGCTCTGGGAGGAAGCGCTGCAACTCTTCCACATGAGCTTTTACCGTTGTTGTATCCCCCCGGGCGATGGGGCCCGTTAAAGCCTGTTCGGGACCTGCTTCTTTGATGTTTTCCAGGGTCCTGGAGATCAGGGGATAAAGAGCTTTTACAGCCTGCTCCCTGGATACGCCAGCCTGTTCGTACATACGCAGTGCTCCATCCAGGAGGGAGGTCAAGTAGTTGCAGGCAACACATGCTGCAGCATGGTAAAGAGTCTTCATTTCTGTGGAGATGGGCAGCATTTCACCCCCCAAGGCATTAACCAAATCCCCGGCAGTTGGCAAAGCGCCAGTATCTCCTTCTACAGCAAAAAAGGTGCCCGGAAGAGCTCGCAGTCCGGCTTCCGTCCCTGGAAAGGTTTGCAAGGGATGCATGGATAAGGCCCATGCCCCGGCTTTCCGGGAGGATTGCAGGATCTCAGAGCTATGGGCACCGCTGCAGTGTATGACAATCTGCCCTTTGTAAAAACCTCCTTCACGGGCCATCTGCTGACACACGTCTTCGATAACCCGGTCCGGGGTGGTAATAAAAACAATCTCCGCTTCTCTGGAAGCTTGGTGGGGCTGGGAATAAACCGGGCACTGCAGCTGTTTAGCAGCTTCAGCACGACCTTCCGAGGACTTAGTCACTGCACCAACAAGGGTGTAGCCCTTATTAAACAGGGCCAGCCCCAACACGGTTCCCACGTTTCCTGCACCGATTACGGCAATTTTTTTCATCGCTCACCAGGCCTTAAAATAAATTATGCCTTCCAGGAAAACAGGAAGGCACATAAAAATCCTTAGCTGATGTACCTGCTGTCCCGGTCCTTTGACGGCTCCAGGCAGAGCAATCACTTAAGTTAAAACTAGTTTGTTCATTGAAGGCAGATACAAACAAAACTAATGGCTTCTGGTGCAGGTTCGTGTCCCCGCCCACGCCATTTTACCATGATCCAAAAGGTAATGCAAGAAATATGGAGCAAAAACATGGGATTACACTCGGGTATTCATTGCTACCTTTACTTCCTTTGCTGCTTCCAGCTGGAAGCAGCAAAGAATGGTTCAGTCGAACGCACCTTGCTTCAAAGTTCCAGGTTCAAAAGCCACTGGTTCTTTGGGGTTACCAGGATTCCTGCAAGAGAGCGCTTAGCAGGGAGACTGCATGCTCCATGTCATCCAGGTCAACCATTTCGGAAGGACTGTGGATATAGCGGCAGGGGATCGAAAGCACCCCCGAAGGAACGCCTTCCCTGGAAAGATGGATGGCCCCGGCATCAGTACCCCCTCTCTCCAGGACTTCAAACTGGTAAGGAATACGATTGTTTACCGCTGCCGTTGTCATTTTCTCAATAATCAAGGGGTGGCAGATTACCGAAGAGTCTTTGACCTTAATCGCAGGACCTTCCCCCAGGGCTAGATTCATTTTATATTCCGGTTCCGGTGTGTCGCCCACCCGGGTAACATCAACAGCCAGACCATAGTTTGGCTTAAGCCTGTAGGATACAGGCCTCGCTCCTCTTAACCCCAACTCTTCCTGCACGGTAAAAACGAAATATACGCCTATGGGGAGTTCCCGGGGGAGATTTTTTATCGTTTCGATCAATACGGCACAACCAGCCCTGTTGTCCAGGGATTTTGCCATCACACGACGGTTTTGCAGGGCGAAAGGAGCCAGAAAACAGGCTGTATCGCCTATTTTGACCCGTTCTTTGGCTTCATCCGCATTTTTTGCCCCGATGTCCAGGTAGTAATCGCTTAGTTCCGGGTCTTTTTTTTCTTTTAACTTCTCCAAGCCGATCACACCGGTTGTCCCGTTTTCAAATACCAACCTGCTGCCCAGGAGCAGCTCGTTCCTGATCCCGCCGATCCCGGTAAAACGTAAAAAACCCTTTTCTTCGATATAAGTAACCATCAGCCCGATCTCATCCATATGCGCGGCGACCAGGAGCTTTGCCTGGCCCGGATCACCTTTGGAAGCAACCAGGTTGCCCAGGTTGTCGGTAAAATAATCGTCCACATAGGGCTTGATTTCTTCCAGGATCACCGAACTTATCGTATTTTCAGCGCCAGCAGGCCCAAAAGTGCCTGTTAATGTTTCTATTAATTCCTTCATCACTATTCCAACCCCTTTTCATGTACTGAGCCTACAAAACCAGCAGCAATTTCTACAAGATGCTCCCAGTCTTTTTTGTCCAGGAGTGAAGCGGATGTGTGAATATAACGGCACGGTGTTGAGATCACCCCGGCTTTTACCCCGGCACGGGACTGCGAGATGATCCCTGCATCGGTGAAACTCCCGGTATACTGCCGAAACTGGTATGGACGGTTTTGTTCCTCTGCTGTCTGGATGAGCCGCTCCAGAACCCGGGGATGGGAGACTACCGAGCCGTCCCGGATAGTAAAAGCGGGGCCTTTACCCATTGTCGTGGCAAAGTCTTTTTCCTTAAGCTCAGGCAGGTCGGAAGCTGTTGTAGTTTCCAGCACCAGGGCAATCTCCGGGTTTACCCGGTAGGCGGCCACCCTGGCCCCCCTTAACCCCACCTCTTCCTGCACGGTAAAGACTGCTGTAAAGCCCTGTTCATATTCTTTTTGCAGCAACTCCAGCAGCGCTGCGCAGCCGGCCCTGTTGTCCAGGGCTTTACCGGAAATCATTCGGCCCTGGGCCATGCTGCCTGCCTGCACATCAAAGGAAACATAATCACCCACTTTGACTTTTTTCTCTGCATCCTCTTTACTCCGGGCACCGATATCAATATACAGCTGGTCCACCTGCAGGGCCTTCCGGCGCTCTTCGGGTTTCTGCAGGTGCACAGCCTTGGCCCCGATGACACCGGGCACTTCATCCCTGCCAATTATTACTGGCCTGGAGACCAGAGACCATTCATTGATGCCTCCCACGGTATAAAACCGCAGGTGACCACTTTTTTCCACCGAAGCGAGCATCAATCCCACTTCATCCATGTGGGCGGTCAGCATGATTTGATGTTCTCTTCCGCTGTTTTTTCTGCCTTTTTTTACAGCGTACAGGTTGCCCATGGAATCGGTAAAGTGCTCTATTTTCTCTTGTTCCAACTGCTCCCGGATATAGTCTCGGACTTTTTTTTCGTCCCCGGAGACACCGGGAAGGTCAGACAACTCTTTTATAAGCATGACAGTTCCTCCACCATCGTTTGATCCAGCCCGGCCGTGAAATAAGCCAGAAGCCTTCCGCTCAACTTTACATCATCCAGGTCGACCAACTCCACCGAAGTATGCATATAGCGCAGGGGAATGGACAGCAGACCGGTAGGGATTCCCTCCATACTGACCTGGATAGCCCGGGCATCAGTTCCCGTAGGTCCGGGGGAAACATCCCTTTGGCAGGGGAGATGATAATCTTTGGCTACTGCTGCCAGCCTCTCGGCAATACCCGGGTGGATATTGGGACCGGCGGTGACCACGGGACCTTTTCCCAGCTCGGAAGCTTCGTGTTCCTTGGCCCCGGGAATACTGCCGTGGCAGACATCTACAGCGACTCCCAGGTCCGGGGAGAGGCCATAAGCAGAAACAACAGCCCCCCGCACGCCCACTTCTTCCTGGACTGTGGCAACGAGATAGACATCCGCCTCGTGGACGAGCTTGTTCAATTCCCCGGCACATTGCCAGAGCACAGCCACGCCGGCACGGTCGTCGAATGCCTTCCCGGCACTTGTCTGATGCATGAGATCTAAAAAGCTCCGTTGTATTGCCGCCACAGAGCCTATTGGAATGGACTTTTCCACCTCTTCCTCGGGCAAACCGGTATCAATAAACAGGGTGTCCATTTGGGGACTTTTGTTTCTTTCCTGGCTTGTTTGCAGGTGAGGCGGGTTAAAGCCGATGATACCTTCAAAGGTTTCCCGGCCATAAACAGTAACTTTCTGGCCGGGCAGAGTACGGACATCAAAACCACCAAGCGAAGTAAAACGTAAAAAACCGCCTTTTTCCATTTTGGTTACAATTAATCCGATTTCATCCATATGAGCACATAAAATCACCCGGGGAAAGCCTTTGCTGCCTTTTTTCAACATGATCAAGTTCCCCAGGTTATCTGTCCTGGTATCATCCACCAGGGAGGCAAAATGCTGGCTTATTGTTTTTGCCAGCTCCTGTTCAAATCCTGACACCCCGTCTTTCTGGGTTATTTCCTTAAGCAGTGAACGCAATCCCAACTGGTAAACCTCCCTTTAACGTCTTCCGTCCTCAAAGCTTCGCTTAAAACGAACCGTTCTTAAACTGATTTAACCGGGTAATTCTGCTTTGATGGCCTGGTTTAATTGGCCGGTTAACTGGTATACATTTTCTGTTTGTTCCCTGGTTAATGTGCCGGCGCCGCAGCTGGGAGTAATCATATATTGCTTTAACAGCCGTTCTTTGTTCACCCCTTGACTGCTAAGGCGTTCGACTCCTTCAAAGAATCTTGCTTTCAAGGAGTTCACATCTTCTTTTTCCACATCTTCAGTGGTGGGGACAATACCCCAGGATAAGCATCCCCCATTGGCCAGGAATCTATCCAGCTCCCGGGTATAAACCAGCATTGAATCAAAAAAGCCGTACGCATCGAAGTTGACCACCTGCAGCGGCAGTTCAAATAAAATAGACCAGTCCACACCGGAACAGCAATGTGTCCCGGCATAACCGCCAGCCCTGGTTATTCCGTCGACTACCTGGCGTAAGCTTGCAGAGATATCATCACGGGATAAAGAAACATACGTCGATTGGCCAAAAGTCAACAGGCCCGGCTCGTCGATAAAAATGAGTACAGGCACTGAAGATTTCTTCATTTCCCGGACCTGGTACGCGGCAATCAAGGAGAGAGTTTTTGTCAAGATGTCCCGCAGGTCTTCCCGGTAAAAAGAGGTTGACTGATCATGGGCAAACAACTGCAGACCCACTGTCAACGGACCGCTGATGTGCCCTTTAACGAAGGATGGCACAGGCGACATTTTTTCCCATTCCTGCTGCAGAAACAGGTGGAAACCCGATGCTGCTTCTTTTGGGAAAGCAAAAAAAGAAAGAGCCTCTTCTTTCAAGTTTCCCCCTTCTTCAAAATTCAAAAAGTATTGGTAAAATTGTTCCATGTTTTCCAGCCAATCCCCGGAATCGTCCTGAAAGACCGGGGAGTCTCCTGATTCGATGTCAATAAGCCCCAGGCGAACCAGGGGAGTAAGATACTGCCGGATAAAGCTCTCCTGGCGCCCACGCTTGGGAAGCTGGGGCCAGTGAGGTCCTACACTGATGGTATTTTTGATTAATTCCAGGGCTGAACTGGCATCTTCATCGGGCATGCTCCCGATCCCTGTCACGGTTCCATATAGAAAATCCAACGGTTTTTGCAATGAGACCACTCCCACTTAATTTATTTGGTTAGCAATTAATAGCGTTTTCTTCGACCCAGGCCAGCTCCTTAAGGGCTTTTTTCAAGTGGCTTACTGAAGGACTGTCCTGGCAAAGCAAACCATACTCAATACTGTCAACCAGGGCAATCCAGCTGGCTTCAATGATGTTTTCTGAGACACCGACAGTCCCCCACCTTTTGTTGCCGTTGCGTGAAATTATTAATACCCTGACCTTGGCGGCCGTACCGTCTGTTCCATCCAGCACACGCACCTTGTAGTCAGTCAGTTTTATGTCTTTCAATTCCGGGTAAAATTCTTCCAGGGCTTTGCGCAATGCTGTGTCCATAGCGTTTACGGGTCCATTCCCCTCTGCTGCAGTATGAACCAGCTGGTCCCCTACCCGGATTTTAATGGTCGCCTCCACGTAGAGATCGTCTTCCCTGCGCTGCTTGTCTACAATCACCCGGAAGCCTTCTAATTTAAACAAGGGCTGGTATGCTTTCAAGGTTTTCCAGATCAGCAGCTCAAAAGAACCCTCGGCCCCTTCAAATTGGTAGCCCTGGTGTTCCATCTCCTTCAAGACCTGTAAAACCTCTTTGGCCTCGGGGTGCTGTTTAAGCAGTTGGCTACGGTTTTCCTTGACCTTGAGCAGGATGTTGCTCTTTCCCGAAAGTTCCGATACAAGAACTCTTCTCTTGTTGCCGATGGCCTCAGGGTTGGCATGTTCATAGGTCCGTACATGCTTGACCATGGCATCCACATGGATACCGCCTTTATGGGTAAAAGCATTGCGGCCCACGTACGGCTGGTTGTCCTGGGGAATCATGTTCGCCAATTCTGCCACCACTTTGGAAACACGGGTCAGCTGTTTCAGCTGTTCAGGTTCCAACAGATCCATCTTCAGCTTAAGCTGAAGGTTGGGAATGATAGTACAGAGATCCGCATTCCCGCTCCGCTCCCCGTATCCATTGATCGTCCCCTGGACATGGGCTGCCCCGCTCTGCAAAGCCAGGATAGAGTTGGCGACGGCCATACCGGTATCATTATGAGCGTGGATACCTAAAGGCACATCCAGTTCTTTTTTCACTTCAGAAATAATCGACTGGATCTCGCCAGGCAATGTCCCACCGTTCGTATCACATAAAACAACGGTATCCACCCCGCTTTCTGCCGCGGCACGGATTGTATCCATGGCATAGGCCGGGTTGTTTTTGTAGCCGTCAAAAAAATGTTCCGCATCGAAAAAGACTTCCCGTTGTTTACCCTTTAGGAACCCAATGGTGTCGGAAATCATGGAGAGGTTTTCTTCCAGGGTGGTATTTAAAGCATGTTCAACATGAAAATCCCAGCTTTTCCCCACCACAGTGATTACCGGTGTGCTGGCTTCCAGCAGCGCTCTGACATTGGCATCGGCTTCCGCGTTAATATGAGCGTGCCGGGTGCTGCCAAAGGCCGCTATACAGGCATTTTTTAAAGGGATGTCTTTCAGACGACGGAAAAATTCCATATCTTTGGGGTTTGAACCGGGCCATCCGCCTTCGATGTAATGAATTCCGAGCTCATCCAATAGTTTTACTATCTGGATCTTGTCATTGACAGAAAAAGAGATTCCTTCCCTTTGTGCGCCGTCTCGCAGGGTCGTATCGTACACAAAAACTTTACTCATAATCGCTACCCGCCTCCAACATTTCCTGTACTTAAGTAAGTAAGAATCATTATACTATAAGGCTGACGGCATGTCTATGAGCCCGGATTAAATTCCTGGTGTAATTCATAAAGATTAAGGGCCAGCTGCTCAATATAATCCGCGCCTTTTTCCCCTCTCTCCAGGGAATCAAGCCAACGCCCGGGAATTGCCCCTTTACCATGAAAGGCACCGGCCATAGCCCCGGCCATGGCAGCGATGGTATCCGTATCCCCACCGATTCCTACCGCATAAACCACGGTCTCTTCGAAGTCCTGGCAGTTCCGGAGAAAGGAGAAAATCGCTGCAGGCACTGAGGTGAGCGCCCGGCTGTCATTTCCCAGAACATTTGCTACGTCTTCCAACTGCATGTCCTGGTCCAAAAGCTTCCGCATCACTGCAGTTTTTTCCAGGAAGGGAGAGTCCGGTTCCAACAGGTTTTCCAGGGAATCCAGGAACTGACCCCTTTCCAGCCCCCGGGCGGGATCCGCGTTTACCGCCAGGGCCACAGAATAAGCCTGAAGCAAGGCCCCTTCCTGCCCCCAGGGATGGGCATGCGTCACTAAACAAGAAACTCGTGCAGCCTCTTGGAGTTCCCGGGGATCATGACAATAGAGACAACCCAATGGTGCTATGCGCATGGCAGCTCCATTACCGTAGGAACCACCTTCAAAGATTCTTTTCCCTGCTTCTTTCCAGCTGATTCCCGCACGGAGCAGTTCCATGGCTTTGCGACTCCCCGCTCCGTAACCGCGCAGCGGGTTAAAGTTTTCCAGGAAAGAATGGGCCAGGTCTGCCCCGTTCATCCCCTGGCTGCGGACCAGGCTCTCTGCCAACGCGATCATCATTTCTGTATCATCAGTATATGTCCCGGCACCTAACCGGGCATCCAGCATCTCACGAACCTGTCCATAGTTTTTCTTAATGGCAGCAGCAGAAGCCCCCTCCAGCGGCATTCCCAGGGCATCTCCAACATGTGTCCCCAAAAGCGCACCGCAAAACTTTTCTGCACGGGTAATCACTTCTATTCGCCTCCTTGGTATATCACTAAGCCATTAATTCCATATATTGTTAACTGGAAGCAAATGCAGACTTGACAAAATGAGGATAGGCAGCCTGCAGCTTGTTTTTCACCTCATTCCTTAACAAGCGGAGTTCATCCGGCGACGGCTCCCTGGTAACTGGAATATTTTCCAGGTTATGCAAAGGAAAGCCTGTGTTGTCAATTACCTGCTGCAGTTCAATGCCGGGGTGGATAGAATCCAGCTCCAGCCGCTCTTGTTTTTTGTCATAAGAAAAGACACATAGGGGAGTAATACACTTTTCGGCATGCCCCCTGCGCATAACTTCCGGGGGAGATTTCCCGGCACCGGTCACAAAATCTACTTTCTCCACAAAAGAACGGGTATTGTGATCTGCTTTAAACAGCATCACCCGGGGCACCGTATAATACAGCGTCCCAGTGCCTGCTCCGCCGGGCAGCCTCACCTTAGGCTGGTAGTAATCACCCAGAACATGCAGGTTGGTGTTTCCGTGCTGATCAATTTGTGCCCCGCCCAGGAAAAACAGGTCCACGGCCCCCTTCTGGGCCAGGTCAAAAAACTCCTTAATCCCCTCGGTAAACGGCCAGTACTCCCGGACCATCCAAACGGCCAGTTCCGCATTTGGGGCGTGGCTTAACTTTGCCAGGATGGCACCGGCAGCAGGAGCAGGAGATAAAGTCCCCACGGCTACAACTTCTCCATCTTTGATTTCCCGGGAGATTGCAGTCGCCATCAGTTCTTCCATTGTATAAGTAGCTGACATATTAATGTCCTCCTTAAAAGACTTGTTTGCTTATTGACCCACAAACTCGTTCAGGAAACCCTGCAGTGCGGATTCATCCTTGGAAGCTTTGATATACTTTTTGATGGTTTCACCATCAAAATCATAATACCCATGGCATTGGGTCGGCCTGGCACCCCCGGGAAGAGGAATAATTCCGTCAATGTAGATAGAAGGGATCACGATATCTTCTACAGTAAAATCATCATAGACATTCTGTACCATTTCTTCACAGGAAACAAAAACATTTTTGGAAGCGCGGGCCAAAAGGGGGTCATTTTCAAAGCGATCTACCAGGACATTGCCCGACAGATCCGCTTTCTTGGCATGGATCAAAGCAATATCTGGCTCTATGGCCGGCACGACAACAACCTGGTCGTCCCCGTAAGGGTTGTCCAGGACTTTAAAATCCGAGCGTATTTTCAAGTAATCCGTTCCAATGATTCCACGCACAGGCATAAAGGGCAATCCCATGGCTCCAGCCTGGAGCCCGGCCAAAAGGCTGGGTCAGGTATGCTCCACGCAGGTAATTCGTCCTTCCTGGGAGTAACGCCGCAGGTTGGGAGCAAGGCCGTACTCCCACAAGCCCATTTGAGCAAATTCAATAGATTTTACTGCACCTGCACCGATCATCAAATCCGCCCCAAAGCCACCCACAGGGGAGGCAACCAGGTGAAGATCCTTAAACCCGTCTTTTAAGACCTGACAAATGAGCTGGACCGGGTTCATGGTAACAGACTGGCCTCCCAATGCCACAGTTAACCCGTCCTTAAACACACTTTTCAGTCCTGTTACGTCCATATTTTTTTTACTCATCTTTTTCCTTCCTTTTCATTTTTTGCCCGGGCCAGCGAAGGCCCGGGTAGATTTATTTATGAATACAGGAAGCGTTTGATAAACAGCTTTACATTTTCTGCAGGGGATATTACTCCAAAATGCCCCTCAGCCAATACATCGGCATCAAGCTTTAAGAGCTGCTCCAGAGATTTTTTCCAGGCCTGCCTGTCCGAACCCCAGTTAGGGTGCAGTGGACCGTGCAAATCCTGGCCAAACAACACCCTTCCTCCAGGAAAATCCCCCCAGACAACGATACTCCCTGGAGTATGCCCGGGGACATGCTGCAAAACGAGTTCCTGGCTGCCCAGGCTCAAGCTCGCACGCGCCTCGCGGAGCACGGTAGACACCCGGACAGGATGATAGTCAATCCCGTAAAACTCCGCCGCAACTTTTTCAGGGGCCCGACCTTCGAGAGCATCTACGTCTCCAGCGTGAGCTATAATTTCGGGATTAAAACGTTTTTGCAGTTCAGCCAAACCGCCACAGTGGTCAATATGGCAGTGCGTTGCAATAATTTTACTGATCCGGGAAGGGTCAAACCCCAATCCCTGAATATTCTCTATGATGGCGTCCACAGAATTGCCGCAACCGCTGTCAATAAGCCATAACTCGTCCGGGCCCTGCACCAAATAGACACTCCCATCCTCGGGGGCCGACTGTTCACTACCGCCAACACAGAAAATCTCGTCCAAGACATGAAATGCTCTCAAGAGGGAAGGCTCCTTTTTAAGATAATTAATGTCATCAATGGTTCAGAATAATTGCTCAGCCCGCTTTACGCCCCACACAGCAAAGCGTTATCGTCACCACAATATTTTCACTGTAGTCCCAATTGTTTATTAATTCCACAAATAATCGCCAATGTCCTGCCTAGTAATTATAAAAATGCTTTTTCCACCGCTTCGCCTGCACTGGAAACGACAATAAGCCCTTTTAAATCGAATGGTGAATGTAAAGCGACCACTTTTTTCCCTTCTTTAAGTGCAATGGCCATTTCAGAAAGGGTTCCGTATTCTCCAGCCACAGCGATCAAAGCTTCGCTAAAACGAACAACCAAAAAATTTCTCAATTCCCCCAATCCTGTAGGCAGGGCATGAGTAACATAGGGGTTCGCCTCCCGGCGGTCACTGCCTGGTATAATTCCAAGGCTGGTTCCTCCTTGTTCTTTGCAACCCCGACAGGCACTTTCCATGACTCCGCCCATACCGCCGCAGACCAGGACAGCCCCTTTTTTTGCAATATTCGCCCCAACTTCGTAAGCCAGCCGTCCTGTCTGCTCATCACAAGTCCCCGAACCGATCACTCCGATGTAAGTCATAGACAATTTCTCCTTTCTGCCTGAAAAGATAAAAGGTATTTATGTAGCTTTGGAGAAAATAATTAAAGGCAATCATTATTAATTATGATTGACTTGAGTAGAAAACAATGGCAGTATTATGAGGTCTACCCGTTTCTTAAAGCTCATTATATCGTTTATGCCTGTATTGATGAACCCCAGATAAGAGCTCATCGAACCCGTGGCCGTCCAGGACATCAAGCCTGCCTTATGTTTGTTTTCATGGACGAAATACAGCCAAATTTCTTGACGAGGTGGAAAAATAATGGATACCCTATTTCAAGGAAGCAATCCCCAACCATACAGGGGAGACGAAAATAACAGGTGGTTAAAAAGGCTGGAAAATGAACTAAACCAGGAACAGTTTGAATTCGTTACCGGGAAACACCCGGCAATCCTGGGTATTGCAGGACCTGGATCGGGGAAGACCAGGGCACTGACCTACCGGGTTGCTCACCTGGTCCAGGAAGGGGTTTCTCCTGAAACAATCCTGCTGGTCACCTTCACGAACAAAGCCGCCGATGAAATGAAAAACCGGGTCAGAGAAATTTTAGGCTTTTTCCCCAAGGGACTTTGGGCCGGGACATTCCACAGTATCGGCGCCCGGATACTAAGAAAACACGCCCGGCTGGCAGACCGGACCCCCAACTTCTCCATCCTGGATGAAGGTGACAGGGAGCAACTAGTCAAGTCTTCTCTGGCTTCCTTTAAAAGTCAACTGCAAGCAAAAGAACAAAACCTGTTCGTCAAGCGCGGACTGCTGAATAAAACTTTAAGCGCAGCAAAAAACTCCTGTTTGGATTTGGAAACTTATATTGCCGAAAACTCCACGTACCTGCTGGAGTATTTGCCTTTGATTAAGGATATTGAAAACAAGTACGAAGAGAAAAAGCAGGCAGCAAATGTGCTGGATTTTGATGATCTGCTGGTTGGGTGGTTATCACTGCTGGAAAATCATGAGGAAGTGAAAAGACACTACCAGGGACAGTTTCAGCATGTTCTCGTCGATGAGTTCCAGGATACCAATGCCGTCCAGGACCGCCTTGTCCTGCTCCTGGGGGAAAAAAGTTCCATCTGTCTTGTGGGTGATGATGCCCAGTCCATTTACAGCTTCCGCTGTGCAGAAATCGGAAACATCCTCAACCTGCCCCAGAAAAAGCCAGGGTGCGCAGTAATTAAGCTGGTTCAGAATTACCGAAGCATCCCGGAAATCCTCCAGCTGGCCAATTTTTCCATCCAGCATAACAGGCAGCAGCTCGAAAAAGAACTGTACACCCGGCGGGAAGCTGGTGAAAAACCCTGGTTTTTCCTGGCTCGAAACAATATCCAGGAAGCGGATTTGGTCGCCGATAAAATCCTGGAGCACTATGACAACGGGGAGAATTTAACTGATATCGCTGTTTTATACCGGAGCTCGTTTTTGTCACAAGATGTGGAAATGGCCCTGATGAAACGGAACATCCCCTACATGACCTTTGGCGGATTAAAATTTCTGCAAAGGGCCCATATCAAGGATGTTTTATGCTGGCTGAAGCTTTTGGAAAACCCCCGGGATGAACTGTCCTGGCAGCGGGTTGCCCTGCTGCACGAAGGCATCGGCGAGGCAACATTCCGGGCACTGTGGCAGAAAATGCGCGCGTTCCCCAACCCCCTGGAAGCTGTTTTAGATGAAAAAATCACCCCCAAGCGGGGTAAGCAGGGCTGGGGGCAGTTCACCCAGTCGCTGGGAAAATTATGCCAGGCAGATAGCAGCAATGTCCCCGAGCTGATCCGGATCATTATGGCCAGCTCTTATCAAAAGATTTTACTGGAAAAATATCCTGACGATTATACCGAACGGAGCCTGGGCATTGAACGCCTGGCTGCTTATGGACAAAGGTGCGCTAACTTGGGTGACTTCCTGGAGTCCCTAACCCTGGAAGAATCTTTGATCCTGGATAGTGTCAAAGACGAGCAGCCAGGAAAAGATTATTTAACTCTGTCCACAATCCACAGCGCCAAAGGGAAAGAATGGAACACCGTTTTTCTAATCGGGAACAACGAAGGTCAGTTTCCATCCCCCATGGGGTTAAAAAACATAGAAGAGGAACGAAGGCTGTTTTATGTTGCGGCCACCCGGGCCAAGGACCATCTTTACCTGACTGCATCTGAAGAAAACTTCAGGGGCTGGGAACGGTTCACAGGTGGTCCATCCCAGTTCATACAGGAGCTCCCCCTCCACTGCTACCAGCTTTTGGAATGCAAATATGAAAATTATTATTAAGAGGAAGGGCTCTCCAGGGACTGCAAAACTTCACGATATTCTTGGATTAATTCGGAAGGAGAAGGCTCGATGGTGGGAATCGATTTCTTTTCCAGTTCCTGCAGATATTCAGCATTTTCCAGGATTAACCTGCACAGCTTGATCTGCTGGACCCGTTCCTGTTCACCCTGCATATCTTCAATATACTGGTTAATCAGGCATCCTTTATGGTGGATCTGCTCTGCCACCTGATCTTCGCATTCCCGGCAGAGCCCTTCTTTAGAAAGAGACCGGGATCCATACCATTCCGAAACTTTTCCCGGTTTCATCGTCCCTACTCCCCCAATGGTGGTAGGAAGATTGGGTATACAAAAGATATTCTGCCCGCACAATTTGCAGCATAGGCTATCAGGCAGGCTTAACTGTCTTCTTTCCAGCTCCTCAGCCAGTTGATTCAACTCCTTTTGGAACTGGAACATAAAGCCGTCGGAAAGGCCTTTAATACCGCCTTCCCTTCGAGCTGCCTGGTATTCCTTTAACAATTCCAGGATCTGGTTTACTATCTCCAGCTGTCTTTTTCCTTTATTTCCCAATAAAGCCACCTCATTTTATGCCCTAATTGGTCAAGCTGTGGACCGGTGCCGGGATCCGTCCCCCACGGTTCACAAACCCTGAGGAGGAAAAAGGGTTTACCGGGATGATGGGAGTCCGTCCCAAAAGCCCCCCGAACTCAACATACTCGCCAACTTTCTTGCCTGGCACAGGAATAATACGCGCACCGGTTGTTTTTTGGTTCATTACGCCAATGGCTGCTTCATCGGCAATAATGGCTGAAATGGTTTCCGTTGGAGTGTCGCCGGGTATGGCCAGCATATCAAGTCCCACTGAACAGACACAGGTCATTGCTTCCAGTTTATCAATACCCAGGGCCTGCTCCTCAACGGCACGGATCATTCCTGCATCTTCGCTTACAGGAATAAAGGCACCGGAAAGTCCCCCTATAGAGGAAGAAGCCATGGCCCCACCTTTTTTCACGGCATCATTTAACAAGGCCAGGGCTGCCGTGCTGCCATGAGCGCCGCAGCGCTCCAGCCCCATGGATTCTAAAATTTCTGCCACACTGTCACCCACCGCAGGGGTTGGTGCCAGGGAAAGATCCACAATACCAAAGGGAACACCCAGCCTTTCTGCTGCTGCACGTCCAACCAGTTCACCCATGCGGGTTATTTTAAAAGCAGTCTTTTTGATTGCTTCAGACAGTGTCCCCAGGTCAGCACCCGGCAATTCTTCCACGGTGCGTTTTACCACGCCGGGACCGCTGACCCCCACATTGATCACAGATTCCGGCTCACCCACCCCGTGAAACGCGCCGGCCATAAAAGGATTATCTTCGGGTACATTGGCAAAGACCACCAGCTTTGTACAGCCGATTCCGTTATCCGAGGCTGTTAATTGTGCCAGCTCTTTAATGGCCTGACCCATCCGGGAAACTGCGTCCATATTGATACCAGACCTGGTTGTTGCCACATTAACCGAGGCACAGACTCGCTGAGTCTCGGCCAGGGCTTGGGGAATTGAGCGGATCAACAGTTCATCGCCCCGGGTAAGCCCTTTATGGACCAGGGCGGAGAATCCGCCAATGTAGTTGACACCCACCTCCCGGGCCGCCCGATCCAGGGCCTGGGCAAAAGGAAGGTACGAATCCGTACTGCTGGATTCAGCAACCATGGAAACCGGGGTAACGGAAATGCGCTTGTTCACAATGGGAAGCCCGTACTCCCGGGCAATTTTTTCCCCCACATCCACCAGCCCGTCAGCCATCCGCGTCACCTTGTCATATATTTTCTGGCAGGAGACCTCAGGGTCAGTGTGGCTGCAGTCCCTTAAACTGATCCCCATGGTAATTGTCCGAATATCCAGGTTTTCTTCCTGTACCATCTTGATGGTTTCCAAAATCTCTTGAATGGTTAGCATTTTTTTCCTCCATGGCATTAAATCCGGTGCATAAAATTAAAAACTTCTTCATGCTGTGCGTCGATACGAACACCCAATTCCTTGCCCTTTGTATGTAACTCTTCCTTCAATGTATCCAAGTCGATCCGGCTTTTGGCCATATCTGCTATCAAGACCATAGCCAGGTATTCCTGCAGGGTCGTCTGGCTGATATCCAAAATATTGATCTCGTTATCAGCCAAAACATTGGCCACTCCAGCAATGATCCCAACCCGGTCCGGCCCGATCACACTGATAATTATGCGGTTTCCTTTAATCGCCTGGGATTGCTCGGTTTTCATGCAAAGCCCCTCCAAATTAGAGTTATTCGTCGTAATTTGCGCTTGCCCGGGAAATATTTTAAACGGGTTTAAACCAGTTCTATGTTATCACTTTCTGGGCCCGCTGGAAAGTGTAAAAGGAAGCCTGCAGCAAAAAAGCCCGCTTTTAACGCAAGGCTAATTAAGGACTACATATGTATTGTTTACCGTTAAGATACTTCCACGGACTTTCGCCGTAAACTTTCAGCCAGTCTGATGGGAAAGGATAAAAAGTTTGCCTGATTCAAAATATATTATTTTTTCCCTTGAACCTATAAACCACACCACGAAAAAGCATAATAGCCTCCCCCCTTTCATCTTGCACATCCACATTATAAATCCCTGTTGATCTCGTCAGGTGCTCTTCCCTGGCGGTGGCCACCAGGGTCTGCCCTCCCCTGGAAGAAGTCATAAAGTTGACGCTGACCTGCAGGGCAACGGCAGGCCCCCTGGAGTTGGAGGCTAATCCAAAGGCCGTATCCGCCAGGGTGAAAAGGGCACCTCCATGGGTAATTTGATGAAAATTGGTCATTTCATCTTTGACTACCATTTGCACCTGGCAGCTTCCAGGGGAAAGGTATATTATTTCAATACCCAGGCTTTGGGGAAAAAGATCTTTACTGTATTTTTCCATGATCTCCTGGCAATAGTCCATGAAATGTTCCTCTCCTTAATATAAGATGTGATATTTAACCGAAACCTGTACAGCAGTAAAGATCCTCAAACTGCGAGGATTGACATTAGCAGTTTTCCAGGGCTGAGGCCTTGCCGCCTGTACTCGGTGGGGCCAAAGGACGGCTGAAAGATGTTTGGCCCAATTTAAGCGACACAATTATAGAATTTGGGAAACTTGTTCAAGCTTATCAACGGAACTGGCCATTTCCTGCATGGAAGCAGAGATCTCTTCCGTTGCTGCTGCCTGATGCTGGCTTATTTCCTTTATCTTTTCAATTTCTTCAGCCATTTTGGTCACTTTCTCTTTTGTAGCATCCAGTATTTCTTGAATTTCCCCAACCGATTGAGTACTGCTGTCGGCCATTTTGCGAATTTCTTCGGCCACCACATTGAACCCCCTGCCGTGTTCCCCCGCCCTGGCCGCTTCAATGGAGGCGTTTAAACCTAAAAGGTTGGAATTGGAAGCGACTTTATTAATTAAAGCCAAAATTGTATCTGTTTTGTTGACATGGGACATAACTTCTCCTTCCAGAGAACTAAGAGTTTCCATCTCACCTGCCAACTCTTCGGCTGTACCGGCCAGTTCTTGGGCTGTAGCCGTAACCTGCTGAGTCGTTGATAAAAAAGTATTCGTTGTTTCTGTCAATATTTTCTGGCTCACCAGGGAAATGCCAATACCAAAGCCGCCGACAATCTGGTTGTTCTGGTCTCTGATAGGAACACCTGAAGCTTTAAAAGGAGTGCCATAATATTTTTTGGGAACTTCAGCAGTGATGATCTTTCCCTGGTTGACCGCCCTGTACATAATTTCCTTTTCATCTAAAAATTTACCCACCAGATCGTCAAGATTGATCTCTTTTCCACTAAGTATGTGAATATACTTTTCCCGATCTGTAATAACTATAACATTGTCCAGGAAAATCGCCTGTTGGATCACTGGCGCTACCGAAATCAAAGTGTCCATGATATTCCCTTGGGCGTCATTACTGTTATTATTAACCTTTTCCATAATTAAACCACCCGGAAAGATATTAACAATTCTTCCCCGGCTTGTCTCCCCCCTCTAATAGATAATTCAAGCATGTTAAAATATACTGACTTTTGATGGTAAAAACATAGCTGCCTTTTATTTTTACAGGTCAGCGTTTTCTTTTAATTCGATAAGCCATATAAAATTCCTCTTTCTTTTTCAAAAATGTTCAAAAATGTTCAAAAATGGGGGCTGATCTTGAAATCACTGTTTGTCTTCATACCGGGAAACGATCCCCGGAGGACCGAGTAGGGCAGCTTAAATTGCCTGCAGCAAACCTAAACCGGCTGGTCCGGCATGCGCCAACGCTGTCATTTTCATGCTGACCGCCACGTCCCTTACGGGCCACAACAGGAGATGAAAAACCTTGCTTGCGGCCGAAGGGCTGGTTTTCAACACTCCGCCCTCTTAACCGGGGAGATGGCGCATTTGTCCGGCGACGTTGGTCTCTGTGGCCAAAGGCGCTTGGTGACCGAAGGTTCTCGGGCGGTCCCGGCCGACAGGACGTCGGCCGCCGGGAACGACCCGGACGGGAGTTAAACCGGGAAGGCCGCCCGGGGACCCTGAGGGAACCTTAGCGCCTTCCACAGGGTTACCCAGTCGCCCGGACGACAGCAGCAAGACACGGTTTTTCATCCTAAACTTATATTTCAAGCCCTGACCCCATTAATTTCTTAATTTCTATCCATATTTCGGTATTGAATCGCCTCTGCAATGTGTGAGGCGGTGATCTCTTTTTCTGACTCCAAATCGGCAATAGTCTGGGCCACTTTAATTACCCGGTCATGAGCCCTCATGGACAGAGATAGTGAATCGAAGGCCCGGCGCAGAATGGCCTGGGCTTCAACGCTTAACCAGCAGTGTTGTTTCAGGTAACGGTGGGAAATATTAGCGTTGCAGTCAACCTGGATATGTCTAAACCTTTCGCGTTGTTTCTCTCGCGCCTGTTCAACCCTGGTCCTGATGGCAGCAGAGCTTTCACCTTCTCCAGCCTGCTCCAGTTCGCTGTATTCCATGGGAGGAACTTCGATGTGCAGATCAATCCGGTCCATGAGAGGCCCGGAAGATTTGAGCTGATAGCGCCGCAGTTGGGATTCGGAACAGCTGCAAGCTTTTCTGGGATGCCCGAAAAAACCGCAGTAACACGGGTTGCTCGATGCCACCAGCATAAACTGGCAGGGGAAAGAAACTGTTAGCTCAGAGCGGGCAATATGTACCTGACCGTCCTCCAGGGGCTGCCGGAGCCCTTCCAATACTTCCCTGGGGTATTCAGGAAATTCATCCAGGAATAATACGCCCCGGTGGGCCAGGCTCACTTCTCCCGGTTTTGGAATTCGACCGCCTCCAAGGATACTGGCTGCAGTAGCCGAATGGTGAGGAGAGCGAAATGGCC
This sequence comes from uncultured Desulfovibrionaceae bacterium, assembly GCA_964581355.1. Taxonomy (GTDB): domain Bacteria; phylum Bacillota; class Dethiobacteria; order DTU022; family UBA8154; genus CAZOOA01. The sequence continues at coordinate 26,954 of CAZOOA010000005.1, read as the reverse complement.
TGCTAGTTAGCAGGGGTTGTTGGGGTTTGACCAGCCCGGCTACACTGTGGATCCGGGTGACTTCCAAGCATTCATCCATGGTCATGGCCGGGAGGATGGTAGGGATTCTTCTTGCCAGCATTGTTTTTCCGGTCCCGGGAGGCCCGGTCAGCAGAACGTTGTGTCCCCCGGCTGCAGCTATTTCCAAAGCCCTTTTTACAGTAAGATGTCCTTTTACTTCCTGAAAGTCTACCTGCATCTGTTCTGCTGCTGAGGCATCCGGGGGATCCATTCGCCCCGAAGATGCTGATAATTCAGTTTCACCCCTTAATAGACCTGCCAGCTCCCTTAAGCTGGACACCCCAACAGCTTGTGCTCCTTTAACAATGGAGGCTTCCGGGGCATTGTCCCTGGGGACAAAAAAATAGGAGTTCCCCTGGCCCTGGTTTTCTTTTAAAGACAATGCCATGGCAAGAACACCGGGGATGTTGCGCAACTGCCCATCAAGGGACAGTTCACCGGCAAAGATTTTACCCTGCAGGGAGGTTAGCGGAACCTGTCCCGTTGCAGCCAGGATACCCGCTGCGATAGCCAGGTCAAAAGATGAGCCATCCTTTTTTAAATCAGCCGGGGCCAGGTTCACTGTAATTCTTTTGGCTGGAAATTCAAACCCGCTATTTTTAATTGCTGCCCGTACCCGCTCCCTGGCTTCTTTAATGGAAGGAGCCGCCAAACCAACCAGGTTAAAATTGGGCAGGCCGTTGGCAATATCCGTCTCCACAAAAACCTCATGCCCTTCCACGCCTATCAGAGTGCAGGTTGTCACTTTTGAAAGCATTCATCCTATCCCCTTTCCAAGATAGTTCCTGTAATGCCTGTCCTGTCCAAACAAGGTTTAAAAATATCCCGTTTTATGATATAATTTTTTAGGGAGGTGAGGCTTTATGGCCAAGATATTTCATGATGTTGATGTTGTAAACCTACTTAAAGATATATCAACCAGCGCCAATGAAATCATGCACGACACATTTGAAGGGTATATTAATCGCAATGAAGAAGCATTGAGCAGCGCCGAAGAGAAGAACCGGGAAATCGCCCAGCTTGTTAATACCCTTTCCCAAAAATTAAAGGAACTGGATGATATCACACGGGAAGAATACGCTTTGCTGTATTCCCTGTTAGTTCACATGCAGAAACTTAAATTTGATCATGAAAAACTGATTAACTTCACCCGGATTAAAAACAAGAACGATATTCGTTTTACCCATACTGCAGCCATGGAAATGGAAGAGCTGTTCCAGGGGGTAAAAGCCATCTATAGCTACCTGAATGACTTGTTGGTCAACATGAACCCTGTTCTGTTTCGCTATATATTTAAGGAAACCAACAAGTACGAGCTTATTTCGCGGCGTTACGCCATCGAGCATGAAGAAAGGCTAAGCCAGGGCATCTGTCCCGCTCAAGCCTCCTCTGTTTTCTTACAAATGCTGGATGCGTTTGAGGATATACTCTGGCATTTAAATGCCATTGCCACAGATCTAAAAGAACTGTAACTGCTCAGCCCTTATATGATTCCACAACACGCCGCAAAGCAGGGGGACGGTTCTCGCGCTTTCCCTGTCGGTCCTCCGCTGCGCTCCGGAAGCGCGAAAACTGTCCCCACAGCTTCGCTTACAAATAGCGCTGAGCAGTTACAAAGAACTTTAAGAATGATATCCTCACGTGGTCAATAGATCCCGAGGATTCCCACCGGATTTCTAAAAAGCGTCCTTGATCCAATGGATCCGTTGTTTTTCCATTGTTTCAGGATTGATCTGTACCAGCAGAACATCAAAACGAGAGGAAAGAACAGCAAGGTTCTTCTGTTTTTTTAGATAAAACAAAGCCAGTTGTTTTATCTTTTTTTGCTTCTGCCAGTTGATAGATTCCTCGACCAAATCAAAATTAGCAGTTCCTGTGGAGCGGACTTCCACAAAAACAACCGTACTGCCATCCTGGGCAACCAGGTCTATTTCACCCAGGGAGCAGGAGAAATTTTGCTCAATAATTTTCCAACCGCATTCCTGTTCCAAAAACAACCTGGCGACCTTTTCTCCCGCTTTCCCAATCCTTTTTTTATAGCCTTTTGCTCCGGTTTTCTTTTCCAAGAAGCCTTCACCCCACTAATCCAGGGAAAAGCTGCGTCTATGTATTGGTGTGGGCCCCAATTCTTTAATCGCTCTTTTGTGTTCTGCTGTGGGATACCCCTTATTTTGCTCAAAACCATAACCCTGGTAGCAATAACCGTATTCTTCCATTATTTTATCCCTGGTTACTTTGGCAATAATAGAGGCTGCAGAAATAGATAAACATAGGGAGTCGCCACCTTTGATCGCCTCTTGTGCAATACTCAACTCCGGGATTTTAAAACCATCCGTCAGGATAAAATCAGGGGAAACAGAAAGGCCGATAATTGATTGGTGCATTGCTTCCAGGGAAGCTTGAAAGATGTTCACCTGGTCGATTCTCTCTGTTCCGATTACTGCAGTATTTACTGCAAGAGCATGTTTTATTATCGTTTCATACAACTCTTTTCTTTTTTTCGGGGATAGTTTTTTCGAATCGTCAACATACTTAAATAAACCATAGGGCTTTTCTTTGAGAATAACAGCAGCTGCAACTACAGGGCCGGCCAAGGGACCTCTTCCGGCTTCATCAACACCGGCTATACAGGCAAAGCCTTGCTCCTCAAGCAGTCTTTCTTTCCGGGTTAACCTGTTTAAACGTTCCAGGCCTTTCAGGTCATTATTTCGACGTTTAAAGTAACGGGCTACCCGTTCCCGGACACCTTTCCTGGGATCACTCTGTAATTGACTGATGACTGTGCTGTCAATTACAGGGTTCTCCAGTAAATATTGTTCTATTTCTTTGACTGTCCATGACGAAAAGTTGGTTCGGCTGTGACTATTCATCTACATCTCCAGGGCTTTCCAGGGTTATGCGCCCCAGCGCTCCTTTCCGAAAATCTTTTAATAAAACCTGGGATGATTTTTCCTTACTAACATCCCCTCCCGGACCCAGCAGTCTCCGGGATTGTCCAATGCGCTTTAGGTAAGTTTCTGTGCCTTCATCGGGCCCAGCAGGTTCCAGCCCATAATAATCCTGCAATAACTTGCGGTATCGCTCCTTTTGGAGCAGGCAATCCAACAGCCATTGGGCAACTGTTTCATGATCATAAGCCCGGGGACTAATGGCCCCAATAACAGCCAGCCCAGGGGAAGCTTTTTCAGGGTCCAGGTTTGGTGAAAGCAAGCCTGGAGTATCGAGCATCTCCCAGCCTGCTCTCAAGCGGATCCACTGAGGCCCCCGTGTAACACCGGGTGTATTGCCTGTTCTCGCAGCCAGTTTATGTGCCAGGCGGTTTATGACCGATGATTTTCCCACGTTGGGGATGCCCACAACAATTAACCGTAAAGGGCGCTTAAATTTCATATTTTGGGGACGCTGCTTCATAAGCAGGGACTCAAAGCGCTTTAGATCACGATTGGTTTTGCTGGAAAACGCCAAAACGGGCCAATGTTCTTTTCCCAGAAAGTTAATCCATTGACCCGTAACATCTTGATCCGCCAGATCTGCTTTATTTAACAAAACCACTCTCTTTTTACTTGCAAGAGCATTTAAAAACCGGTAGTTCCTGCTTGTTTTTGGCAGGCGTGCATCCAGGGCTTCCACCACCAAGTCTACATGCTTGAGGTGCTGTAACAGACGTTTCTCTTCTTTGAGCATCACACCGGAAGGGCGTTCTCCACTCATGATTCTTCCCCCAAAGCCCTGACTTCGAAGGGCGGCCAAAAGACTACAAGCGCTTTTCCTCTAACCTGCTCCAGGGAAACAGCACCTACTTCCTTGTCGCGGCTATCCATGCTGTTATTGCGGTTATCACCCAAAACAAAGAGGTGCTCCTCAGGTATTTCGACGGGGCCAAAGTCCCTCATGGAATTCTTTTTGATATAAGGTTCTTCAACCACTTGATCGTTAACAAGAAGATCCCCGTCTCGAATTTCAACAGTGTCCCCCTCCGTAGCCACTACACGCTTAATGAAGTCCCGGCGAGGCCTTGGTTGATAATTAAAAACAATGATTTCGCCCTCCTGGGGTTCCCTGAAATAGTAAACCGCTTTATTGACTACCAGGCGTTCATTATGCTGTAGTGTAGGAAACATAGATGTCCCGTCCACAAGAAACGTTTCGAAAAAAAACATGCGTATGACCACCGCAATAACGATGGCCAACACAATAGAGCGGACCCATTCGCCCACTTCTTTTTTCATGTTCTTTTGACTGGACTGCTCTTTATAGGCATCATTTTCTGTGTTGAAAAAATCATTCTCCATAGACAACGCTCCGTAAACCAAAATAACCTGGAAGATCTGCTCTCAACTATTTTTTCTTTTCCTTGATCCGGGCCGCCTTACCCCTTAGCTGCCTTAAGAAGTACAACTTCGAACGCCTGACATCTCCCCAGCGAGCCACCTGGATCTTGTCAATTTTGGGTGAATGAAGAGGAAAAACCCGCTCAATCCCAACACCATAAGAAACCCGGCGCACCGTAAATGTTTCTCCAATACCTCCACCTTTTTTCTTGATCACAACACCTTCAAAGACCTGAATTCTTTCACGGTTTCCTTCGATAACTTTAAAATGAACTTTTACCGTATCTCCCACTGCAAAAGAGGGAACCTCTTCTTTCATATATTCACTTTCTACTTGTTTCACTAAATCCATAGCAGCTAACTCCTTTCTTATATTTCAACTTCCACTTCCGTGCCAGTTTATCATCCTATCTCTAAAATATACCACAGAAGATTGTTATAAACAACATTTTTAATCATGATAGCAATTGATAGTATTGCCGCCATTTCAGGCTTAGCCCTGGAGATAGAATCGCCGCTTTATTCTGTATAGCCGTCCTGCCTGGATAGCAAGTCAGGCCTTCTTTCCCGGGTTTTTTGCAGCGACATTTGCTCTCTCCACTTTCGAATTTTTTCATGGTCCCCAGAAAGCAAGATGTCAGGGACTTTCATGTTTCGATATTCCCGGGGGCGTGTGTACTGGGGGTACTCCAGCAAACCGCTGGAAAATGATTCTTCTTCCAGTGAGGCATCTTTTAAGGCACCGGGGAGCAAGCGAATTACAGCATCAACCAGGACCATGGCAGCCAGTTCCCCCCCGGTTAAAACGTAATCACCGATGGATATTTCCTCGTCCACCAGGGACAACCGCACCCTTTCATCGACCCCTTCATAATGTCCGCATAAAATAACCAGGTGTTCCACCTTGCTCAATTGAACCGCTTTTTGCTGGGAAAAAGTCGCCCCCTGGGGCGACATTAATAGAGTTCTCCGGTTTGTCAGGTGTTTATTCCCATCCTGGATGAACTCTACAGCTTGGAAAAACGGTTCCGGCTTCATTACCATACCGGGCCCACCGCCAAAAGGACAGTCATCCACTTGCCGATGCTTATCCGAGGTGAAATCCCTTAAATCCCAAATCCTGATGGCAACCAGTTCTTTTTCTATCGTCCGCTTAATAATACTTTCCCCGAAAACACTCTCAAACATCCTGGGAAAGGCTGACACAATATCAACATTCAAAGCTCTTCACACCTTACATCATGAATCCCGGTTCTGCGCTTGCCTGTGCTGTTACAAGCAGAGTTTCTGTCCTGTTGTTTCGGACATACTGCTGAGAGTTGATCATTCCAGCAGACCAGGTAGCGGTTCAATAATCATTATTTCTTTTTCCAGGTCAACTTCTTTCACCACTTCTTTTAAAGCTGGAATCAGGACTTGAGATTGATCATGAACGTTTATAATCTGGTAAACGTCATTACCTCCTGGTTGGAGCACATCTTCTAGTCGGCCCAGGTAAACTCCTTCCACAGTATACACATCCAAACCAATAACCTGGTCAAAATAATAGCTTCCTTCAGGCAAAGGCAGCCTTTCGGAAGGGTCTATTTTTACCAGCGCATTTTTCATCCGCAGAGCTTCATCGCGCGTGTGGCAATCTGCAAATCGAAGGAGCCATATATTCTTATGGATACTTGCCTGCTCAACTTCCCTGTATTCAGAAATACCGGCCCCTTCAATTTTAACGTTTCTCAACAGGTAACAACGCTCCAGGTGGTCAGAATATGGTAAAACCTTAACTTCGCCTTTTACTCCAAAGGGAGCCAGGATTTTTCCAACAATCACCATGTGAGACGTCATTACTCTGCTCCTTACTGGATAATTTCCACCATTACCTTTTTATTCTCTTTTACTGCAGCGGCATTGACCACAGTACGGATGGCCTTGGCGATCCGACCCTGTTTTCCAATTACCTTTCCCATATCTTCCGATGCCACCCGCAGCTCAAGAATGATGGAACGCTCACCTTCAACCTGCCTTACATCAACCTGATCAGGATAATCGACAAGGGCCTTTGCCAGGTATTCAACCATTTCCTTCACCTGTTACCACTCCCCTAGCATTTATTTGCTTTGCAGGCCAGCTTGCGCTAACAAAGTTTTGACTGTTTCTGAAGGTTGAGCGCCCTTGGAGAGCCACTTTTCAGCTTTCTCCTGGTCGATCTTAATCGTTTTGGGATCAGTTGTAGGGTTATAGTACCCGATTTCTTCGATAAAACGCCCATCACGGGGAGAATTCGTGCTGGCAACAACCACCCGATAAAAGGGACGTTTTTTTGCTCCCATTCTTTTTAAACGAATCCGTACAGACATCAGCTATACACCTCCTGAGTATTGTGTTATTAATGTAATGTGCTATTAAAAAGGGAAAAACCCTTTCTTTTTCTTTCCTTTCCCTTTCTCCATGGAACCCATCTGCTTCATCAACTTCTTCATCTGTTCAAACTGTTTTAAAATCCGGTTCACATCCTGGACTGTAGTCCCGCTACCGCTGGCAATTCGTTTCCTGCGGCTGCTGTTGATAATTTCAGGTTTTTGACGCTCTTCCCGGGTCATGGAGTTGATAATTGCTTCCACGCGGGCCAACTGCTTTTCATCCAAGCTCAGGTTCCCCAGGCCTTTTCCTGCAGCTTTGTTTAAACCCGGAATCATCTCTACCAGGTTTTCCAGGGGGCCCATTTGTTTGACTTGCTGCAGCTGCTCTAAAAAATCCTCCAGGGTTAAAGACTGGCTGCGCATCTTTTTTTCCAGTTCGCGGGTCTTTTCTTCATCTACTACACCCTGGGCCTTTTCTATCAGGGAAAGCATATCCCCCATCCCCAGGATCCTTGAAGCCATCCTTTCGGGAAAAAATGGTTCAAAAGAATCCAGTTTTTCTCCGGTACCCACATATTTTATTGGACAGTCGGCAACAGCCCTGACAGACAAAGCTGCACCGCCCCTGGTATCGCCATCCAACTTGGTCAATATAACACCGGTAAGTCCCAACTGCTCGTTAAAAGATTTGGCTACATTGACTGCATCCTGGCCTGTCATAGAATCGACTACCAGTAAAATCTCCCCCGGGTCAAATTTTTTCTTCAACAGTTCCAGTTCAGACATAAGTTCTTCGTTGATATGCAGTCTACCCGCTGTATCAACGATTAAATAATCATTTCCTTCTTGTTTGGCGGTTTTATGGGCTGCTGCTACTATTTTATCCGGCTTCTCCTGCCCTTGACTAAATACCGGGACATCGGCATCTTTGCCCAGTACATGAAGCTGATCAATGGCTGCAGGCCGATAAATATCCGCGGCCGCCAGTAAAGGCCGGTGGCCCATTTTCTTCAAGTGCAAAGCCAACTTGGCAGCTGTCGTCGTTTTACCGGAACCTTGCAACCCGACAAGCATTAATGTCTTGGGAGGGTTATCAGGGCTAACAATTTTACTTTGACTTTCTCCCATAAGATTGACCAGCTCTTCGTGGACAATCTTGATCACCTGCTGGCCAGGAGTCAGGCTTTTTAACACTTCTGCGCCAACAGCCCTTTCAGAGAGGGTTGAAGTAAAATTTTTGACAACCTTATAATTGACGTCCGCCTCCAGGAGCGCCATCCTGACCTCCCGCAAAGCCGACTCAACATCTTTTTCATTAAGCTTGCCTTTTTTCTTTAGTTTATTAAATGTATCTTGAAGTTTTTCAGAGAGACCGCTAAAAATCAACCTGGTTTACCCGGATACCCCGGGTTTCCCTCCTTTGTTTTAGAAAAGTTAAGCCAGAGCCTGCGAGGCCCTGCTCCCCTAATAGTTATACACGATAAATCCGATAAAGTAAATACCTTTCAAGTTTTTCCTTCTTAATTATGCCAAAAGAGCATCTACAAATGCAGCAGCATCAAAGGGCTGCAGATCCTCTTTTTTCTCACCGGTACCAATAAGTTTAACCGGGATACCGGTTAAATCCTTTACAGCTATGATGATGCCTCCCCGGGCCGTCCCATCCAGCTTTGTAAGAATAATGCCGCTTATCGGGACTGCCTCCTGGAACAACCTAGCCTGGGCAATCCCGTTATGACCTGTAGTCGCATCAATGACGATCAAAGTCTCGTGGGGAGCTTCAGGCAGCACTTTACCAATGGTTCTGTTCATCTTTTTTATTTCGTCCAGCAGGTTTGATTTGGTGTGCAACCTGCCAGCTGTATCGCATAGTAAAAGGTCAGTCTGCCTTGCTACGGCTGCATTCACGGCATCAAAGATTACAGCGGATGGATCCCCTCCAGCATGATGTTTGATCAAATCAACTTCGGTGGCTTTAGACCATTCTGTAAGCTGCTCTATTGCAGCTGCACGAAAGGTGTCACCCGCGGCCAGGAGCACTTTTTTGCCCTGTTGGGAGTAATAATAGGCCATTTTGGCAATAGTAGTTGTCTTCCCCACCCCGTTAACACCCAGCACCAGGCAAACTGAAGGAGGAACCGGGGAAAAATTGATCTCTGGATCGCTGTCTTGTTCCAGCAATTCCACCAGCAACCCTTTTAATTCCTCACGGGCTCCAGCACGATCTTTGACCTTTTTCTCTTTCAGGCGCCCTTCCAGTTCTTCCGTCAATTTTAAGGAGGTCTCCACCCCTACATCAGCTGTAATTAACACTTCTTCCAGTTCATCAAAAAAATCCTGGTTTATTTCTTTTCCTTTAAACAAATTATCCAGTTTTCCCTTAAACGCTTCCCTGGTTTTGCTCAGTCCTTTTTTAAACTGCTCCAGCATGGCCAATACTCTCCTTACCCGGCTTTTTGTGATAAATTAATCGAAACAATCTTGGAGATTCCCTGCTCTTCCATGGTTACACCATACAAAACATCTGCTTCCTCCATGGTCCTTCTGCGGTGAGTAATGACAACGAATTGGGTTTCGTTGGAATAATCTTTTAGAAACTGCAAAAAACTATTCAGGTTATTTTCGTCCAGGGAAGAATCTATTTCATCCAGAACGCAAAATGGAACCGGTTTATACTGCAAAATGGCAAATAACAGGCCAATAGCTGTCAATGCTTTTTCTCCACCAGAAAGAAGGGAAATTGTTTGTAGTTTTTTCCCTGGTGGTTGCGCGACAATCTCAATACCTGACTCCAGGACATTGTCGGGGTCGGTCAGTTTCAACATTGCCTGGCCGCCACCAAATAGTTTTTTAAAAATTTCTTTAAAGTTTCTTTCTATAGCCTGAAGCGCTTCCATGAACTGTTTTTCCATGTATTGGTCCAGTTCATTGAGAACACTTTTTACGCCTTTTTCTCCTTCGACCAGGTCTTTTCTTTGTTCAGTTAAAAAGTGGATTCGCTGTTGGAGTTTTTCATATTCCTCGATAACACTAAGATCCACCTCTCCCATGGCATCCATTTCATTTTCCAGTTTCTGTTTTTCCTTCTCTAATTCCGCCCGGGATATTTCAGCTTCTTGTTTCTGAGATAAATCCTTTCTTGGATCGACCCGGTATTTTTCCAGTAGTTGCTCGGTTAAGTAACGGATAGCTTCCCTGTAACGGACAATCTCGATCTCCAGACTCTGAGAACGCTTTTGAAACCGTTCCAGTGATCTTTTTTCCTTTTCTAACAGGGATTGAGCTTCTTCCTTCTCCAACTTCTGCTTTTTGGCCGACTGCTCTAACCCTTCCACCTTTGTTTCCAGGGTGGCGCTTTTCTCCTTTTCCTGTTCCAATTGGTGTAATAGAGATTGTTCCCGGGTCTGATTTTTTTCCAGTTCTTCTTCCAGACCGCGTTTTTCTTGTTTCAGTGAATTGGAGAGTTCAGCCAGGCGTTCTTTTTCCTGCTTTTGTTTTTGGAGCATATCCTGCAGTGAGCTCTCTTTCTCCTGGAAGGCGGAGAAACGCACTCTTACTTCAACCCGTTCTTCCTCCGTCTTCTTGTATTCTTCATCCTCACGCTTAACTTTTTGATTTAATTCCTTGATCTGTTCCTTAAAGGAATCGATTGAACTATCACAGGCAGCAAGCTCTTCTTCCCGGGCTGCTTTTTCCTTTACCAGGTGATCCCAGCGCTGCTCCAGGTTCTCTTTATCTTTACGGGCAGCATCCACCGCTTCAGTCTCTCGTTTCAAATCCGCCTCAAGATGTTCCAGGTTATAGTGGATGTTGTTTTCTTTTCCTGCCAGGTCTGCAATTTCCTGTTTTACTATATTCAGGCTCGACTCTACTTCTTTGATCGAGCCTTCCAATTCCTGAACTTGCTTCAGTTCATTTTTTTCTCGCTGGTCCAGCTTGTTTAACTCCTGCTCCAGGTTTTGACGCTCCCTTTTGCTGGCCAGGAACCCAGCACTTTGCCGGCTGGAAACGCCTCCAGAAATTGCCCCTCCTGGTGTGATCATTTCGCCGTCCAGGGTGACAACCCTCCAGCCGCTCAGGCCTTTAGCCATGTTCACTGCACATTCAAGATTTTTTGCGATCAAAGTTCCACCTAACAGGTAATCAACAGCCTTTTTGTATTGAGAAGCTGTCTGAACCAGCTGGCTGGCCCGATCAACCAGGCCTTCCATTGACCGGGAAGGAATTTCCCTTCTTGAAACTTTAAGCATATCCAGGGGCAAAAATGTCGCTTTTCCTGCCTGCTTCATTTTCAAGTGTTCAATGGCACGCCGTGCATACCCTTCATCAGCGACAACAATAAATTGTGTCGAGGCACCCAAGGCTACTTCTATTGCTTTTTCATATTGAGGTGAAACTTGAATTAACTGAATAAAAGGTCCATAAATACCTTCCTGCAGGGAGTTGCTGGAGGCCCACTGCATTACCGCCTTTACACCATCTGAAAAAAAACTGAAACCCTCTTCACTTTCCTTTAAGAACCTGAAGCGACCTTTCTTTTTTTCTATTTCCCGGCCAAGGTTCCTTAGCAATTCCCTTTTTTTGCTCAAGACCGCATTGTTTTTATTCCACTGGCTTTCCAGCTGTTCTTGTCTTGTTTGAAGTTCGAATTTATCCTGTTCCAGTTTCTGCAACTGCTCCAAACTTTGCCCCTTTTTTTCTGCCAGCTCTTTTGCTACTTGTTCTTGAGCATGAATTAACTTTTCTGTTTCCTGTTTTTGCTGCTGGATTTCTTCCAGCCGCTGCTCATAATCTTGCAGCTTTTGCTGCAAAACCGCCATTTTTTGATTTTCTCCGGCCAGGGATTCACGCAAAGATTCCACCTGGGCCAAACTTTGCCCCCGCTGCATATTGTTCAGCCGTTCCGTTAATTTAGAAGCCTGCTCCCCCAACTGTTTCTGCTCTTCCTGGACCGTATTTAAATCCTGCTGATTGTTTTGGATGGTCTCATTTAATCCGTTAATCCGGCCCTGGACTTCCTGGTATGATTCTTCTTTATAAGTGATTTTTTCCATATTGTATTTGATCTGCTGCCTCGCCAGGTAAACCTGGTTTTGCAGGGAATCAAGAGTTTCCTTTTGCTCCTGGTAATGCCTTTTGGCCTCTTCCAGTTGGTTTAAAGCATCTAGCTCCTGGAGTTCAGATTGTTTCATCTTTTCCGTGAGCTGGTGAATTGCTGCTGACTTTTCCTGAAGAGTATGATTGATCCGGTTGACTTCTGCTTCCATTTTATCATAGGCAGCTTTATTTTCAGCCCACTGTTTAAGCAAGATCTGCTTGTCTAAAAACTTGCATTGATCCTGTAACTGTTTATATTCCCTGGCACGATCCGCTTCCTCTGAAAGGTGCTCTGTCTGCCCCTGGTATTCGGCAAGCAGGTCATCCACCCGGATCAAGTTTCTGTGCATCTCATCCAACTTGCCCCGGGCTTCTTTTTTTCTTTGTTTATATTTATGTATTTTCGCCGCTTCTTCAAATAGCTCCCTGTGTTCTTCAGGCCGGGCATTGATCAACTGCTCCACCCGGCCCTGCCCGATGAGGGAATACGTCTCCATGCCAATTCCCGTATCTAAAAACAGTTCATTGATATCTTTCAACCGGCATGGTTTTTTATTCAGATGGTACTCCCCTTCACCGGAGCGATACATGCGGCGAGAAACGGAAATTTCCTGGTATTCTACGGGCAGAAACTTGTCTACTTCCTCAAAGACAACAGAAACATCGGCAAAATTAAGGGGTTTTCTTGTAGCAGTCCCACTGAAAATCAACTCTTCCATTTTATTCCCACGCATCAGTTTGACGCTCTGCTCACCCAATACCCAACGGATGGAATCCACCAGGTTGCTTTTGCCGCAACCGTTGGGACCGATAATCACAGTAATCCCGGGTGACAATTTTATTTCTGTTTTTTCCGGGAATGATTTAAAACCCATAATGTCAATACGCTTCAATAGCATGTTTTCACCATCCGAAAAGCAATATCTGCCCGATTTTCAACAAGTTCCAAAAAGTAACCTGCCGTTCCCAGCAGGTTTCTTTCTTATTTTGCAACATTTTCTTGAAACCACTTGCAGGCTTTTTGTGCAGCGGATTGCTCCGCCTCTTTTTTACTCTTTCCCCGTCCCCGGCCAATCACCTGCTTATCCAGAAGGACTTCCGCTTCAAAGTTCCGGTCATGAGGAGGGCCTGATTCGGAAGCAATGCGGTAAAAAGGCACTTTTCCAAGACTGGACTGGCATAACTCCTGCAGCAGGGTCTTGTAATCGGAAAGAGGAAGAATTCCTTGAACCACATCATCCAGGGTCTGGCGGAATAGCGCCAGGAGCAGTTTTCTTGACTCGTTATAACCCAGGTCAACAAAAAGAGCTCCAATCAATGCTTCCAATGCATCCGCCAGTAAAGAATTTTTTTCAGGACCGCCACTTAATAATTCCCCTTTACCCAGCCTCATGAAAGAGCCCAGGTTGATCTCCCTGGCAATTTCTGCCAGGGATGCTTCGTTCACCACCCTGTGCCTTATTTGTGTTAACTTTCCTTCGGGGTAGTCTGGAAAACTCTTAAATAAGTATTCCGAAATTACAAGCTCAAGGACCGCATCGCCTAAAAACTCCAGGCGCTCATTACTCTTGCCCAGACCGGATTCATATGCATATGAAGAATGGGTTAACGCTTCCTCATAATACATTTTGTTTTTAGCCCGCCAATTAAGGTTACTGAGCAGTATATCTATTCCTGTTTCAGGCACCGCTGGCCTCCTGATTAAATTTTTTGACTACAAGACAGGCGTTTGTACCTCCAAAACCAAAGGAGTTGGACATGGCAACATTGATTTCTCTTTCCCGGGGCTTATTCGGTGTATAGTCCAGGTCACATTCCGGATCCGGTTCTTCATAGTTAATCGTAGGCAGGACAACCCCTTTTTGCAGGCTAAGCAAAGTGGCAACAAGCTCTACACCCCCGGCAGCCCCCAGAAGGTGGCCAATCATCGATTTTGTAGAACTTAGCGCCATTTTATAAGCTTGGTCTTTAAACAAACGTTTTATCGCCAATGTCTCAATTTTGTCGTTATATTCTGTAGAGGTTCCATGAGTGTTGATATAATCAACAGAATCGGGTGAAAGATTGCCATCATTTAAGGCTCTCTGCATACATAAATAGGCGCCTTGGCCTTCCGGGTCAGGAGCTGTAACATGGTGGGCATCCCCCGACATTCCATAGCCAACAATTTCTGCATAAATAGGTGCATTTCTATTCAAAGCATGTTCTTCCGTTTCCAGGATAATAACACCAGCTCCTTCGCCCATGACAAAACCGTCTCTTTGAAGATCAAAGGGCCTGGAGGCCTTTTCCGGTTGATCATTTCTTGTGGACATGGCCCGGGCAGCACAGAAACCAGCAAAGGAGATGGATGTTATTGGCGCTTCCGCCCCACCAGCGATCATGATATCCGCTTCACCGCGTTGTAAAATACGGTACGCTTCACCGATGGAATGGGACCCGCTGGCACAAGCAGTAACCAGTGTGGTATTTGGCCCCCTCAAACCGTGAGCGATGGAAATATAACCTGAAGCCATATTGGCAATCAGCATGGGGACAAGAAAAGGGCTTACCCTACGTGGCCCTTTATCCAGGAGTATTTTAAACTGTTTTTCAATGGTGTCCAGCCCTCCGATACCCGAACCAACAATAACTCCAACCCGTTCCTTATCTTCTTTGGTAAGATCCATTTTCGCATCATCAATAGCCATTTGAGCAGCTGCCTGAGCGAAATGGGTAAACCGGTCCATTTTTTTCACATCTCTTTTTTCCATGAAATCCTGGGGTTCGAAGTCATCAACTGTTGCCGCCATATAGGTTGGGAAGTCCCGCAAATGGTCGATCACCTTTACACCATTTTCTCCCTTATACATATTTTCCCAAAAGGCATCTTTCCCTGTTCCTATAGGGGTAACGGCCCCAATCCCAGTGACAACCACTCTTTTATACACTCACTTCACCTCGCCTGAAAACACAAGTATAAAACCAATTCAGGAGTCCTGCCCACAAGCAGAACTCCCTTTTATTATCTTAAGAGGCAGTTTTCCCCTCTATGTAACTGACAATGTCGCCTACGGTCTTGATGTTTTCTACTTCTTCATCAGCAATTTCCAGGTCAAATTCTTCTTCCAGCGCCATCACCAGTTCGACAACATCCAGTGAATCTGCATCGATGTCTTCAAAAGTTGTTTCCGTTGTAACTTTTTCCTCATCCACATCAAGCTGCTCAACGATTAACGACCTCACCTTGGAAAAAATATCCATTCCCGTTCCACCTCCCTCCAACGTAGTTCAATCCATACTTATTAAACTAATAACCTTTAAAGCGATAAACCACCATCAATAGAGATAACCGTGCCAGTTATATAGCCTGCCCCCCCGGCTAAAAAAACTACAGCTTCTGCTACATCATCCGGTGTTCCGAATTTCCCAAGAGCGATTCTTTCTTTTGCCTCTGCTTTCAAGTTATCTGGAAGTTCATCTGTCATGTCTGTTTCGATAAACCCAGGAGCAATAGCATTCACTGTAATTCCCCGTCGTCCAATTTCTTTAGCCATGGATTTAGTAAAAGCAACCACTCCGGCTTTGGCAGCGGCGTAGTTTGATTGGCCGCTGTTGCCTTCCAGTCCGGCAATGGAGGCGATATTAATGATCCGTCCACCACTTTTTTGCTTCAAAAGAGGGCGCAACGCCGCTTTACAGCAATTAAAAACCCCTTTTAAATTTGTATCAATGACTACATCCCAATCTTCTTCTTTTAGTAAAGCCAAAAGGTTATCACGCCGGACTCCGGCATTATTCACTAGTATATCAATTCTGCCAAAATGATCAAGAGTTGCTTTAACCAAATTTTCACATTCTTCCAGGGATGTTATGTCGGCTTGATATATTAATCCCTCTCCGCCCATATCCTGTACTTCACTTAATGTTGCTTCTGCTGCTTCTGTATCCCGTTGATAATTGATGACAACTTTTGCTCCTGCATCAGCCAGCGCCGTAACTATGGCTTTTCCAATTCCCCTGGAACCTCCGGTTACCAGCGCCACTTTGCCATTTAAGTTCACAACCATGCCTCCTTATAGAAGCTTTAACAGCCTTTCCAATGTTTCCAAATCTTCCACGTGCTGTGATTTAACTTTTTTGGATATCTTTCTCATAAAACCCGTGAGAACACGACCGGGTCCAACCTCGATAAATAAGTCATAGCCATCTTCCAGCAAGTGTTTCATTGAATCTTCCCATAAAACAGGATGAGAAACCTGGCGGACCAGGGATTGCCTGATTTCTTCCGGCTCTTCCAGGTAACTGGCACTGGCATTAGCTACAATGGGAATACGGGCCTGCTTGATTTCCGCACTTTGTAAAAGCTGCTCCATTTGCTCTTCTACCGGTTCAAGTAGTTTACAATGGAAAGGAGCGCTCACTGAAAGCATAACCGCACGGGCTTTTCTTTCCTTGGCCAGGCGGCAAACCTCTTCCACAGCTTCCCTGTTGCCGGCCACTACCACCTGGCCGGGGCAATTATAGTTTGCCGGCTCTACATGACCATGTTCCAGGGCCTGTCGACACAGTGATTCGACCTCAGTGGAATTAAGCCCCAGAACAGCCGCCATGCCACCAACCCCAATTGGGACAGCATTTTGCATAAACCCGGCTCTTTTTTTAACCAGGGGCAGGGCATTTTCAAAACTCAAGGAATCAGCGCATACCAACCCGCTGTATTCTCCCAGGCTTAAGCCCGCAGCGGCTTCAGGCCGGATCCCTTCCTTTTGCAGCACAGCCATAATAGCCATACTTACTGTTAAAATGGCCGGCTGGGTAACTTCTGTCTGGCGCAACTCATCTTCACTACCATTAAATATCAAATCAGTCAAATCATAGCCGAGGATTTCATCGGCTTTCCTGAAACACTCCATTGCCTCTTGATGGTTCTCCGCGATCTCTTTACCCATCCCTACATACTGGGAACCCTGTCCCGGAAAAAGAAAAGCACATTTTGGCATTGAAATCCCCACCTCTTACCATTTAAGTACAGCAGAACCCCAGGTTAAGCCGGCACCGAAGGCCACCAAGGCCAGCAAGTCTCCTGGATTGATCTTGCCGTCTTCCACGGCTTCATCCAGGGCTACAGGTATGGAGGCCGAGGACATGTTTCCGTAACGCTCAATATTAACAATTACCTGCTCTGGCTTTAATCCCAGCTTTTTGGAAGCGGACTCAATAATCCGGATATTGGCCTGATGCGGAATCAGGTAGTCCAAATTTGAAGGACTCAAACCGCAAGCATTCAGCACATCCAGGGTCGACTCAGCCATAACCTTGACAGCAAACTTAAAGATTTCCGGCCCATTCATTCTTACATAATGCAACCTCTCATCCACTGTATCATGAGTTGCCGGATTTTTTGTGCCACCGGCAGGAGTAAACAGTACTTCAGCCTTTTTGCCATCAGAAAACAGTTTGGAGGCAAAAAGACCCCGGTCAGCTTCCACCTGGGATATTACAACCGCACCGGCCCCGTCTCCAAAAAGAACACAGGTATTTCTGTCTTGCCAGTCCATAATCGGGGTCAAAACATCAACGCCCACCAACAAAACATTGCTGACAGCACCGGTTTTAATAAACTTTTCAGCTACAGAAAGACCGTAAACAAAACCGGAACAACCAGCTACCAGGTCAAAAACAAAAGCATTATAAGCATTGAGTTTCGCCTGCACCAGGCAGGACGCAGAGGGCAGTGTCAAGTCAGGGGTTACCGTGGAAACAATCAGCAGGTCCACATCTTCCGGTCTTAGCCCGGCCCTTTCCAGGGCAATGCTGGAAGCAATGACTGACAGTTCAGAGTTGGTTTCATTCCCGGTGATCATGCGGCGCTCCTTAATACCTGTGCGTGATCTAATCCAGTCGTCACTGGTTTCAAGGATTGCTTCCAGGTCAGAATTGGTTACTTTTCCTACGGGCAAAGCTCTCCCCGTTGAGATGATACCTGCGTTAAATTCTGTCACCTTACTCATCCTTTCAGCTGACTCAGCCTTAAAGCCTCCTCAATTTTTTCGTTTGTTTTGTTATTTACCGTCGGTATAACCTGCTTCAGTAAAGCTTGGCTGATGGCCCTGGCACTGGAAGAACCATGACACTTAATGCAAGCACCTTTGACTCCAATCAAAAGGGCACCGCCGTGTTCTGAATCATCCAGGGAATTGCGGACCCGTTTAAAAACAGAAAGCAGCATTGTGGAAGCCACTCTTGCTTTAATATCTTTTTTGATTTCCTCTTTAAGAAACGCAAACATGTCCCTGGAAACCCCTTCGATGGTTTTCAGCAGGACATTGCCAACAAACCCGTCACAAACCAGAACATCGGCCATGTTTTGGAACAATTCTTTTGCTTCCACATTGCCGACAAAGTTATTAAAACTCTCTTCGAATAAGGCATAAGACGCCCTGACCTGGTGGTTGCCCTTGTTCTCCTCGCTGCCAATGTTCAGAAGAGCTATCCGGGGATTCACCTTTCCCAGGACTTCCGAGGCATAAATGTCCCCCATTAAAGCATACTGAAACATGTGATCGGATTTGGCGTCCATATTGGCTCCCACGTCCAGAACAACGATTCCCCCACCTTTAAATGTAGGGATCACAGTCAACAAGGCTGGACGCTTAATCCCGTTAATCCTGCCTAAAAACAATAGCCCGCCGGCCATTAACGCTCCCGTATTTCCTGCGCTGACCACAGCGTCCGCTTCACCGCTGCGGACTAGCTGCATGGCTGCTACCATGGAGGCCTTTTTCTTGCGCCTGATAGCCAGGCCCGGGTCTTCATCGTTTCCTATGGCCTCATCGGTGTGAATAACATGAATGCGAGAGGAGTTAATCTTCTGGTCTACACTATTTCGAATCTTTTCTTCAGATCCGACGAGCAGAACTTCCAGCTCCTTGGATTTATTGACTGCAGTTATAACTCCTTTTACGATTTCATCGGGAGCATAGTCACCTCCCATGGCATCTACTGCTACGCGCAACACGCTCCCCATCTCCTTAAATACAATGTAATTCCATACTTGAGCAGTTCCCTCTAAATAAAAGAATTCCCGGGTCACTACATGGTCAAATTGTCCGTTCCAACCCAGGTTATATATTTATTAATCCTTATCAGAAACCATTTTCTTGCCCTTGTAATGCCCACAGTTAGGACACACTCTGTGAGCCAGTTTGGCTTCATGACATTGAGGGCATTTTACCAGCCCCGGCAGGGCCAGTTTCCAGTGTGCTCTTCGTTTATTCCTTCTTGCTTTTGATGTGCGCCGCTTGGGAACAGCCATTTTAGAACACCTCCTTGCAAAGTAAGTTCATTAGTTATCACAGTTTAGTTTACTAAAACCGCTTACTTGCTGGCAAGGGGTAGAGTGATTTCCTTTTTACCAAATATCTATCTATTGTTTTGGTGAATTGTCTGCCCTCTACCCTATAATCATTATCAACCTTTGCACTTGCAGTATTTCGGCAGCAATAGTTAAAGCTGCTGCAAAGCTATCTATCAGTGTTGCTTAAACTGTTCCAGAGCCAGCCAACGCGGATCGATGGTTTCTTCTGCACATGAACATTGCTCCATATTCTTGTTAGCCCCGCAACTACTGCAAAGACCTTTACAATCAGAGCTGCACAGCATTTTTAACGGTTGGCTCATCAAAAACAACTGCCTGAAATAATTGACTAAGTCCAGGGTATCACCTTTAAAAGCAAAGTTTTCCCCGTCACTAAGCTCTATTTGCTCCCCTTCACCCCCCGGCTCTGACCCGGAGGTAAAATGCCTAAACTCATCATAGATAACTTCACCCAACAACAATTTAAAAGAAGACAGGCAGCGATGACAATTCGCATTGACTTCAGATTTCCATTTGCCTTTGAGCAGTACTCTTTTTTGTACATAAGCCGCTTGGATGTCAATCTGGAGCCAGATATATTGATCTGTTAAAAAGTCCAGTTTAATATCATCAAACTCAATTGTCCCATGGTAAGACAAAAAGTCGCCTTCACCTTTTTTAAGCTCGGGAACATGGAGTTTCAATTGTAACCCCCCTAAAAACTAAACTTAATTATAAAGAGATTTAACATGGTTGTCAAGAATTTACGTTTGCCCCGAAATTTGTCTCGTTAAAAGGCAATTACTAAGTCGAAGCAGGCATAAAATCAGCTTCCGGATGGCTCCTAACCGGGGAAGCCGCCGAGAACCCTGCGGGAGCCTTAGCGCCTTCCACAGGGTTGCCCGGTCGCCCAGAAGACCGCGCCAATACACGGTTTTTCATGCTACCTAATGGGTTACCCCGTCAACATCGCCCTCAATGCTCGTATCAGAAAAGTGCACTACAATGCTATTGGGCACACAAACTATGCTCTGGTAACTGCGTTTAATCCAACCGGTATGAGAACAAATACCCCTGGGACAAAGTTCTTCATCAATGGGAAGCATACGGACCCGGCCTTCATTAATTTCCAGTACAGCAGTATGCTCATTGTTGGGGCCAAAATCAATTTCCACTTCTTTCTGGGAGCTTTCATTAAATGAAAGCTCTTTGATAAATTCATTATCCACGTGGATGGTGATATACTGCTGCTCCATTCCCGCATCAAAAGTTATATTGAAAATGAAGCCAGCAATGCTTAAGCCGATAATTAAGCCGATAAAAAGCTTATCGTATAAGGTTAATAACTTCAAGCCCAGCGCCCCTTCTGCTTCTGATTGCCTTGGTCCATACTTTTTTATATGGTTCAAATGTTCTCTCTTAAGTACAATTATAAATCAGCCAGTTGGTGAAAACAACATTCCATTTAAAAAAGAGCGCTTTTATTCCGCTTGGCAAAAAAGACGCTGCAAAACAAGGCAGACCTTCATGGGGCACTAAAAGCACACACCTTTTGGTTTTCCTTTTACGTGCTGACTAAATAAATGCCGCATAACACCAGCCCCACACCCAGGTACTGCCCAAAAGACAATACTTCTCCCATAAAAATAAAGGCAAACATGATGGCTGCAACCGGCTCAACAGCTACTGCAATGCTGCCCTGGCCTGCTTCCAGGCGGGTCAATCCAAGAATATACAGGGTATACGCCGCAATGGTGGCAATAACAACCAGGCCGCTCAAAGCCAAAAAAGCGGCAAAAGTAAACTCGTATTCAAAGATAAGCCAAGGGGGACATACAAATGAGAGGAATACAGACCCGAAAAGGAACAAGTAAAATATCTTTGCCAGTTGATCGGCTTTCACCAGCGATATTTTGCTAAAAACACTTAAAAGCCCGAACGTAAGTCCTGCTCCCAACCCTAAGAGTATTCCTGAAAAGTTCAGCATAAATAATGAAACCTGGTACGCCTGGACCACGAAAAAGGTCCCTGTTAACAATAAAATGATAGAGGTCAGTTTAACCCAGGTAATCTTTTCTCCCAGCAATATCGAAGAGAATAGAACAACGAACAGTGGGGATGTATACAATAAAACCACTGCTACAGATATGCCCACCTGTTCAATAGCCTGCAGATAAAAAATGTTAAACAGGTGGACACCGACAAAGCTAAAAAAAGCTAACCAGACTAATTCGTTCCAGGGGACAGATAATCTGGAACGATACCTGGACAAAAAGACAACCAAGAATACAAGTAAGGAGAAAAAGACCCGAACTGAAGCAATCAGCAGAGGCTCAAACCCTTTCTCAAAAAGGATGGTCCCGAACAAACCTGTCGTACCCCAGCAAATACCTGCTGCCATAGCCATTAGTAACCCCTGGGTGATTTTTTTTTGTGACATTTAAATGCTCTCCTTGCTAACCTTGATGGACCTTCCGGCCACAACGAAAGATGAATTGTTTTTTCCAGATAGTACACCGCACCATTTTATTGTATTTTAAATCCCGGCTAAAAACAACTGCGAAGCGACATGACATGCGCGGTGGAGGGCGATGCAGTGGTTGTAGATTAAACCGGCTATATCAATCTGTCAATGCAGGTTTTTGTTATTCTTGATAAGGTAGCGCTAGTAATTGTAGGCACTGATAATGTACTTTTTTTTGCCCTGCTGAACTTGGATATACTGGCAAAGTGTTTCTTCAGAAATATGCCAGGCAGATTCGATAGAGTAGCATATGGCATTATAACAAAAACGAATGTTTGCCAGGCTCTGTTTCGTATTCATTTCAAGGCTAAAAACCATGGGCGTTCTGCTGGCTTAATCGTAAAAACTTACTGGCTATCGAATAAATAATATTGAATATTTAAACAAATTGGATTACAATAGGGCTAAGCATTTTTTAAATTAAGCAAAAGGAGGATGATTGCTTGAATACAATAATAATTCCCCGCTATCTGGAGCAGGCAGCTTTGCATAACCCGGAGAAGGAAGCACTGATTACTTCTACGAAGCGTATTACGTACAGTGATTTGTATTCCCAGGCCAAGCAGTTGGCCAGGTCATTTCTGGATATGGGCGTACAAAAAGGGGATCGTATCGCTGTCCTTATGCCCACATCCCCGGAGTATATTTACACCTATATGGCTGCTTCCATGGTGGGTGCCATCCTAGTCGGCATTAACCCCAACTATAAAGGGCCGGAAATAGCATATATCCTTAACAATTCCCTGCCCAGGGTGCTGGTCATGAGAGATATACATCGAGACACTGATTTTCAAAAAGTCATCCGTGAACACCTCTTCCCCGGAGTTATCCCTTATATTGTGATCCATAACACGCAGCAAAAAAAGAAGTTTCTACTTCGCAGGGCCCTGTCCTTTTATAGCTTGCTAAGCAATGACAGCACTGTCTCAGAAGAAGATCTGATGGAACAAACAGAAACTGTAACCCCTGACGATGGCGTTCTGGTGATTTACACATCGGGGATAACTGGAAAACCTAAAGGCGTTGTCTTAACCCATAAGAATATAATCACCAATATCCAGGCAGAAGTCAGGCAATGGGAAGTTGTTCCCGACGACCGAATCTTGCTGCATCTTCCCATGAGCCATATTGGCGGAGCCGTGGAGTTATATATTGCCGGTTTGATGGCCGGAGCCACTCAGGTAGTTATGAGTTATTTCAATCCAGTAGAAGCGTTAGACTGGATTGAAAGGGAAAAAGTTACACTGTTAGGCCAGGTTCCAACCATGTACATTATGATGTTTAATACACCCGGTTTTAACAACTACGATCTCTCCAGCCTGCGCATGCTTGCAGTTGCCGGTGCTCCTGCCAGTAAGGAAACCATTGAGAAAATGTTTGAAGTATGCGGTACCGTCCGGACAGGGTATGGCCTGTCTGAAACGGCCGGCATGGTAACTTATACGGCGGTGAATGATCCTCCCCATAAAGTTATTGAAACTGTAGGCAAACCGGATCCCAGCTTTGAAATAGCAATTGTAAATGAAGATCGAAAAGAAGTACCACAAGGTGAAATGGGGGAAGTTGCAATTAGAGGAGATTGCGTCTTTAAAGAATACCTTGAACACCCCAGCGAAACTGCGAGGGTCATGGATAGCGAGGGATGGTTTTATACAGGAGATATGGGGTTATTTGACCCCGACGGGTATTTAATGCTGAAAGGGCGTAAAAAGGATATGATCATCACGGGGGGCTTCACCGTTTTTCCCCGGGAAGTTGAAGAAAAATTGAACAGGCACCCTCAAATCCAAATGTCCGCTGTCTGTGGCGTGGCTGACCCTGTTCTAGGGGAAATCGGCAGGGCTTTTATCGTCCCACGACCCGGTAAAACCTTTAAGCAATCGGAAATTATTGAGTACCTGGGACAATACCTGGCCGATTTTAAAATCCCCCGACAGTTTGCTTTCCGGGACTCACTTCCCTTAACTCAGAAAGGAGAAATTGAAAAAAGGGTCCTTCAGGAAGAGATTGCTAACCAGGGATAGGGCTCATCCTGTAAAAATTTAAACAGAAAGCAGGATTATTTGCTTATACAAAGAATAATAATATTTAAGTTTTTACAAACTGCTATCACAGCAGATATAAACGGTAAAACGGTAGCTCGGCATGCATTTGCATTATTGTGGCACATGTCTTATTGGCAATAACTTGTTCTCATAATCACCATAGTAGAATGGTAATACGGTAGCAGGTCAGTAAGTAATTTTACTGGATTATTTTATAATACCGGCATTCCTATGGAATGCCGGTTTCTTTTATAAAAAAATTTGAAGGGGGCAGTTATTATGAACAACAAATTATTTAAGGTGTTTTTACTGGGATTTTTATTTTTAACCTTATTTGTAACAGGTGGATGTGGAGAAGAACAAGGAACAACAGGGCAAGACCCGGTTACATTGAACCTGGCTCATTTTTTCCCCGCCTCTCACCCTGTTGAAGAAGAGTTAATCAGTTACTGGACTGATGCCCTTTATGAAGAAACCGATGGGGCCATCATAATCGAATCATACCCTGGAGAAACCCTATTAAATGCAAATGAAACCTATGAAAGTGTTGTCTCCGGAGTTGCCGATATAGGCCTTTCCTGCTTCTCTTATACCCGGGGAAGATTTCCTGTTTTAGAGGCGTTTGAACTTCCTGGCATCGTTTATAATAACTCCAAATCAGCCAGTAAAACAGCCTGGGAGGGAATTAAGAAGCTAGACCCTGAAGAAATAAAGGATACAAAACTGCTGATGGTTTTTGCCACCGGACCGGGAGATCTCTTTACCCGCACCCCAGTCGAAAACCTGGATGATTTGAGAAACCTGGAAATCCGTGCCACTGGTTTAAGCGCACGAACCCTTGAAGCCCTGGGAGCCAGTCCCGTTGGAATGTCCCAACCGGAAACCTATGAAGCTCTTTCCCGGGGTATAGTTGAAGGAAACCTGGCTCCCGTCGAGGTTCTGCAGGGCTGGAGACATGGAGAAGTTACAGATTATCTGACCCAGACCCCGTTTTTATACAATACCCTGTTTTTCATTACGATGAATTTAGAGAGCTGGGAAAGCCTTTCTCCCGAATTGCAGTCCACAATGGAAGAAGTAAGTGAACGGGTTCATGAAGAAGTTGCCCTTGGGCTTTGGGACAGCCAAAACGAATCGGCGCTAAAGTGGGCAGTAGAGGAAACCGGCCAGGAAATTATTACCTTGGATGAACCGGAATCGGAACGCTGGATTGGAAAAGTAATGCCTATTCAGGAAGAATTTATCGCCAAAATGGATGAAAAAGGCCTTCCTGGAGAAGAAATCATGGAAACAGTAAAAAGCCTGGCTGAGGAATACAACAACAACTTTGACTAACAGAAACCCAAGCTATACGGAGGATACCCTTTTATGCCTGCATTTAAAAAAACAGTAGAAAAAATCAGCCAAACCCTCGACATCATTGCCGGGTGGTGCTTGGTAGCAGCCGTGGCCCTGATTGTCGGGAATATTATCCTGAGGGAATTATTTTCCAGCCCTTTTATCGGGACCTATGAATTTGTCGGTTATATCGTCTCTATCGTAATTGCTTTCTCCCTGGCCTACTGCGCCTCCAAAGACGGGCATATCGCAGTAGGCTTTATCCTGGATCGGTTTCCTGAGGGAGTGAGAAAAGTTATCAATACCGTTATTCACGCCCTCTCTTTCCTTTTTTTAAGCCTTTTAACCTGGAGTGTGGCCCGCCATGCCAGTCGTATGGCCATTAGCGGAGAGGTTTCATCAACCACGGAAATCCCCTATTACCCGTTTATTTTCCTGGTTTCTTTCGGCCTGCTGGTCCTTACACTGATCTTATTCATAAAACTGATAGCTTCAATCAAAGGAGATGCTTAAACAGTGAGTCCTCTACTGGCAGGAATAACAGGCGTTGCTGTCTTTTTTCTCTTACTGGTCCTGAGAATGCCTATTGCTTATTCCATGGCCCTGGTTGGTTTTGCTGGCTTCAGTTACCTGATCTCTCCATCCGCGGCCTTACGGATGATTTCCATTGAGCTGTATTCAACGTTTTCCTCTTATTCTTTAAGTGTAATTCCCATGTTTGTCTGGATGGGTTTTCTGGCTTTTCATTCCGGGATTGGCTCCAGACTTTACCTGTTTGCCTACAAATTATTAGGTCACTTGCCCGGCGGACTGGCTGTTGCCACCCAGGCCACCTGCGCCTTTTTCGGAGCCGTTTGTGGTTCTAATACAGCAACCGCCGCCACTATCGGGGCTATTGCCCTACCGGAAATGAAAAAGTATCATTACGATGATTCTCTTTCCACAGCCAGTGTGGCCGCCGGGGGTGCCCTTGGAGTGCTGGTCCCTCCCAGCGTCATTTTTATTATCTACGGTATCGCCACAGAGCAATCCATCGGCAAATTGTTCATGGCTGGCATCCTGCCTGGATTTATCCTCATGTTATTCTACATGGCTACCATCTTTTTCCTGGCCTACAAAAATCCAGCGATCGCACCGCGTGGGGCAAAAGCAGGGTGGGGTGAGCGCTTTAGGGCTTTAAGCGGAGGCCTGCTTGAAGTTTTGATTGTCTTCACAATTTCACTGTGCGGGTTGTTCCTGGGCTGGTTTTCACCCACAGAAGCAGGAGCAGTCGGCGCAGGGGGTGTCCTGCTTGTCTCCCTGGCAGAAAAACGAATCAGCTGGCAGGGGTTCAAAAACTCCCTGGCGGATACCACCCGAACCTCAGCTATGATTATGTTTCTGGTAGCCGGTGCGATCATATTTGGCCGCTTTATTTCCGTAAGCAGGCTTCCTTTCGAGTTGGCCAGTTGGGCCGGAACCCTGGATCTGCCAAATTTTATTGTCCTGTTTATTATTTTGTTGATCTATTTTATCCTGGGCTGTTTCATTGATGCCCTGGCCCTGGTGCTTCTCACCATCCCCATTTTCTATCCTGTAGTTGTCACTACTTTGGGATACGACCCGATTTGGTTTGGCGTCATCATCGTTTTGGTTGTTGCCATGGGTGTAATAACGCCTCCTGTAGGGATGAATGTCTATATCATTAAAGGTGTGGCCCCCCATATACCCCTGGAAGTAATCTTTAAAGGGATCTGGCCTTTTATCTTTGCCCTGGTCCTCTGCCTGATTTTCCTGACGGCCTTTCCCCAGGTTACCACTTTTCTGCCGGACCTTATCTCCTATTGATAACTGGGCAACTCACGTCCGCAAGTATTTTGCCCCATA
>CAZOOA010000004.1:0-90766 GCA_964581355.1 uncultured Desulfovibrionaceae bacterium | reverse complement strand
TTGAAAAGCACATTCTATTCTGTTATAATTTACTTTGATCTAATCATATAAAATGGCAAGGAGGTAAGGCCGTTGCAGAATGAATTCGGCTCTTTAAATACAGCAATTGTAACTCCTTTTAATGAAGATTTTCAGGTTGATTATGAAAGGATGGCTGAGCTATCCCTTCACCTGGCCAGTAATGGCTCTGACGGCCTGGTTGTAACAGGCACAACAGGAGAATCTCCAACCCTCTCCTTTGAAGAGAAGATTGAAATATACAAATGTTCTGTTGAAGCTGTAAAAGGTAAATGCAAAATAATCGCCGGGACGGGTGGTAATTCCACCAGGGAAGCGATTAGGCTTAGCCAGGCGGCAGAACAGTCAGGAGTCGACGGACTCATGCTTGTTGTCCCCTACTACAATAAACCGACCCAGGAAGGCCTGTTTCAACATTTTAAGGCTGTAGCAGAGTCTGTCTCTCTTCCTGTTATGCTTTACAATGTTCCCGGTCGGACAGGAGTAAATTTGCAGGCGGAGACAACTGTCAGGCTTTCTGAAATCAATAATATTGTTGCCATTAAAGAGGCCAGTGCTGACCTGAACCAGGTTACATACATTTGTGCTTTTACGCCGGATTCTTTCTCTGTCTATAGTGGCGACGATTCCATGACTCTGCCCATGCTCAGCGTTGGTGGTTCTGGTGTAGTCAGCATTTCATCCCACTTAATCGGACCCGGGATGAAAGAAATGATCAATGCCTTTTATCAGGGCGACACAAAAGAAGCGACGCGATTAAACCAAAAATACTTTGCCCTATTTAAAGCTCTTTTTGTGCGAACAAACCCCATCCCGTTGAAAGCGGCATTGAACCTGACTGGATTCGAGGTTGGCCAGCCCAGGTTGCCCTTGCTGCCGCTGGATGACGATTTGGAAGGGGACCTTAAAAATCTGCTGCGGCAACTGGACCTGCTTTGATCCCTGGCAAAATTGGAAAATTATGAAAAGGCGCTTGCCTGTAAACGGTAGCGTCTTTTTATTTGCTCTTTGTGCAAAAATGCATTATAATAAAGTTAACTAATAAACGGGAGCGGCAAAATTGAAAGGAAAGAGAGGTGCTATTTTTTTTTGCGGCAAAAAGGAAAGAATAAAAGTTCAAAGCACAAGCTTTCCATTATACCCCTGGGAGGAATAGGGGAAATTGGAAAGAACATGTTTGTTGTCCAGTATCAGCAGGAAATTATTGTCCTCGATGCCGGTTTGATGTTTCCTGAAGAAGAAATGCTGGGTGTGGATATTGTTATACCGGATATTTCCTACCTGCTTGAAAACAGGGACAAGGTAAAGGCGATTATTCTATCACATGGACACGAAGATCATATTGGGGCGCTGCCTTTTATCCTGCCCCGTCTTAATGTGCCGGTTTATGGCACAAAATTGACCTTAGGTTTGCTAAAGTATAAGTTGGAAGAATCTGGCATCCTTGGTGAAACAGCGCTGCATGAGATTAAAGCAGGTCAGGAGATTAAAGTGGGTTCAATGAAGATTGGTTTTTTTGCAACGAACCACAGCATTCCTGATTCAGTTGGGATGGTTTTCAAAACTCCGCTGGGGAATGTAGTCTATACCAGTGACTTTAAATTTGATCATACTCCGGTAAACGGCAACATAACCGACTTCTACCAGTTATCGAAGATTGGCCAGGAAGGGGTACTGGTGGCTCTTTCTGACAGCACCAATGCAGAACGTCCGGGCTATACTCATACAGAGAAAGAGGTCGGCCAGACCTTGAATGATATTTTTTGTTCCGCCGAAGGACGGATCATTATTGTTACCTTTGCTTCCAATATCCACCGTGTCCAGCAGATTGTCAATGCAGCCAGTTCTTCTAATCGAAAACTGGCCATCGACGGTTGGAGTATGGTCAACAATGTTGAAATCGCCCGGGATTTGGGGTTCCTGGAAATACCTCCCAACACACTGATCGACATTGAAGAAATACGAAAAATACCCAACGACCAGACAGCGCTGCTAACCACAGGGACGCAGGGAGAGCCCATGTCTGCCTTAACCCGCTTGTCCAATGCCAATCACCGTAAATTCGAAATCAGCACCGGTGATACAGTTGTCATTGCCGCCACCCCGATTCCCGGCAACGAGAAACTTGTTTCCAGGACCATTGACAACCTGTACCGGCGCGGAGCCAAGGTGATATATGAAACCCTTTCTGGTGTCCATGTCTCCGGCCACGGTAGCCGGGAAGATTTAAAAATGATGTTGAACCTGCTTAAGCCCAAGTACTTGATTCCGGTGCATGGAGAGTATAGACACCTGTTTCACCACGGGAAAATTGCTGAAGAAGTTGGTATTAACCAGGATAATATCTTTATAGTCGAAAATGGGAACGTTATTGAATTTACTCCATCTCAGGCCCGGGTGATGCCTTCAGTCCAGGCTGGTTATGTCTTTGTCGACGGTCTGGGCGTGGGAGATGTGGGTAGCGTAGTTTTAAGGGATCGCCAGGTTCTTTCCAAGGACGGAATCTTTATTGTCGTTGTCACCTTTGACAGCAAGGAAATGAAAGTGATTTCCGGCCCGGACATTGTTTCCAGGGGTTTTGTTTATGTAAAGGAGTCTGAGGAACTGCTTGAAGAAGCCAAGGAGAAGGTAACAAAGGTTTTGGAAGAAATGATGGACAAAAATATTAGTGATTGGACAACGATTAAAAACAGCGTAAAAGAATCAGTGAATAAGCTGTTATGGGAAAAAACAGGACGCAAACCCATGATCTTACCCATTATCATGGAAATATAATCGCTGTGTTTTCAGAAAATACCAGGCTACCTGGAAGCATGTCTCTCCTTATATAATTCCAGGAAGGTCTTTTTTCCTTGCATTGCAGGACCTAAATCTGTTATGATCAAAGCTAGTGGAGTTAGTTCCAGGGGATGCTATGATTAAGCAAGGAGGAAGATAATGAGTAAAAACGAGTTTGAAGAAGGACCCCTTGAAGAGGGTAGAGAAGAAGAAAGCTTGGATGAAAGCAGGGATGAACAAACCAGTTATGAAAAAAAGATGAGCGAAGAAAACGGCCAGGGCCAATCCAATAAAACTATTTATCTTCTCGTAGCTGCCGTGCTGGTTGTTGGTTTTGTTTTTGGCAGTTTATTCGGTGGCATGTTCAATGTGGCCGGATGGTTTGGCGATGAAGAGCCGGATCCCGGGGAAATGGCCCAGATAGAGGATATGGAAGGTGAAAACGGTTTTGAAGCAGCCAAACCCCAGCTGGAGCAGCAGTTACGGCAGGAAAAAGAGCAGGAAATCATTATGCAGCACCTGGACGACTTAGAAGCAGCAAGTCAAGTTGAACGCTACCTGGATGTTTTTGGTGAAGGTGACGAAGATGCTGTTATTGCTACTGTTAATGGTGAAGAGATAAAGAAAAAGGAACTGCTGGAAGAAGAGGAACAGCAAAAGCAGCAGATGATGATGATGGGTATGGACCCGGATAGTGAAGAGTCTGCACAGATGTTGGAACAGGTCAGGCCCCAGATCCTTGATAGCTTGGTCCTTACAGAGGTCTTAATGCAAAAAATCGAAGAAGAAGGTATTGCTGTGACTGATGAAGATGTGGAAGCCCAGTATCAGGAGTATGTTGAGGAGTTCCAGGGAGAAGAAATGCTGGAGCAGCAGTTGGAACAGGCAGGCATGACGAAAGAAGAACTGAAGCAGGAAATAAAAGAGCAGCTTCCCCTCCAGATTTATATCGATAATTATGTCGAAGAAAACCTGGACGAAAGTGACCTGGATTTTTCCGAAGAAGAGTTAAGAGAAATGTATGAAATGCAGCAGCAACAAATGCCACAACAACCGCCAATGGAGGTTGAATAAAGCACCAAGCTCAATGATTGTAACGCAACAAACTTGTTGTACACCAAACCCTTTTCCCGTAATTACGGGAAAAGGGTTTTTCTTGCTATTGCACTCCATTCCATCGGAGACGGATTTCTGTTCCCGGTTGAAGTTCGGGCAGAAGGTAGTCATTCAGATCGCTGCTTAACAGTCGCACAATTATAGCCGTTGCGCTGGAAGTAAGTTGGACTTCGATTAGACCTCTGCTATAAGGGATCTGCATATAACTTTCCTTTTGCTCTTCTTGATCAAGTTTAAAAATTTCTTCGAGAGGCATTGTTGTATAAAGGACCATAAGTAGAACCTCCTTTGAAAACCATAAGACTGCTTCTAATGCAGATTGTTTTGTTCTTCTATTAATTCCCTGAGCTTGTTGATCGCATCGGAAAGCCCACCAACCTGTTTAATTAAACCCAGGTTTACTGCTTCCTGCCCCACAAGAACCGTACCGATATCTCTGCCAAGTTGATTGGTGTTAAACATTAGTTCTTTATATTTTTCCCGGGATATTTTAGAATGGGTGCCTACAAAATCGATCACCCGGTCCTGCATTTTGTCCAGGTACTCAAAGAACTGGTAGATCCCGATAATCTGCCCGGTAAGCCTGATGGGGTGAATGGTCATTGTAGCTGTAGGAGTAATAATCGACCATTTGCTGGATATTGCCAAATTAACTCCTATGGAGTGGCCACCACCCAAAACCAAAGATACAGTTGGTTTGGACATGGTATTGACCATTTCAGCGATGGCTAATCCTGCTTCCACATCACCGCCTACAGTATTTAGGATAATTAACGCTCCCTGGATTTTGCTGTTTTGCTCCACCGCAATAAGCTGAGGGATAATATGCTCATATTTTGTTGTCTTATTTTGCGGGGGAAGAATCATGTGACCTTCTATTTGTCCGATTATTGTTAAAGTAAAAATATCCTCAGTGATCTGTGGCAAAGAAAGCTGGCCAAAGGTTTTCAGCGAATCTTGGGAAGATACTGTCTCCGGTTCCTGGCCAGGGAGTTCCAGAGGCTTATCGCTATAGCTTGTTGTTCTATTTGTTTCCAGGTGACTGGCAGGCTTAATCACTCCATAATCCATTCGATATTCCCTCGCTTTGTTGTAGTCTTACTTATTCCTTTTCTTTTTGCTTCCCTATAATTAGTATTTTCTCTTTTGCCATTTTTATTAGCTTCAAACCAGGCAATCAGTTCTGAAGGGATATATTGCCAGCAAACTAAATAAGATAAAAGTAAGCAACCCTTTGGTGAACCAGGAGAAAATGCGGGCAAAGGATGTGTGGCCAGGTGTTTATAATGATCACAGGACTGGCGGCAGGGCTTTTTATCTTGTTTTCCGGGCTCAAACTGACAAGTTTCGCTTTAAAGGGACATCTGGAAGGACTGGCTTATTCATTTATCAGGCGAAATACTGCGCATAAAGGGATGGCTGTCCTGGCAGGCTTTTTCTCAACTATTATTTTGCAAAGCAGCAGCCTGGTGACCATTTTTGTTATCGGTTTTATCAACGGTCGGTTTATAAGCCTAAAACAAGGGCTAAGCATTGTCCTGGGTGCCAACCTGGGGACGACAGTAACTTCACAAGTATTTGCCCTTGATGCCCGCTGCTTTGTTCAGCCACTATTTGCCCTGGCAGCCTGCTTGTTGATCTTGGAAGAACTAAGGGGAAGAAAGACGGGGGGATTAGTATTGCTGGGCCTGGCTGTAGTCCTGGGCGGCGTGGAAATCCTGGGTGAAGTTTTAAGGCCCCTTTCAAACAGCGTTTTTGTTCAGGATCTCCTGTTGCAGGGTCTTGATGTGCCCTGGCGCGGCATAGTGAGTGGCGCTGCAGTAGCAGCGGTGCTGCAAAGCAGTAGTGTGACTATTGGCATGGTCATTATCCTGGGTAAACTGCAATTACTCCAGTTAGGTGATGCCATAGCCCTCGTTTTGGGTGCTGATTTTGGCACCTGCATAACAGCCCTGGTAGCTTCTATCGGAACAATACGTGCGGCCTGGTATGTAGCTTTAGGCCACCTGCTGTTTAACCTCTTATCCATTTTCTTGGTTATCCCATTTTGGGGCTTATTCATCCAGCTGATCAGCTTGACAGCCAGTGAATTACCCAGGCAGATAGCCCATGCACATTTCTTTTATAACCTGGCAGGCGTTCTATTTTTATTTCCTTTTCTTGACAGAGGGGCAGATTTGTTAGAGGATAGAAGTAAACGTTGTGAAAATAATTTAAAATCATTAGAAGGAAAAAAAAAAAAGATCAAGAACAATAGCAAAGATGACCGTGAAAAGATTTAGCTTGGATTCAGTCTTAGCAGCAGCCAGGCTGCTGCTCCAAGCGGCATTCGCTCAGATTTAGCTCTTAATGATACCTGATAATGATAACCTGATGTAATTCTCTATAACCGGACACTTCTTCCAGGGCCTGTTGATGATTTTACACGGCAGGCCCTTAAACTGAAACGGTTTTGCTGTTCATGTACAGGCGGTTGCCGGGTTATAGACAGAAAACACCCCTTAAGGAGTTATATACATGTCTGCTCAGAAAAACAAAAAGAAAACAACAAAAAAAAAGATACATGACGTCAACATGACCAGGCAACTCAAAGCCATAGCAGTAATCGGTGCCGCCGTCTTTCTTTTTGCCGGCCTGCAATTTACTGAACAAACGGGCTTTTTAGGCCGTATCCTGGACATTGCTTTTCGTGTCCTGCTAGGTGATGCAGCGCTGGTATTGCCTTTTTTACTGGCGGTTTCTGCATTTGCCTATTTATGGCCCCGGGATATTGAAAATTTAACAAGGCGCCTGGTCGGGCTGGCCATTATCTTCCTGCTGTTAACCATTACTCTCCACCTTAGAGCAGTGATGCCGGGAGTTAACGACATTCCTGGTTCGGAGTTATATCGGTATATGCTCTGGCTGGGCATGGATGGTTCAGGTGGAGGAACAATCGGGGCCCTTTTGTCCACCGGTTTCTTTTTTCTTTTTCGTGACCTGGGCAGTTATATTGTTACGGTGGTGCTGGGCATCGTTGCGCTGCTGATGATTACAAACAGCTCAATTTTTGACATTTTAAAACCTTTCTATAAATCATTAAAATCCTTGTTTCTTTTCGGGGTCGGAAACTTAAAAAATGTTATTTCCTCGGGCAAAGAAAAAGCATATAGGACTAAAGCTGCCGTCCAGGACAGGCAGGAAACAGAGCCGTATAAGATTATGGTTGAAGCTGACGATGCCTTGGGATCATTTGAACAACCCCTGGAATACAGTGAGATGCAGGTCGAAGAACAAAGCCACGATGACATGGGTCATGAAAATGAACGCCCGGCAAGGGAAGGGCCTGCTGTACAGCAGCAAATAACGGGACAGGAGCAAGATAAACAGGGTTATTCGGAAGGCCTGGCCCAGCTTTCCGGCGAAAAACCGCCTTTTGAAGATTACAAGCTGCCACCCCTTGAGCTCTTGACAAAAGTAAACCGCCTGCGTGACCAGCAGCAGCAAAAAATAACCCAGGAACGGGCCAAGGCATTGGAATCCACCTTTGCCAGCTTTGGGGTTAAGGCCAAAATCAAAGAGGTTCAATCGGGCCCTGCAGTGACCCGTTTTGAAGTACAACCGGAAACAGGTGTCAAAGTAAGCAAAATCTTAAGTTTAAGTGATGACCTGGCATTAAACTTGGCCGCTTCTGATGTTCGGATTGAAGCTCCTATTCCAGGCAAGCAAGCAGTTGGCATTGAAGTGCCCAATAAAATTATCTCCCTGGTCTATTTAAGGGAAGTCCTGGAAGATTCCAATTTTTATAGCTTTTCATCACCCTTAACTGTAGGTCTGGGGAAAGATATAACGGGTGTACCTGTTTTTGCCGACTTGTTAAAAATGCCCCATTTACTGGTTGCCGGGTCTACCGGTTCAGGCAAAAGTGTCTGCATTAATTCAATCATCTGCAGCGTCCTGCTGAAAGCCGATCCCTGGTTGGTAAAATTTCTGTTAATTGACCCCAAGGTGGTCGAATTGAATGTCTATAATGGAATTCCTCACCTCATTTCACCGGTGATTACAGAACCAAAAAAGGCCTCTTTGGCTTTAAAAAATATGACCAAGGAAATGGAAAGACGGTATGACCTTTTTGCCCGGGAGGGAGTAAGGGATATTACCAAATATAACGAACTTTTTGCCAGTGATGAAGAAATGGAAGGGAACCCCCTACCTTTCATTATCGTCTTAATAGATGAACTGGCTGATCTGATGATGGTTGCGCCTTCAGAAGTTGAAGACTCCATTGTCCGCTTATCTCAAATGTCCAGGGCGGCGGGGATCCACCTGGTGATTGCTACACAGCGACCTTCTGTGGATGTGATTACAGGATTGATTAAAGCAAATATAACCTCCCGCATTGCTTTTGCTGTTTCTTCTGCAACTGACTCCCGGACTATACTGGATATGGGGGGTGCAGAAAAGCTGCTGGGAAGGGGGGACATGCTCTATCACCCCATTGGTTCCAACAAGTCACAGCGAGTTCAGGGGGCCTTTATTAGCGAACAGGATATCTTTAAGATTGTTGAATTTATCAAGCAGCAGGAAAGCCCTGTTTACCAGCAGTCTTTTTTTGAAGAAGAAGTTACTGAACGAGCTGGAGAAAAAGATGAGTTGGATCCCTTGCTGACTGAAGTAGCTGAGCTTGTCCTGCACTCTGGCCAGGCTTCCATATCTTTGATTCAAAGAAGGTTTAGGGTGGGATATACCAGGGCGGCCCGTTTGATGGATGACCTGGAGAGGCTGGGCATTGTGGGGCAGCATGAAGGAAGCAAACCCAGAAGGGTTCTGGTTAGCCAGGAAAAGGCAATGTCGATGATAAAAGAAAAGTTTGACTTGGAGTAAGCTTTAAGCTAAGCTTGAAATAAGAATCTGTATCAGTTTTAGATGAAGGGGGGAGCAAGTTGAAAGAAATCGGGGCATTACTGCGTGAAACTCGTGAACAAAAGGGAATAAGCCTGGATGAAGTTAGCAGGGAAACGAAAATCCAGGAAAAATATTTAAAATCACTGGAAGAGGGCGATTTTACTCCTTTTGCAGGGAAGGTTTATGTCAAAGGTGCGCTCAAGAATTATGCGGAAGCAATTGGCATGGAGGCCCAGGAGATCGCGGAGTTGTTTGAGGAAGCAAATAAGCAGTATGAAATGATTGATGACGAAAAAAAAGAAAAAAGTGTTCTCTCAGAGGAAGGTAAACCCCGTTTTGTCAGTAAAGAAAGAAAGCCCTTCCCGATGGCTGCTTTCGTCTGGGTGCTGTTGTTGGGTTTAATTGTTGCCGGAGGTTTCTGGTATCACCATCAACAGAGTTCAAGACCGGAAACAGCAATTCCTTATAATAATGAAATCATCGAAGATAATGAAGAAAATGAAGAAAGAACCGGTGAAGATCTGGACATAGTGGATGAAAACAACCTGGAAAATGAGGACTATGACAACGAGACAGAGGAAAACGACATTTATACGGAACCCCAAAAGGAGTTAACCCTTATTTCCCAGGATGGTGGAGAACATATTTACTCCCTGCAAGGTGTGGAGGAGAAAAAAATTGAATTCGAATTTTCATCCAGGTGCTGGGTCCAGGTTTTTCAAGACGACCAAAAAATTGAAGAAAAAAATTTTGGCCCGGGAGAGACACTAAGTATCGGTGATGGCAGCAAAACCAGGATAAGGCTGGGCTATCCTGCAGGAGCTCGCATTACCGTAAATGGAATGGAAGTCGAAAGCATCAAAGATCTCGGTTCTCCCGTATATGTTGTTCTTGAAACAAATTAATTTGGGTTTTGACACAGTCCATTGCGATATAATATACTTAAAAATATGGTAAAAAGCAGAAGGAACAATTAATGAAAGAATTTAGCTTTGTATCCTTGGGATGCGAAAAAAACCGGATTGATTCAGAAAATATCATTGGTGAACTTATCGGCCGGGGATTTCAACTTATACCGGAGCAAAATAATCCAGATTTTGTGATTATTAATACTTGTGCTTTTCTCAGGGAAGCCCGGAAGGAAGCGCTGGAGACAATTAAACAGTTTACCAGAGCCAAAAAAATTAAAAGCAACAAAATGAATAAAGTGGTTGTAATAGGATGCTTGGCCCAGTATATCAAGGAGTTTGGTAGAGGTCGGCTTGAACTCCCGGATGTTGATCTGACTGTTCCCGTCGATAGGATGCATAAAATCCCGGAGCTAATCGGAAAAATTGCCTCCTCTCCCGTTCAAAAAGGAAATCCCGATGAGTTTCAAAGAGGTCTCCGGCGTTTTTTAACCACAAATCCCCATAGTGTGAACATAAAGATTGCAGATGGGTGTGCCAATCATTGTAATTACTGTTTAATTCCCTCTATCCGTGGTCCTCTCCGGAGCAGGTCCATGGAAGATATTATTTCCGAAATTCAAGCTGTGGAAAAATTAGGTGCCCGGGAAATTAATCTTATCGGCCAGGATATTACCCTATACGGTTCCGACTTATATGGGGCACCGTCTCTGCCAGGGCTTTTGAAGCACCTGCTCGCTTCGCTCACCACAATCCGTTGGGTTCGCCTTCTTTATGCCCATCCGGCACGCATTAGTGATGAGATCATCAACCTGATGGCGAAAGAACCGGTTCTATGTAGCTATCTTGACATGCCGATACAGCATAGCAACAGCAAGATCTTACGCTTAATGGGCAGGAAGTTAACGCGGGAGGATTTGAGCAGGACGTATCATCGTCTGCGGGAGGGAGTCCCGGGGATGGCTTTACGGACAACTGTTATGACAGGTTATCCGGGAGAAAGTGAACAGGATTTTAATGACCTGCTGGATTTTTTGTGTCAGCATCCCTTCGACAGGCTGGGAGGTTTTGTCTTCTCTCCGGAAAGGGGTACCCGCTCCTTTCAGCACTTTCCCAGGGTCAGCAAGGCAGTTTCCGAAATGCGGCTTGACAAAATAATGCAGCAGCAGAAGGCCATTTCCAAGTCCTTAAACAGGCAATCGCTGGGTAAAACCTTTCCTGTTCTAGTTGATTCCTGTAACAATGGACAAAAGAAAGCCTATGGCCGGCTTTACTCGCAAGCTCCAGAGGTGGATGGTAAAGTTATTATCAAGAGTAAGGGTAGGGTCAGGCCTGGAGATTTTATCCCGGTTACGATTACAGGGATTGGGTCTTATGATTTTATTGGGGAGATTACGGTATGAACCTGGCAAATAAAATTACCTTGTTTCGAATTGTGCTTGTTCCCGTTTTTATGGTTTTTTTGCTGGTGCGGGTTATTCCGTACGGTGAAATATGGGCTGCTTTGATTTTCGTCTTTGCGGCTCTTACTGATAGCCTGGACGGTTATATTGCCCGCAAGAATAAGGACGTGACCCGCCTGGGGAAGTTGATGGACCCCTTGGCGGACAAGTTGTTGATTACTGCAGCTATGATTTCACTGGTAGCATTAGGCACCCTAAGCCCCTGGATCGCCTTTTTAATTATTGGGCGGGAATTTGCAGTTACAGGACTGCGCCTGATTGCTGCAGCAGAAGGAGTTGTTCTGACAGCAAACAAGTGGGGCAAACTAAAGACTGTTGCCCAGATAGTCATGATTGTTGCAATTATTATAGAAATGGCCTTAAAAGCTGACATTTATCCGGGAGCAAACTGGTTAAGAGTTTTAATTGATGTTTACCCAGCCTCAGTTATTGCTTATTCTTCCCTGTTAATTGCTGTTATATTAACGGTTATCTCCGGGTTTTACTATTTCTACCAGAATAAAAATTTGATCAAAATCCGGTAATAATATGTCGAAGCTTTCCTAAACCAAAACGGTTTTTATTGGAAGATGGGGCTATCATAGAGTGGAGCAGCGCAAAATCCTGGCAGGATATTATTACCAAACCCTTTCATAAAAAGAGGAAAGGGTTTTTTATTGTTTTAAAGCAGGGAGTTTGTTATAATCCCTATAGTGGCGTTATGTAAACAAAGCATGTATGATATGAAAGTATTCTAGTTGCAGGCAGGATGATAATTATGTTAACTAACTTTAAGTGGACAGTAATGCTGGTTGCATTGACTCTTACTTTGGCCGGTCTGTATGGCCTTTATGCTTGGCGCCAGCAACACCTGATCCAGTCCCCCCTGCTGGAAACCCTGGGAGAAATAGAGGGGGTAGTCAATGTAGAGATGGGTAAAAAGACTTGTCCAGAAGAAGGGAAAGTCCACGCTATCAGTGTTAACCTGGCCAAGGTGGAAAATTTGCCGGAAACGTACAACCAACTGGACAATTCACTCTCTTCAGTTCTTGGTAAAGGCAATTACAGGCTTTATTTGAGCAGCAACTGGAAAACAAAAGAGATGAAGCATGCTTATCAAGAAATCCATTACCACCTTTATGAGGGTGAAAGGACAGGTAGTTATAGCCGTATGTATGAAGCGCTGATTTCCATGTTAACAGAAGATGATCGGGTATTATCTTATGATCTCTGGGTAGACCAGCAGTATATTTATTTTCAGTTGGAATCAAAGGAAGAGGTAATGCATCTCGTTATACCAATTATCCGCACGGAAAGTGCCTGTTAACACTCGGGCTGTTACGAGCTACAATAAAGGATTTTTCCATTTTGAGACACATGGGAACTTTTTAAGAGCTAAAATAGTATTTCCGACTTACCCTGGAGGGTAGATGATGATAAAAGAAGTAGCTACCGGCATTACGCTGGGGGTAGTAGTAGGACTAATTTGGGCAGGATATAATATTTACCCGGTTTTGTTATTGATAGGGTTGTTTTTCTTTCTTTATAAAATGATTGATTTGCGTGGAGGTGTAAAACAATTTGTCCCCAATAAGATCAGCAGTGAAAAAGCAGGGACAAACATTTCTTTTGAGGATGTCGGGGGACAGGCAACGGCGAAACGAGAGTTGCTGGAATCACTGGATTTTATAAAAAAACCGCAAATCATCCAAAAGCTGGGCATTCGGCCTATTAAAGGGATTTTATTATCGGGACCACCTGGCACAGGGAAGACGCTACTGGCTAAAGCTGCTGCTTCTTATACCGACTCCGAGTTTATATCTGCAGCGGGCAGCGAGTTTGTGGAAATGTATGCAGGAGTTGGAGCACAAAGGGTAAGACAGTTGTTCAACCAGGCCAAGACAACTGCCAGGAAAAACGGGAAAAACAGCGCGATCGTTTTTATTGATGAAATCGATATTTTAGGCGGTAAAAGGGGTAATTCCAACACTTCACATAAAGAAATGGAACAAACGGTGAACCAACTCCTGGTGGAAATGGACGGCCTGGGTGTAAATGAGCAGGTGCATATACTGTTGATTGGTGCAACTAACAGGGCTGACCTGCTGGATGATGCCCTTCTAAGGCCGGGACGCTTTGACCGTATTGTCCAGGTGGACCTTCCCGACCTGGAAGGCAGATTGCAGATTCTCACACTCCATGCCAAAAATAAACCCCTGGATCCTTCCGTTGATTTACGGGAGACTGCCTCAGAAACCTTTGGTTTTTCAGGAGCCCACCTGGAGAACTTGACCAATGAAGCAGCTATATCTGCACTGCGCGAAAAGTCCAGCAACCTGACCAAAAAACATTTTAGTGAAGCCATTGATAAAGTAATCCTGGGAGAAAAAATTGAACGAAGTCCAGGAAAAGAAGAGTACAGGCGAATAGCACTTCATGAAACGGGGCATGCGCTGGTCAGTGAATGCATTCGCCCCCACTCCATCTCGACCATTACAATTATTCCCCGGGGCAAAGCCATGGGCTATATCAGGCAGCTTCCAGAAAAAGATACCTATATCCATACCCGGGAGCATATCGATGGACAGATTGCCATCTTGTTGGGTGGGGCAATCACAGAGGAAGAGATACTGGGCAACCGAAGCACCGGCGCGGCAGATGATTTCCAACAAGCTGTAAACCTGGCTAAAAGAATCATTGATTCCGGCATGTCTTCACTGGGGATAGTCAGCATAAAAGATCTTCCTGGCAACATTTTGCACGAAAGCATAAAAGAAATAATGAACGAACAGGAGTCAAGGGTAAGGGAACTGGTGCTTAAATACAAGGAAACCATTCTAGATGTATCCGAATACCTGCTGCAAAAAGAAAGAATCAGTGGCCAGTATTTAAGGGATATGCTTAAAGAAAAAGTATAGCCCTATGGGAGCATGGAAGCAGGACA
This sequence comes from uncultured Desulfovibrionaceae bacterium, assembly GCA_964581355.1. Classification (GTDB taxonomy): domain Bacteria; phylum Bacillota; class Dethiobacteria; order DTU022; family UBA8154; genus CAZOOA01. Next base: position 76,676 of record CAZOOA010000004.1, on the reverse strand, counting down.
AAAGGGCAGCATGAAACTGTTATTATTTCTTTCTGTTGAGTTCTTTGACCAGGATAATTATAGGTTTGAGTAGGGGATGAAGTCCGGTGCGGACCAATTTACATGTACAATTATTATCCGCGGCACTTATTATGGCGATTATACTGAATTTTATGGGTCCGGTTACTTTTACGGCCGGGCCTTTTGAATATGCAATCAAAATAGTGGTTTCTGGTAAGGGTGAAACAATCGTTCATCTTTCACCCTTTGGCCAATATATTGCCAATACCCATATCCCTCCCCTGGAGATCCACCACTATGTACAAGATATCAACTTTGATGCCCTTTTTGCTGAAACGGCAAAAACTCATTCCTGGCAGGACTATATCGGTGAACTAAGCAATCCTCTAAAACAAAACCTGGTGCAGTATTCTGCTCTAATTGTTCTACTGGCTTTTCTTGTTGGTGCAGGTACAAGTCTGCTGTTCCAACAACAATTATTTCGAAGAGTTCATCTCCTCTATTTAGGCTGTTTAAACAGCCTGGTGTTTCTCTTTCTTCTGTCTTCCATATTTATCTCATATCAAACAGATCAGCTTGTTGAAGGGAAATTTGAAGGGACTCTTCAGGCAGTTCCCCATCTTTCCAATATCGCCAGTGATGGATTTGAGTTTGTAAGCGATTTAGGAGAACAGTTGTCTGCAGTGATAAAAAGCATTTCCACTTTAAAGGAAGAAATGACCCCGTACACTGGTATTGATACAAAAAATATCAAAATTCTGCACGCGTCCGATATTCATAACAACCCGGCGGCATTTCGTTTTATTGAGCAAGTTGTCGACCAGTCAGATGCTGATCTGATCATCGATACAGGCGATCTGGTTGACTACGGGACTGTTTTAGAAGCGGAGCACATGTTAAACAGCATTAAAAAGCTCGAGCTTCCTTATGTCTTTGTGCCGGGCAACCATGAATCTCCTGCGGTTATTGATTTTTTAAAACACAGTGATAGCAACGTGATTGTCCTGGAGAAGGATGTTATAGAAATTGCTGGAGTAACCATCGCAGGGATTGCTGACCCTGCTTCTGCCTCAACTCAAATGTCTGCGACTGAAAAAGAATTGGAGCAATATGCCCGAAAATTGGAGCGAATGGTAAAAAACAGAAAGGATATAGATATTATTGCAGTCCACAATTCTAAATTGCTGCGATACGTCAAAAGCAAAAACCGTCTATTACTTTCCGGCCACGTTCATAGAGCGTATATCGAAAAGCAAGAAAATTACGTGGAAATAAATGCTGGAACTACAGGGGCTTCCGGGATTCGGGGCATCCAAAACAAAAAAATTGATTTCAGCTTGTTTTTACTGCAGCTTCAGCCAGAAGAAAACAATAATAAAATGACTCTACAGGTGGCTGATTATATTAGTATCAGTCATTTCCCTTTATCATATCGTTTTGAACGCCATCAATTCCAGGAATAAACTGGATTGCAGAAAGGATGTTCAATCTGGTAAGATGAAGGGAAGGTATGGAAGGAGGACTTCTTTTGAGGGCTTTTTTATCAGTGAACCTGGATGAAAAACTGCGCCAGGAAGTTGGTTGGATACAGAACCAATTAAAAAAAATAGAAGGGTTTCGCTGGGTGAATCCAGAAAGAATGCATATCACGCTCAAGTTTTTAGGTGAAATAACTGACAGCCAGGTCCTTGAACTGGAAACAGCTCTGCAACCCCCACCCCACAAGTTGCAACCTTTTTATATTTCTTTCCAGGGGATTGGAGCCTTCCCCGGTGAAAAAAATCCCCGGGTTTTATGGCTGGGGGTTGATCAAGGAGCAGAAGAATTGAGGAAAATTCATGCGTTTATTCAAAACAAACTCCCTTTTCAAGTGAAAAAGGAAAAACGTTTTCAGCCTCACTTAACCCTGGCTCGTCGCAAAAAAAATGAACCCTTAGCCATGGATAGAGGAGTGTTTTCAGAAAATATTTCCTGTGCAAACTGGCAGTATATTGACCGTTTTTTTTTAATGAAGAGCACACTGCACGCTTCAGGTCCAGTTTATCAGCCGGTCAAAGAATTTTTTTTAAAAAGCTGACTCGAAGCAGGAATTTTTGAGTTGATCAAGAATTAATATAATACGATGAACAAACAAGCGTTCTAATTCTAAGAATAAAAACCATTAAATTTAATTCACAAGGAGGAGTTGGAAGATTATGGAGAAAAAAAAGGCGCTGGATGTTGCACTGCTTCAAATAGAAAAACAGTTTGGCAAAGGGTCCATTATGAAGTTGGGCTCAGACACCAAGGCCAATATAGCTGTTATACCCACAGGGGCCTTGCCTCTGGATATTGCCCTGGGAGTGGGTGGCCTTCCCAGGGGACGTGTAATAGAAGTGTTTGGGCCTGAATCATCAGGCAAGACTACGGTCGCTTTGCATGCCGTCGCAGAAGCGCAGAAAAATGGGGGTTATGCTGCATTTATCGATGCTGAACATGCACTGGACCCGGTTTACGCCAGGAACCTGGGTGTCAATGTGGATGAACTATTGGTTTCCCAACCGGATACGGGGGAGCAGGCGCTGGAAATAGCGGAAGCACTGGTTAGAAGCGGGGCCATTGATATTCTGGTTGTAGACTCGGTGGCAGCCCTGGTTCCCCGCGCCGAAATTGAGGGGGAAATGGGAGACTCTCATGTGGGGCTCCAGGCCAGGTTAATGTCCCAGGCCATGAGGAAACTCTCCGGTGCTATCAGTAAATCCCACACTTCAGCCATATTTATCAACCAGATGAGGGAAAAAGTAGGGGTAATGTTTGGTAACCCGGAAACAACCCCCGGTGGCAGGGCGTTGAAATTTTATGCGTCCGTTCGGTTGGATATTCGCAGGATGGAAGCCTTGAAGCAGGGCAACGAGGTAATTGGCAACCGCACCCGGGCGAAAGTTGTCAAAAACAAAGTGGCGCCTCCTTTTAGGCAGGCTGATTTCGATATTATCTACGGCCAGGGTATTTCTAATGAAGGCTGTATCCTGGATATGGCGCTGGAACTGGATATCGTCAAAAAGAGCGGGGCATGGTATTCTTATGGAGATGAAAGGTTGGGCCAGGGGCGAGAAAATGTCCGCGAGTTTTTAAAGGAAAACCAGGATATGAAAAATGAACTTGAAGCCCAGCTGCGTTCCCGCTTTGATCTACCGGAAAATACCCGGAACTCCAAAGCGGAAAACAATCAGAAAGAACAGCAAACTGAAGGAACTCAGGAGGAAAAAGTGGAATAGGAAATGAAAATTATCTGGCCCGCAAAACGGGTCCAGGGAATAGCTTGGTATTTGATTTGCAAGATTTCGTTGTGACATCCATTGGGTCTCGTAACAGGGTGACCGTAAAATTTTTATCACTTGACATAAACTAATTAAAAGGATAAAATTAAAGAGTAAAAAGTAAGAATTAGTAAAATGTGAGGCATTCTGCTTATAATAGATGTGACCATTTTGTAGATGATTTTATATTGGCCATAAAAATTGGGCTTGAGGAGTATGGCTTTAATTATAAATTCAAAATTTGAAACCCAAACGTATGTTTTTGGGTTTGTTATGGGCATTTCTATTTTAAGCTGTGAGCTCACAGCTTATTTTTGTTTGTTTATCAACAAAGCAGCAACCATAACTAAACATCAGGAGGTGAAGATTACAGGTTGGAAGCGTTAACAATTATTATAGGAATTATTGGAATACTAATCGGTTTGGGCGCTGGGTATTTTATTCGCAAGTATTTTGCTGAAGCAAAAATTGCCTCGGCCGAGGATGCGGCCAAAAAAGTTGTTGAGGACGCTGAGGAAAAAGCCCAGTCGTTAAAAAAAGAAAAAATAATTGAAGCCAAAGAAGAGGTCCACCGCTTAAGAAACGAATTGGAAAAAGAAATTAAAGAGAGACGCTCCGAACTACAGCGTCTGGACCGTCGGATTCAACAAAAAGAAGAAGCAGTTGATAAGAAAACTGCCTACCTGGAAAAGAAAGAAGATGAACTAAAGAAACGGGAAGAAGAAACCCAAAACATCCAGAAGAAACTGAATGACACCTTGAACGAACAGTTGGCTGAGCTGGAACGAATTTCTGGTCTTTCTACGGAAGATGCCAAAGATATCATCCTAAAGAGGGTGGAAGATGAAATTCAACATGAGATCGCCCAAATGATTAAGGATGTTGAGCAGCGGGCCAAGGAGGAAGGGGAACGAAAAGCCAGGGATATTATCACACAGGCCATACAGCGTTGTGCAGCAGACCACGTGTCTGAATCAACCGTATCTGTTGTAAACCTGCCTAACGATGAAATGAAAGGCCGGATTATCGGCCGTGAAGGTAGAAACATCAGGACCCTGGAGACACTGACAGGAATTGACTTGATCATTGACGATACACCTGAAGCCGTTATTTTATCAGGATTTGATCCCATCCGCAGAGAAATTGCCCGCCTGGCCCTGGAAAAGCTCATAGTGGATGGTAGAATCCACCCGGCGAGAATCGAGGAAATGGTGGAAAAAGCAACCCAGGAAGTAGAGGTCTTAATTCGTGAAGAAGGCGAACAGGCAGCCTTTGAAGTAGGGGTACACGGGCTTCACTCTGAATTGGTACGTATGCTGGGCCGCCTAAAATTCCGCACCAGTTATGGACAAAATGTTCTCAAGCATTCCATTGAAGTGGCCCACCTGGCCGGAATCATGGCATCCGAATTGGGCCTTGATGTGAAAATGGCCAAGCGGTCAGGATTGCTCCATGATATTGGCAAAGCCTTGGACCAGGAAACAGAAGGCCCTCATGTGTTTAACGGTGCAGAGCTGGCCAAGAAACATCGAGAGTCGCCTGAAGTAACAAATGCCATAGCAGCCCACCACGGCGATGTAGAACCTCAAACCATGGAAGCAGTCCTGATTCAAGCCTCTGACGCAATTTCCGCTGCAAGGCCTGGGGCCAGAAGGGAAACGCTGGAAGCTTACATCAAGAGGTTGGAGAAACTGGAAGAAATTGCGGATTCTTTCGATGGTGTAGACAAAGCTTTCGCCATCCAGGCAGGAAGAGAGATCAGGATTATGGTTAAACCTGATAAAATTGATGACCTGACAGCCAACCGGGTTGCCCGTGATATCGTTAAAAAAATAGAAAATGAATTAGAGTATCCCGGCCAGATTAAAGTGACAGTGATTAGGGAAACCAGATCCGTAGAATATGCAAAGTAAAAAAAAACATTTTCGTTGTATTTGGTAATAAGTGCCGCAAGGCACTTTTTTCTTTTTACAGAAGGATTTCCTCGCCTATGTATGGAATAGTTATTCTCAAACACCCAGCAGTCCTAAACCCTGACCGGCCAGAGCAAGTTAAAAGGAGATGGAAGCCTGGAGCAGGGTGTTAGGGTCAATCCATGAGGAGCGAAGATGAATGATGAAACAGGTCCCAGAAGATATGCCCCGGGTTAATTTTTTAATTTCATTACTGGTGCAGTTTCCCGAAATATTTACAATATATTACAATGTCGCCGTAACCAGGCTGAAGATTACCTTTATGTTGAAAAAAACCCTTGAAAAAGGGGAATACATAGGATTCCAAAAGTTGTTTCAACAGTGCCAGGATGTTTACAACAAATTGAAAGAGAATGAAGATGCTGCTCCGAAATTAGAAAGAACTTCCATTGAATCCTGGACACTTTTAGAGGCCACCTGGGAAAAGGAGGGGATATCCCTGGAAGAAATTAGCTTGGCTTGCAGTCTGGTTTTAAGCCACTTTCAAAGTGATGTGTTTATCGATCTGAGCCGAGAGACTTATCCCATCAGCAGTACTTCCAAGGACGAAGAAAGTTACTATGAATGCCTGCTCTCCAGGAAAAACGGTGGAGAGCAGGAGGAAAACTTGTTCGCTTTTCGGGACTCAGGAAAAGTATATGTGTTTGACCGGTAGTATTAAAAGCCGCTACCAAGCAAGTTGTTTCTGTGAAAAATTTGTGAAAACTTTAAACTTAGTTGAATATAAAGATTTTTTAAAATAAAGAAGGAAATTTTTAAATGTTGAAGAATATTATATGATAAAATAAAATACTAATTAATTGATTCCCCAAAGGAGGTACTAATAGTTCATGGAAGTATTAAAGGTTTCAGCAAAATCCAATCCTAATTCTGTGGCTGGCGCTTTAGCAGGGGTTTTACGAGAGCGAGGAGGGGCCGAGATCCAAGCAATCGGGGCCGGGGCACTAAATCAAGCGGTGAAAGCTGTAGCTATTGCAAGAGGGTTTGTCGCTCCCAGTGGTATGGATTTAATTTGTATCCCAGCATTTACTGATATTCAAATTGATGGGGAGGAAAGAACGGCGATCAAGTTAATTGTGGAGCCTCGTTAATAAATCATTAATGTTTACAGATCACAAAAACCAGTTTATTATGGCATCTATTGCCGAGTCAATTTAACACTCCTTTTTAAAGGTGTGTTTTTTTGTGCATTATTATCATACTAACCGCCACGGCCCTCACGGCCCTCACGGGCTACAACAGGGGACAAAATGAATTTTCAAACCCGTTTCCCGCCAGGAGAAGGTCCGCTTTCCCTGTATCGGCGACTTTGTCAAGCGGCTAAAAGCGCTTGGCAAAGTGAAAGCTGGGAGCCGGCCCGGCGGGCATGGACGCCCGCCGCCTGCAACCGTGGCAGGATGCCTAAGTTTGCAGGTCGGCCGGCGGAAGCTTGAACTGAGCCCTAGCGCTTTGCCGCGAAGATAACCGGAGCCGATACAGGGAAACGGAAACTCCATTTTCATACTGAAGCGAGTGATAATTTATTTGAAAAAGGAGTTGATTTGTTGTATATTTTTACAGGAGAGGACGAAATCCTGAGCTATCATTTTCAATGCAGGGTTATTGATGCTCATTGTGATACAGTCCAGAACTTTACTGGTGAAAAAGGAGATTATGATTTTACATCCAATAATCAATGTGGACATGTTGACCTTCCCAGATTAGAGGCTGGGGGGATAAAGGTGCAGTTTTTTGCTTTATTTATTGAAGAAAAGTTTCGAGTTACTGGAGCATTCAGCAGGGGTTTTCAACTTTTGGAATATTATTTTAGCACTATAGAAAAGCTAACAGGTCAAGTGGAAACCATATATTCCCGGAAAGACCTGGAAAAGGTTAAACAAAGCAGTAAAATAGGTGCATTGCTTACCATTGAAGGGGGGGAGGCCCTGGAAGGCAGCATTCAAAACCTAAAGGAGTTTTTTAACCTTGGAGTCCGAGGACTGGGCCTTACCTGGAACAATCAAAATCAGCTTGCTGCCGGAATAAGCGCCAACACCGATAATGGTTTAACACCATTGGGCAAAAAGGTGATCAAGGAAATGAATCGCCTGGGTATGTTGGTGGACCTGGCTCACCTTGGAACAAAAGGATACAATGAAGCGCTTGATTTAACCGAGAGCCCTGCGATTGTATCTCATGCAAATACAAAAAAAATATGCGACCATCCCCGTAACCTCTCCGATGCTCAACTGCGCTGCTTAAAGCAAAACGGGGGAGTTGTCGGGATGACGTTTTGCCCGGATTTTATTCACCAGGCTTCCCCCTCTATGGAAAAATTGCTGGATCACTTTGAACATGTTGCTGGGGTTGCAGGTGTAGAGTCTGTTGGAATCGGCTCTGATTTCGATGGGATTTCATATCCAGTTGAAGGGCTGGATGATGCTTCTTATGTGCCCAACCTTACCCGTGGGCTTGTTTCCAGGGGATTTTCTAAGGATGAGATTGGAAAAATACTTTACGGAAATTTTGAGCGAGTTTTAAAAGCGGTAATGCCTTAAGAAGAAAAGCAAATTATAAAAGAACAGGAAGTTCCTTTATGAGCAGAGTAGACTTACATGTTCATACCAGTGTTTCCGATGGCATGTTAACCCCAGATGAGGTTGTCAATGAAGCTAATAACCTGGGTGTTTCAGCGATTGCTCTTACAGACCATGACACGATGCAGGGATTGCCCTATGCTGAAACTGCAGGTAGAAAGTACGGTGTTGAGATTATACCCGGCGTCGAATTGAGCACAGATTACAAAGGGAAGGAAATCCACATGCTGGGGTATTATTGCGATCCCAGCAATCCCGCTTTTCGGAAAAATTTGAAAAAGATTCGGGTAAATCGTTTTGATAGAATGGCCAAGATGGTGGAAAAACTGCAGAAGATGGGCCTTTCCATTGAGTTTTCAGACGTCTTGAATATAGTGAAAGGTGACTTAATGGGAAGACCACACCTGGCGATAGCTTTATGCAAGAAAGGATACTGCCAGGATCCTGCAGAGGCTTTTGAGCGGTATATCGGTCATGAAGCCCCGGCATTTGTAGACCGCATTAAATTCTCCCCCTATGACGCGATATTTTTAATTAGAAATGCAAAGGGGATACCGGTTCTGGCTCATCCAGGTCTCTATAAAGAAGATTCGATTATCCCCTCTCTGGTAAGCGCCGGCCTTCTTGGTATTGAGGTTTTTCACCCTGATCAGCAGCTTTTTGCCAACCTCCGTTATATGAAATACGCCAAAAAATATAATCTTTTGGTGACAGGAGGTTCAGACTTCCATGGTTCCAATCTCGGGTCGTCTCCCAACGTGGGGGCGGTCTCCATTAACTATTCATACCTGGAGAAGTTGAAAAGAGTAAGCGCTGCGATTCGAAAAGGGACGAAAAGATTTTAGCGGAAAAAAGGATTTTACCAATTAGATAAAGAATAAATAGGTAAGCCATAACTGGTATTAGAAATGTTTTAACTTTTTAGAACAAATGTCAGATAGCAAGGGTGAATAAAATGGCCGAAGTACAGAATAACCAGGAAAAGCAACCTGTGTCTATAAATACAGCCTGGTGCAAAGGTTGCGGTATTTGTGTAGAGTATTGTCCCAAGAAATTATTTGAAATGAAAGATGGAAAAGCGGTCGCTGCCCGGCCCGAAGACTGCGTTTTGTGCGGCTTGTGTCAGTTACGCTGTCCGGATTTTGCCATAGAGTTGGAGGAAAGAGAAGATGAGTAGTCGAAGGTTAATGCAGGGAAATGAAGCCTGTGCGGAAGGCGCCATAAAAGCTGGTGTTCAATTTTTTGCCGGGTATCCAATTACCCCCTCCACGGAAATTGCTGAATTGCTGGCCCGGAAATTGCCGCTGCAGGGCGGCAAGTTTATCCAAATGGAGGATGAAATTGCTTCTATGGCTGCTGTCATTGGGGCATCGTTAGCCGGTACCAAGTCTTTAACAGCCACCAGCGGGCCTGGGTTTAGTTTAAAGCAAGAAAACTTGGGCTTCGCTATTATGACCGAGGTTCCCTGTGTGATAGTCAATGTTCAGCGCCTGGGGCCCAGCACCGGCGGCCCAACCCTTACCTCTCAGGGAGACGTTTTGCAGGCCAGGTGGGGGACCCACGGAGAACACGCGATAATAGCCCTTTGTCCAGCTTCTGTTGAAGAGACTTACTACCTGACAATTATGGCTTTCAACTTTTCTGAGCGATTTCGGACACCTGTAATCCTGCTGCTGGATGAAACCATCGGCCATCTAAGAGAAAGTGTCCAGCTGAGCAACTACGATCATATCAAGCTAATAAGCCGTCCCAGTCCCTGGGAAACACCGGATAAGTTTCTTCCATACGCCGCAGAAGCTGATGCACCGCCTCCCATGGCTGCATTTGGAGAAGGCTACCGGCACCATGTTACCGGGCTTGTCCATGATGAGACAGGTTTTCCATGTGCCGGGAACCATGCAGCTATTGATAAACTGCTTCGCAGGCTGAATAACAAAATTTTTGCTCACCAGGATGAAATTACCCTGTATAAAGAAATGATGACCGAAGATGCAGAGCACCTGTTGATAGCTTTTGGAGCATCTGCCCGCTCGGCAGCAAGTGCTGTTAAAATCGCTCGTAAAGAAGGAATCAAAGCCGGACTGCTTCAACTGCAGACCCTTTGGCCTTTTCCCGAAAAACTGGTTCGCCAAAAAACCCTGGGCAAGCGGTCTGTCCTGGTCCCGGAAATGAATTTAGGTCAATATGCCCGGGAAGTCAAAAAGGTAGTTAGTGATCGAACCATAGTCGTCACTTTGTCACAGATAGACGGGCGATTGTTCCATCCGAACAAAATAGTCGCATATTTCAGGGGTGAAGAAAAACATGCCGAAGTCCTTTAATGTTAACAAGTATTTACGAATGGATAAAATGCCCCATATCTGGTGTCCCGGATGTGGCAATGGCATGGCTATGAGTGCTTTTTTAAGGGCTGTTGATTCATTACAGCTTGATCGGAACAAAGTAGTTGTAGTTAGCGGTATAGGATGTTCTTCCAGGATCAGTGGATACATTGACTTTAACACGCTGCACACCACCCATGGCCGCCCCCTGGCTTTTGCTACAGGGATCAAGCTGGCCAATCCCGACCTTGAGGTTGTTGTGATTACAGGGGATGGGGATGCTACGGCAATTGGTGGGAATCACTTTTTACATTCCTGTCGAAGAAACATAAACATATCCTTAATCGTCATCAATAATAATATTTATGGTATGACGGGAGGCCAGTACTCCCCGCTGACTTTAAAAGGAGACAAGGCGTCAACCGCTCCATATGGAAACGTGGAACCGGAGTTGGATATGTGTAAGGTTGCCGAAAGCGCAGGGGCCACTTTTGTAGCCCGGGGTGGAACATATCAGCCTGTCCTGCTGGAGGATTTGATTTTGAAGTCCATGGAGAACAATGGATTTTCCCTGGTAGAAGTCTTATCCCAGTGCCCGATCTATTATGGGCGAATGAATAAAAAAGGAAGTGCCGTGGATATGCTGAGGTGGCAAAAGGAAAATACAGTGACCATGAAAGCCGCCTCCAGGATGTCTCCCAGCGCGCTTAAGGGAAAAATTTTGACAGGTGTGCTTTCTTCCCGTTACAGGCCAGAATATACAGAAGAATATCATAAAGTAATTGAAAATGTTCAGGAGAATGCAAAATGAGAACACAGGAAGAAAAATGGCAAATCAGGCTAAGCGGTTCAGGGGGGCAGGGACTTATTCTGGCCGGTATTATCCTTGCGGAAGCCGGAAACCTGGAGGGCAAGCAGGTTGTTCAGACACAAAGCTACGGGCCCGAAGCCAGGGGGGGAGCCAGTCGCGCGGAAGTAATTATTAGCAATAAACCGATAGACTACCTGGAAGTCGAAGAGGCAGATATCTTTCTGGCTCTTACCACCGAGGCATATTCAAAATACTGTTATAACGTGGCTTCAGAAAGCATCATTATTATAGACGACAGTGTTGATGCCAAGGTGCAGCGTGCCCGGGTTAATTCTTTTCCCATTATATCCAAGGCCCGGAACGATTTAGGGCGGGAGATAGTGTCCAATATTGTTGCCTTGGGCGTGTTAACTTCCTTAAGCAAAATACTGGAATTCTCATCGGTAGAAGAAGCACTGAAAAAGAGAGTGCCTCCTCACACGATGGAACTGAATTCACAAGCCTTTGCCAAAGGTTGGGAGTTGGGCAAGGAGCGCTTAGAATCCAGGGAGGTGAAAAAAACGTAAAATTATTTTTTCATGTAGGAGGTTTAGCAATGAATGAATTACGATTTGGCTTAGAAGTGCTAGTTGTTGGTTTCTCTGTAGTAATTGTAGCATTGGTATTACTTTCAGTTATATTGATGGGTTTTAACCGCTTTCTGGCACCTAAAGAGAAAAAAGATATGACTGGATCACTCCAACAGCAGACCAAGTCTGAGGGGGATGGTCAGGGCCAGGAAAGCGGTGAACAAACTGAACCTTCGGCTGCGTTGGCTAAAAATGAAGGTCAGAATGAAGGTCAGATGGAGACAATATCTGTCGCAACGGATTCTTCTGCCCCTCCTGAGCAGGTTGCTGCTATTGCTGCAGCCATGTATGTAGAACAGGAAAAACAGGCTGGGCCGGAAGTAATTGCTGCAATAACCGGAGCTTTAAGTTATCTTTTTGAAGCGCCAGGTTCGTTTGCAGTAGATGTCCCTGAACGGGGTCCAGAAGGTAATTTGTGGGTGGAAATGGGAAGAACCCGACTATTACAATTAAGGCAGGATTTTGTTTTACTTAGAAGGGGGATATTACGATGAGAAAATTCCGCGTGTATGTTAATGGCCAACCTTTTGAAGTAGTTGTTGAAGAAGTCGGAAGTCAGCCGGCTGCTTATTCTATGCCACAACAGCCGCAGCAGTATGCTGCACCTCAGTCAGCACCAACTCCACCAACTCCACCAACCCAACAAGCTCCTGCTCCTCCTCCTTCTCCACCCAGGGCTCAACCAACTTCAACTCCTGAGCCCCCGGCTAAACAAGAAGCACCCAAGGAGACACCCAAGCCGAAACCAAAACCGGAGGTTAAAGTGGAGGGTGGAGTGCCGGTAACAGCTCCCATGCCGGGCTCTGTTATTGATGTGAAAGTAAGTGTCGGCGACTCTGTAAAAGAAGGGGATTTGTTACTGATTTTAGAGGCAATGAAGATGGAAAACGAGGTTACAGCCCCCTCCCCGGGGTCTATCAAATCTATACATGTTGAAAAAGGTTCAACAGTAAACACAGGTGATTTAATGCTGGTCATTGAATAACGGGCGGGGGAGGGTTTACAATGCTAGAAAGGCTAATGGACTTTTTACTTACCACTGGATTTGCCCACCTCACAATTCCACATCTTGGCATGATTATAGTGTCCCTTGTTCTTCTTTACATGGGAATTGTAAAAAAATATGAGCCATTATTACTGGTTCCGATTAGCTTTGGGATGCTTTTGGTTAACCTGCCCCTGGGTGGCTTGATGGCACCACCCCAGGACGGTGAGTTGGGGGGATTATTATACTACCTTTATCAAGGTATAGAACTGGGCATCTATCCTCCCTTAATTTTTTTAGGGGTAGGTGCATTAACTGATTTTGGCCCCTTGATTTCCAACCCAAAAACGCTGTTATTGGGTGCTGCGGCACAGTTTGGCATTTTTACCACCTTCCTGGGGGCGATCCTGTTTTTCGGCTTTACTCCTTTTGAAGCCGGTGCCATTGGCATTATCGGTGGTGCAGACGGACCGACAGCCATTTATCTCGCTTCACGAATGGCTCCCGAGCTGCTAGGAGCCATTGCTGTGGCGGCTTATTCGTACATGGCGCTGGTGCCGATTATCCAGCCCCCCATTATGAAACTATTTACCACAAAAGAAGAAAGAAAAATTGTAATGCAGCAGCTGCGCCCCGTTTCCAAGAGGGAAAGAATTCTTTTTCCCATCGTTGTGATATTATTAACAGGTTTGCTGCTACCTGCAGCGATACCTTTGTTGGGAATGTTGATGTTTGGAAACCTGCTCAGGGAATGTGGTGTTACAGAGCGTTTGAACAAGGCTGCACAAAACGAATTAAACAATATTGTTGTAATTTTCCTGGGCATTACCGTTGGAGCCAATGCCAGTGCGGAATATTTCCTCCAAAGAGAAACCATCATGATTATCTTGTTAGGGCTGTTTGCTTTCGCTGTTGGAACAGCAGCGGGTGTCCTCATGGGCAAAATTATGTGCAAAGCAACTGGAGGAAAGGTAAATCCACTGATCGGTTCTGCCGGGGTTTCTGCAGTCCCCATGGCGGCTCGAGTCTCCCAGATGGTTGGGAAACAGGAAAACCCCAATAATTATCTTTTGATGCATGCCATGGGCCCAAACGTAGCTGGAGTCATTGGTTCAGCTGTAGCAGCAGGTATATTTTTATCCCTGCTGGCTTAAGTATGATTGCTAACAAAAAATCATCGAAACTGCTCCCCACGGCTTTGCGGAGAATGATACAATAAATGGGCTGAGCAGCATACCAGCTACAAACCAACATAAGACTTTTTTCAACCCCTGTATTTTTTTGCAGGGGTTGATTCATAAAGTAAGAACAAAAACATAACAATAACCAAATGATTAAAGCGCTTTGTGGAATAAAAAATTTATTAATGAGAAGATTATCCTGGAAAACAGCCCTGGGCATCTTTGCTTTGGGATTAGTTTCTTTTTCGTTTTTATGGCTATACTACATGTTTCGTCTGCCGCCCTGTTTCTACCTGGGAGAGAAAAATATTGGATACTATACTTTTTCTGCTTTAGATGAACATTTAGATCATCTGGATTACAGGATGAAAAAGGAGAAAGCAGTGCTGGTCATCAACGAAAAAGGAGCAGAAAAAGAAATAATTCTGAGGGACCTGGGGATAGAAATTGACCGAGAACAAACAATCAAAAATTTAAAGAAGCAAAATGTTTCCATCCCGTTCCTGCAACGGATCACGGGTTGCCTTTCACCTACACAGATCCAGGTATCATACCGCAGCAAAAACGATTGTTTTGAGACTGTTTTTGTTGACATTGCTGCTGTCCTGCACCAAACTCCTGGCAATGCTGAGGTGCGGGCCGAACAGGGTCAGTTAATTTTTACCCCTCACAAAAATGGCCTGGAACTTGCCATCGAACCATTGAAAGAAGAATTGAAAAAGAAATTATCAATCTGGCCAGGGGAGTCCCTGGTTTTAAAAGCAGAAATGCTTCCTGTTTATCCCGAGCACACCGTATTTGATGTAATTAACAAGGGGGTAAAGGAGGAAGTAGCTTTAAAGCAAACCCAGTTTAACCCTTCCAATGAAAACAGAGCACATAATATTAAACTGGCAGCTTCAAAAATTGATAACATTCTACTAGCCCCCGGTGAACTTTTTTCCTTTAATCAATATGTAGGTAAAGCCTCTCTTGAAGGGGGCTTTAAAAACGCCCCCGTTATTATAGATGACCAACTTGTACCTGAGGCTGGAGGCGGGATTTGCCAGGTTTCATCTACCCTTTATAATGCTGCCCTGTATGCTGGCCTGGAAATAAAAGAACGCCATAATCATGGACTGGCTGTCAACTACCTCCCCCCGGGCTTTGACGCTGCAGTAGCCTATGATTACCTGGATTTAAAGTTTATCAATAATTATCCTTGCCATCTCTTAATCCATCTATATGCTGTGGATGGCTACCTAAAAGCAAAACTATTTGGGACCAGGGATGACTCCCTGGATATCCGCATAATTGCACGGATTAAAAAAGAGATCTCCTATCCTATTCAAGAAATCATTTCCAGGGAACAGGACCCCGGATATAGAGCTGTTCAGCAAACTGGTCGGCCGGGCTACCAGGTGGAAACATATCGCCAATATTACCAAAACGGGAAGGAGGTAGGAAGAGAACATCTATATAGTGATTCTTATGCACCCAGGCCGGAAATAGTTGTCATCGGACCATCTTCTTAAACTCTAACTCCTGGTGCAGTTATGTACTGCCCTTTTTTAGCTGTACAATTAAGTGGTCAGGGCAGGAATTTACATTTTAAAAAAGAACTTATAAACAAGAACTATAGAAATATTATCAAATGGGCATCCTGTTGCAGCTTGGACAGGAAAGGGGGCAGAAAATGGATTACAAGGAGCAGGTGAAACAAGTTGCCCGGGCGATCGAAGAAAGCTCCAGTTTTTTTGTTTTAACCGGGGCTGGGATCAGCACAGAAAGCGGCATTCCTGATTTTCGCAGTCCAGGAACGGGTATTTGGGAAAAAGTTGATCCAATAAAAACCTCTTCAGCCCAGGCACTGAACAGCAGTCCCGAGCTTTTCTTCGAAGTGGGCTTTGCCCGGTTTCGCAGTTTAAAAGAAGCTCAACCCAACGAAGGGCATTTTGCCCTGGCTAAAATGGAAGAAATGGGTTTATTGAAAGGCATTATTACACAAAATATCGATGGTCTTCATCACAAAGCTGGTTCAAAAAATGTATGGGAGGTTCATGGCCATTTAAGGACATGCCACTGCATGGGCTGCCATAAAGAATACGATTTTGACGAGATGCCCGGGCAACTGGAACAAGGGAAGAACCCTCCGCTTTGCCCCAGTTGCAATAACATTCTAAGGCCCGATGTAGTCTTATTTGGGGATTCCATGTCTGCTGCTTTTTTTGATGCAGAGAGGCAGTTGAAAACAGGATGCGACTATTTACTGGTTATTGGAAGCAGCCTGGTTGTATATCCCGTAGCAGGTCTTCCCGGCCTGGTAAAAAGGTTGTCCATTATTAACAATCAACCGACCAACCATGATTACAGGGCAGAAGTTGTTATCCGGGATAATTGCAGCAAGGCCTTGCAAGATATATTAATGGAATTATAATAAGAAGTTGTAAAGTGATATGACTATAATAAATTATTGAAGGATGAGGTGCCAATAAGTCATGGAACATGTCAGGGTACGGTTTGCACCCAGCCCAACAGGAGAACTGCATATCGGCGGGGCAAGAACAGCCCTGTTTAACTGGCTATTTGCCAAAAAACAACAGGGCTCGCTTGTTTTACGAATTGATGATACTGATCAAGAACGCTCATCCCAGGAACATCTGGACTCCATCTTTAACTCGTTGAAATGGTTGGGTTTGGATTGGAATGAAGGCCCCGGGCAGGGCGGCGATTACGGCCCCTATGTCCAGTCGGAGCGTTTGAACCTGTATAAGGACGCGGTCCAAAAGCTGCTGGATGAAGGGAAAGCATATTATTGTTTTTGCAGCACAGAAGAACTGGAAAAACAGAAAGAAAAAATCAGGGAAAAAGGCGAGGCACCTCGTTACACAGGTACCTGCAGGAACCTTTCGTCTTCACAGATTGAAGCAAAAAAATCATCCTGCCAGGGGCATGTAATCCGGCTGCTTACCCCGGAAGAAGGTGAAACGGTTGTCGAGGACGTGGTCAGAGGGTGGGTAACCTTTGATAACAGCACCCTCGATGATATGATTATTATCAAATCAGACGGGAAACCTACTTATAATTTTGCTTCTGTTGTGGATGATAGCTTAATGAACATAACCCATGTTATTCGCGCCGAAGAACATCTTTCCAACACACCCCGTCAACAGGTTATTGCTGAATTGCTGGGTTACCAAACTCCTTTATATGCTCATGTCCCTATGATTCTGGCCCCGGATCACAGCAAGTTAAGTAAGCGGCACGGCGCAACTTCAGTGCAGGAGTATAAAGAAATGGGCATATTGCCCACGGCACTGCTAAACTACCTGGCTCTTCTGGGCTGGTCTCCCGGCGAAGACCGGGAAATCGTCCCTTTAGAGGAAATGATTCAATTGTTCTCCCTGGAAAAAGTCAGCAAAAACCCGGCGATTTACGACCAAACAAAATTAACCTGGATGAATGGCTATTACTTGAGAACCATGGACCTGGGCCAACTTGCACAGGAAGCGCTGCCCTTTTTTAAAGAGGCGGGCTTTGTTGCAGAACATGTTTCACCTGATGAGCTTGTTTACCTCAAATCAGTTTTGAGCCTGGTTCGTGAGCGGGTAAAAATGCTTAGCGAAGTAGTCGATGCAACCTATTACTTTTTTAATGAAGATTATCCTTATGATGAAAAAGGTGCCAAAAAGCATTTCCAAAAGGACAAAGGCGCTGGACAGGTCCTGCTAAAAGTTTCCAAAGCGCTGGAAGCCCTTGATACTGTCAATGAAGGCAGTATCAAGGATGCCCTTCAAGGGGTGGCGGAAGAGTTGGAGCTTTCCCAGGGTAAAATAAACCTTCCCACGCGGCTAGCTCTTACAGGAAAAACAGGGGGCCCGGAGCTGGTAGACATCATCCAGTTGCTGGGGAAAGAAGCATGTGTACAAAGGATCAACAAGACAATAGACTATTTCGAATTAGTATGAAAATGGAGTTTTAAGTTTCCCGGTATCGGCTCCGGTTATCTTCACGGCATAAATATAAGGGGCAGGAAGCTTCCTGCCCCTTAAAAATCAAGACAGTTGTATCTTAAGCGGGCTCGAACATATCCTTGCCTACGCCGCACTGAGGACAAACCCAGTCTGCGGGAAGGTCGTCAAAGGAAGTGCCTGGGGCGATACCATTTTCTTCATCACCAACACCGGGATCATAGACATAACCACAAACAGAGCATTCATATTTTTGCATGGGAAAACCTCCTTAAAAATATTTTTGATTTACCAACCTTTATTAATTATTCAGCATAACGCTTGGAAACTCCTGCAAGACCGGGTTATTTTAATTGTTTTTCGTAAAAAAACGAAACATTTGCGCAAAGAAATGGAGTTATGGTAATGAAAGGCTTACGAAATTATTATCTTCTCACCATTGTTTATATAATAGTTGGGTTATACTTTTTGACTTACAGTGATTATCCGTTATTTATCCTGCTTTTTATTGCCTTGGCCGGTTACCATTTTTTCCTAGCACGGGCAATTAATAGCTTCAAGGAAGAAGGAAAAAGAATGACTGTCCAGGACAGTATCGAGACGATGGAGAAAGACAGTGAAGGTAAAGAAGAATCAAACGAAGATTATCCAGTGGAAAACAAAGTGGGAGAAAAACTGGAAAACGGAATCTACCTGGAGGAAATTGGGGAAAACGAAGACAAAGACAATCGAGGCCGTCTAGAAGAATGAACCAGTTTTAATCCAGGTGGAGTTTTGCTCAGGTAACAGGGATCGCTCTAATCCCAGTATCTCCAAAAAATATCTTCTGTTTCTGTAACGACCTCTTGCATTCTGTTGATATCCTGCGGGGATAAATTTTCTGCCTCCAGTTTAGCCTTATCAGCAAGCAGATCATTGACTGGCAAAATGGAGTAGCGTTCCGGGCCAAGCTGGTTTCTTCTCAAGACCCATGTTGGCTCTATCTCGGCAAGGGAGACCGTTACTTGATCCATGGCCAGATCTTTTTCCAGGGTAAAGTAGACAATAATGCCGCTGTCCCTGTATCGTTTCCTCTGGTTGGAAATAAAGTTGCCCAGGGAATACAGCACAAGACCTGAATTATTGTCTGTTTGAATAATTTCTGCAGGCTGGACAACATGAGGATGAGTTCCCACAATAACATCAACTCCGCCATCGATTAAACGCTTGGCAAGGTCACGTTGACCCTGGGTTGGCAGGCGTTGGTATTCCTGGCCCCAATGCAGGGACACAATCACCGCATCCGCACCTTGTTCCCTGGCCCTTTCCGTATCGGTAATAATGGTTTCTTCATCGATTAAAGTCACCAGGTACTCTTTACCCTGGGGAACGGGGATACCGTTTGTTCCGTATGTATAAGCGAAAAAGGCCAGCTCAATATTATTTATAGTAACCTGGGAACCCCTTTTCCTTTCTTCTTCGTTTCTTGCTGTTCCAACAAAATCCAAACCGGCGGCTTCGATGTGTTCGATGGTATTGAGAGCTCCTGTTTCTCCATAATCCAGGGAATGATTATTGGCGGTAAAGAGCAGGTCAAACCCGGCATCTTTTAAGTTTTCTGCCAGCTCGGGTGGTGTGTTGAAGCGGGGGTAGCCGCTGTAAGGATACTGGGGGCCGGTCAGGGTGGTTTCAAGGTTCGCCAAAGTCAGGTCTGCCTGTATTAAGTAAGGACTGATCCTGGAAAAGTGCTTGCTGAAATCATAAGTGCCTGTGCTGGCATTATAAGCACTAAAAAATTGGGGGCTGTGGACCATCAGATCACCTGCAGCAGCGATAGTCACCTCGCTTTGAAAATAGCCTTCAAGCATTTCGCTGTTGGCAGTATATAAACCCTTCAAGCGGCTGCCAGAACTGCCTGAGTAAGGAGAAAAACTGACCGAAAGTTCGCTGTTGCTGGAATCCAGCTCATCGCTGGAAATTTCAGAAACCAGAAAGCCGAAGGGAAGGACAGCAATCAGCAGCAATATCAGGATAAAAACAACCCGTTTTTTGCTCATGATGAATAAACCTCTCTCTGTTTGACTCAGTTTTTTTTAAGGCCGTGGACCGGGAAAGGGAAGTTCTATTTTTATGCTATGTTAGATATTTTAACATAAACAGGCAATCATTTGTTAAACAAAATATTTTACATGAAGAAATTTCAACAATGGAAGGTTTTTTTGTATAAAAAGAGAATGTATATACAATGAAAATTTAGAAATAAGAATATAAACTCAAGTTAATCCAATCGGCACGCTTCCAGGGAGGTGAGCATATTCCAATAGTGCCGTTTATACTAGTGGAGAGTGAGTTTCAACGTTTGGTAGTTCAAAAATTAATCCAACCAGATAATTTTAAACCAGTAATCATTATTGTTTAACTGAAGGAGGAAAACGTATATGGAAAAAATTTGGACAGCTTCATATGAACCCGGTGTTTCAGCAGAAATTGAAATTCCTTCCAAGACATTGCCCCAGCTTTTCCAAGAAAAAGTCAAAGAGTATCCCAATAATACTGCTACAGTTTTCATGGGTGGAAAGAAAAGCTACCAGGAAATGAGTGCGCTGGTGAACCAGTTTTCTGCGGCTCTGAAGGGAATGGGGTTAAAAGAGGGGGCCCGGGTGGCTCTGCATTTGCCTAATTGCCCACAATATGTAGTGGCTTTTTATGGGGCTTTGCAGGCTGGATGTACGGTTATACCATGCAACCCGCTGTATGTGGAAAGGGAGTTGGAGCATCAGCTAAAGGATTCAGAAGCTGAAGTTGTTTTAACACTGAGCAGGTTTTATCCCATGGTCCGAAACATCAAGGAAAAATTGAATTTTAAAGCAATTATTGCTACAAATATAAAAGAATATTTTCCTGGTGTTTTAAAGATCTTGTACACCCTGGCCAAAGAAAAAAAAGAGGGGGATCGCGCAGAGCTAAAGTCGGGAGATGTCTGGCTGCAGGATATGCTAAAAAAACATGCCAGTTCTCCTGCTGGAAGCGCCCAGGTGGATGTGGATTCTCCGGCATGTTTCCTTTACACCGGCGGGACAACCGGGGTTTCCAAGGGGGCTATCTTAACTCATAAAAACCTGGTTTCCAATGTATACCAGACTCGCGCCTGGCTGACAGATTTCCAGGAAGGTAAAGAGGTAACTCTGGCTGTACTTCCTTTTTTCCATAGCTATGGTATGACTACCTGCTTGAATTTGTCTATGGTGTTTGGTGGATCCTTGATCCTGGTACCTCGTTTTGAATTAAATGAAATTCTTAAACTGATTGACAAGGAAAAGCCCACACTTTTCCCTGGAGTGCCTACCATGTATGTGGCCATAATTAACTCGCCGGAGATCAATAAATATAACCTTAGTTCCATCAGAGCGTGTATAAGTGGAGCAGCCCCGCTGCCTGTAGAAGTACAAAGCCGATTCGAAAAGCTGACGGGTGGACGGCTGGTTGAAGGGTATGGACTGTCCGAGTCTTCGCCGGTCACTCATGCCAATCCTGTTTATGGCAAAAGAAAAGCGGGCAGTATCGGGCTTCCCTTCCCCAATACCCTGGCCAGGGTTGTTAACCCGGAAGATCCCAATGAAGTTATGGACATTGGTGAAAGCGGGGAACTGACTGTTAAGGGTCCCCAGGTTATGAAAGGGTATTTAAACATGCCTGAAGAGACAGACCAAACCCTGCGTGATGGATGGCTGCATACGGGCGATATTGCCAAAATGGATGAAGAAGGATATTTCTTCATCGTAGACCGCAAAAAAGATATGGTCATCGCTGGCGGCTATAATATTTTCCCCAGGGAAATTGAAGAAGTCCTTTACTCTCATGATAAAATCCAGGAGGCAGCTGTTGCCGGTGTGCCCGATCCGTATCGCGGTGAAACCTTGAAAGCTTATATTGTCCTCAAAGAGGGAGAAACAATGACAGAAGAAGAGGTTATTGATTATTGCACACAGAATCTGGCCAAGTACAAAATTCCCAAACTGGTAGAATTCCGCAGTGAACTGCCTAAAACAATGATTGGAAAAATATTGCGCCGGGTGCTTGTCGAGGAAGAAAAAAAGAAACAAGAGCAAGAACAAAAAGATAGCTAAACAGGCCCAGCTTGGCGAACAGCAAGCAACTTATCATAGTAACCAGTCTGAAAAACATGTTTTGTTGTCGTTAACAGTACCACCGGGTATTAAAAGCCCGGTGGTACTGTTATAGCGACCTTTATTAGCTTGCTGATGTTTTCTGAAGCAGGTTCTTAAAATGCTTTTCAAATATGGTAAAATGGTTTAAAATGATAGGTAATTGTTGTGAAAAAAACAAACATTGAAGGAAAACAAGGCGGGCAAATGATTTTTTATCTTATAGGTTACGGGACTTTGGGCAAAAACCTGGTAAAGATCCTGCATCAGTATTATCCCCAGGGTCAGATTATCATCGTTGATCATAATCGGGGGCAATTAGCTAATGCTCCCCCTTTTATCTTCCAGGCATGGGAACAGGATGCCATTGAGGCTCTCAATTACATTGTCGGGCTGGCTCATAGCGATAGTTGGGTTATTCCCGCACTGCCCAAGCACCTGCTATTTGATTTTATCCTGACAAATATACAGGGCCAGCTTGAAGCTGAACAGGCACCTGTCCCAGAGTTAGGCCTGGGTTTGCCCTTTGAATTTAAGACCGACACAGGTACGCTTTATCTCAGTTATGCAGATTTTACCTGCCCCCCTGACTGCAGTGAGCCTGAAGAATACTGTACCGTCACCGGTCTGCCCCGGGAAAAGCCGCTGTATCAGTTACTGGAAAGCATTGATGCAGAACCTTTTATTTCTTATGTGTTGCGAAGTACCCAGCTGGCTCCAGGTTTGGGAGGCTTTAAGCCAGAGGATGCATTAGCGTTTAAAAACCAGTTGGAAGATGCAGGTCCTGGAAAGTTTCTGGTCAGCACTTCCTGTTCCTGTCATGCTGTTATGGATGGCCTGTACATAGGCAAAAATAAATGATAATATATAATCATAGAGGAGGCTGCACCCAATGAAAGTTGAAAAAAAGAACGAGAATGAAGCATGTTTGGTTCCCAGCGGAAGAATTGATATCTCCAACTCACAAGAATTAAAACAGCAGTTATTGTCACTGTATGATGAAGGAATTAACTACATTGAAATGGATTTCTCCAATGTAACAGGAATTGACAGTTCTGGTCTGGGCAAGCTGCTTCTTTTCCAGAAAAAACTTAAAGAGCGCGGTGGAGAACTCAGCATTACCAGTATAAACAATGATTACGTCAAAAAGATGTTTTCCATGATCCATCTGTACAAAGTGATTAAGATTGAGGGTATGAGTTAATAATATTGCTGCCTGGGAAAGGCGAAAGGGTGCTTATGTAAGAGATTAAAGGGGTTGTTCCAATGCATATTATTATCGTCGGTGGAGGCGGGGTCGGTTATGCCCTGGCCAAACTTTTATCAGGCGAAAATCAAGATGTGGTAATTATCGAACAGGATCCGGACAAGGCAAAACGGCTAAATGAAGAACTAGATGTGATGGTAAACTGCAGCAATGGAGCCAGCGCCAAGTCCCTGGAAGAAGCAGGGATTCGAAATGCGGAAATGCTCATTGCTGTTACAGAGGTAGATGAGGTAAATATTATTTCCTGTATGCTGGCGAAAAAGTATGACGTGGAGATCACAGTTGCCCGGGTCCGTAATCCTGAATATTACGAGGGAGCTTCTGTATTAACCAACGAACAGCTGGGCATCGATATTTTTATCAACCCCGAGCGTGTTGCTTCATATGAAATTGCCAAGTTAATCCGGGATCCTGATATCAGGGAAACAGAATATTTTGCCAAAGGCCGGATTAAAATGATCAGCCTGATTGCCGATGAGAAAACAAAGCTTGTAAACCAGCCCCTGCATAAAGTGCCTTTTCCAAAAAACACCATGGTTGCAGCTATCGAACGGGCCAACGGGGATTTTATTATTCCCGGTGGTGACGATGTAATTCTACCGAACAATAAGCTGTTTTTACTGGGTCAAAGAGGAATGTTAACAGATATAGGCTGGCTGCTGCAGAAGAAGAATAATAAAACACCCAATGTAGTAATCCTGGGCGGTGGGCGTATCGGCTTTCAGTTGGCTGAAATGCTGGAGTCCAGCAAGAAAAACAACATTAACATTAAAATAATTGAAAAGAATACCGAGTGCTGTCAAAATATAGCTTCCAAGCTCACACGCACCCTTATTCTGCAAGGTGATGCTACAGATCTTTCTTTTTTAAGGCAGGAAGAGATTCAAAATGCCGACATTTTGGTAGCAGTAACCGGGGATGACCGGACGAATATCCTGGCTTCCGTGCTGGCCAAACATTTTGGAGTAAAGAAAACCATTTGTGAAGTGATCAATCAGGACTACTATACCTTATTTGAAAACCTGGGAATCGAACATATTATCAGTCCAAGAATTCTTACTGCAGCGCAGATATTACGATTGGTCCGCAAGGGGGAAGTATCCTCATTCTCCTTGCTGGAAGATGGAAAGATGGAAATCATTGAGTTAACAGTTCCACAAGGTGCCAGAGTCGCCAATAAAAAACTACAAAATGCCGGAATTCCTTCGGGAATCCTGATTGGTGCCATATTACGTGATGACGAAATTATCTTGCCCCGCGGCAGTGATTATCTGCTGCCGGAAGATCGAGTCATTATTTTTTCCAGTCCAAAGTTGAACCACCAGGTGGATCGTTTGTTTTCCTCGCCTAAAGATAATGTCAAAGCAAAGAAACTGTTTTCCCATGGAGATCATCTGTTTTAAATTGAAAATGAGGGAACTGGCATGAAAATTGGTTGGGACAGTATACCCTGGCTTGTCAACGATGCCATCAGGAAAGACAAAGCATCAGGCCAGCAGCAAAATTTACCTGAAAGGCTGGTTGCCCACGTAAAAGAAGCGAAAACTGAGCTGGCTCTATTACGCTGGGAAGGAAAAACATTTACTGCCAGGATTGATGTGCCTGTGAAAAAAGGCGAATACTTGATGCTCCAGTTTAAAGGGATGAAAGAGGGCAAGTTTTTTTATAGAGTGCTGGCACGATCTTTTGAACCGATTATTCAGGAAGGCAGCCGTTATCCCACGCAGCACATGCTTGTACAAAATTCTTATGGTATTCCCTATCCTTTGCTATATCGTTATTACGAAGACAGGGAAGAAAGGCAAGAGGAAGAAAAAGCCGAAACAGAAACAAAAGAAGTGGTAGTTCTTGACTTTGCCGTGGAAACCCAAAACTTTGGCTTAATTATTGTTAGAATATCCAGGAAGCACGGAGTTTACTATTTACATTTACTGGCAGAATCAGAAGACCAGGGCAAAGATTTGCATGAGGCGCTGGATGAGATTCAAAAAATCCTTTTTCTGGTGCTTCATGAAGTACAAGTTAATGTCAGGATTAAGCCCTGGGAATTAATAACTCCTGTGGAAAAAAAAGAGATCCTGGGGGATTTATTTAAGGTTAGCCATGTCCTGGATGAAAGAGTTTAATCATGCATATCGCTAAGGAAGTTGAGGGTTATGAAGGAGAAAAAGCAGATCAAACAGGCTGTAGCACTGCGGTACAAGCGAGAGAAAGACAGGGCTCCGGTAATCGTTGCTTCCGGTGATGGTCGCATCGCCGAACGCATTATCAATATTGCCGAGGAGCATGAAATCCCCGTGGAAAACAATCCATCCCTTACCCAGGCCTTGCGCAAGCTAAACCCGGGGCAGGAAATTCCACCAGACCTTTATGAAGCTGTTGCTGTTCTGCTGGCCCATATCTTGGAATTGGACTCCAGGCAATCTGAAAAAAGAAAAAAATGACCGGAACCATAAAGGTATATAATGAAAATCCCTTCAACAAAAAGCAGGAGAAACCTTCTCACAGGTTTTCTCCTGCTTTTTGTTTTGCTGCAATGGTCTTTTTAAAAAACCAGGGAAATATACTTAAATTAATCAAAAAGAACGGGGGAGGGACTGCAGTGAATGAATTATCTGTTTATGGAGTAGCGCTTGTCCCGGTAATTATGGGCATAATTGAACTGTTAAAAAGGACAGGGGTTCCTAATAAATATTCGCCTATCATCGCGTTGATTCTTGGCGTTTTTTCGGGTTTTTATTATCTGGCACCGGGTGAACCCGAAAAAGCAGTATTTTTCGGAATAATTGCCGGTTTATCAGCAGTAGGCCTTTATTCAGGAACGAAGAATACTTTGCAGGGGCTTAACAACTCCAGTTCAGGTTCAGCAAATAAAAACAAAACAAATAAGAAAAAACGCTACTTGCGAACTTAAAACAGCAATATGACAGGAGAAAGAAAAGATTTTAGCAAAATTCTTGACATTATATGCATTTCAGTGTATGATTAATAAAATATAAGCACATGAACTGCAAAGGCAAACCTACCCAAAGGTAGGGACGCAAAGCTAAAGGGGCTGTTGCGGTAAAACCGCATATGCCAGCCAGCTGCCGGTTCTTCAGGTATTGTTTGCGACAAGCGTCTGCCTTTTCAGGTAGACGCTTTATTTTTGGATTATAAATGAAAGACCTGACCGACAAGGGCAAACCGGTTGAAAGACCGGGACGCAAAGCCATGGATCTAACTTCCGTTTATCGGACCATGATTGCCAGGCTGCCGAAGACAGGGTAATACCTTGCCCCGGTAGAAAGTCGGGGTATTTTTGGCCCGTCGGTCCCTCTTTCAAATTGGAGGGACAAGCTATGACACAAAAGCAAAATAGAAAGGATTTCCTTTCCAAGCCTGTTTTTTTCGTTCTTTTCCTGGTTGTAACAACTTTCTGCCTGTTAGTGCCAGATTTATTGAACCTTCCTGCTAATTCTTTAGCCATCCAAGGCCAAACAATGGAAGAGCGGCTGGAACAGGCTGCAGCTCAACCGCTAAAAAGTGATCATCAAATCAAGGCCCTGGTAAACAAAAGTTCTTCCCGGGAACTTCAGGTGGAAGTAAAGATAGTCAACCAGGACAGTGAACCCTCGGAAAACATTAATGTAGAAATACCCTTACTCTCTGAACTGGATTCACCTTACCAGCACTTGCTCTCCGAGCAATTTAGCCACACAGCAGTGGTTGAGCCAGGAGATTTGGGGGGACGAGCTTTAACAGTGAAAATTCCACATTTGTCTCCTGGAGAGAGTGAAAAGATCACCCTTCAGTATACTATTCTTTCGGGCATATCCGATGCCAATCAGCTGCAGGAGCCTACTGAACCCGGTGATCTACAGGTTTACCTTGAACCTTCCCCACAAATTGAAAGTGACCATTACCTGGTACAGGCTGCTGTTAGAAAGATAACTGGAGATGCTTCTGAGGAAAAGGAAAAACTGAAAAAAATCTATGCCTTCGTGCTGGAGCACATGAATTACGAGTCTGAGTCGCCATACCGGAACAAAGGAGCGCTTTCTGCCCTTCAGCACGGGAAGGGGGTATGCTTGGACTATGCTTCACTTTTTGTGGCTCTAAGCCGCTCTGCAGGCATTCCAGCCCGGGTGGTAAATGGCTATGCCGACCCTGAAGGAAGTGGAGATATCTTCCAGCTCGACCCTGGGAAAGAGTTTCCTTTAACAGGACTACGTCACAGTTGGGCAGAGTATTACTGCACTGAGAGGGGATGGTTGCCTGTTGATCCGACAATGGATATCTACAATGGACCGGATTATTTCCATGTTTTTGACAGTGAGGGGTATATTGCCCAAAATTACATGGATCAATCGATAAAAGTCTCTTTTCATGGAGGCCGGTTAGGCGTTACCTGGAATGAAAGCCTGGTTGGTCGTTAGCAAGTGCGATTACTAATCATTGAACCTGAACCTGAACCTGAACCTGAACCTGTACCAGAATAAGCGACAGTGGTGTCAGAACAAAACCTGTCGCTTTTCTTATTATTGAGCCCAAAACAAGTTAACACAGCAGGTAACTGGTATGCTTAAAAAAACCATGTTGTTGATAACTAGCCGTAGCAGCAGTGGGGGGCATTGGGAAGGATGTGGAAATTGTGGAAACTGAAAGCAGGGGGACGGGAAGCAAAGGGACGGTTCTCGCGCTTCCGGAGCGCAGCGGAGGACCGACAGGGAAAGCGCGAGAACCGTCCCCGCAACTTCGCTTACAAATAGCGCTGAGTAATTACCAAAGCAGTGGTAAAATTAATGATCATAAGCAACAGGCCTTATTTATTTTTTTTATAGAACTGCAGGAGTTTGCAGGTAAATGTAGAACTATTTTGCATAAATTATTAATTGCCAATTGCTTTTCAATAATACATTTTTACACATCATCTTAATAGGATTACCTGCAACGAGTGGGGGAGATGGATTATGATGGATAATCAAAAAAACGAGGGCACTAAAGCAGATTTGGAGCAAAGCAGACCTCTTTTTTACGTAGGGATTGGTGCTTCTGCGGGAGGCCTTGAAGCCCTGGACAGTTTTTTCTCACATATGCCTCCCAGCAGCGGCCTGGCTTTTGTTATCGTGCAGCACTTGTCCCCGGATTACAAAAGTATGATGGTAGAGTTGTTGGCCAAACGGACATCGATGACGGTGCTGCGGGCTGAAGAAGGTATGCTGGTAGAGCCAGACACCCTTTACCTTATTCCTCCCAGAAAGCAGCTCGCCATTTTCCAGGGCAAGCTTTTTTTGAAAGAAATCGATCCCAGAAGAAGTGTGAACCTGCCCATCGATGTTTTTTTGCGCTCTCTTGCTGATGATCAGGCAGAAAAAGCTGTAGCCGTCATTCTTTCCGGGACAGGAAGCGATGGTGTGCGGGGTCTCCGTGCCGTCAAGGAAGCCGGTGGGATGATTATGGTTCAAAGCGAAGAGTCTTCCAAGTTCGACGGAATGCCCCGGGCCGCAATTTCGACCGGGCTTGCCGATGTGGTCCTGCCACCCCATGAGATGCCTTCCAGGCTTTTATCGTTTTCCAGGCGCCCCATGGTCAGAAACAGCGAGGCCCGGCAACTGTTTACCAACGAAGACATCCTGGCGCGATTATTTGCTCTTTTGCGGGAGCAGACCAAGGTTGATTTTTCCCTCTATAAAGAAAGTACAATATCCAGGCGCATTGAGCGCAGGATGACTGTGAACCAGGTTAATGAACTGGACCAGTATGTTAGGATGCTGGAAGAGCGCCCGGGCGAAGTGACAACATTATACCGTGAGCTGCTTATCGGGGTTACAAGCTTTTTCCGGGATAAGGAAGTATTTGAAGAGCTGTGTAACACATTTCTGCCTGAATTGCTGCGTGGTACGGCAGACCGGGAAATCCGCTTCTGGGTTGCCGGGTGTTCCACGGGAGAAGAAGCTTACACCCTGGCCATCCTGGCCAGGGAATGCATGGATCGCATCAAGCAGCCTATTAATATTAAAATATTTGCCACAGATATTGATAAGGATGCCCTGCTATTTGCAGGAAACGGTCTTTACCCGGAAAGTATTGCCGCAGACCTGCCACCCGGTTTTTTAACCAAGTATTTTCTCCATAAAGGCGAGCATTACCAGGTGCAGAGGTTTGTCCGGGAGATGGTGGTTTTTGCCCAGCACAACCTGGTCAAAGACCCACCTTTCACAAATATTGACCTGGTAAGCTGTCGCAACCTGTTAATCTACCTGCAACCGGTATTGCAGCAAAAAGTAATGACATCGTTCAATTTTTCTCTGAAGCAAAAAGGCATCTTGTTGCTGGGTGAAAGCGAAACGCCGGGAGAGATGGAAGAGTATTTTGAAATAATGCACCACAGGTATAAAATTTTTCGTTCCCTGGGCAAAAAACGTCTTCCAGTTGAGGGACCCCGGTTACAGCAGGCAGGGACGAATATGTCGTCGACAAGACAGGGCTATGGTGCGATTTACCGGGGTGCCCAACCTCTGGGGGTGCAAGAGGAGGAACGCCTCCAGGAACGTCTGCTGCAGTCCCTATCTGGAGAATATATCCCTTTAACGGCCGTAGTAAATGAACGGATGGAACTTCTGCATCTTGTAGGTCATTCCGAAGGGATTTTATATATTCCACCCGGAAAAATTATTAATGACATCACCAGGATGGTGGTAAAAGAACTGGCCATTCCCCTGGCTACAGGGTTACAAAAAGTGTTTCAAGACAGCCAGGAAATTAAGTATAATAATATTCGCCTGCCCCAGCAGGAAGGGTCCCGTCTGTTGCACTTGAACATAAAGCGCCTTCCCGGGAAACAGGGACAGGAAGCCCTGGCTGCAGTATTTTTCCAAGAAATGCCTCACCAGACATACAATCAAGAATCTGTAAATGAAGGGGCCCTGGAATATGACGTCAGCAAGGAAGCCGAGCAGCGGATCAACGACCTGGAGCAGGAGCTTCAATTTACCAAGGAGAACTTGCAGGCGACCATAGAGGAACTGGAAACCTCCAACGAAGAACTTCAGGCCACCAATGAAGAACTGTTGGCCAGCAATGAAGAACTACAAAGTACCAATGAAGAACTTCAGTCGGTAAATGAAGAGCTGCATACAGTGAATGCCGAGTATCAAAGCAAAATTATGGAGCTAACGGAAATAACCAACGACCTGGACAACCTGATCGCTGCCACCCATATTGGAACCCTGTTCCTGGATGAAAACCTGGATATTCGTAAATATACTTCAGAGGTTGGCGATATTTTTCATATCCAGGAATCGGATGTGGGCCGGCCTGTGGCTCACTTACGGCATAAGCTTGAAGGAGTTGAGCCGTTTTACCTGATTGAAGAGGTTGTGCAAATTGGTGAGTCCCGGCAAAAGGAGGTCCGCACACTGGATGGCAGGTGGTTTCTCATGCGGGTAATGCCGTACAATATCGGCGGTTCTTCCATGACATCGGGGGCTGTTTTAACTTTCACCGACATTGGCCCGATCAAGCGAAGTGAAGAAAAACTGCAGATGAGGCATGCCCAACTCCTTTCCATGTTCAACAGCATTGACCATATTATTTATGTGATAGACTTCAATACATACCAGATCCTTTATGCCAATACCACCGCCCAGGAAGCTTTTGGGAAAGATCTGGTGGGTGGAATTTGTTACCAAGAACTCCAGGGTTTTTCTGAACCCTGCCATTTTTGCACCAACCCGGTCATCAAGCAGATGCATTACAAGCCTTACAGGTGGGAGCACTACAACCCGGTCAACAGACGCTATTACCAGATTGTGGACCAGATGATCCGCTGGCCGGATGGTCGTGACGTGCGCTTTGAACTGGCCATTGATATCACCGAACGGAAACAAATTGAAGAGGACCTGCAGCGGGAGACAGACATATTGAACACCACTCAACGCTTAACAGGAGTCGGGGGGTGGGAATGGAATGTGGATAAACAGGAAATGTACTGGACGGACCAGGTATACCGGATCCATGGTTTTGACCCTGAAAGTTTTCAACCCGGTTCCGGTGAACATATAGAAAAAAGCCTGGAATGTTATGATCAGGAAGACAGGAAAGCAGTCCGGGATGCCTTCAAAAAGGCCTGTGAAACAGGCGAACCCTATGACCTGGAGTGTGATTTTACTGACCTTGAAGGCAGACGGAAACGGATTCGCACCAGGGCAGAGGTTGTCATGCAGGATGGTCGGGTGGAAAAGGTTATTGGCAATATCATGGTGATTTCTTCTTGAAACCAAGGGGAAGGGGGGACCCCTTTATGAAAGATAGCAAGAAAAATGAAGCTGAACAGCTGCGCCGCAGGGCAGAAGACCTGATTGGCACAGGCTGCTTTGTCCCTGATATAATACATAACCAGGATATGGCTCAGCTCATCCATGATCTGCAGGTTTACCAGGCAGAGCTGGAAATACAAAATGAAGACCTCAAGCAAATCCAAAAAGAATTGATCCTTTCCCGGGACCGCTTTTCCAGTTTTTTTCACCAGGCGCCTGTGGGGTACCTTCTTTTGAACTCAGAGGGCATGGTTCTTGACGCTAACGAAACTTTCTGCACCATGATTGGCCAGAAGATCACTTCTATAAAAGGGAAAGGCTTCTCCCAATTTTTAATAGAAGCTGATCGGGCGCTGTTTCTTGCCCGTTATCGCGCCCTTTTTAAGCAACCAGAAGGGAAAAGGCTGGAGGCAAGACTTTTCGTCCAGAATGGAGCACCTGTCCATGTCCGGATGGAAGCCCGGATACTAAAAGGGGAAGAACAGGGGAAGCAAGACGAAGATGGAAGAAAACTCATTATGAACCTGATTAATATTGATGCACAAAAACAAGCAGAAGAAAAGAACGCGGCCTATAACCGTAAACTGGAGCACCTCTACCACCAACTGGAAGAAGAAGTAAAAAAGGCTAAATCGATCCATGAACGGACCTTACCTGCAAGTATTCCATCGATTGAAGGGCTTTCTATCGCCACCTATTATCAACCAGCTACCATGCTCGGCGGCGATTCCTACAATTTTATCAAAGAAGGGGACAAGCTGGTTATTTACTTTTCCGATGTCATGGGGCATGGACTGGATGGAGCCATGCTGAGTGTGTTTGTCAAGGAGGCCATTGACAGTTATGCCAGCTTGAAGCCGGAGGATTTATGTCCCGGGAAAGTTTTACACCACCTGGACCGGCAGTACCGTCGGGAAAGATTCCCGGAAGAATACATGATCTGCATCTTTGTGGCTGTACTTAACCTGGAAACCATGGTGTTGGCTTATTCCGGTGCAGGCTTTCAGACCTCTCCCCTGGTTCAATTTGCTGACGGTGAGAGGATAAAGCTCTCCAGTAAAGGCCTCCCCATTTTGACGGCCATAAACCCGGAGTTGAATAATTTTCAGGTCAAAAGGATCCGGCTTGCGCCAGGAGCAACCATACTATTCAGTACCGATGGTTTGCCAGAATTAAATAACCAGGGTGAACTGTACAGCGGGCGGCTGGAAAATATATTCTTTGAAAACGCCTATCTGCCTCCGCATCTGATTGTCCAGGAGATCAAAGAAGACTTTTATTACTTCAATGAACATTCCCTTCATACTCCGGATGACATCACCTTTGGTCTTTTACAGGTCAATACCTCTGAAGAAAAAAATTCACCTGAAATAAAAAAAGAGA
Organism: uncultured Desulfovibrionaceae bacterium; assembly: GCA_964581355.1. Classification (GTDB taxonomy): domain Bacteria; phylum Bacillota; class Dethiobacteria; order DTU022; family UBA8154; genus CAZOOA01. The sequence goes on along the minus strand of CAZOOA010000004.1, from coordinate 43,856 downwards.
CTTAGCCGAATTAAAGCAATTACATTTGAAACATGGATGTAATAAGTTGGGGGAATCTGTAGAAAAAAGTTGGAAGGTGCAGGGCATTTCACGGTCGTTTAAGCGGGCTCCAGAAGGGAACATTGCTGAAATACAAAGCTGGAGGCTAGAAGCAGGTAGCGGCTGTATAATGAAAAAAAATATATCGTTTCAGGCAAAAATCACCCGAAAGGGTGATGTTTTTTTTTGCACACTTAACTATAATATAAGTAAAATAAATATGAGAGGAAAGATGAGAAGTGAAAAAAAGGGTTTTGGTTCTTGCAGTATTATTTATGCTTCTTCTTGGCTCCATTCCTGTTTTTGCTGCAACAATCAACGTGCAGACCCCTGTAGTCAGACCGGGGGAAGATATTGTCGCCACTTTCTCTGCTGCGGACGGCGGTAGTGCCTGGATTGGGTTGTTTAAATCAGGCAGCGCCAATACCAGCTACCTAAACTATTCTTATTTGAGAAACTTAAACGGTGAATACAAAGTAAAGGCACCCAAAGAGTTGGGCTCGTATAACCTTAGGATTTTTTTAGACAGCGGGTATACCTTAGTGACAACCAGCCAAAATTTGCAGGTAGTCCAGTATGACCCTGTATTTCAAGTTTCCAAAGCCAGTTTTTTGCCGGAAGAAACAATCGTTGTCAACTATTCCGATGCGCCTGTTTTCAGCAATGCCTGGATAGGGCTGTTCAAAGTGGGGGCTGAGGACAGATCGTATCTAAACTACCAATACTTGACGGGCACCTCGGGTAGTTATTCGACAAATGCCCCCCGGGAGACAGGTCAGTATGAATTTCGCATCTTTTTAGACAGCGGATACACTCTGGTAGGGAAGAGTCAGCCTTTTACCGTTAGTGAGTTCCAACCCTCTATTTCACTTTCCACTTACCAGGCCCGGCCCGGGCAAAAAGTCACTGCAACATACAACAATGGGTCTACAATTAGCAATGCCTGGATTGGGTTTTATAAACAGGATAGCGCCAATACCTCCTACATCTCTTATGTTTATACCCGGGGACAGACAACAGGAACCTACGAAATCACAACACCCAATACGCCAGGACAGTACAATTTCCGGATTTTTATGGACAGTGCTTATAACTTCCTGGCAGCCAGTGGAACTTTATCTGTGGGCGATGTGCCAGCGGAACCCGTCCAGCCAACAGAGCCCCAACCTGCAACACCTGTGGGCTTTTCTGATCTTGCTCCGGACCACTGGGCCTATAATGACATTATGGAGATGGTGGGGTTGGGCATTTTGAGCGGTTATCCTGATGGAACATTTCGCCCCAACGACACAATTTCCCGGGCAGAATTTGCCAAAATTATGGTTTTGACTCTGCAGCTGGAAACCATTAGACCATCTACTCCAACTTTTGACGATGTCAGCACCGACCACTGGGCCTATGAAGTGGTGGAGTCAGCCCGGGAGTATTTAACAGGCTACAGGGACAGTGCTGGCAATCTTACCTTTGCTCCGGGAGAAGTTGCAGTTCGGGAAGATGTAGCGGTGGCTATCGTTAAGGCCCAGGGGTATGGTGATGAATCCGCGGACTTAACTCTGTTAAACCAGTTTCCAGATCGGGAAGAGATCTCTGCCTCTCTGAGAGAGCATGTGGCCATAGCTGTAGAAAAAGGTTATATGCGTGGGACGGACAGGGGGTTTGAACCGCAAAAAGCACTAACCCGCGCCGAGGCATGCACTCTGCTCTCCCGAATAATGGATCGTGATTTGGACCGGGAGAAAATCACTTTCTAATTTTTTAGTTAAGAAAAACGGTAAAAAATAAAAAGGCAGGCGGATGGCTTTAACCGCCTGTTTTTTGTTTTGCTGAGCATAACGAAGGGCTGCCTTGCAAGTTATTTTTTTATGAAAGAAGGATTTAAGCTCAACAGGATAGAATTGGTTAAAAACAATATGCGACAAATTTTGGAGGCACATTTATGTCCGATTGGTACCGATTATTGTTCAAAGCGATCAAATCCTCAATTAATGCCATTGCCATGACCGATCTGAAAGGAAATCTTTCTTACATAAATCCTGCCTTTTTACGCCTGTGGGGCTATGAGCATCCAGGTGAGGTATTAGGCCGCTCCTCTCTGGATTTTTGGGTTGATAAAAAACAGGCTTATGCCGTTTATGAAGCTGTTTTTGAACAAGGAAGCTATGAAGGGGAGCTGGTGGCCCGGAGAGTGGATGGTTCCTCTAGGCATGTACATTTTTCTGCAACGATGGTTTATGCAGAAGAAGATGGGGCGCCGTTAAACATCATCGCTTATTTTCTTGATATCTCTGAAAGAAAGCAAGTAGAAGATGAGCTTAACCAATCAATAAGCTATTTAAATTCAATCCTGGAATCGATTCCCGATTTGGTTTTGCGGTATGACAGGGAAGGCAACTTGTTAGATGCCGTGGCTATTCCTGATGATAATAAGCTTTATATGCCGTCACATGAATATTTAGGGAAAAATGTTAAGGATGTCCTGCCCCAGCATGTTGCCGATAGATTTGTTGAAGCGATCAACAATACTCTGACAACGAAAGATTTGACCGTGATAAATTATTCTTTGCAGGTTCCTGAAGAGAATTTGCATTTTGAAACTCGCTTTTCTCTGCTTAACGAAAACGAAGTGATTGTCTTGATCGAAAATATCAGTGAGCGGAAAAGAGCCTATGAAGCGCTTCAGGAAGCCCTGGACGAACTGGAACATAAAGTGGCTGAGCGTACATCGGAACTGGCCCGGGCTAACGAAAAACTCCAGGTTGAGATTAGTGAACGCATCCGCACGGAAAAAGCCCTGCTGAAAAGCGAAGAAAGGTACCGTTCACTGGTAAATAATGCCACGGAAGCCATTATTGTTGTCCAGGACAATTTAATTAAATTTGCCAACCCAAAGGCGGAACAAATTTTTGCTCGCCCTGCCGAACAGCTGCTATCGGTCCCTATTACTGATTTTATTCACCCCACCGATATAAATGTTGTTATGAAGCAGAAGGAGAAAAGGTTAAAAGGCGAAAAAGATGAGAACCCGTTTACTTTCAGGCTGATAGCTGGGGATGGGAGCACCAAAATCATCTCCAAAAGCTCAGATATTATTGACTGGGAAGAACGTTCGGCTGTATTAGGCTTAATGACTGATATTACAGAAACAAAAAAAATGGAGCAGGAAATACTCAAAGCCGACAAACTGGAATCCATTGGCCTGATGGCCGGCGGGATTGCCCATGATTTTAATAATTATTTGGCCACCCTTTTAGGCAATATCAACCTGGCCAGGCTGTACAAAAATGACCTGGCGAAAATGGTGGATAAGCTGGATAACATGGAAAAAGTCACCATGCGGGCCAAGGATCTGTCCAACCAGCTTTTTACCTTTGCCAAAGGAGGAGCGCCTGTAAAACAAAAGGTTTCCATCAGGCAGCTGATCTTTGAAGATATCAAATTTACATTAAGCGGGTCAAAAATACGTCCAAGCTTTGCTGTTGCAGAAGACCTGCACCTGGTCGAAGTCGATCAGGGGCAGTTTAGCCAGGTATTAAACAACATTGCGCTTAATGCAGTTCAGGCGATGCCCGAAGGTGGTGTCATCGAGATAGGTGCTGAAAATGTTACCCTTTCGGGGGAAGGCTGGAGCACGTTCACGCCTTTAAAGGAAGGCCAATACGTTAAAATATACATCAAAGATGAAGGTACCGGCATTCCTGAAAAATTCCTACCCAAGATATTCGATCCATTCTTTACCACCAAAGATAAAGGCCGGGGCCTGGGTTTAGCCACCGCGTATTCCATTGTGAAAAACCACGGTGGTTATCTCCATGTAGAAACGGAGATGGGTGTGGGAACCACCTTTTATATTTTTCTTCCTGCCATTACAGGTCCTGAAGCAAGCATGGCTTTGAAAGATAGCATTTTCAAAGGAACAGGAAGAATAATGGTTATGGATGATGATGAAGATTTGCTTTCTGTGACCAGCGAGGCATTATCAGCCCTGGGCTATGAAGTTGTTTTAGCCAGGGACGGCAAGGAAGCCATTGATAAATATCTTTATGCCCTGAATAATGAGCAGCCCTTTAATCTTGTAATCATGGACTTGACGATTCCGGGCGGCCTGGGAGGCAAACAGACAATTAGCGAACTAAAAAAAAATGACCCAGAGATTAAGGCTATTGTAATTAGCGGCTATTCCAATGATCCGGTCACAGCCAATTATCAGGACCATGGCTTTAAAGGGATGCTCAAGAAACCTTTTACGATTGGAGAGTTGTCTAAACTCGTTTATCAAATAATCGGCTGATCCCGGTCAATCATCCGGGTGGAAGCAGTTGTTTTTTATTGTACCATAACTTTTGATAATCAAAGGAGCAATCTTTTCATGAGAGAAATAGAAAAAATTAGAAAAAGCATCCAGTATAGAAAGCTGTGCCTGGGAAAAGAGCAGCATTTTTTTTCTGTGATCAGTGACTTTATTGACTGCCTTATTGTCATCCTCGATCAACAGGGACAGATTGTTTACTATAACAAGGCTTGTGAATATGTAACGGATCTCACCTGGGAAGAAGCCAGGGGAAAAAACTACTGGGATGTTTTCTGCCAGCTTGAAGAAAAGGAGCTCTACAAAGAATTTTTTAACCTGTTGGACCCGGCACAATACCCCCTGGAAGTGGAGACGCAGCTATTTACTCCAAAAGGGTATGTGTTAACGATCTACTGGAAATACAATGCCCTGGAAGCGGAAGATGGTGCTGCATATTACCATGTTTTAACCGGTATTGATGTGACCAACCAGGAAAATACAAAAAAAGCGCTGCTGGAAATAGGGGAAAAATATCGAACCATTATTCATGCTTCTCCCGTCACCGTTATCTCCCTTGATAAGGATTTCCGGATTAAGAGCTGGAGCTCTGCTGCAGAGAGGCTGCTGGGCTGGCCGGAAGCAATAGTTCTGGACAAGAAGATCTCTTCATTCCTGGAAGATCAATATGGAACCTTGCAGAAATCCTGTGAAAAAGCTGTCAAAGGAAAGGTAATTTACGACCTGGAGCTTTCCTGCTCCAGGAAAAACGGTTCCCCTGTAGAGGTGCACCTTTCCCTGGCACCCAGGCGCAGCTATCAAGGGACAATCGAAGGCATCGTGCTGATCGCCCTGGACATCACTGAGCGAAAACAGGCTGAGCAGCAAATTGCCGATTATGCTCAAGAACTGGAATCACTCTACCGGCACCTCGATCAAGAAATGGACAAAGCCCGGGAAATACATGAGCGGACTCTTCCTGCAACCCTCCCCCAAATTGAAGGAATATCCATGAGCGCCTATTACCAGCCGGCTCAAAAAATCGGCGGAGACTTTTACGATGTTATACAAATAGGTGACAAGCTTGTTTTTTATCTCTCTGACGTCTCAGGTCACGGCCTGGATAGTGCCATGCTCAGTGTCTTTGTTAAGAACACGATTAATAGTTTCCTCGCTCTTGTTCCAGAAGAAGAAATAAGTCCCGATAACATTTTACATCACCTTTCAAAGCTATATTACCAGGAATCCTATCCTGACGATTATTTTATCTGTATCTTTTTGGCGGTTTTGGATTTGCAAACCAAGGTGCTGAGTTATACCGGTGCCGGTTTTCATGTGCCCCCTCTGGCTCGGCTGGAAAACGAAACGATCAAAGAACTGATCAGCCAGGGACTGCCGATTTCCTCGGCAGTATCACCTGAACTGCTGGAACTGACAGAAGACCATTTACAAATATCACCCGGTACAACCCTGTTTTTTACTACCGATGGACTGGTAGAGCAAAGTGGCTATGAAGATGATTATGAAATACCATTGAAAAATGCAATAGAAGATAAAGGTCATTTACCCCCGGAAATGGCTGTGCGCGCCATTAATGAACATTTCAGGGAGCTGGGTTGCCCCGATGCATCAAATAACAACGATGACATAACCCTGCTTGTTTTTCAGGTGAACGGCCATGCGGGCAAGTCCTATTCCCTGGAATTGAATAGCGAACTGCACGAATTGGACCGCTTACGAAAAACGCTTTTTGAACTAATGCCTGACAAGGATGAAGCGGAACTGTTCTTCATCGGATTGCATGAACTGGTGGCCAACGCTATCGAGCACGGCAATAAGTTTGACCCGGGGAAAAAAGTGTATCTCGAACTTTCCATTACCGGGCAATATCTCTATGCTGCTGTAGAGGACGAAGGGGACGGGTTCAATTGGCGAGAAGAATTGTATAGTCCTTTAGAACTAATTAATGACAGCGAACGTGGGCGCGGAATTCCTCTGACAAAAATGTGCGGTGAGAAATTATTCTATAATGATCGAGGGAACCGGGCCGTGTTTCTACATCGGTAATGCATCCAGTGCTGTTCCGCTTGAGCATGCTTAGAATTATATCCAGGCAACAGTGCAAGGGCAGCATGAACCGGACAATGCTCATAGCCGCTCTTAATCGATGCAATATGACATCAACTGAATAAGGCGCTTGTATCATGCGTATGTATTGAGCAACATTTTGACTGCTTGTTTGTCGGCCAATCTGCCAGGGATGGAAAGGTAAGGCTGCAGGCAGGCAACTGATTGATGTAATTACGCATCGGATGGATGGAGATTGTCATCGGAAAGTGTTTTTTTTATCGAAAAAAAGCACTAAATTTGTCTATAAGTGTCGAAATCATCGCTTTTTTTGCAGTGTTTTAATGGCATGATATTTGCAATATTAAATTTTGAATGTATTTTCATATAATAAAGCTAGGAATTACCGGTAAAAGAACGGAGGTGATAGTTGAGCCCAAAAACAGTAATGCCAATCATCAACAACACATTATATTAATTTGAAAGGGTGAAGAAAAATTTCTGGACATGGAAATGGCTGGGCAAATCCTGGCCCGGCGGGACTGGTAGCACTGGCAATGGCCACTTTTATTTTTTTTGCCTACCTTACAGGAAGAGTTGATCAAAGCGCTTACATCTTAATGGGTCTCTGGCTTTTAGGTGGCTTCGTAATTCAGGTAGTAGTGGGTGTGCTTGAACTGCTAAAAGGCAACAAGACAGGAGGCAATATCTTTCTTTTCTTCTCTGCATTTTTCATGTTGGTTACCGGGCTGGAGATGATTTTCAACTATTTTGCCGGAATGTATGGCTGGGTAACCGACCCTCATATTAGTGGTTGGGCCTGGCTCCCCCTGGCCGTATCACTTCTTATGTGGACGCCGGCCTATTTTAAAAGCCCGCTTTCCCTGCTTTTTGTCGTTCTGTCGCTGGATATAGCAGTTCCCTTGATCGCGCTGATGGACCTGGGTGTTGTGACAGGCGCTTGGGCACCCATTGTTGCAGGTTATGCTCTTTTGATTGCAGGAATGTTCGCGGTTTACACTGCTTCAGCCCTGGTATTGAATAATGCCTATGAGCGAGTAATGCTGCCTACGGGAACACCTCTGTTTAGAATCCGGATTCCTTCGACCGATCCTACCAGCCCGTATAAGTTTTAAGGCGTCCAGGATCTCGTTAAAACTACCAGGAAGGCGTGAGGGTTTGCTTTTTGCCGGCATCACCCACGCCTTCCTTTGCTGTTAGCTGGTAAAGAATAATCTTAAATGGTAACGAAAAGCATTTCCCGGTTGGTTGCATGATCAGTTTTCAGCTCAAACTGGAACCTTTCTGCATCAGCGTTGTACGTTTCCGTGTGGGTCCAGGTTTCCCCAGGTTCCAGGTTGACAGTTTCTGTCCATTCTTTGACCAGGACGTCATCTGCGGTTATGAGTCCTTCAATCTCCTGTTCACCTGCTTCTGAACCCCTATTTTTGATGGAGTAAGTCACATCAAAATCTTCGCCAGCCTCAACGTTTTCCGGGACTTCCATATCCGGTGCAAAAGCGCTTCCGGCCGTTTTTTCCAACTCAATCTCAATCAGGTCCTGGATGCTGCCGTCCTTGGCGCTTTTTGTATACAGCTCCAGCAGGAGCTTTTCCCCTGTTTCCACTTGTTCGGGAATATGCACTGCGGGGTCAAAGTAGCCCCAGTCGCCCATGGCACCGCTGGTAAAGCCACTGTCCAACTCCTGCCCTGCTTCATCTAAGAGCCGATACAGCACGGTTCCTTCAAAAACATTGGCCACACCTTTTACAGTAAATGTTGCAGGCACAGCTGTTTCTGGTGCCGGCTCAAAAACTTTAATCCCCTCCGATTCAGCTACTATGGGCCGCAGCCAATCAATGTCCCGTAGTATCGGCACATACTCCTGGGCCCCTTTTGCCTGGTATTTGACGGGTTTATCTGTGTCTTCGATGACATAAAGATCATAGGGGTACGTCAGAGCAAATATTACTCCTTCATCTTCAGCCGGGTCCTGGAATTGAACAGTGACAATGATTTCGTCTTCATGCTCGACTACTTCCTTGATATCGACAACGTAGCCCCCTGTTCGTTGTTCGCCATAGGTAACCAGGATATATAGGTTGCCTTCATAAGACTTTTCCTGGGCCAACCAGGTGGTTTTTGAGTATTCAATCCAGTTTTCTATGGTTTTCGGCAGTTCATCGATCTCCTGTTTAGGAATAATTTCCGGCTCTTTTACCGTTGTGGTAATGCTTACCGTCCTTGTGGCTTCGTCCCAGTCCACTAAAGCCCCCAAATATTCTGCAACAAAGCGGGCGGGAACAATTGTGCGTCCTTCAACCAGCCGCGCCGGCACTTCCAGTTCGTGTGGTTCATCCTGGACCAGGGCCATTGTTTCATCAATAGTCAGCGATATTTCCAGGTCATTTTTTATGGCAGTAACTGTTCGTGTTTCCTCATCCCAGTCCAGGTGGGCCCCCAGGGCCTCAAATACAGATCTCATCTCCACCAGGGTACGACCTTCCTCAATAATCGGCGGCACATCGGGATCCAGTGTCACCCCGTCAACTTGGATCTGCAGTGCTTCCGGGTTTTCCCGGGCACCGGCAGCAGTAAAGGAAAACAGACCCATTACCAGAACCAGGCCAATCAGTAGTAAAAATCTAACAGTGCGCACGTCCATCCCTCCATTTCATAGTGGATTCCCAGAACTAAGTTCAGAATCCTCAATTTATTATATCAGATATTGCCTGGATTAAAAAGATAAGCTGCAAGCAGACTCAAGAAATAAAACAGGCTTCCCGTCATCAATAACACCGGGAAGCCTGACTTATTTGCCTCGTGATTTGCAACATGAAAGGTGGAGACTTTAAATGTGCTTTACGTTAAAAAACCGCTAATAATCTTTTCTTCCGCTTCTTTGGGTGTTAAACCCAGGGCCATTAATTTCATTACCTGGTCACCGGCTATTTTGCCAATAGCTGCTTCGTGGACCAGCTCTGCCTCGGCATGTTCGGCCCAAATCTCCGGTATGGAGCGAACCACGGCCTGATCCATAATAATTGAATCGCATTCCACATGGCCTTTGGCCAGGGCGTAGGCGATCAGTTGGGGCTTGAAGATCTGTCGGGAAGAGTCCTGGGCTACAGAGCGGGAAATGATACGGGCTGAGCTATTCTCCCCGGTTAACTTAACCACCATTTCCGACTCAGCAAACTGTTCTTGATCGGTTAGCAAACGCTCAAACATAACCAACATCCCTCCTGCCGCCACACTGGCTTCAGTCACCCGGGATGTGGTATCCACGCCCCGGATCTGGACCAGTTCCAGTTCAGCATAGGCCTTTTCTTCCACGCTTAGAACGGTTTTGGGGTTTAAAACCCGCTTTCCCCCGCCTTCTCCTTCACCGAAATGCTTCTCTACATAACGCAATTTGGCATTGCGCCGCACATTAATCTCATGAACTCCGTCGTGTTGAGCCGTGCCGTCACCGGGATTATGGATTCCGCACCCCGCCACCAGCAGGATATCGGCCCCTTCACCGATTTCAATGGTGTTATAGACCAGGTCTTGGAAGTCGGAGGAAGTCAGGATCACAGGGATATGCACTGTCCCTGTTTTTCCGGGCTCTACTTTAATGTCAATGCCGGGTTTGTCTTCCTTGGGGATAATTTCGATCCCCGGCAGGGAATGTCTTTCAATGCCCTGACCGTCTTTGCGGATATTAAAAGCCCCGGGCGGCTTGTCGTGCAAGTCCGCCACTTCTTGAAGCAGCTTTTTATCGAGGGCAGTCAGCATAAATTTCACCCTCTTTCTGACAAGATTTTTTGCAGGCACAGGTTGCTCCATCCTGGATCCGGGGCCAGATTTCACTACAAGAGCCTTTCATTTCGATGTGTCCATCTATAACCAGGATGATCTCATCGACCATGTTCAAAATTTTCTCCTGGTGGGAGATAATAACGGTCATATTATTCGGTCCGTGGCTATTCCCGATCACATCAATAAGCTGTTCAAAACTCCAGAGGTCAATTCCTGCCTCTGGTTCATCAAAGATTCGTACCCGGGGATTCTGTGCCAGGATTGTGGCAATTTCAATCCGTTTGATTTCTCCCCCGGATAGGCTGTTGTCCAAGGTCCGGTTCAGGTAATCATCGGGACACAACCCGATATTGCGCAGGCACATGCAATCTTCCAAGTCTCCATGTTTCAAAGCTACTTCAATTAAATCTTTAACCTGCAGCCCTTTAAACCGTGCCGGATGCTGGAAGGCATACCCAAAGCCCTTTCTGGCCCGGTTGGTGACAGACAGATCCGTAATATCTTCTCCCTGAAAATAAATCTTGCCTTCTGTGGGCTGATGGATCCCCATGATCGCCCGGGCTATGGAAGATTTTCCGCTCCCGTTGGGGCCGGTCAGGGCATACATTTTCCCTTGCTCAAACTCCAAATTGATGTTCTCCAAAATCCTGATGGACTGTTCTTCCACCTGCAGTGAAAGCCCCATGTTTTCCAGTTTAAGCACATCATCACCTCTTTCCAGTTCACGACCTGGGATTACCAGGTGCTTGAATATGGGTTTGCATTAAATTTATACTTAATTATAATATTTGTCAATAAATAAATGTTTATTTGCGGTGCGCTGGTTTATGCCAGCTGCGGGTTTTTCACTGCAGACTAAAGGCAGATGCATTTTTTGTTTAATATATTACTGCAAAAAATACAGCAGAAATTAACAAAGGAAAATCGCTTCAGATGTTGAATATTGTAAATTATGCAGGATTTAGTGCATGATATATTGATCTGTTGTGCCAATATTGCCTTAACTTGAATATGCTTTTGGAGGGTTAAAATGGATTTTTCCTTTATCCACGCTGCAGATATTCACCTGGACAGCCCCCTTCGGGGCTTGGAGCGGTATGAGGGAGCTCCGGTGGATTATATCCGGGCTGCTACACGCAGGGCCTTTCAAAACCTGGTGGATCTGGCCTTAAAAGAAAAGGTTTGTTTTGTACTTATTGCCGGCGATCTTTACGACGGGGATTGGCGGGATTACAACACCGGGCTTTTTTTCACTTCTCAAGCGGCCCGGTTGAAAGAGGCGGATATAAACCTGTATTTTATTCGAGGCAATCATGATGCAGCCAGCCAGATTACCCGTATGCTGCGTTTACCCGATAACGTCAAAGACTTTTCCACGGCAGCGCCTGAAACCGTTACCCTGGATGATTTGGGGGTGGCGCTGCACGGCCAGGGGTTTCACACCCCGGCGGTTACCGAGGATCTATCCAGGAATTATCCCGGTCCAATCAAGGACTATTTTAATATAGGCCTGCTGCATACCTGTGCTTCGGGAAGAGAAGGTCATGAGCCGTACGCCCCCTGCGATCTCAGCCATCTGAAGAACATCGGCTATGATTACTGGGCCCTGGGCCACGTACATCGAAGGGAAGTGATCAGTGAAAACCCCGCTATTATCTTTCCAGGCAATATCCAGGGTCGACATATTCGTGAACAGGGGGCCAAGGGATGCACCCTCGTCCAGGTGCAGCAGGGCCGCATAAACTCGGTGGAGCATCATCCCCTGGATGTGTTACGCTGGGTTCTTTGCCAGGTGGATGCGGAAGAGGCGGAAACATATGAAGAAGTCCTGGAAAGGGCAGGCCAGAGCATCGATAGTGCTCTCAGCCAAAGCGAGGGACGGCTGTTGGCTCTGCGTGTTATCATCTCGGGGGCCTGCCAGGTCCACGGTTCTTTGCTCAATGATCCCTTCCGCCTGAATAATGACTTGCGGGCGGTAGCCGTTGACCGGGGGATAGACAGTGCCTGGGTGGAAAAAGTCAAAGTCAATACCAGTCCCCGGGTCAATATGGATGAACTGCTTTCCAGCAACCCTGTTGCTTCCCTGCTGCAGTATCTTCACCAGGCTGCAGGGGACGAGCAGATTTTAAAGGAACTAATCTCTGAACTGGAGCGGGATAAAAAAAACCTGCCGCCGGAACTGTTTAAAGACGGAGAGATAGACCCTGGTGATCCCGGGTACCTGCAGAAGCTTCTACCCGAAGTGGAAGAATTAATCCTTTCCCGCTTGATGAGAAAGGAGGGGCTTGGCCAGTGAGAATAATACAGCTCAACCTGAAAGCTTTTGGACCTTTCAGCAATTTCGTGCTCAATTTTGAGAATAAAGGGTTTAACCTGGTTTACGGCTTAAACGAAGCCGGCAAGACGACAATACTACGGGCTATCCGGGACTTCTTTTTTGGGTTTCCCCATACCAGTCCCGATGCATACCTTCATCCATCCAGCAAACTGCGTATTGAAGCGGTCCTGGAAGACAGCAATGGAAATCAATATCAGCTAACACGCCGCAAGGGGACGAAAAACACTCTTTTAAATCAAGAAGGCGGCGCCGTGGATGAGAGTTTCCTGCAGCAGTTCCTGGGATCACTCAACCGGGAGTTTTATTCCCTCATGTTCGGCATGGACCACCAAAGTTTGCGGGCCGGAGGGGAAAATCTTCTCAAAGGGCAGGGTTCCCTGGGGGAGGCTCTTTTCGAGGCGGCTTCAGGGATAGGCAGTTTGCGGGAGGTGTTTCAAGAACTGGAAAAAGAAGCCGGCGAACTTTATAAGCCCAGTGGCTCCAAACCTCCAATCAATGCCAGCATTGAGCGCTACAGGGAGATCAACCGAAAAAGTGGTGAACTGTCCCTGGCACCCAGGAAATGGCAAGAGCTGGAACATAAGTACCTGGAAGAAAAAAAGCAGGTAGAACAGCTCCAGGAGGAAGAAAAATATCTGTCCATGAAGAAAGCCCGCCTGGAAAGATTGAAAAATACCCTTCCTTTGCTGGCCCAGCGGCAGCAGCACCTGGAAGAAATTAATGCCCTGTCGGATATTCCTTTGCTTCCCACTTCCTTTAAAGATCGGCGTATCGAACTGGAGAATAAGCGGCTAGCGGCAAAAAACCTGGTCAAGCAGGCGGAAGATGATCTGGAAGAACTGAAAAAAGCGATGGAGCAGATAACGGTTCAAAAGGAATTCCTGGAACATGGCGGGGATATATCATCCCTGCAGGAACGCCTGGATACGTACCGCAACTACATCCAGGAGATACCTACTCTGCAGGGTGAGAAAAAGGAACTGCAGGAAGAAGCTCTTGCGCTGTTACGCCACCTTCAACCTTCATTAACTACACTTGAAGAGGCGGAATCTTTAAGGCTGCCTTTGCCCCGGGCTGAAGAAATAAAAAAGCTAATCAGTGAATACCCCCTGTTGCAGAATAATTACCGCACTGCGCAAAAACAGGTTAAAGAACTGGAAGTTTCCCTGCAGCGACAAGAACAAGAAAAGGAAAAGGCCGGCCCTCAAAAAGATGCAAGTGCCCTGTTAAAGGCAGTCAACAGGGCCAGAAAAAAAGGGGAGCCGGAAAAAGAACTCCGGAAAATTCGTTCCGTTGCTGATACACGGGAGTCAAAGCTAAAAAGCAAGCTGGACTCCCTGGGGCTGTGGTCCGGCACTTTCAAGGAATTGCTGAGCCTGTCTTTACCTCTCGTAGAAACGGTTCGCTCATTCGAACAAGAATTCAAGGAAGCGGATGAGCGGATCAAAAAAATTAATGAACGCCTGGAAGAGGAGGAACAAAAACTTACGGCCAACCAGGAGCAGCTTACCAGCGGGGAACTGGGCGCTGATGTCCCTACGGAAGAAAAACTGGAAGAGGCCCGGAAACACAGGCAGTTTGGCTGGCACCTGGTGCGCCGGGCCTGGCTGGAAGGACAGCGGGACAAAGAGGAAGAACAAGCATTTCGTGCCGGACATCCGCTGGAAGTCGCTTACGAAATGAGCGTTACCGCTGCCGATGAAATAGCCGACCGCCTGCGCTATGAAGCAAGCCGCGTAGAACGAAAAACCATCATCTTATCGGAAATAAAAAATTGTCGCGAAAAAATCACAACATTAACCCGGGAAAAGGAGACAGCGGAAAAGAAGCAGCAGGAACTGAATAGCCGTTGGGTCCAGGCCTGGGAAAAGACCGGGATTACTCCTTTGAAACCATCTGAGATGCTGCCCTGGCTGGAGAAGTGCCAGGAGATTATTGAAGGTATTTACAGCGTAAAAGAAGAACGTGCCCTGGAAAAGGAACTGGCACGTGCCATTCAAGAGCACCGGGATGAAATTGGCCGACAGCTTGAAGCACTGGGCGAACCCGGCCCGGGGCAAGAAGAATCCCTGGAAACTCTACTGGACAGGGCCCAGGATATTGGTGAACAATACCAGGCAGTGGCCAACAACCTGCAAAGCATCGAAAAAATATGTCAAGAAATCAAAGATAACCTGGCCAGCTGCCAACGTCAGGTAAATGAAAAAAAACATTCGCTGGACAACTGGATGCAACAATGGTCTGCAGCTCTTGCCGAAGCTGGCCTGCCTGATAAAACAACAGTAGAGGCTGCTGCGGCTTACCTGGACAGGCTGGAAGCCTTGTTTCAAAAAAAAGCAGAGATCTCCCGGAAAGAGGCTGCCCTGGAAAAAATGCAGGCTTATTCCAGGGACTTTGTCTCCCGCCTGCAGGGTTTAGTAGACAAGTTGGCCCCCGACCTGGCAGAAATGCCGGCCGATTATGCTGCATCACAGCTCCAGGCCCGGGCAGCCGAAGCAAGGCAGGCAAAAGATCGGCTGGACAACCTGGAGCAGCAGCTGAAGAAAGTGGAAAACACAGACAAAAAGGCGAAAAAAGCTTATCAAGAAGCCGATTCCGGCCTGAAAGAACTGGTCAAGCAGGCCCGCTGCGCTCAAGAGGAGGAGTTGCCGGTAACAGAGGAAAAATCTGAACGCTTGTCCGAATTGAAAAAAAACCTGGAGGGGCTGGAAAAACAACTTCTTTCCCTGGGTGGCGGGCTGACCCTGGAAGAAATAATTGCAGAAGCCAAAGGCGTTAACGGGGATGCCTTGCCCGGTGAACTGGAAGAAATAGAGCAGGCCCTGGAAGAAAACCGCCAGGCCCGTGATTCCTTAAACCAGGTCTTCGGTGTGACCAGGAGGGAATACGAAGAAAAGATCGAGGGCGCCTCCATAGAAGCCCTGGAGGCAGCTGAAGAAGCCCAGGGCTCCCTGGCCCGGCTGCAGCTGCAGGTTGAACAGTACCTGCGCCTGCGCTTGGCTTCCACAATTCTGCGCCGGGGGATTGAACACTACCGGGAAGCAAACCAGAGCCCGGTGATCAATCTGGCAGGAGGGTTCTTTTCCCGCTTGACAAACGGGAATTTTGCCGGCCTTAAAACCGACTTCGATGAAAAAGACAACCCCGTTATTATCGGCTTGCGCACCTCAGGAGAAGAAGTCAGGGTTGAAGGCATGAGTGACGGGACCCTGGACCAGTTGTACCTTTCTTTACGCCTGTCCGGCCTGGAAAGGTACATGGAGCAGAACGAAGGGCTGCCTTTTATCCTGGATGACCTGCTGGTTAACTTCGACGATATCCGCGCCGAGGAAGCCTTGAAAGTGCTGGGCCAGTTTGCAGAAAAAACCCAGATTCTATTTTTCACCCATCACCAAAGTTTCGTCAACCTGGCAGAAAAAGCAATTCCCGGCAGCGGTAAAATCCAACACTTAAGCCAGACAGGACAATAGTCTTTTTCAATCGAACTATGGCGTTGTGATTCTTCGACGGGGCAGTATGGACTTTCAAAAAACCACTCTGCTGCAAAGGAATGGCAGCTCTTTTGTCGAATAGAAGATGTTAGAGATTCTAGCATTTTTGTGTAAGCAGCGAGGCAAGAAGCGGGAATATAATAGAAGCTTTATGCTATAATGCACTGGTAGTTATCGCATTTCCAGGGACCTTGGTGCTCACAGGGCACGTTGGCTTCCGCCTCTACACAAAACAGTACTTTCTAAGCAACTTAAAGGTGCCTGGTATCTTTTTATGGGGCTTATTTTTTTACTTGTTGGATATACCGTAATAAGAAATATTTCTTTTTAATGGGAGTGTAAAAAAATGAAACAAAAGCCCGATAAATTTCACAACGCTATGGAAGCTCAAAAGTTCGAAGGAAGAGACCTGAGTTTTATGGAACATTTGCAGGATATGACAGGGAGGAAGAAAACAGAAGAGGCACTGCGAAAAAGCGAGCAAAAATATCGGCAGCTCTTCGAAGCGTCTCCCATTTCTTTGTGGGAAGTGGATTTTTCTGCAGTAAAACAGCGAATCGATGAGTTGAAAAAGCAGGGAATTAAAGATTTTCGTTCTCACTTCGAGGCCCACCCGGAGTTGGTTCAGGAGTTGGCCGGCAAGGTTAAAATCGTTGATGTCAACCTGGCCTCCCTGGCGCTTTATCAAGCAACAAGCAAAGAAGAGTTATTCGCCGGGTTGCCCCAGTTATTCGCCGATGAATCTTATTCAGACTTTATGGAAAAGCTTTTAAACCTTGCAGAAGGGAACACCAAATATCAAGCAGAAAAAAAACATCTTACCCTGGCAGGAGACCCCATAGATGTCCAGCTTTACTGGTCTGTTGTGCCGGGACATGAAGAAACCTATTTCCGTGTCCTGGTAAGCATTATTGATGTTACGGAAGCGAAACAGAAAGAGGAAGAGCTGCAGCGCTCCCAAAAGCAGCTGCAGGAACAAAAGTATTTTCTCGAATCCATTCTGGATCATGCACCGATAGGCATCTGGCTGGTCGATACAGAACAAACCCCCATTATTGTGAATAAATCTTTTCAGGATAATACAGGCTTTGGGACAGACAACCCCTCCATGACAGAGGAAGAAATCGCAACCTGCAAAGAGACAGATGAAAAAACATTATCCCGGGGAGAACCACAGCTATATGAAGAAGTTATCACTTTTAAAGACGGGGCAAAACACGTCCTGCAGACCATTAAAACTCCACTATACCGGAAAGATGGCGGTATTTTGGGTGTTCTAGGGCTGGGCCTGGACATTACCGGGCGCAAACAAACTGAAGAAAAGCTGGCCGATTACACACGCCAGCTGGAAAAACTCAACCGCCAGCTGGACGAAGAAATGAACAAAGCGCATCGTATCCATTCAAGGACCCTGCCGGCTAAGCTCCCCGAGGTGGAAGGGGTTTCCCTGGAAACCTTCTACCAGCCGGCCCAGCGCCTGGGCGGGGACTTCTATAATCTGATCAAGTCGGATAATAAACTTATGCTCTATTTTTCCGATGTGATGGGCCACGGCGTTGATGGCGCCATGCTCAGCATTTTTGTTAAGGAAGCCATTGACAGCTATGTGAGCTTAAATCCAGCTGAATTGAAGCCGGAGAAAATCCTGCGCCACCTGGACAGGCAGTACCGCAGGGAAACCTTTCCCGAGGAATACCTGATTTGCATTTTCCTGGCTGTCCTGGACCTGGAAACCCTGGAGCTCAGCTATTGTGGCGCAGGCTTTCAGAGCTCTCCTCTGGTCCGAACTCCTGATGGTGCGATGTCTCGGCTGACCTGCAGGGGGCTGCCCATCTCATCTGTCATTCCTGCGGAATTAATGCAGGTTACTATAGAACATCTAACTTTGACTCCCGGAACGACTATTTTATTTGCCACCGATGGATTGACGGAACAGAATGTAAATGGAGAATATTATAATGAACACCTTCCACGGGTGTTTCTGGAGAACAGCAACCTGCCACCATCGTTGATTGCCAAGGCCATCAAAGAAGATTTCCGAGCATTTAACGAGGGCTCACTGCAGGGCGATGATGATCTTACTTTCTGCGTGTTACAGGTCGATCCGGAGAATAAAGATACCATGAAGCTGGAACTGAACAGCCGTTTGGAAGAGCTGAGGTATCTGCATGAAAGGTCCAACGCCTTTTTACCAGAATCTGAAAAAGCCTACTGCTTGATAGGCGGGCTACATGAGACAGTTGCCAACGCTATGGAGCATGGTAACCAGCTGGATCCCAACAAAAAAGTTTTTGTGGAGATTGCACTAACAGATGAATATATGGCGGCTATTGTTGAAGACCAGGGAGAAGGTTTCAACTGGCAGGATAAACTAAATGATTTACTGGACTTGCGTGGCGCGCAGGATAGGGGGCGGGGAGTCTTGATGACCAATATGTTTTGCGACCGGTTTTTTTACAATGAAAAAGGCAACCGGGCTCTATTACTTGTGAAAGGGGATGCTTCAAAGTGCAAATAGAACACAACGGGGAAGAGGTAAAGATCATCCTGCCTAAAAGAGTCGTTAATTTTGAAAATGCCGAAGAGTTCAAGCAGACTCTATACGACCTGTGCGAGCAGGGTTACAGGAAGATTGTGCTCGATTTTTCCCATGTCCAGATGATCGATACTGCCGGAATAAGCCCGCTGTTGGTCTCCCAGAAACGGTTAAAAGAACAGGGCGGCGGGTTAAAAATCATCCAAATCAGCAGCGATTATATTCGGGAAATGTTTGATACCATTGAACTCTACAAAGTTATTGAGATCGAGGGCCTTGGGACGTAAAAGGTTTGGCAATTAGAATTGTTTATTAAAAACTCATACCATGAAAAGTGGGAGGCTGTGACCTTGCAAGAAAAACAGGCGTTTTATTCCGGGACAAATGACTATATCGCATCTGAAGAACTGCAGAACAGCGTCAATGTGGCCGCAGCCCTGGGCAGGCCCTTGCTGATCAAGGGCGAACCGGGTACCGGGAAAACCATGCTTGCCCAAAGCATCTCCGAAGGGCTGGGGAAAAGGCTGCTGATCTGGAATATCAAATCTACAACCAAAGCCAAAGATGGCCTTTATGTCTATGACACAGTCCAGCGGTTGTACGACAGCCAGTTTGGCGACCATGATGTCTCCGATATCAGCCAATATATCAAGTTGGGCAAACTGGGAGAGGCCTTCCAGTCAGAGCAGCAGGTGGTGCTGCTTATTGACGAGATAGATAAGGCGGACATCGAGTTCCCCAATGATTTGCTCTGGGAACTGGATATCATGAGCTTTGATATCCCGGAGACTGGCGAAACGGTGCAGGCCAGGCATCGTCCTATTGTGATCATTACCAGCAACGCGGAAAAAGAGTTGCCCGATGCTTTTTTGCGCCGCTGCATCTTTCACTATATCGCCTTTCCCGACTCCCCGATGATGGCTGAAATAGTCCGTGTCCATTACCCGGACCTGCAGCAAAAACTGGTCAATCAGGCCATCGAGGCATTTTACTGGATCCGCAGTATCGGCAGCTTGCAGAAAAAACCCAGCACCAGCGAATTATTGGATTGGGTGCAGGCCTTGGCTATCGGGGGAGTCAGCCCGGACCAGCTGACCGGGGAACTTCCCTTTCTGGGTGTTCTGCTGAAAAAGGATCGCGATTTCGAACATATCTTAAGGCAGCTGCACAACCAGGGCCCCCAGAAAAAGACTTCCGGTGCAGGTTTCAGGCGCAGCTGGTAAATGAAAGAAATGGATGGAAAGGCACGGTACAGAAAGGAAAAAACAGCAATGTTTATAGATTTTTTCTATCTGCTTCGTTCATACGGGGTTCCTGTGTCCATTACAGAATGGATGACCCTGACAGAGTCACTGAGCAGAGGGATGGCTCAGTCCAGTCTGACAGGTTTTTACTACCTCGCCCGGGCTGTGCTGGTAAAAAGCGAAACTCATTTTGACCGTTACGATATGGCTTTTGCCCATTACTTTAACGACATTGAAACCCCCGTGGAGTTAACAGAGAAAGTGCTTCAGTGGTTGGAGAACGCCCTTCCACCCAGGCAGATATCACCTGGGGAACGCCAGCAGTTTCAAAACTGGGACCTGGATGAGCTGCGCCGCCAACTGGAGCAGCGCCTGGAAGAGCAAACAGAAGAACACCATGGCGGGGACACCTGGGTGGGCACAGGGGGTACATCCCGCTTTGGCCATTCGGGATACCATCCTGCGGGTATACGCATCGACGGCGAGGGGATAAACCAGTCGGCTGTCCAGGTTGCGGCCCAACGCAATTTCCAGGGTTTCCGCACCGACCGGACCATCGGAGTCAGGCAGTTTGAGATTGCCCTGCGCAAGTTGCGGCAGCTCAGCAGCAAGTACGAAGGACCCAGGGAAGAACTGGAAATGGACGAAACAATCAAAAAGACCGGCGAAAAAGCGGGCCTGCTCCACTTGGTCTGGACCCGTGGCCGCAAGAACCTGGTTAAAGTTGCCCTGGTCATGGACTCAGGGGGCTCGATGCTGCCGTACATGAATATCTGCAGCCAGCTCTTCACAGCGATGAACCGGTCGAGCCATTTCAAAGATCTTCGCTTTTTATATTTCCACAACTGTGTTTACCAGCACATCTACACGGACCCTTCCTGCCGCATGGACAGCGCCATCAAAACAGTAGATTTCCTGCGCATGCTGGAACCGGACTACAAAGTTATTTTCCTGGGTGATGCCAGCATGGCCCCCAGCGAGCTGACCATGGTGGACGGGTCCATAGATTGGAGTTACAGCAACGATGAACCGGGGATTACCTGGCTCAAGCGCATCGCTGGACATTTTGACCACGCTGTTTGGTTAAACCCCATTCCTGCCAAATTTTGGGACAGGACTACCGGAAGCTACACTATCTCCATGATCCGACAGGTTTTTCCCATGTACGAACTAAGCGTGGAGGACCTGGAAGAGGCCATCAAAAAATTAAAAGCACGCCGGTGGTAGCGGGAAAAGCCAACCGGAAAAATAAACTTCTATTTATTTCATTATCAACAAGCATTGCTTTTGCCCCAAAGCTTAACTTTCCAGAAGTTTACTTTCCAGCACCAACGGCTCCAGGCGCTGGCCATCTTGATAGGCTCTCATGTTTCCCCCGGAAATTTCATCGATCAAGACAATTTTTCCGCGATCTTCTTTGGCATCCATTCCATAACGGCGTATGAAGCTTACAAATGCCCTGTATTGAATTATTTCAAACCTGCGAATTGAAGAAAAATGAAGGAGAAAAGAACGCTTTCGTTTAATATTTCATTAGAAGGAAGTTAATAAAGAGTCGACTAGCTGGCAAATCATTTAAAGAAAGGAAAAGCTGAAAATGAACCAATACTACGATAAAGCGGCTTTAAAAGTTAAAAATGTATCGCCCCGGCAATGGCAGCGCCTGACAGACTTCATTCCTCAACTGGAAAAAGGTAACTACGGCGATAGCTCCCGGATTGAACAGCAAAAAAACAGTGGTAACGTTATGCCCTATGTAAAATATTCCAATGTTGTGCTGAAGTTTATCGAGCAATGCTATGAAGCAGAGATAGTAATCTCTTTTAACTGGAACGGATGGCTTCAGGAAGAAAAGATTTTTGAAAATCAAAAATCTTTTATTCAGCAAGCCGATCTGGCTCAGTGTGCCATGTTATTAACTGCTCATATCCACCGTGAACATTCCTGCGACGGGCACCTGTTCAATGCCCTGGAAGATGGTTCTATTTTGCATATTCTGAAAAGAATAGAAGCGCTGCTGAATTAGTTAAACATGTGAAAGAGGGAAGTGTACAGTTGGTTAAGATTATTGTCTATGTAAAGGAGTTAGAACATGCGTTCATTTCTGTACAAGTTGGCCCGGTTACTTGGGGACATCAACGCGGTGAAAAAAGGCAGGGTCGGTCGTAGAATAGGCAGAAGAGCAGTTGGACGGGCAACGGGAAAAGGCATGCGCAGGTTGTTTAAGTAGGACGGATAAAACGTTATGCACCTCGGGTTTCGAGGCTTAATCCCCGGATCCCGAGGTGTTTATCTCATTCTTGGAAGAAAAAACTATTTGTAATTGCTGGTATCCTTGAAAAAGAACCATGTTGTGGATAACTCAGAAAAACTTGCATGCGAAGCCTTGGGGGCGGTCCAGGCGCTTCCTGAGCGAAGCGGCGGACCGGCAGGGAAAGCGCCAGAACCGCCCCCAAGGCTTCGAGACGTATGATGTAATAAATGGGCCCAGCAGTTACAACTATTTTACTGTAACCACACTGCAGTTTTTAACCTCCTGGACCACAGTATTACTTACGCTTCCCAGAATACTTTTGCTCCAATCACCGGTGCCTCTATTTCCGATAACGATCATATCGAACCCTTTTTCAGAAGCAACTTTTACAATTCTTTCTGCAGGATGTCCCTGCTCTAAAATTGTACTTGCCTTGATGTTCCTGCTTTCGAAAACCGCCCGGGCTTCTGATAAAATCTGCTTTGCTTCCTCTACTTGCTGCTCATTGATTTTTCTTAAGAACTCCATGCTTTCTTCTGTTGCGCCTTCCCAGGAAATATTGGGGGGATTCGGGGGACGATAAACATGAATGATACAAACTTCATCAGGTCTGCATCCTTCGGCAATGGTGCAAGCTACATTTATGGCCCTTAAACTATGTTCCGATCCGTCTGTGCAAACCAAAAGTTTCAAAACAATCACTCCATTTATTAATTTATTGAAATCATCGAAACAGTACTATACAAATGATTACATTTTTTTTAATCTCGCTTGCTGCCTGCCTTTGATTATTTTACCATGAACCCCCTTTTTTTTGGAAGGCACAACTCCTTTTTGCTGAACCTTCCCTGGCCAGCATTTCTGCGCCAATCACCAGGGAAATGCCGATATTTTTGCAATAGTCCGCTTTTCCCTTATTTTCCTGTGAAGGATGTTGGTTGGTAAAACGGTCTGTTAACTTTTTGCCATCAATTATCCCGGTATCCCGATAAATAAATTCTGGATAATCCGAGAATCTCCTTTAATTTTTAAATATTTAATCAAATTTTAAGAATTTGTTTAAATGGATTTAAGTTGTAGCTGTTATAGTATAAAATAAGAATAGGTGGACAATTCAATGACAAGGAGGAGGAAATTATGCATTTGTAACCTGCAGGCAAAAGCCAAATCAATGCATCGAATATCCTGCCGGAATTAAAGGTTATAGCTTTTTACAAGCTATCTCGAAATTCTATGAAAGGTTAGGAGAATAAAAATGCAAATCAGTGATTTGAAAATCGGCATCCCCCGGGAGATCATGGATGGAGAAAAAAGAGTTGCGGCGTCGCCTGATTCTGTAGTGAAGATGAAAGAGGCTGGGGCGCAGGTTTATTTGGAACAAAATGCTGGTCAAGGAGCTTTTATTTCCGATGAAGATTATCTGGCCAGTGGTGCAGAAATTGTCAAAGGCCCAAAAGAGCTCTATGGCAATGTCGATGTAGTGCTCAAAGTCAAGGAACCCTGTTTTAATCATGAGTATGGGTGTCACGAAGTGGAATTTATGCAAGAAAACAGCTTGCTCATTTGCTTTTTGCACCCTGCAAACCCGGTTAATCATGACATGGTTCGGATGCTGGCGCAAAAAAAGATTACCAGTCTCACACTGGACGGTATTCCACGTATATCCCGTGCCCAGCAAATGGATGCGCTAACCTCCATGAGCAGCATAGCGGGATACAAATCAGCTATTCTTGCAGCGAACCTGCTGGCCCGCTTTGTCCCAATGATGCCCACAGCTTCTGGAGTTATTCAGCCGGCACAGTTCCTGGTCGTTGGAACCGGTGTTGTTGGCTTGCAGGCTATCGGGATGGTCAAGCGTATGGGCGGAAAAGTGAAAAGTTTAGATATTCGCAAAGAAGCAAACGAACAATCTAAAAGCTTGGGGGCAGAGCTTGTTCCGTTTGATGTTCCGGATGAATTAGCGGCAGGTGAAGGAGGCTACGCCAAGAGATTGCCGCCTGAATGGTATCAAAAAGAACGAGACATTCTTGCAGAACTGGTCCAAACATGTGATGCGATCATTTTATCTGCCCTGATTCCTGGTGAAGAGTCTCCAATTCTCCTGGAAAAATCCATGATCGAGAAAATGAAAAAAGGTTCTGTGATCATAGACATTGCTGTTGACCAGGGAGGAAATTGTGAAGTTACCCGCCCGGGTGAAAATTATGTGTATGAGGGGATCACAGTCAGTGGAATTATGAATCTTCCCGCTACACTGGCTATCGATGCGACCAAGATGATTTCTTTTAATATGTGGCATTTACTTACGTACCTGGCAAAGCATGGTCTGGTTATGAACACCGAAGATGAAATTATAAAATCCTCATTGGTTACGCATCAAGGGGAAGTTGTTCACCGGGGAACACTTTTGGCCATGGAAAGACAAAAAAGTAAAGCGTAAGCGGGGTTGATATATATTATGAACAAGGAGGCGAAAAGCCTGTCGTAAGGGGGCATATCCAAACAAGAAAGATTCATGACATCTGGATTATGTCTCCTAACAGGTTACCTATGTTGCTTCTCTTACTCACCGTTCTAATTATTTCGGCGCTTCTTGGTTACTGGGTTATATCCAAAGTGCCCTCACTGCTGCATACCCCTCTCATGTCGGGGATGAATGCTCTTTCCGGGGTGACAATCCTGGGAGCTATTGCCATTTTTGCCCTGGTTCCCAGGGAATATATTGTTCTGGCAGGAATTGCCCTTGTGTTGGCAATGGTCAATGTGGCCGGCGGGTTTTATGTAACGGAGAGGATGCTGCGCATGTTTAGGAAAAAACATCCTGAACAACTTGAGAAGGAGTAGATTTCATGATTGCAGAGATCATTTTTGGAGCTGTCATTATAGCTGGCTTTCTAGTAGGCTTACGACTTCTTCAGTCGCCCCGCACGGCCTTGTGGGGTAACCGCCTGGGTGCATGCAGTATGGTGGTGGGAATTATTTATGCACTGATTGCCTTTGAGGTTGCTGCCGATCCTGTCTTTTGGCTCTTCATTCTGTTCGGGCTCGCACTGGGGCTGCTGCTGGGCGGAAAAGTGAAAATGATCCAAATGCCCCAGGCAGTGGCCTTATTAAACGGTTCTGGCGGTGCTGCTTCTGCTTTTGTGGCCGTGGGAACGGTCCTGTTGTCTGTGGAAACAGGGAACTGGTGGTTTTTTTTACCCGCTGCACTGGCGCTGGCCATCGGTACACTTACCTTCTTCGGCAGCATTGTCGCTGCTGGCAAGTTGCAGAATTGGGTGGCACAGCAACCAGTCCAATTACCGGGACACCGTTCTATCCTGATGCTGCTGCTTATTCTGGGTGTGGTGCTTGTTGCTTTTAGCAGCACCGGTCAGGGGGCGCTTTTCGGGCAGCTCTGGCCTTTTACCCTGCTGGTCTTTGCTCTTTACGGTATCTTCATGGCACTGCGTGTAGGTGGAGCAGATATGCCTGTGCTCATATCATTATTGAATTCTTTTTCGGGCATGGCTGCTGCTGTCACCGGGTTAGCAGTCCAGCACTTGATCCTGGTTGGTGCCGGTGCTTTGGTCGGCGTGGCCGGTCTTATCTTAACGGGTATTATGTGCCGGGCCATGAATAGAAACCTGAAGAATGTGCTGGGTGGTTTTAAAGCGGCCCATGTAACAGCCGGAGCAACTGGCACTGCAACTGCAGGTCTAAGCGAAGAATTGGTTAACCATTCAGGCAAAAGCATGGCTGAAGAAGAACTGCTGGAAAAGCCCGCTGCAGAAGAAAAAGTTGAAACGGTCTTTCCTGGCCTTACGGAAAAACTAAACCGGGAGCAGCGGCCCGGGGAGGAGACGTCTGCCCTAGCCCTGTCGCCAACCGAAACCGCAGCGGAAATACTGGGCAAGGCAGAAAAAGTTATTATTGTCCCTGGCTACGGGATGGCCGTAGCGCAGGCTCAGCAGCAGGTCAAGGAACTGGTCGACTACCTGGAATCTCAAGGCACAGAAACGATCATGGCCATTCATCCTGTAGCCGGACGTATGCCCGGCCATATGAACGTTCTGCTGGCGGAAGTGGGTATCGACTACGACAAACTCTGGGAGATGGAGCAGGCGAACCAGCAGTTTCCGGAAGCCGATGCAGTTCTTGTTGTCGGGGCCTGTGATGTGGTCAACCCGGCGGCCAATTCGGCGGAAGGCACGCCCATCTACGGTATGCCTATCCTGGAAGTGGACCAGGCCAGCAGGGTTATTATTTGCAACCTGGATGACCAGCCTGGTTATTCCGGTGTGCCCAATACCCTATACCAGCAGGAACACGTTGTGCCTGTCTGGGGCGATGCCAAAGACAACATCAAAAACCTCTACACATGTTTAAAGGAACCGCAAGCGAAAGAGCGCTACCGGCAGCAGCAGCACGGGGTTGAGACGTCTGCCCTAGCACTGTCGCCAACCGAAACCGCAGCGGAAATACTGGGCAAGGCAGAAAAAGTTATTATTGTCCCTGGCTACGGGATGGCCGTAGCGCAGGCTCAGCAGCAGGTCAAGGAACTGGTCGACTACCTGGAATCTCAAGGCACAGAAACGATCATGGCCATTCATCCTGTAGCCGGACGTATGCCCGGCCATATGAACGTTCTGCTGGCGGAAGTGGGTATCGACTACGACAAACTCTGGGAGATGGAGCAGGCGAACCAGCAGTTTCCGGAAGCCGATGCAGTTCTTGTTGTCGGGGCCTGTGATGTGGTCAACCCGGCGGCCAATTCGGCGGAAGGCACGCCCATCTACGGTATGCCTATCCTGGAAGTGAGCCAGGCCAGCAAGGTTATTGTCTGCAACCTGGATGACCAGCCTGGTTATTCCGGTGTGCCCAACACCTTGTACCAGCAGGAACACGTTGTAGCTATCTGGGGCGATGCCAAAGACAACATAGAAAACCTCTACATTCTTTTAAAATCAGCTCGCTAACCCAGGTAACAACACAGCAGGCAAAAGGGGATGATATTTTCAGCTAAATGTAAAAAGCAAGCGTAAGGATAATAGGTCATTGCGTGGATTGAAAATTCGAATTATTCTGTGGAGCGCCAAGGTTGTGAAAGTCTGTAAGAGGCAGTTAAATTAAAACCGGAGGAGTTAGAAAATGGCAACGAAGAAACAAGAAGTGGGAATTAGCTGGAAAACTGACTGGGAAAAAGTCGTGGAGTGGGACAAGAAATATTACATGCATGTGGATGCGGACGCTAATGAGTACGATACCGTCCCCATTGAAAGCGTAGAAGGAGATTACCTGGTAATGCCGGACGGTACAAGGCTGCTTGATTGCTTTAACCAGCTTTACTGTGTCAATGCAGGGCAACGGGTTCCTAAAATTCAAGAAGCGATAAAACAAGCTGCAGATCGCTACGGATTTTTATGGGAAGCCTTTACTACAGATTATCGTTCCTATGCTTCCAAGCTGCTTGTGGAGGACATTTTAGGTCCCTTCAACTGGGCAGCCAAGGTAAGCTTTGCTAACTCGGGTAGTGAGGCTATTGAAAGGGCCCTGATTTTTGCCAAGCTATATAAAAATCGGCCAAACATTATTACACGAGAACATGCTTACCATGGCTGGACCATGGGCGCTGCTGGAGCAACCCGGATGGTTGGCATTCGCAGCAACCTTGCCGGCAGTGAACTTGGCCAGTACAGACAAGTTCCTGCTCATCCAATGGGAGGGTACTACATTGCTCCAGCACCTCAGTGCTATGACTGTACATTAGGCCACACTTACCCCGAATGCAAGCAAAGTGACGGCAAACTGGCCTGTGTCCGGTCAACAGAGCGTTTGATCAAAACCATTGGACCGGAAACAGTGGCAGCCATGATCACTGAACCGATTATGGGTGCTGCAACCATTCATCCTCCTGCAGAATACTTACCCCAGATTCGCCAGATGACAAAAGAACTGGACATCCTCTGGATTTGTGATGAGGTGTTGGTTGGTTTTGGCCGTACCGGCAGGTGGTTTGCACACCAGGCATATGATATAACCCCCGATATAATGGTAATGGCTAAAGGTATCGTCAATTCAGCCCTGCCTGCTTCCGCTGTGGCTGTAACCAAAGAAATTGCTGACTTCATGGATGAATGGCGGTGGTGGACAGTAGCTACATTTGCAGCTCACCCCATTTCCCTCGCTGCCGTCTGCGCCAACCTGGAGTATCTGATAGAAAACAACATACCTGAGATGTCCAGAAAAGCGGGGGAATACTTTGGAAGCAAATTAGAGGAGCTGGAAGAAAAACACCCCTGTGTTGGCCTGGTTAAAGGAAGTGGAATGCTTTGGCAGGTAGAGATTGTCAAGTGTAAACAAACCAAGGAGCGTTTCCGCAAAGAAGACCGTTACACTCGCTACGACGGCAACGTAGCTGCAGATCCCAACAAGTTTATTATGGGTAAGGCCTTGGAAAAAGGGGTCCTTGTCGGCGGATTTACCCCAAATACCCTGCGGATCGGCATGTCCTTAACGGTTTCCGAAGAAGATATGGATAAAGCCATTGAAGGCCTGGACTATGCCCTCACCGCTTTAGATGAATTCTGTGCGTAAGATTTTCCCAGGTCGTATTGTCAGGCTCCAGTTCCGGATTTAGTATCTGAACACCGCAGGCCTTTAAAAGTTTCACTGGTTGATCAGCACAGTTACAAAAAAACCTGCATGATTGGTATTGGCAGTTCCAGGTACTGTTCTTACCTGGAACTGCCAATACCAAAAAAAATGATCAAAGAGAAAGGCGATGCCCAGTCAACCAGCGCCCAGTTCCTGTGGACTCGGATTAGCTATCGCGAAGGAAATCATCGAGGCTCCCCAGGGGGATATCTGGGTGCAGAGCATGCTTGGCAAAGGGACAACGTTTCTTTTTACAATACCTTTTGACCAATGATGTTCAGCAAACTCTACATATGATGACAATTATCCGATGGTGACTCTGTTTCTTCCCCCTTGTTTGCTTTGGTACATAAGTTGGTCGGCGCGGTGAATCAAGCTGTCTACTGTATCCTCGGGTGTAATCAGTGTCGCCCCGATGGAGACAGTTACAGAGAGTTCTTGGCCGTTTTCCCGGATGACCGACTTCTCCACCAGCATACGAAGTTTTTCTGTTACCTGTTTTAAGCCTTCAGCATCAATGGTGGGAAAAACAGCAATGAACTCTTCACCGCCCCAGCGGGCGATAACATCGCCCTTTCGAACAGCGCTCTGGTATGTTTTAGCCACCATTTGCAGGACTCGATCTCCGGTTTCATGCCCGTAGGTATCATTAAAATGTTTAAAATGATCAATATCAATAAAAGCGAGGCCCAAAGGGATACCCAACTGATGGTACTCATTGACATGGGCTTTCAGGTAAGATTCCACGTATCTCCTATTGGGCATTTTTGTCAGCTGATCATACATGGCCAACTGCTTTAATTTTTCCAAATTCGAGACCAGTGCGGCTTTTTCCGAATCATCAACAAAAACTTCAACGGCTCCAATAATCTGCTCCTGCTCAAAGAGGGGCGTTGTCCGGACAAACACTTTTACCCGTTGTCCAGCTTTATGGTGGAGATAGATCGCGGACTCCCGGGCCTGACCGTCCTGGATCGACTTGTGCAGTGGACAGCCTTCATGACAAAGAGCGTTGCCCTCATCGTCAACATGATTGAGAATATTATCAAAGCAGTGCTTACCCAGGATCTCTTCGGCGGAAAAGCCCGTTATCCGTTCAGCTCCTTTGTTCCAGAAGGTTATTTTACGTTCTGTATCCACAAAATAGACGCCTTCATAGAAATTGTCCAGCATACTCCTGTAAAATGTAGCTTCACTCAATGGAATCCCTGCCTTTATAATTATTGCCCTGAGCTTCCTGCAAATCATGGCGGTTGGATTTGGATATTATTTCCCGGATAGCAGTAAAGGGTTATTTTATCTTTCGTGAGCTTTGAACAGTTTTCCTGCTTTTGGGCAGTTTTCCTGCTAGAGAAGTTTTATTTCAAATTCTTGGTAGTGTGGGCAGGCAAGTTGACAGTCGCTTTTAAAAAGGATAGATTAAAGGGGCGGTGGTCAGGATGAGGTTGGAAGCAGGCTGATAGATTGCCTCCAGGCTGCATTGAGGATCAAGGAGTTATTAAAATGAGGATGAAGGAGTCATTAAAATGATCTTTTATTTTTCCGGCACGGGCAATTCCCTCTATATTGCCCGGACAATGGCCGACTGTCATAGCCAGACCCTGGTTTCCATTGCCGGTGCTATAAACAGCGGAGCTGAAGCATACAAATACACCTTGGAAGATGGCGAAATAATCGGCTTTGTCTTCCCGGTTTACGCCTGGGGACCTCCGGGCATTGTCCTGGAGTTCATTCAAAAGTTGAAACTCAACCGGTACCAGGGAAACTATCTATTCTCTGTGGTCACCTGCGGGGAAAATGTAGGAAATGTGATGAATGTACTGGCTGCCGGTTTGGAGCAGCAGGGCTATAAGCTGCACAGCGGTTTCTCCGTCAGGATGCCAAACAACTATATCTTGCTGGGCGACGTGGACAAGAAGGAATTAGAGAAACAAAAACTGGCTGAAGCGGAAAAAACGCTGGAGCAGGTTAATCACACCGTGGACCGGAAACAAGAGGGGCTCTTTGAACTAGAAAAAGGATGCTTTCCCTGGCTGTTGACGGGGGTGTTCTACCCGCTGTTTCACAAACGATCCATTGACACAGGAAAATTTCATGCCGATGACCGCTGTAACAGTTGTGGCACCTGTGAAGCGGCTTGTAATTGCCAGAATATAAAAGTCCAGGGAAAACCCCGTTGGGGAAATCGTTGTGTCCAGTGCCTGGCCTGTATTCATCATTGTCCCACCAGGGCTATCCAGTACGGGAAAATGACCCGGAAAAAGGGGAGATATATCAATCCCAATTATTTTAACAAATGAAGAATTGTTGCCCGGTTGCCCCGTTCATTGTAACCCAGGTAGTCGGCCAGCGCTCCGAGCTTCCTTCCAGGCAGAATTCCTGGTTGCTCTCATTCTTCCAATTAAAGCCTTCCCCCTGATCTGTAATCACTGCCTTGTAGTGATCCAGCACAGAAATAAAAATGGAAATGAGGTATTCCTCAGGAAAATGTTCTCCTCGA
Source organism: uncultured Desulfovibrionaceae bacterium (assembly GCA_964581355.1). Taxonomy (GTDB): domain Bacteria; phylum Bacillota; class Dethiobacteria; order DTU022; family UBA8154; genus CAZOOA01. The sequence continues at coordinate 12,662 of CAZOOA010000004.1, read as the reverse complement.
AACTTCTGGTCCCATAACGCGGTGTATTTTGTACTTGCTGTTATAGTATAAGGGAGCGATAGTTATGAAAAATAGGAAAGATGTCCGGTGGGCTATTTCGATTCTGCTAATCTTTCTTGTCTTGTTTCTTGGTCTATATGCCTATACGCAAATTGAAGTGTCCAGGATTGAAGGCAAATATCCCCCGGTAGGTGAATTTGCTTCCACTGCCCATGGAGAGGTCGAGATCCATTACCTGCGCCGGGGCTCAGGGACACCGGTAGTCATGCTGCACGGCAGGGACGGGACCTTGCAGGAATTCACGCTATCCATTTTCGACATAGTAGCTGACCATTATGAAGCGATCGCCCTGGATCGCCCGGGATACGGCTACAGTGAGTGTTTGGATCCCGATCAACTTACGACAAAAGCGCAGGCAAGGCTGATTAATGAAGCATTGACGAAGCTTGATGTTGAGCGGCCGATTATGTTGGGGCATTCGTACGGGGCAGCCGTGATGCTCCAGTATCTGCTTGATTATCCTGACCAGGTTAGCGGCGCTATTTCCCTCGGTGGGGTTGCTTTTGTAGATGAACCTCCTGAGGAAGGCTTTTTCGCCCTTCCACGTTATCCGGTTATCGGTCCGCTTTTGACCAATACTGTTGTCGTGCCCTTTGGCCGGCATGTTGCCCGGGGGATTTATGAACAGGCCTTCTGGCCTGCTGAGGTGCCTGAAAAATACATACAGACGATTGCTTCGCTATATCTCCGCCCGGCTCAGTTTACTGCTACTTCGTTGGAATTGGCAGCCATGCATTATTCGGTAGAGCAGGTTAGCCGGCGATACGATGAGATTTCTGTTCCTGTAACCATCATATTCGGGGATTCCGACCAGATGCTGGACTACAGGCAGGATGGCCAAAGACTGTATGAAAGAGTACCGCAGGCAAGCTTAGTCCTGGTTGAGGATGCCGGTCATAAGGTCCATCATACGCATCCGGAAGTTGTAATGGAAGCCATTGCCCGGTTAGCGGGGAAGATTGAACAGTAAGTATCTGCAATAAAGGTGATCGTTGCTCTTGGAAAAATCAGCAGGCCGGCTTTGAAAGGGGAAGCCCGCTATATTTTTTGCGCTCAGCTTTCTTCCAGCAACGTGGAAGTGCTGGAACCGGAATGGCTGCGAGAAGCCCTTGCTGAAAACCTTAGAGCCATATTGAAATTATATGAATAAACACACCATCATTCATCTCGCGCTGAAGAGGCGCCAGGCCAACCAGTCTCCGGCAGTGACCTCCCCCGCTTACAGCAGCTCCTGCCAGTGGGGCTGCCTCGCTAAAGTTTCCAGCTGCTTCAGTTCCTTTTGTAGGGTTTATAGAAAATGTGATGCTTCTTTAAAGCGGCTTTCCTGCATGCTTTGCTCCAGGTCCCGGGCCGCGGCAAAGGCTTAGGTTCACTGCGGTACAGCGCCCTTCCAGGTCCAGGCTGTAAATCAAATCAGCTGACGCAAACGCTCTGTGAAAACTTAAATTGGTTTACTTCGGCGGTCAGTGAAAGATCAGCTCCTGCTTGCAGCTTTTGGTGAAACTTGAAAGCCAAGGCCTGGTGACACTACTGGAAAGGCGGTCCCAAAGCGGACCTAACAAATCAGAGCGGATCATCTTTGGACCCTGGACCGCGCCGGATGATTTGCTTAGTGGTGATGCCCGTGATTATGCTCCCATCACCCTGGATCTTTTGCAAGTCCCGGATGAGTTGGGACTATGGAATAAATATATTCACTGCTACTATGGCTTGGGCTACAAACGTCCCTTTGGTGCCCATCAGCGTTACTTCATTTATTCAGTGGTTACACCGAAGCCTTTGGGATGTTTTTTGTTTGCCGCCTCTGCCTGGACCTGGAAGTACGTGACCTTTGGATCTGCTGGACGGAAACGAATCGCAGTCTTCGTCTACACCTGGTTTAACTGTTGATGACCCCACAAATATTATCAAGATGAACCATATAAAGACGATGCTCTGCGGTCACTTTTTTTGTAAACGGTAACGGAAAAGTTATTTGGATTCCTCATGAAAAATGCTCAAAAAAAGGAATTTTTGCTTTGACGTGGAATTTAGATAATAAATATTCTCATCTTAGGATGTTGTTTTTTTTGCAGGCAAACACCTCTTCGTGCTTTAAGAAAAAACGACTATCTTAGGGTATAAGTTCTGGATTTTACACAATCTCGGATTGTTCACGCAACTCAAAATATACTTTATAAACGCTAGTGAGTATTTGTATATTATTTGTTCAGAGAACTGGGGTATAGTAAAATATAACTATAAATAACTGTAAATAGGTTTAATAGTTACTACTAAGAAAGGGAAAAGAGGAGGCTTAGCATGGCTTATAAACAAAATCATACAGTTCGCCAGATCCTTGACTCTCTTGAAGCCAATGTATGTCTTTTGGACGAAGAAGGTAACATAGAAGAAATAAATAATTCCTGGCTGGAATTTGCTAGGGAAAATAGTGCTGAGCTAAAATATATTGGCAAAAATGTCAATTATTTAGCTGTGTGTGAAAAAGTAGACAAAAAAGATAAAGATGCAGAGCTTGCCAAAAAGTTTGCCGAGGGTATCAGAGCTGTTATAAATGGCCAAAAATTAAGCTTTGAAATGGAATACCCCTGTCACTCTCCGGATACACCGCGCTGGTTCAGAGGACTAGTGACCCTGTATATTGAATCAAAACTAGGTCATAAACGAAAAGTAATAGTTTTTCACGAAGATATAACCGAAAAAATACTTACTGAGAAGAAACAGGTTTCAGCGGATAGTTTTTTGAATAACACATTAGATCTGGTTGCCTATCTAGATACTAAATTAAACATTGTCTGGGCCAACCGGGCTGCAGGAAGCTCAGTAGGTAAAACTCCAGCAGATATAACCGGAAAGAAGTGCTATGAAATATGGCACCAGCGCGAAGCACCCTGTGAAAACTGCCCTGTACAAAAAGCCTTAAAAGCCGGCCAGCGAACAACCGGGGATATTGTAAATGACTCGGGCCAGAGTTTTCATATAACAGCTTCACCTGTTAAAGATGAAAAATCAAGCAAAATAATAGGTGCTGTAGAAACTACCATTGAAACAACTGAAAAAAAGGAACTTGAGCAGGAGCTGTCTCTTAAGGAGAGAGCTGTAGAAGTTTCCTTTAATGCAATTGCCCTGGCTGATCTGGAAGGAAACATAATTTATGTAAATCCTTCTTTTTTGAGACTTCTTGGTTATGAAGACGAAAAAGAAGTCCTGGACTTTTCACTTCAGAATTTTTGGCACGATTCAGAAAAGGCAAAAGATATATTTAATACTATTTTGAGCGAAGGAAAGTGGAGTGGTGAACTTTCTGTTAAAAGAAAGGATAATGAGCTGATAGAGGCAAATCTTTCGGCTAGTTTGTTTCACGGTGAAGATAATGCGTACATTACTGTTGTAACCTCTTTTGCTGATATTACAGAACAAAAAGAAACAGAACGCTCCCTTGTAAGGTTTAGAAATGCTTTAGACAGTTCAGCCGATAGCATTTTTATAATCGACTATCCAAGTTTCCATATTTTTGATGTCAATAAAGCTGCTTGTACAGAACTTGGGTACTCTAAAAAAGAGTTTATTCAAATGACGCCTTTTGATATAAAGCCCTTTATTTATAAAGAGGAGTTAAAGGAAAAATTCTTCCGGGCCGTGGAACGTTCTCCAGCAAGGAAAGATCTACCCCCAAAAACTCTTCACCCGGAAACTTTTGAAACATACCATCAAAGAAAAAATGGCTCTATCTTTCCAGTCGAGATATCTCTTAGATATTCTGATATCCCCGAAGAACAGTGGTTTATTGTCTCTGCAAGGAATATAACCGAGCGAAAAAAGATAGAAGAAGAACGGGAGAAAAACGAAACCCGCTTGCAGAGCCTTGTTGATTTATTTAGGTATGACGCAAAATCTGTAGAAGAGTTTATATCTTATGCCTTTAAAGAAGCCTTAAAACTAACGGAAAGTAAACAGGGGCATTTTTATAGTTACGATGAAGAAAAAGAGGAGTTCACCCTGCTAAGCTACTCCGAGGGAGTGAAAGGAGAATGTTCTGTAGAAAAATACGGCGATATTCGCCAATTAGATGAAACAGGGATTTGGGCTGAAACTGTTCGCCGGAGGGAACCTGTTACTATAAATGATTTTCAGGAGGACAATCCTTTAAAGATGGGGCAGCCAGAAGGCCATGTTGAAATTTACAGGTACCTGAGCATTCCTGTATTTAGAGAAAATAAAATAGTGGCTGTTATGGGAGTTGCCAATAAAGAATATGATTATACGCAGACTGATATACTTCAACTTTCGCTGTTTTTGGATAATGTATGGAAGGCTTTAGAGAGGAAGTGGGCAGAAGATAAAATTCGCTATATAAGTTTTCACGACAGACTTACCGGGCTTTATAACCGTGCATTTTTAGAAGAAGAGATAGAGCGCCTGGATGCAGCAAAGGAGCTTCCAATAAGTATCATTATGGCTGATATTAATGGATTAAAGTTAGTTAACGACACCTACGGCCACAAAGTGGGAGACAAACTTTTAAAGAGTGCCGGGCAGATTTTAATAAATTCTACGCGCAGGAAAAATAGTACACGCAAAAAAGATATAGTAGTGCGCTGGGGCGGGGATGAATTTGTGCTATTCCTGGTTAATACAAACAAGGAAGAAGCGCTAAAAGTAAGCAGAAGAATTAAACAAGAATGTGCTAATTTTGAGCTAGAGCCTGTGCCCGTTGAAATAGCTGTGGGAACCGCTACTAAAGAAGACCCTGATGAACCCCTGGAAATAGCTTTTAAAATGGCAGAAGACAGGATGTATCAACAAAAGTTAACTGATGCTAATAGCGCCAGGAGTAAAATTATTTCTGCTTTACTGGGTACTCTTAAAGAAAAAAGCGATGAAACGGAAACTCACGCTTTAAGAATGACTGAAATGGGATATTATTTTGGAAATATCCTGGAGTTGGATGATGAAGATATGGACAAACTATCTTTGCTTGCTACCATGCACGATATCGGGAAAGTTACTATTTCAGAAGAAATCTTGAAAAAACCCGGAAAACCTACAGAAAAAGAATGGGAAAAAATAAAAGAACATCCAGAAACGGGACAACGTATTGCCCGCACATCGGAAAATCTAATCCATATTGCAGAAGAAATTTCAGCCCATCATGAACGCTGGGACGGTAATGGTTATCCCAGAGGTCTCAAAGGAAAAAACATCCCTTATCTTGCCAGGATGATAGCGATTATAGATACTTATGATGTTATGACCCATGACAGAAGCTATAGAAAAGCATTGTCAAAAAAAGAAGCCTTAGAAGAAATTGAAAACTGCGCCGGGACTCAATTCGACCCTGAACTAGCGAGGATTTTTGTCAGGATGGTTGAGACTCAGGAGTAATAGCGAAAGGGCACTTTGATATGATTTAAGTAACAGCCCAAAACAATCAAAGATAGCTTCAAGAAGGGCACTTCGTTAAGGAAGCGAAAAAAACATGCCGAAAAACGGAGCAAATCAGCGTAATATTGCGTCACTGAAATTCTACGCATCAGGGGACAAGCTCCTATTTGATGATATGTGGGATTTTTTTCTTACCACCAGCATAGCCTAAAAGAGTTGGAAATACTTTTCTTTAGCTATTCGGACTTTAACTCCCTTAAACAAATTTATTATTGCCAAGCCTTCCAGTAGAGGGTAAAATAAAAGTCAATTCTATTGGAATATCTGAATGTATAAAGGAGTGACTGTTTTTAGGAATGAAGAATAAAATGATTGACCGTTTGTTAGTTTTTAAGATACGGCAAATCATTGCCAGTAACAAGCATATTGCTTCCATAATAAAGTACATGCTTTTGGCCTCCGTTCTTGTGACTGCATCTTTATACATTTCCCATTTGCATCAAGTTAACATCGCTCTGGAGCAAAGCAAAGCTGAGCTAGAAGCTGAACTAGAAGCTGAGCTAAAAGAGTTTGAAGCTGAGCTTGCTACGCTGGAAAATACCGAAGACTATGAAATCCGGGAAATGAACATAACGAAATACGCTCCCTTGGATCCTGGCGCCGTTGAAGGATGGGATTATGCCGGAGACCCCAAGATTACAGCCAGCGGCAAAAAAGTTGTCCCTGGAGAGTCTGCAGCGGCCGGCCCTAACATCCCGTTTGGCACCCGTATCTATGTCGAAGGTAAGGGGTGGTATACCGTGAAAGACCGGGGAGGGGGAATAGGTGTAGATGACATTGATTTAGCCGTTGAAGCGAAGGATGAATCGCAAGCCTGGGGCGTACAGGAAAAATTGGTAATTATTGACAAGCCGTGAAACAATGTTGTTTCTAGTGACAGCAAAGGAGGGGAGATCTATGAATAAAGAAAAGATTAAGGAATATATGGTTTACTTGGGGGCAGATGATGCAGGGGTAGCCTCAGCAGAAGACTATAATAGCCCTACTTCACCGGCGCTGGAAAGCATTTTTCCGGGAGTAAAATCAATTGCGGTGGGTGTTTTTAAAGAACTATCCAACTGTGAAAGCGATAATATGCAAGTGGCTATGGGAGGGCGGTTGGATATCATTGAGTTTGTTCGTCATTTCAATTACAAGCTGGCCCGTTTCATAGAGAGGGAATTAGGAAGCAAAGCTATGAGTGTACCGCCTTCCTACCCGTTATACATGAGCCTTGAAACAAAAGGGGTAATAGGTGACGTCTCCCTTCGGCATGCTGCTTTAGCCGCCGGGCTTGGAAACTTTGGACGTCATAATTTAATTATTCACCCAAAGCTTGGAAGCAGGGTGGTTTTTACAGCTGTGCTGACAGACCTGGAATTATCTTCCGATGCTCCAGTTAAAGAAGAGCTTTGCAGCGACTGTGGAATGTGCGTAGACAATTGTCCGGGCGGTGCGCTAGACGAAAAAGGAAAGACTCATTCCTTCAAATGTTTGAAAAACAGCCAGCCGTACGGAATCGCCAGTAATATCAAGTTCTGGAGTCGCTTTGCAGAAGCAGAACCAGAAGAAAAGCAGAAGATGGTTAAAGACGAGGAGTTCTGGCGTCTTTATCAGGCTGGCTTTATCGGTTTCCAGTATTATTGTTTCAACTGTATCAAGGTCTGCCCGGTGGGAGTATAAGTGTCGCTTTGCTCCGCTTACTGAATGGAAAACAATACTTTTGTTAAGTAATAAAGAGGGGATAGTATCGTGCTAAGCTATGTGGTGGCTGTTTCTAAAAATAAAGTAATTGGAAATGATGAAGGCCTTCCCTGGCACTTAACAAATGATATGAAATTTTTCAGGCAAATAACGCTTACTGGGAGCAAGACGATGATAATGGGGAGAAAAACCTTTGAATCTTTGCCAAAAGTGCTTCCAGGTAGGAAACATATAGTACTTACACAGAATAAAGACTACAAGGTAGATGATGAAAATGTGCAGATCATTCACAGTAAAGACGATCTTATGCCCTATGTGAATTCGGATGAAGAGTATTTTATTATAGGGGGAGCAGAGGTATTTGAAGTGATGTTCCCGTATACGAAAAGAATGTACATAACAGAGATCCACGAAGATTTCGAAGGGGATACTTTTTTTCCAGATTACAATCAATCGGAGTGGAAAGTAAAGGAAAAAAAAGAAGGGATCGTTGATGAAGTTAATAAATATAACCATACGTTCTTGATCCTTGAAAGAACATAAATACAGGAAGTTGAGCAGTTTGATCAGGAACAATCTTTGGAACTACATCCATCCCGAGTCAAGGAATTTCTGAAGAATATTGTAAAGAAAGCATAGAGAGTCCTGGCTTTATAGAGCAGCTGGAAAATATAAACAAACTGAGGCTGGACGGCACCTCTTTAACGTGGTTTTCGTTGTTCAGCTTTTCTTTATGTACTATCGCCATCTTGAAGGAAATTCAGCTGCCCACATCAAATCATCAATTCAACAGGTGATTGTATCTGAAGGCAGACTATACCTGGGGACATGGCAGGGGTTTTCCTGTGTGAATTTGATGGACCTAGACAACGAAGACTATAATTATGCAGTGGTAACAAGTAGAATAACTGCAAAAACTACTGGCGAGGAGAAAGGGAATGTATTATTTAATTTTTAGCATTTTCTTTGCAGTATATGGAGGATTAAACTACTATATCGGTCTTCGGGGATGGCAGTTTTTTTTCAACAAAATCTCGTCTCTGAATATAGAAATCTACTGGGTTGTTTTTGCCCTTGTAGCGTTGACCGGTATTGCTTCAACTGTAGCGAATCAATTTCTCCCGCATCCTTTCCGGAGAACGATCTATCTTGCCGGTTCTTACTGGCTTGCTGCCATGACTTATTTCATCCTTATGATTCTTTTTTTTGACCTTGTGCGGCTAGTGGATAGCTGGACAGGCTTTTTGCCGGAGGCGTTAACGGGTAATGGTGCTTTCTCTTTCGTTCCAGGGTTAATTATTATTATTACCGTGTTGCTTTTATTGGTTTATGGGACCTTCAAGGCTAGGAAAGTCAAAGTAACATCATATGAAATTGATATTCCCAAACAAGCGGGTTTTTTAGAACAGCTTCGTATTGCCATGATATCCGATCTACATTTGGGCCCTGTTAATGATCAGAGACATAAAATGATCATTGATACCATGAACAGATTAAACCCTGATCTTGTTTTGATCCCGGGAGACATCGTTGACGATATTAAGCTCTTTGAAGAACGGAAAATGACCAGCGATTTCCAAAAGGTTAAAAGCAAATACGGGATGTATGCATCTTTTGGAAATCACGAATATTTCACTAAAGACTTGACCCTGGTCACGAAACAACTAAAAGAAGCGGGAATTCGAGCGCTTCGAGACAGCAGCGTAAAAGTTGCGGATAGTTTTTATCTCATCGGGCGCGAAGATAAGTATCACGAAATAAGCAGCGGGAAAAAAAATGCGATAATATCGAAGCTGACGAAGGAAATGGATCTTGAATATCCGGTTATCATGCTTTCCCACCAGCCTGTAGAACTCGAAAAAGTCAAGAATGCCGGGGTTGACCTGCTACTTTCAGGGCATACCCATAAAGGCCAGTTCTTCCCTTTTAACATTATCACGCGCAAAATTTTTGCCGTAGATTATGGATACCTAAAAAAAGAAGGCTTGCAAGTGATTGTGACCAGCGGGGCAGGTACATGGGGCCCACCAATTCGTTTAGGCAGCACATCGGAAGTGGTTGATATAAGAGTTACTTTTAAACCAAACAGAAGATCATAAAGAAAAGGGTATGCCGCTTGCCCAGCTGGAAAAGAACAGGGACCCGCCCAGGGGATACGGCCAGCTGCTGGATGAGAGAATGGCAGCGCTGTGGTCACCAAGCTGAAGGGAAGCGGCGGGGCGGTGATAACCTGCGTACCTGCAAGGATCCGCCTGCTTTGTTCCATTGCGAAATAGTTGCAATAGCATGAATTTTGTTGACTCTTTAAGGACAAATTGATATGATCAGTTAAACCATTGTTTGAGATACTGCATTTTACGGGAGGGAATGATCCTTGCAGCCAGCAGAAAATTTGAGAAGTAAACTGGTCGTCAAAGCGGTGCGCAATGTACAGAGAGGCTATACTGCAGACGAAGTCTCAAGAGGCATGTTTCGTCCGGAGGTAAAACTGGACCTTCAGCGTTCCCGCTTGATGACCGAGTCCTTTAAAAGTACAGATGGACAACCCATGGTGCTGCGAAGGGCCTATGCGTTGGCCCATGTTCTGCGCAACATGGACATTTTTATCCAGGACTGGGAACGCATTGTCGGATATCAGACTTCAAGCCCGGAAGGTCTTTATCACCCTATCGACATGAATTGGAGATCGGTCCAGAGACTGGTACACAGCGAGGCCGGAAGCACCCTTTTAGATCAGGAAGGGAAAAAAGAACTGGATGAACTGTGCGAATACTGGAAAGGGAAAAGCATGAGTGATCGGCAGCAAAATGCCTTTAGCGGAGATTTGGAAAAGTACTGGCAATATGAAGGGACGTTTCTTTGGACCCACTGGTCTGAGCTGGGCTTACCTGACTATGAGTCACTGTACAAAACAGGCTTGCAGGGGCGCATAAAACAGGCAGAAATGAGACTTGCAGAAATAGACCGGGAAATACCCCCTGATTACTTGGACCAAAAACATTTTCTGCAATCCGTTATCATTGTGCTGCAGGCAGTTATAGATTTTGCCGGGCGCTATGCCCGCCTGGCAGAAGAAAAAGCTGCGCAGGAAAGGAACCCTGACAGAAAAAAGAGGTTGGAAGAAATTTCACATACCTGCTCCAGGGTCCCCGCGTTTTCGCCCAGGGGGTTTCTGGAAGCTGTCCAGTTTTTCTATTTTATCCATCTTGTCCGTTACCTGGAATATTCAACCCTTGGCATTGGCATCCGGGTGGATCAGCTCTGGGGCCCCTACTATGAAAAGGACCTCCGGGAAGGGAGCATAAGCAGGGAAGAAGGCCTGGAAATTTTGCAACTGCTCTGGATTAAGCTGCTGGAGCTGGGACTGGTTTATTCTCCTCTGGTAACTTCCATCTATGGCGGCGTTGCTTCCCTGCAAGCTGTGACCCTGGGTGGAACGGACAGGGATGGTCAGGATGTCACCAACGAACTGACCTATCTGGTGTTGGAAGCAGCAAGCTCCATGAAAACCATCGAACCCAGTATAGCCTTAAGGATCCATGATCAGACCCCGCACGATCTCTGGTCGGCGGCTTCAGACCTTTTACGGGAAGGGCTGGGATATCCATCGTTTTTCAATGATAACTCCCTGGTTCCTCTGCTGGAAAAATGGGGTGTCCCTGCCGATGATGCTCGCAGTTACGCCGTATCAGGCTGTGTTTACATGGAGATTCCCGGGAAAAACATCACCCGCCGTGTGCTGGGCTATTTTGTCCTGGCCAAATGCCTCTGGTGGGCACTGCACCAGGGAGTCCATCCTGAAACTGGCGCGCAGTGGGGTGCAAGGACGCCCGTCCCGGATCGCTTCAAATCCTGGGAAGATATCCTGGAGGCGTACCTGGAACAGGTGCAGTTTTTCCTTCACAAGCTGGCCCAGGTAGAAAATACCAGCCGCGAACTTTACGCCAAGTTTTGTCCCCGCCCTTTTTATTCCGCCATCGTTGACGGTTGTATCCAACGGGGCAAAGAATGCAAACAGTGGATTTACCCTTCCATGGTCCACGATTTTGTGATTGTGATCAGCTCTACCAATGTTGCTGATTCGTTAGCAGCTCTCCAGAAAGTGGTTTTCGACGAAGAACAGGTTAGTCTTCAAGAACTAATTGAGGTCATGGACCGAAACTGGGAAGGTAGAGAGGATCTGAGGCAGGCATGCCTGGATGCTCCCAAGTACGGCAACGATAACGATTATGTCGATCTGATTGCCCGGGAAGTCCACCACCGCACACAGGCGGCTATGGAAACAGTCAAAGACCGCTTCGGTTATTCCATGCGGGGTGACGGTAGTGCTGTTTCTGCTACTTACGGCCTTTCCGTGGATACACCGGCTACTCCTGATGGCAGGGAAGACGGAGGGCCCTTTGCCGACTCTACCCTGGCCCCTCAGCCCGGCATGGATCGCAAGGGACCTACAGCCTTACTCAATTCCTGTGCCAAAATAGATACCCTGCAAAGCTATAACCACCTGTTAAACCAGAAGTTTTCACCCCGCTTTTTAGAAGGGGAGATGAAAGACCTTTTTATCAGTTTTCTTAAAACCTGGAAAGACATGGGTATTCCCCACATCCAGTTCAATATCCTGGACAAACAGACCCTCCTGGAAGCCCAGGAAAACCCTGAAAAACACCAGGATTTGATCGTCCGGGTGGCCTTCCAAAAAGTAATACCGTACACGGATCTGTTTCTGTTTGACCTGAAGCACCTGGATCCAGAAGAACATAAAAAAGCTGCAGGTGCTGATAACTCCCTGATCAAGCAAAACATCAGCCAGCTTTCAGGAAGGTGTAAAGTTTGGCTCAGGGTGCCACTGATTCCCGGATTTAACGATGCTGAGGGGAATTTGCAAGCAATAGCCGAATTGGCCATCCGTATCCGGATTGAAAAAGTATCGCTTCTACCCTACCATGAAGGAGGCAAGTCCAAGATGCTGCAAATGGGACGCTCTTTCTCTATGCCGGACATCATGCCTTCAAGTGAGGATAGCGCGAGAAAGGCAAAAACTATCATGGAAGAAAAAGGACTGAAAGTTTCCATCGGTAGTTAAAAGTAAACTTCCTGCAAATCAGGGTGACAATCTATTATGTCATTTTGATTTTTTTGGTTAAGAATTAATCTAATTGCTCCGGCTATGGACAACATGCTTGTAATGAAGGTGTAATATTATCCTGGAACAAAAAATGTGAACGGGTAACAGGTTGCAGCTGAATACTGTTGATAATAATAAGAAATCTGGTCGTTTGGGGGAGTGTAAAACTTTTGGCATGGCGGAATTTTTTGGCATTATTATCCCATCATCAGCTTTTGTGCTAAATTTAAATACCTATTAGAATTCTCAGCCTGTCTTCTATTAATGCCATATTTTCTGCCGATATCGTGCCTACACGGTTCTTAAATCTTTCCAGGGAAAGAGATCTTACATCCTCACATTTGATATA
>CAZOOA010000003.1:0-94605 GCA_964581355.1 uncultured Desulfovibrionaceae bacterium | reverse complement strand
ATGAAAATGGAGTTTCCGTTTCCCGGTATCGGCTCCGGTTATCTTCGCGGCAAAGCGCTAGGGCTCAGTTCAAGCTTCCGCCGTCCGACCTGCAAACTTAGGCGTCCTGCCACGGTTGCAGGCGGCGGGCGTCCATGCCCGCCGGGCCGGCTCCCAGCATTCACTTCGCCAAGCGCTTATCGCCGCTTGACAAAGTCGCCGATACAGGGAAAGCGGACCTCCTCCAAGCGGGAAACGGGTTTGAAAACCCATTTTCATCCCCTGGTGTGGCCGCGAGGGCCGTGAAGGTTAGTATGAAAATGGAGTTTCCGTTCCCAGGTATCTGATCCGGTTATCTTTGCGGAAGCCCCTTGCATCTGTAGCAGTTATAAGATTGTATATCCTGCGTCCTCGATTGTTTTTTCCAGGTCGGCAACTTCCAAGTGACCCGGGTCATATTGAATAAGGGCCAAGCCTTCTTCCAGGGAAACCTGAACCCGGGAAACCCCTTCAAGGTTTGTCAACGCTTTTTCAACAGCAGAACTACAATGCCCGCAGCTCATCCCGCTAATTTTCAACCGCGCTTCTTGAACAGCCACTTCCATGCACCTCCTTCCATAAAGTTCAAAAATTTTAAAATCAACCCATACCGGGAAAGCCCTGCTGCCTTAAGGCTTCGAATAGAACAACCGCGACTGAGTTTGAAAGGTTTAAAGAGCGTTTGATGCCTTTGATCATGGGAATTCTAATACTAAAATCTGTCCATTGTTCAAATATATATGCCGGCAAACCTTTTGTTTCACTGCCAAAAACTAAAAAATCAGTGGCTTCATACTCAATATCTGTATAAAGTCGTTTCCCTTTTGTAGAAAAAAAGTAGAAAGACCTTTCACGGTAAAGTGAGTGCAGTTTTTCAAAGTTTTGGTGATAGGAAAAATCAAGGTGCTCCCAGTAGTCCAGCCCTGCTCTACGCATATAACGGTCTTCCAAAGAAAAACCCAGTTTTCCTGCCAGGTGCAGTGCTGTCCCGGTCATAACACAGGTTCTGGCTACATTGCCGGTATTTTGGGGAATTTCCGGATTAACCAAGACTACATTCATATCCTTATTCTCCTCGTTCCAGTACATAAAACAAATTTCGATCTTCAAGGCCAGGTTCTTGGAATGTAAACGCCTTGTAACATGCCTTTAAAGACCAGCCGGTTCTTTTAAATATTGGCTCCAGCTCTTCCCTGGAATAAGAACGCTCCCTGTGCTCTTCCTGGATTTTTTCATAGAGTTCGTTTTCTTTCCGCAAGAACGCAGTCAATTTAATTACCCAGGTGTTATTATCCCGCTCAAAATGGCTCTCCCAGATTAACATCATCCTGTCTTCTTCCAGTACCGCTGTTTCCGGCTGGCTGGATGTGGGGAGCTTTTCTACTTGGTTTAAATTGAATACAAATAATCCACCTGGCCGTATGGCATCATATGTACAGCGTAAAGCCTGCTCCAGATCCTGCTCTGTTAACATATAGTTTAAGCCATCCTGGTACAAAACAGCTGCATCGGCAGTATATTCAAGCTGCATCTCCCGCAAATCCTGGCAGGAAAAGATGATTTCCAAATTTTCCCGGGCTGCTTTTTGACGGGCACCATCCAACATTTCCTGGGAGATATCGATTCCAAGAACATGAAACCCTCTTTGGGCCCAGGGAATAGTCGAATTTCCCGTACCACAGGCCAGATCAAGAATCCGTTGAATTGGCTCAAGGGCAAAACGTTGAAAAATCTGCTCCAGATAATCTGCCCAAGCATCGTAATCAACCCCGGAAAGGAGGTAATCATATACCTGTGCCAGGCCTGAGTAAGGCTGTTGCATAATTAAGAGGCTCCAATCTCATTTGGTTTTAAGAACAACCTGGCTCCTGGTGATCCTGTTCTTCTTTTTTCGGCTCCAGTGAGTCCTGACCCTGCTGCTGGTTTAACGTTTCAGCAAGCTCCATCAAACGACTTTCAACGATGGCATTAAAGGAGCCTTCAGGGTATTTTCCTTCTTCATCGCGCTGGCCGGCAGGGATGCCTGATAAAATCTCCAATCCCTCTTCAACCGTTTTTACGGCATAAATATGAAACCTTCCCTGCTGTACAGCAGCTACAACTTCTTGATCAAGCATAAGATTGATTACGTTTTGATGAGGGATAAGCACACCTTGGTCTCCTGTAAGCCCTCCCAGCTTGCAGGCAGCAAAAAAGCCTTCAACCTTTCGGGTAATACTTCCTACAGGCTGAATTTCCCCTTTTTGGTTAATAGATCCCGTTACTGCAATGCCTTGTTTCAACGGGATCCCGGAAAGACTGGAAAGAAGGGTGTAGAGTTCTGCACTGGAGGCACTATCCCCATCAACACCTTCATATGACTGCTCAAAACATAAAGAGGCAGAAAGTGTAAGAGGTGTCTTTTGGGCATATTTCTGACCCAGGTACCCACTAATGATTAACACGCCTTTGTCATGAATTCGACCGCTCATTTTGCTTTCTCTTTCAATGTTTACAATGCCTTTGCGGCCCAGGTATGTGGAAGCGGTTATCCTGGTCGGTCTGGCAAAATTATAGTCTCCCAAGTAGATAATAGCCAAGCCATTTACCTGGCCCTCTTTTTCTCCTTGAAAATCCAGGAGAATCTGCCCCTGCTCCACCATTTCCAGGAGCTTTTTTTCGTATTTGTCAGAGCGCTTGTTTTTTTCCTTGACGGCTTTATCTACGTGGAATGCCGTAACGTATGTATCCTGTTCAATACCAGCCCAAGCATCAGCCTCAAAAAGGATTTCAACAACATCATTAAAGCAGGTGGTTAACTTTTCCTGGTGTTCGGCAAGACGGGAACTGTATTCCACCACCCGGGCTACACCCGTCCTGTCAAAATGCCTGAGACCTTCCCTCTGGCAGTGAGTGGAAATAAATTCGGCCATCTTGGTCATGTTTTCCAGGGTACGGCCCATGACAGAATCAAAATCCGCTTTGATTTTAAACAGCTTTCGAAAGTCCTCATCAAGCCGGTAAAGGATATGGTAGAGAAAGGGGTTCCCAATGAGAACAACTTTTACATCCAAGGGGATGGGCTCAGGCTTTAAGGTGGCCATAGTCAACAAGGCATACTGTTCCCCGATGGTTTCCATGCGGATTTCTTTGGTCTTCAAAACGCGCTTTAAGACTTCCCAGGACTGGAAGTTAAGAAGCAGATCTTTGGCCTGAAGTATCAGGTAGCCCCCATTGGCCCGGTGCAGCGCACCCGCTTTGATCATGGAAAAATCAGTCGTCATGGTCCCAAAACGATTTTCGTATTCAACACGGCCGATTAAGTTATAATAGGTCGGGTTGGATTCGACAACAACTGGAGCGCCTTTCAACTCACTATTGTCAATAACCAAGTTGACCGCATAACGGGTAACTGCTTCGTCCTGGGCCTGCTTTTTCAACCAGGGAAAAGGAAATTGTTTGTCATCCTCTTCTTCCTTGAAATCCCCCAGGTTTTCCAACACATCTTCCTGCAGGGCATCCAGGTAATTCAAAACCCGGGTAAAGCCTTTGTATTTCTCCTTCAACTCATCGATCAGATGACCTGCAGCATGCAGGGCTGTCTTTTGTTCCAGTTCACGGAATTTATCCTTCATGGCTTTTTCTTCGTTTTGAATCTTTCGGACAATTTCCATGGCTTTTAATTGAACTTCGGTAGATTTCTTTTCCACTTCTTCCCGTTCTGTTTTTTCCAACTGGTTGAATTCATCTTCGTTCAGTTCTTCACCATCTTTTAACGGAACACTTAAAAACCCTGTGCTGGTCCGCTTCAGGACAAACCCTTTCTCCCTGGCCACATTATTCAGCTCTTCCATTAAAGCCGAACGTGTCTCCTGAAACTTCTTTAAAATTTGCCCTTTTTGCCGTTCATATTCTTCTGTATTAAAAGCTTTTGGGATTTCTTCTTTTAATTCATTTACAAGGCTGCTGATATCCCGGACAAAAATAGTTCCGGTGCCAGCAGGAAGGTTTAAGGCAATGGGTTCACCAGGGTTTTTAAAGTTATAAACATAAAGCCAGTCGTCAGGGACAGGAAGTTCATCTGCTTTTTCCTGGATCACTGATTTGGAATAGCTAATTTTCCCGGTGCCTGTTAATCCAGTCATAAAAATATTGTAGCCGTATCTGTAAATCTGCAGGCCAAAATCTATGGCCCGAACAGCCCTCTCCTGCCCAATAATGCCGGCCAGGGGAGCTACTTCTTCAGTTGTTTCCAATTCAAAAATCTCAGGATCACATTTTTTAAAAATTTCATCCGGTTCCAGGCGGTTAAAGCTTACCATGGTTTTCCCCCTTTACTGGTTAAGCGTTGGCAAATCACGACTTTTGCCTTAATACTTCTCCCTCGCTGGTATTATTCCTTTTGCTGAGATAAATTTTCCAGCAAATTAAAGAAAAACTCCTCTAGATGAATAGGGAGTGAAAGGTTGTAACCTGCAGCAGTTCATATGGATTCTTGGTGCCTCTGAGCCAAACGCTTTGCCGCTAAAAGCCGGGGCCGAAACCGGAAATTCCATAGTCGTACAAACCACCACAGCCCTTATGGGCCAAGTGCACACAGGCACGGTTCTTCTTTGTACCGCTTTTAGCACTCAGAAGAACCGTGCCTGTGTGTGCCAAAATAAGGGCTTAGCTATTTAGTGAGGGGCAGAGATTCGCTAACGGGCAGGTAGGGCAAAGAGGTTTCCTGGCCTGGCATACGGCCCGCCCGTGAGAAATAAGCCTGTGATGGGTTGCTGTCCAAAGATTTTCCGGAATAAGACGGCAAAGCTCTTCCTCGACTGCCTGGGGCGTTTTTCCCCGGGCCAACCCCAAGCGCTGGCTGACCCGCATGACATGTGTATCTACGGCCATTGCCGGAATTCCATAAGCCGTGCTGATAATTACATTGGCCGATTTACGACCAATGCCGGGCAGTTTAATCAGCTCTTCCCTGGTCTCAGGGACAGCTCCCCCGCTTTTTTCCACCAGGATTCGGCTGGTTTCCCTGATTTGCCGGCTTTTTTGTCGGTATAACCCACAACCTTTCACCAATTCCTCCAGTTCAGGCAAACTAAGAGCCAGTATATCCTCCGGCTCCCGGGCTTGTTGAAAAAGTGCAGCCGTAACTTTATTGACCTGGTTATCTGTAGTCTGGGCCGATAGCATGACAGCAATTAAAAGCTCAAAAGGGGTTTTAAACGCAAGGGCCGTGCGGGCGCTGGGGTATTCCTGCTCCAGGATTTTCAGGATCTGTGAAGTTACTTTCGGAACAGAATTCATGATCCAGCCCCTCTCCAAAAATAGTTTACTGGTATGATAACCGTGGTCCGGTCGCAATCTTCAGGCAGCCGGGCTAACCTGTAAAAGGAGTTAAGGCCCCCTTGGGCCTCACAAAAAGGAAAGTAACTCTTATTGATCTACTATATCATCTTCCCGGTGGGTGTAAAAGGGGAAAAGCGCAGGGGCAGGTTTTTTTCCCAAATCCAAGCCGGCCCCTTGTAATTGCTTCTGGAATTTTTCTACATGCTCAAGCGTTAAAGTGCCTGGCTTTACCGCCGGGGCCTGTTCTGCAGCTCTAAGTCCAGCTCTTCGTCCATAGGCAATGACATCCAGCAGTGAGTTTCCTGCCAGGCGATTCCGCCCATGCACTCCACCTGTATTTTCTCCTGCAGCAAATAAATTCTCGATCTTTGTTCTGGTTTCGGCATCTATTTCAATGCCCCCGTTTTGGTAATGCAAAGTCGGGTAAATCAAAATGGGGTCTTTGCGGAAGTCAATGCCAAACCTTTCAAACTGGCGCATCATGGCCGGAAAACTTTTTTCCAGCGTCCCTACCCCATGGATAATTTCCACTAGTGGTGTATCCAGCCAAACACCTGCTATGCCGGAAGGGGTCTTAATCCCTTTCTTTCGTTCCCGACACTCCCGGATAATAGCTGCCGCTTCCACATCCCGCGTTTCCAGGTGATGGACAAAAGTTTCTCCCAAGCAATTGAGGGGAGTTGCACCCATCCCACGCAATTTTTCTGTGACCAGCAAGCCCAGAATTTGGGGTGGATAAACAGCTCCTGTAGGGTGGTACTGGATAGTATCAATAAATTTCAAGCTGCCACCGGCACGATAGGCCATAACAAGGGCATCGCCGGTAGCTCCGTAATGATTGGTGGTGGGAAAACCCTGGTAGTGCAGACGGCCGGAACCCCCTGCCGCCAGAATAACTGTCCTGGACCGGACGACTGATAATTCCCCGGTTTCCTGGTTAAAGAGCACCGCACCCGCTGCCCTTCCCTGGTTATCCAGGAGCAACTCCACAGCAGGGGAAAACTCCACCACCTTAACCCCCCGGTTAACTACTTCATCCCTTAGGATTCGCATAATCTCCGCACCTGTATAATCCCTGGCGGCATGCATGCGCCGGCGGGAAGTCCCCCCTCCATGGACCGGCAACAGGGTCCCATCTGCTGTTTTATCAAACATAACCCCCAGATCCTCCAGCCACTTGATTACCAGGGGACCATCCTTAACCAGATTATAAACAATGTTCGGATCATTGGTATAGTGTCCTCCACCAAGAGCATCCAGGTAATGGATGACAGGAGAATCCTGGGGCATGGTGGCACCCTGGATCCCTCCCTGTGCCATTACTGTATTGCTGTCGCCAAAGCGCAGCTTGGTTACCAACAAGACATCGACACCTTCCTGGCTGGCCATTAAAGCCGCCGCTGCGCCGGCTCCTCCTCCACCGATGATCAGCACATCAACATCATAATCCCAACTGTTTAGATCCAAGTGGACATCTTTTAAGTGGCTGTTTGCTTCCAGCAGCGCGGCTAATTCGTTGGGGACCCTGTCTCCTTTATTTTTACCCGTGGAAAGGGTGGCAAATCCCTCCTGGACATAATCCGGATGGAACCGCTGCAGGACATCCTGTTTTTCTTCGGCTGTCATGCGTCGAAATTCTTTTCCTATTCTTTCATCTCTTGTCTTGGTCACTTTATTAATTAAGCTACGCATCTCTTCTGTATACATTTGTTTTAACCTCTCTTTCAATCTGCCAGAAAAACTTCCAAATCAAGCAAGGGACCGTGTTGTTGTGCACCATAAACGTCTGTTTCTCCAAGGCTGCCCGAGGGACGGGGCCGTTCAATGGTAATTTTTATTGCCTTGGCTGGTGGATAGGGTAAAATGGAAAACACCTGTGCCTCTTGAATCTGGAAAATGTCGGCGATTAGATGCTTGGTCAACGTGCCTCCTTTTGTGACCCGCTGAAACAACTGCTCATCCCGAAAAATGAGATCAAAAGTGAGTTCATAGGGACCGGCGTTCTTGCTGCGGATTACACTGGCAATTTCTGTGAGCTTAACCCATTTTTCCCTATTCATCAGCTTTCACCTCCCAACTCTTCTATAGTAATGGGGAATGAAGCGAGGGGATCCATGTTTTCCAGCAAATGATACATGGAAAACTCGTAAACCTCTCCGGCCTCCAAGTCGGAAGGAGAATAGGGGAAAGCCAGGTTGCCAGCTGTGCTTATTCGCCCGGGAAAACCGTAATGCAGCATGGTAGAACGGGCAAAACTGAGCAGGGTGTTGGCCCTTTCCTGGGATGAAGCCACCGCTTCAATGACAATGCCCAGTTCGTGACCTTTCTGAGGTTTTGGCTCTAATTCCCCCATAACACCATGCAGCCCATAAAGGCGAAATTGCAGAAATGTGTCGTCGTTTTGTCCAAAGTTGTCCTTTACGCTTTCCTTGACCCCCTGGATAATCTCTTCAATTTGGGCAATCATTACCGGGTCCCTGGTCCCGGCTATGCAGATGGAGCGGCAACCGACTTTACGAGCTGCCTCCAGCTTCACAGCATAAGGTGCAGGCATGAACTTTGTCCGGGAAACTTTAACGGTCCTTTCATCATCCTGCTCATACCGGGTTTCTGTTAAATCCAGGGAACCACCGGGGCCATACAGGAAAAAGGGATCCGATTTTTCGTATAATGAATGAGCAGCTACAGAATCAGGAGTGCAGAGTCTTTGAGGGTTTGCAGGACGCAGCAAAAAATGGTCTCGGCGCAGCACACCCAGCATACAGTCTCGCCCGCTGCCGGGTGAGGCAGCGATTGCAGCACATTCCAGTATTTTCCCCAGGTGCAGGGCCAGCCCCATGTCAAAACCCTGGAGCACAGGTAGTGCCGCAAAACAGACAGGGTCGTAAGCTCTACCTCCCACAATAATCCGAGCCCCTTTCCGGACAGCTTCCTGGAAGGGCTCCAGGCCCATCTGCCCAACAATCCGCGTGGATTCTTTCACATCCTTTTCCTTGAGTGAAGGAACCCCAGGCAGTGGAGAAACCTCCCCGGCCTGCAACTTGGAAAGAACAAAATCCCTCTCAAATTCGGCATCGATCCTGGCCATGGGCAGAGCCAGGTTCTTCTCCCGGGCCACTTCCTTGACAATTTCCACTGTCCAGTCCACATGGACCTTGCCTCCACTACCTCCAGCCGTTCCGATCAAGACAGGAATATCCAGCTGACAGGCTGCTTCCATGATGAACTCCAAATCCCTCTTTACAGAAGCCCTATCAGTAAATGATTTGCCTTTGCCCAGGTAGTAGGGTCCCGGGTCAGTAGAGCCGGCATCAACCCCGATAAGATGAGGCTTCTCCTGTATGGCCCGCTGGAACGAATCCAGGGGAAAACCGTAACCCAGGATGGCTGTCGGTGCCACCATTCTGATTTCTTCCATAAATTCAGACCTCCAATTTGTTCTTATTTTATTTTTATAACTGCTCAGCTCTTATGTGATTGCGCAACACGCCGCAAAGCTGTGGGGACGGTTCTGGCGCTTTCCCTGCCCACTTTTACAGCGAACTGTTAAGGTTGTTGCAGTTGGTTGATCAACGCCTGTTGGGCATTCTCAATATGGTTACGCACAGAAAGACCTGCTTTTTCCACCTGCCCCTGGCTAATGGCGTTAATTACATTCCAGTGCTCCTGGACAGAGTTGTCCCCCTGTTTGGGAACAAGGTTAAAAGTATAACGAGGAAAATTGCTCCATAAGTCTTTAATGATTTTAACCAGGTAACTGAATCCACTTTTGTTGTACAGGGCAAAATGAAAATTTTCATTAATCCTGATCATTTCCGTATAATCTTGCGCGAAAACGGCCTGTTCAAATTCCCGGTTCAAGGCAATCAGAACCGAAATATCCTCAGGCTTGAAATAAGGTACAGCAAGTTCAACCGCTTTTTGCTCCAGAATTTTGCGCAGCAGGTACACTTCGATTAAATTATCCATGGAAAAATGATTGACCCAGGCCCCTCTATGCGCTTTCACTGTGACCAATCCATCTTCCTGGAGAAGTTTTAAAGCCTCCCTAACAGGCATACGGCTTACGTTCATCCTGGAGGCTAGCTCATCCTGTTTTAATCGCTCCCCAACTTTTAAGCGTCCTTCCAGGATGGCATTTCGCAAAGTCTCATAAATTTGGTCCCTTAATGCAACAAGATGATCACCATTTTGAGCTTCCATTTGGATGCTTCCTTTCTAAAATCTCCTGTTGTGGCAGGATGGGCAGTAAAGGTTAGTATTGTTAGAACAGTTCTTTATTTTAGAGACTAATACCTGCTAGAAATTGGCTATTTTCCAATCCAATTGCTAACGCCAAACGAATTTTTTTTTTGAAAAAAAAATACCCCCAAAAAACGGGGGCAGTCCATTACCAGTTAACGTGTGATTATTTGTTATCATGAAAAACCATCAAATTAGTGGATTATTCACCTTTATATTTATCCATGATACCCGAGATTACAGTCGGGTCCATCAGCGTGGTTGTATCTCCCAAAGCCCGGCCTTCAGCCACATCACGCAGCAGGCGCCGCATGATCTTACCGCTTCGTGTCTTGGGCAGTTCGCTGGTGAAAAAGATATCTTCAGGACGAGCTAAGGCCCCTATTTTCTTTACTACATGGGCTTTAAGTTCTTCCAAAAGCTCCTCAGATCCCTCCATTCCCTCTTTAAGGGTAACAAAAGCTGAGATAGCCTGCCCTTTCAGGTCATGAGCCTTGCCAATCACTGCTGCCTCGACAACATCCTTATGATCCACCAGGGCACTTTCTACTTCCATGGTGCCGATCCGGTGCCCGGAAACATTAATCACGTCATCAACACGGCCCATAATCCAGAAATAGCCGTCTTGATCCATCTTGGCTCCGTCTCCGGAAAAGTATATCCCGGGATACTGCTGCCAGTAAGTATTCTTGAACCGCTCCGGATCCTGGTAAAGGGTACGCAGCATGGCCGGCCAGGGGGATTTAATCACCAGGAAGCCGGCGTTTCCAGGTTCAACTTCTTCACCTTGGTCATCCAGGATGGCGGCCTCAATGCCAGGGAAAGACTTTGCCGCAGAACCCGGCTTGGTTGATGTTAACCCAGGAAGAGGAGTAATCAAGATCATCCCCGTTTCCGTCTGCCACCAGGTATCTACAATCGGACAGTTTCTCCTGCCAATGTTTTCATGGTACCACATCCAGGCTTCGGGGTTAATGGGCTCTCCAACTGTCCCCAGCAGCCTCAAGCTGGAAAGATCCCTTTTTGCCGGCCAGTCCTCGCCCCAGCGCATGAAGGCCCTGATAGCTGTCGGCGCCGTATAGAATACATTCACCTTATATTTTTCGATAATTTCCCAGAAACGGTCCCTTTCCGGGTAGTCCGGTGTGCCCTCATAAAGGACAACCGTAGAGCCGTTGGATAAGGGGCCGTAAACAATGTAGCTGTGTCCGGTAACCCACCCGATATCAGCAGTACACCAGAAAATATCTTCGTCCTTATGGTCAAAAACGTATTTATGGGTAACATGCACTCCCACGAGATACCCCGCAGTCGAGTGAAGAATTCCTTTGGGTTTCCCTGTAGTTCCGCTGCTGTAAAGAATATAGAGGGGATCTTCGGCTTCCATCTCTTCCGGGGGGCAGTAGTCGGGAACATCTTTGATCAGGTCGTGAAACCATATATCACGCTGACTATCCATGCTTACTTCATTTCCCACCCGCCTGGCCACAATGACTTTTTCAATAGTAGGACACTCTTCAACAGCTGTATCCGCGTTATCTTTAAGTGGAATTATTTTTCCGCGCCGGTAGCCTCCATCGGCTGTAATTAAAATATTCGCTTTTGCATCGACGATCCTGTCTTTTAAAGCATCAGAACTGAAGCCGGCAAAAACAACACTGTGAATGGCACCAATGCGGGTGCAGGAGAGCATAGCGATAATGGCCTCAGGGATCATGGGCATATATATGGTAACCCGGTCACCTTTTTTTACGCCAATGCTTTGCAGGCCCGCAGAAAACTTATTCACTTCCCGGTAAAGCTGTTGGTAGGTCAGGGTCAAAGAATCTCCTGGCTCCCCTTCAAAGATCAGGGCCGCCTTGTTTCTACGGTGCGTTCTGGTGTGACGGTCCACACAGTTGACACTAACGTTAAGCTTTCCACCATTAAACCAACGGTAAAAAGGTGCTTCATCATCTTCCAAAACGGTATCCCACTTTTTTATCCATTCCACTTCTTCAGCCATAGAAGCCCAAAACGCCAGACGGTCCTGCTTAGCAGTCTCGTATAATTTTGAATCAGCAACTAATGCTTTTTGCTTAAAATCTTCCGGAGGAGCAAATTGTTGGGAGTCATCAAATAAACTTTCCCTGGACTGTTCACTCATTCTCATCTCTCCTTTCAAGTTATCCTACTATTCATAATATAGAAAGATTTCACTCAATACATATTCGATGCTCATCCCAACGATTCCTGCATTCTTTTTAGATTAAATGGAACCTTTTCTTTTTAATGCTTTAATTTCCTCTCCAGAGAGCCCCAGGCCTGATAGCACCTCTTCTGTATCCTCACCTAACCGGGGAGGATTTTTGGTTACCCTTGCAGGGGTCTCTGACAACTTACAGGGAAAACCCAGTTGTTTTAGTTTTCCTCTCTGCGGATGCTCCACATCCAGAAAGAATTTTCTAAACTCTATTTGTGGATGTTTTTCCACTTCATGCAATTCCAATAAAGGCTCAACGCAACAGTCATCATTATCTGAAAAATAATCAACCCACTCATCCCTGGTTTTTTCAAAGAAAAGCTGTGCAACTTCTTCTTTTAATTTTTGCTGAACTTCAGCAGGGCCAAACTGCTGGTCAACCCAATCCGGACGACCAACAGCTTCACAAAAAACCTTCCAAAATTTCCTTTCCAGAGCCCCCAAGCTTAAGTGCTTTTCATCTTTTGTCTCATAAATATTATAGCAAGCAAAAAAACCTGATAATAGACCTTCATTACGACGTGGAATTGGTTGATTAGAAAAAAGCTCGGTAACCTGAAGGGGTAGGCAAGCAATGCTTCCTTCTGTCATGGAAATGTCTAGAAACTGCCCTCGTCCTGTATTTGAGCGGGCTTGTAATGCAATTAATATTGCAATACTTCCCCAAAGTGAACCGCCTCCAACATCGGCCAACTGCATTATGGGCACGATGGGGGATTCACCTTTTCCCCCACTTAAGGCATTGATCCCGGCAATACTTGTATAGTTAAGATCGTGACCGGCTCTTGATTTATAGGGGCCATCTTTACCGTAACCTGTAATAGCACAATAGATCAGGGCTGGGTTTATTTTAGATAGCTGCTCATATCCAAGATCTAAAGACTCCATCACCCCCGGTCGAAAACTTTCAACCAAAACATCTGCCTCTTTAACCATGCGCTTGAATATTTCTTTGCCTTCAGGGTCTTTCAGATTTAAAGTAACACTTTTTTTGTTCCGGTTTAGATGCCAAAAATAGGCACTGTCTTCATCAAGCATGACCCCCAATTTGCGTATGTAATCACCCTCTTCAGGGGATTCTATTTTAATCACCTCCGCCCCATGGTCTGCCAAAATCAAAGTACAGTAAGGACCGGGTAAAAGCCTGGACAGGTCAAGAACTTTTATCCCTTTTAATGCATCAGTCACTTTAAACACCTCCTGAAAAATATTGTGGTTTCATACTCATCTAAATAATTCTGTATCTCTACTATTACATCCTCTTTTAAAATATCTCTAACGGAAAATCTATTAGCCATAAAAAAAGCGACCCCCTTGATTGGAGGCCGCTGCTTACTTTTTGCGATATAAATATGCTGAATCTATTTATTGCTTAGCTGCTTCCAGAACTTCCTCGTGAGTATAGCGAGGCAGAATCATCGGGGCAACTCTACCACCTGTATCCACTCCGTTTTGCTCCAGTTCTTTGTGATACTGATCAACATGCTCCAGTGTCAGCTTTTTCACCTTGACATCTTTGTATGTTTCACCAGCATGATATCCGGCACGCCGGCCAAAAACAATAATATCCAACAGGGAATTGCCCATGAGACGGTTGCGGCCATGAATCCCACCGGCATTTTCACCGGCAACGTAAAGGTTTTTGATGTTGGTTTCACCATTTTCGTCAATCAGCAGGCCGCCGTTCTGGTAGTGCAGGGTGGGGTAAATCAACATTGGCTCTTTGCTAATATTAATACCAAAGCGACCAAACTGCCGAACCATAGCTGGCAGCATTCTTTCAACTGCGCCTTCACCGTGGATCAATTCAATCAAGGGCGAGTCCAGCCATACACCCGTCATGCCAGTAGGTGTCGTGATCCCTTTCTTCCGGCCAACACACTCCCTGATAATCGCTGCAGAAGCAACGTCCCTTGTTTCCAGGTGATATGCGAACTGCTCGCCATCAATGTTTAAGAACGTAGCACCCCGGCCCCTAACCGCTTCGGTTACCAGCAAGCCCAGGATCTGGGAAGGATATGCGGCACCGGTAGGATGGTACTGGATTGTATCCAGGAAAGCCAGTTTTGCCCCTGCACGGTAGCCCATAATCAAACCGTCGCCTGTGGCACCGTAATGATTTGTGGTAGGGAAATTCTGGAAGTGCAGCCTGCCAGATCCGCCCATAGCAAAAATCACTTTTTTGGCGCGACAGATCTGGTATTCTTCTGTCTCCAGGTTATAGAGGACAACCCCGCCAGCTTTTCCGTCTTCATCCAGCAAGAGCTCAACGACCGTTGTGAATTCGACCACCTTGATGCCCCGGTTCAGGGTTTCATCCCGCAGGGTGCGCATGATTTCTGCACCAGTATAATCCCGGGCCGCATGCATCCTTTTGCGGGAAGTCCCGCCGCCGTGGTTGGTGACCATCGAGCCGTCTGCTTCTTTATCAAACATGGTCCCCAGGTCTTCCAGCCACTTGATTACTACCGGCGCATCATTAACCAGGGCACGGACCAGTTCAGGAACGTTATGGTAGTGGCCACCTCCCATGACATCCAGGTAGTGAATCGGTGGGGAGTCGTTGGGTTTGTCAGCGGCCTGTATTCCACCCTGAGCCATCATCGTATTGGCATCACCAAAGCGAAGCTTGGTAACCAACAACACATCTGCCCCTTTTTCATGGGCACACAAGGCTGCAGATGCTCCTGCACCCCCGCCCCCGACAACAAGCACGTCCACATCATAATCAATTTTATTCAGATCCAGCTCAACATTTTCAATAAAACTACGTGCATCAATTAGTTCAGCCAGTTCCAGGGGGACTCGATCCCCTTTATTGACCCCGACCGTTATCTCACTAAAGCCTGATTCAATAAAGTCTGGGTGATAGTTTTTTAAAACTTCCTGTTTATCTTCCGGGCTCATTCTGGGGAAATGGACACCCACCCGGTTAGGGCGTGTTTCTTCAACCTTTTTGATTAATTCTTTCATCTGAGGTGTATACATAAAGGTTTACCTGGCAGAAAACAACCAGGATTAAGCCCTCCTTCCGTGTAAGTTTAACCAGGTCTGCCTGGTTTGCTTATTCAATGTCGCGGTTATTGTAAAGGGACTTGAGTTCTTCCAGATCTTTGTTCATCAGGTCTTTAAACTCTGCGTCGAATTTCCCCGCCTGGACTTCCTCATACCTCTGCTGCAGGTGCTCAGCTTTAGGGAGGACATGTTTGCCGTGCAGGCGGCGGGCCAGGATGCCGACAAAGTACTGGGCAATATGTGCCGGACAACGAGAAGCACATAAACCACACATGACACAGTCAAAGGATTCACTGGCACAGCGGGATATGTCACCCCTCTGGGCATAAGCTATATACTGCATGACGTTCAAGTCCTGAGGACAAACATTGGTGCAGGAATTACACCCGATACAGCGGTATATTTCCGGGTAAAACTTGGCAATTGAAGCGGCCGTCGGGGACAGCTCATCGATATCATATATTCCTTTTACTGCCGGGAAAAAGGGAATCTGGGCCAGGTACATTTCCGCTTCAACCTTGGTCTGGCAGGCCAGGCCCACTTTCAGTTCATAATCACCGGCAATACGGTAAACGGTACCGCAAGCACCGCAAAAACCTGCCCTACAGCCACAGCCACGCTTAAGCTGATAGCCGGCAAATTCCATGGCATCCATGATCGTCAGTGATTCAGGCACCGAATATTTCTTGCCCATTATATAAATATCAACCATTTCCACTTGGGGCATTTTACTGTATACCTCCTTCTAGCCTTCGTGCAAAAGCAATTATATTTTTTTTCCCCTAATCTTGGCTTGACCAAAATGTTATACGAGGGATGGCTGGAAAAGCCGGGCAATAAAGTGCCATCCCCTTCCAGCCATCAGCCCCGCACTAATTCAACAAGAATCTTCTTTTACTCTTCTGGGGGCATGCGAACGATGCCGTTATCCTGAAGCAGCTTGGTCGTATCTTGAGCCCTTTTAATTTTTTCTGTTGCCAGATTGTAAATCTCGTCTCTGCTAAGTTCACGCCGTGCTACGCCCTCTTTAATAGCCTGCATAGCGGTTGCCGTGGCAACCCTGGGGAATACTTCCCAGTTGTCCATGGTGGGCAGGATTTCTTCAGGGTTTAACCCTTTTTCTGCGGCGCAGGCAGCCAGTTCTTCCGCTGCAGCGATGCACATGGTATCTGTAATGGTGGAAGCATGAACATCCAGCACTCCGCGGAAAATGGCCGGGAAGCCGAGAGAATTATTTACCTGGTTGGGGAAATCAGAACGGCCGGTGGATACGACGGCTGCCCCGGCTTCTTTGGCTTCCCAGGGCCAGATTTCAGGAATTGGGTTGGCACAGGCAAAGACGATGGCATTATCAGCCATGGACTCCACCCATTCCTTCTTAATGGTATCCGGTCCGGGCTTGGAGAGTCCAATGACCACGTCTGCACCTTCCATTGCCTCGGGAATGCCGCCTTGCTTCTGATCCTTATTGGTAATTTCAATAATCTTTAGTTTATCCTGGTGCGATTCTTTTATGTCGGTTCGACCTTTGTGCAGGATCCCGGTGCTGTCACACATGACAATGTTTTCTGAAGGCACGCCCGCTGCCAGGAGCAACCTTACTGTAGCAACATTTGCAGCACCCACACCGATCATGGCAATTTTTGCTTCCTTTATATCCTTTTTGACAATTTTCAGGGCGTTGATCATTCCGGCCAGGGTAACACAGGCCGTGCCCTGCTGGTCATCGTGGAAAATGGGAATATGGCACTCTTCCCGCAGGCGATCCAGGACATAGAAACATTTGGGATTCGCAATATCTTCCAGGTTTACTCCCCCAAAAGAAGGCTGGAGCATTTTAACAAACTCGATCAGTTTATCCGCATCTTTCGTGTCTACACAGATGGGGAATGCATCGACACCACCCAAATATTTAAAGAGCAGCGCTTTTCCTTCCATAACCGGCATGGAAGCTTCAGGTCCGATATCCCCCAGCCCCAATACCCGCGTACCATCGGAAACCACGGCTACAAAGTTGGCTTTGTTGGTATGCCTGTATACCTCTTCTTTATCAGCGGCAATGGCCTTACAGGGAGCAGCAACACCCGGAGTATACCAGATGGCAAAATCATCATAGCTCCGCACCGCCGACTTTAGAGTTACTTCAACTTTGCCCTGGTAAAAGGGATGCAACTTCATGGCATCCTCTGCAGGCTTATTCGCCTTTGCTAACAGTTCATCTTTATTCATTTACATTCAACTCCTTTCAAGTTGTTGAGTTAGTAATTTAAGAAGAAAACAATCAAATAGTTTAAGCTTTGGCGTACTGTTTGCGACCTTCCTGGTAAAGATCATTCCCGTGGGCATCATTGATTACTGTGACAGGAAAGTCTTCTACAACCAGCTTGCGAATGGCTTCAGGACCCAGCTCCTCATAAGCAACTACTTCAGCTTCTTTAATTCGCTTGGCCAGAAGAGCTCCTGCCCCACCGGTAGCACCCAGGTAAACGCCCTTATACTCCTGAAATGCGTTACGGGTTGCTTCATCGCGAGCCCCTTTACCAATAACGGCCTTCACTCCATTTTTAAGCACTGCCGGTGTATAGGAATCCATCCGGCCGCTGGTTGTCGGGCCTGCGGAGCCAATAACCTCACCAGGCTTGGCAGGGGTCGGACCTACGTAATAGATAATTTGTCCTGTTAAATCCACCGGCCATTCTTCACCTTTTTCCAGTAGTTCAACCAGCTTTTTGTGTGCTGCATCCCGACCGGTATAAATAACTCCTGAAATAAGCAGGTTATCGCCCGCTTTAAGATCCATGATCATCTCATCCGTCAACGGCGCACTTATTTTTTTGGGTTCCATCAATCATTCCCTCCTCTCATTCTTTAAATTACCCGTTCTTTATGACGGCTTGCATGACAATTGATATTGACAGCAGCGGGCATGCTGGCGATGTGACAGGGGAACACTTCAATTTGAACACCCAGAGCGGTAAACCGTCCACCGTAACCCTGGGGGCCAATGCCCAGGTTGTTAATTTTCTCCAGCATTTCTTTTTCCAGGTCAGCATAAAACGGATCCGGGTTGGGATCTCCTATAGGGCGAAGCAGGGCTTTTTTTGCCAGGTAGGCCACTTTTTCGAAAGTTCCACCAAATCCCACTCCAACAACGATGGGCGGGCAGGGGTTGGGGCCGGCTTTGCTAGCTGTATCAACCACGAAATCAACCAGGCCTTTTGCCCCCTGGGCAGGCTTAAGCATCCCTACAGCACTCATGTTTTCACTGCCTCCACCTTTGGGAGCCAGAGTAAGCTTGATTTTGTCCCCAGGAACCATGTCCACGTGAATAATAGCAGGTGTGTTGTCCTTGGTATTTACCCTCTCAACCGGATCGCTAACAATGGATTTCCTTAAATACCCATCGGTATAGCCCCTTCTGACACCTTCATTAATTGCTTCGTTGAAGTCTCCTCCTACAAGCCGGACATCCTGCCCCAGCTCCACGAACAAAACCGCAAAACCCGTATCCTGGCACATGGGAACTTCTTCGTCCCTGGAAATACGGGCATTCTCTAAAAGCTGATTAAACATTTCCTTTCCAACAGGAGACTCTTCTTCTTTCAGGCCCTTTTCAAAGGCCTGGATCACATCGTCGCCGAGGTAGTAATTTGCTTCTTTGCTCATCTCGGCAACAGCATCCTCAATTAGCTTGACATCAACTTCTCGCATCCTATCCCCTCCTTTTGATGATAAATTTTTACCCAGACACTGAAGCGCTTTCTCAAGTCATTTCGAAAGTATGGCAATTGACTGTTAATTCGCAATAAACTCAACCTTCTTGCCCACCTCTCGCTGAACATATAGCCAGATTAAGACAAGGCTAATTTGAATTTTGGGCAAGAAACAAAAAAATATCGAACTATGAAAAAACGCTTCAGAAAATGCTGGTGGTTTTGAATGTATTATTCAATTCAATTTAAGTATTAGCGTTTTATTTCAAAATTCCTGCAACAAAAATTAAAAAACCGAAAAAGTTATTATAAATTTTACAGATATTCTAAGATTTATAGTGGGTTTTGTTCATTTTGTTTTCTCTTTACAGGTTTCTCTTCTTATTAAGTGCTTCCTGCAGGCCCCGGGCAGCCATTTGAGGGTTTGCCTGCCCCCTGGTTGCTTTCATAACCTGACCGACTAAAAACTTGATCGCCTTTTCGTTGCCGGATAAATAATCTTCAACTGCATCCTGATTGTCATCAATAACCTGACACACAATATTATCTATTTCCTGCGCATCACTGATCTGCACAAAGCCTTTTTCCTGGACGATTTCATCGGGTGATTTCCCGGTGTAAAAGCAGTCAACCAGGACCTCCTTGGCAATTTTCCCACTGATTGCATCTTCATCCACCATTCTCACCAGCCGAGCAAAAATGCCGGGGGTCATTTTTATTTCATGTATTTCTTGTTCAGATTTCTTCAACAGGTTGAGCACATCACCCATAATCCAGTTGGTTACCCGGGAAGGGCTGTGGTAGCATTTTAACGTTTCTTCGAAGTAATCGGCCAGACTTCGGGAGTTGGTGATTATTTCAGCCTGGTAGGGGGTCAATCCATAATTTTCCATGAAGCGGCGACTGCGCTGGACCGGTAATTCGGGTAACCCCTCCTTGACCTGGATCAGCGTAGACTCTTCAATTACGATAGGGGGAAGGTCTGGCTCCGGGAAATAACGGTAGTCCTGCTCCTCTTCCTTGCTCCGCATTTCAAAAGTCGTTTCCAGTTCTTCGTCCCAGCGCCGGGTAGCCTGGTTGATTGCACCACCTTGTTTAAGGATAGATTCCTGTCGCAGCGCTTCATATTCCAGTCCTTTCTGCACCGATTTAAACGAGTTCATGTTTTTGATTTCAACCTTGCGCCCCAACTCCCGGGCTCCCTCCGGGCGTAATGAAATATTGGCATCACAGCGCAAACTTCCTTCCTCCATTTTACAGTCGGAAACCTCGGTATAAAGAAGGATTTGTTTTAATGATTCCAGGAAAAGCCTCGCTTCCTCCGGGGAGCGTAAATCAGGAGCAGTAACTATCTCCACCAGGGGGACCCCGCTGCGGTTATAGTCCACGTAAGAGCTTGTTGTCTGCTCATTGTGCAGCAGTTTCCCTGCATCCTCTTCCATGTGCAGGCGCTCAATGCCGACTTCCCTGATGAATGACCCTTCTTTAAAAAGTTCAACTTTGCCATTTCTGGCCAGGGGCAGGTCATACTGTGAAACCTGGTATGCCTTTGGTAGATCTGGGTAAAAATAATTTTTCCGATCAAACTTGCTATAAGAAGCGACCTGGCAGTTAAGAGCCAGGGCCGCCTTCAAAGCCAGGTATAGCGCATTTTGGTTAAAAACCGGCAGGGAGCCGGGAAGCCCCAGGCAGACAGGACATGTATTTGTGTTGGGAGACTGGCCGAACCTGTTAGGACAGGAGCAGAAAATTTTACTCTGGGTATGTAGTTCAACATGAACTTCAAGTCCAATTACAATTTCATAAGCCAAATCCATATTATACACTCCCTTCCACACTGAATGATGGCATGATGTCCTTAACACCCAGGGACTGCTCCAGGGCATGGCAGAACTGGAGCATCCTCCCTTCATCAAAAGGACGACCAATGACCTGGAGCCCCACAGGCAACCCCTGATGGAAACCGCAAGGGATAGAGACCGCCGGAACCCCGGCCAGGTTAGCCGGAGTCGTATAGACATCGTTTAAATACATCGTTAGAGGATCATCAATTTTTTCATCGATTTTGAAGGCTACCGTTGGTGAAGTCGGGGTTATGATAAAATCATAGTTTTGAAAGGCATTTTCAAAATCACCCCGGATCAATGTCCGCACTTTAAGAGCTTTTAAGTAATAGGCGTCATAGTACCCTGAGCTTAAAGAATAAGTGCCCAGCATAATCCTTCTTTTTACTTCCGGGCCAAAACCTTCACTGCGGGTTTTGTAATATAGCTCAATTAAGCTTTCACTCTCTTTGTCGCGATAGCCATATTGAATGCCGTCATAACGGGCCAGGTTGGACGATGCTTCCGCCGTTGCCACCAGGTAATAGGCCGACAAGGCATATGGGCTATGCGGCATAGAAACATCTTCTATATCCACATTCAGTTCTTCGCATTTTTCTACAGCATTTAATACCGTATCTTTTACCCCCGGGTCAATGCCCTGTTCAAAAAATTCCCTGGGCACCCCCACTTTGAATCCCGCGATATCACGCCCAATGAACTGACTGTAGTGCTCTTTGTCCCTGTCCACGGAAGTAGAATCACGGGAATCGTGCCCTGCAATCACATCGAGAACCAGGGCACAATCCTGAACATTCCTGGTAACAGGGCCGATTTGATCCAGGGAAGAGGCAAAAGCAATCAACCCATAGCGTGAAACCAACCCGTATGTAGGCTTCAAACCAACCACACCACATAAAGATGCAGGCTGCCTGATTGAACCTCCTGTGTCCGAACCCAGGGAAAAGGCCACCTCCCTGGCAGCAACCAGGGCAGCAGATCCCCCACTGGAGCCACCGGGGACACAATCGGTATTCCACGGGTTACGGGTAAAGTGGAAAGCTGAGTTTTCCGTGGAAGAACCCATGGCAAACTCATCCATATTGCTTTTACCCAGCAGGATGGTCCCGGCCTCTTCCAACTTTTCAACTACATGAGCATCATAAGGTGGGAGGTAGTTTTCTAAAAACCGGGAGGCACATGTGGTGGCCACGCCCCGGGTACACATATTATCTTTTAACGCCATGGGAATACCGGCCAGTAAAGAAGTGTTTTCCCCGGCCAAGCGAAGTTTGTCCACCAGCTCTGCTCTTGTAAGTATTTTTGCTTCATCCAGGATATTGGCAAAGCCCTTTACTTTGGGCTCCACTTCTTTGATTCTCTGCACAAAGGAGCTGGCCAGTTCCCGGGAACTAATCTCCCTTTCTTGAAGGGCATGGGCAGCTTGTGAAACGCTCATTTCATATGGTTCCATATCAAATAATACCTCCGTATTTTACTCCAGGACTGGGGGAACTTTGAACAACCCACCTTCCCGATCTGGAGCCTGCTTCAGAACTTCTTCCAGGAGTTTTTTTTCACTACTTACTGCCATATCAGCACGCAAGACATTTTTTAACGGCTGGACATAAGTTGTCGGCTCTACTTTCTCCAGGTCCAGCTCATTAAATTTATCAATATGTTCCAGAATAACATTGAACTGCCGGGTATATAATTGTTTTTCCTCCTCGGAAAGATTTAAACGGGCCAGTTCAGCTACATGCTCAACTTCTTTAATGTTAATATTCATTTTTTTCACCTCCCTGGGCAAGCAGGAATGAATTGTTTTATGTCGAATACAGATTTAAAGAATAACTGCTGGCGAGTTCAGCAATTTGTTTCGATTATTTATAGCTAAGGAGAGGATGTTACAATGCCTGTTTTAAAAAATTTGATGGAAGACGCTGTTTTACAGCTAATTGATGAAACCATGGATAAAAAGAGCACCTGCTCATGTGAACAATGTCGTATGGATATTGCCGCCATTGCCTTAAACAAACTCCCCCCCCGCTACGTGGTCACCAGTAAAGGGGCTTCATACGGTAAAGCTGACCTGCTGGAACTGCAAAGATACATAGATATCGTTGGCGCTATTACCCAGGCAGTTAAGCTGGTCAAGGAGCATCCCAGGCACTAGTTTATGAACTGTATAAATCAAATCCTTTGCAATCCCTTAAAAAAAATAAAAACATAGTAATTACTAGCCGGAAACCAAATTGTTCTATATTCATTTAAGCACCATCTGCTTAAATCTTTCTTCATCCAAAATATGTATGCCCAGTTCATTGGCCATGTGCATTTTTGAGCCTGGATTGCTGCCTGCCAACAGGTAATCTGTTTTTTTGCTGACGCTGGAAACCACTTTTCCTCCTTCTTCCTCGATTATCTTTCGGGCCTGATCTCGGGTGTAATCTTCTAATGTCCCGGTTAAAACAAAAGTCTTTCCCGCAAAAAGTTGATCCTGAACAGCATCCTTTATTGGTTCTTCAGAGTAAAAGTTAATTCCTGCCCTGGAAAGCTTATCAACCACGCAAATTGTTTCCGCCTGGCGGAAAAATTCAAAGATGGAAGCTGCTATTTTAGGACCAATTTCCTGTATTTGCTCTAATTCAGCCAAACTTGCATCCATAACCTGGTAAAGGCTGCTGAAATGCTCAGCCAGGATCCGGGAAGTCCTTTCACCAACAAAACGTATCCCCAAGGAATATATAAGTTTGTGCAGCGGGTTAAACTTGCTTTTCTCCAGCTCTGCCAGCAGGTTTTCTGCCGATTTTTCGCCCAACCGTTCCAAGGTAACCAGATCTTCTTTTTTTAAGTAATAAAGGTCGCCAACATCCCGAACCAGCGAAGAATCAAAAAGCAACCTGGCAACGGCTTCACCTAAACCAGCAATATCCATTCCCCCCCTGGAAGCGAAGTGAATAATACGCTCAACCAGCTGGGCCGGACAGGCCGGGTTTATGCAGCGCAGGGCTGCTTCTCCGGGTAAACGTAAGACCTCTTTTTGACATGAAGGACAGGATTCTGGCATGTTAAAACGCTGCTGGCTCCCGTCACGTTGTTCTTTTCGCACTTTTACAATTTCCGGTATTATATCACCAGCCTTGCGAACAATCACCTTGTCCCCGATCAACACCTCTTTTTCTAACAGCACATCCTCATTATGCAAACTGGCTCTTTTCACGATTGAGCCGGCTAAAAGTACCGGTTCAAGCAGGGCCACAGGAGTAATCGCGCCAGTTCGGCCGATATTAACCTGGATGTCGCGCACAACAGTCTCCGCTTCTTCCGAAGAAAATTTGAAAGCTACCGCCCAGCGCGGAGCCCGGCCGGTAAAACCCAACTGTTTCTGGTATTTGAAATTATTGAGTTTCAATACAGCCCCGTCAATCTCATAGGGTAGTTCATCCCGCCTTGTTACCAGGTAGCGGTAGTAATCCAGACCTTCTTCAACTCCCTGAACCAAGCGGGTCTCAGGGTTTACTTTGAGACCCAGTTCATCCAGGTACTGCAAAGCCTTCCACTGGGATTCTGGCTCTTTACCACCGGAAACACGGATCAGGGAATAGACAAACAGATCCAAAGGTCTTTTTGCCGCAATCTTGGGATCCTGCTGTCTCAATGAACCCGCTGCTGCATTGCGGGGGTTGGCAAATGTGGCTAAGCCCTCTTTTTCCCGGGCCTGATTCAGGTTGAGAAAATTATTTTTGGAGATAAAAGCTTCACCGCGAAATTCTGCAGTAATGTCTTCTTTTAAGCGCAGAGGCAGGCTCCAGATAGTTAAAAGGTTGTGCGTAATATCTTCACCTGTTTGCCCATCGCCGCGGGTGGCACCCCGCTGAAATACACCCTCTTCATAATACAGAGAGACGGCCAAACCATCGATTTTAGGTTCTCCAACAAAAACGAGTCCTTCGTCAGTCCCGATGTTCTTTTGCGTTCGCCGGTAAAAGTCCAAATAATCCTGTTCAGAAAAAATATTGTCCAGGCTCAGCATGGGTTCGATATGGCGAATCTCTGCAAAGGTGGATACAGGTTTGCCTCCTACCCGCCGTGATGGTGAGTCTTCTGTAACCAGTTCCGGAAAGCGGTCTTCCAACTCCAAAAGCTCTTTCATTATCCGGTCGAATTCTGCATCACTGATTTCCGGCTGGTCCAGGACATGATAATAATAGTTGTGGCGATTAATCTCTTCCTTCAGCTGTTCAATTTTTTCAGCAGCCGTTTTTTTGTCCATTGCTTCAACCCTCCTCCCGTTATTATACCGCACCTTCCATGAAAAAAACAAAATAAACCGGCTTCTGTGTGAGAAAGCCGGTTAAATTATAACATATCAATTGTTCTAGCTGGACAGTAAATCTTTCTTTTTCTACGTCGTTCCTGCACCTTCTTTTTTTACGTTATCCTTGATCCACTTGACTATTTCCTCGGTAGGTGTTCCGGGGGTGAAAAGGGCTTCCGCATCGCCTTTTTGCAGCAGTTCATCCATATCATCCTCGGGGAAAATACCTCCACCGATTAAAACAATGTCGTCGGCATTGTTTTCTTTCAAAAGCTGCCGAATGCGTGGGAAAAGAGTCATGTGAGCGCCGGAAAGGATGCTTAAGCCTACTACATCAACATCTTCCTGGATCGCTGCTTCTACAACCTGTTCTGCCGTTTGGTGCAGTCCCGTATAAACCACTTCCATACCGGAATCCCTTAATGCCCTGGCTACGACCTTGGCCCCCCGGTCATGTCCATCCAAGCCGGGCTTAGCTACCAAAACCCTGATTTTATGCTCTTTATTCATTCTTTCTCAGCCTCCCTACCCGGTATTAAAAAATGGGTTGTTCCTTATACTCTCCAAACACTTCCTTCAGCATGCCGATAATTTCTCCTTCTGTCGCATAAGCCCTGACGGCATCCAACATGTAGGGAATCAGGTTGTCTGTCCCCTGGGCCGCTTTCTTTAATTCCTCCAACCTGCGTTGAGCCAGGTCGTTGTCCCTGGTTTCCCGAACTTTTTGGACTCTTTCGCACTGGGCACGTTCCAGATCGGGGTCAATTTTAAGGATTTCTGTATCAATGGGTTCATCAATGGTGAATTCATTGACTCCTACAATTATCCGTTCATTTTCTTCAATTTCTCTTTGATACTGGAACGCTGCATCGGCAATCTCCCGTTGGAAGAAGCCCTGGTCAATTGCTGGCAACACGCCGCCTAACTCCTCGATTTTGCGGAAATATTCCTCGGCCTCTGCTTCCATTTCGTCGGTGAGCGCTTCAATGAAGTAAGAGCCGGCCAGCGGGTCAATGGTATTGGTTACACCTGTTTCATAAGCCATAATCTGCTGGGTGCGCAGGGCAATGCGGACAGCTTTTTCTGTGGGAAGTGCCAGCACTTCATCCATGGAATTGGTGTGCAGGGACTGGGTCCCCCCCAGAACAGCAGATAGGGCTTCGTAAGCTGTACGGATAATATTGTTCTCCGGCTGCTGCGCAGTCAGGCTGCATCCCGCGGTTTGCGTATGGAAGCGAAGGAGCAGGGAGCGCGGGTCCTTGGCTCCATATTTTTCTTTCATGCGCTTGGCCCAGATGCGGCGGGCAGCCCGGTACTTGGCAATTTCTTCGAAGAAGTCAATATGGGAATTGAAGAAGAAAGACAACCTGGGAGCAAAATCATCCACGTCCAGGCCTGCTTCAATACCGGCTTCCACGTAAGCGAAACCGTCAGCCAGGGTAAAGGCCAACTCCTGCACTGCCGTGGAGCCCGCCTCCCGGATATGGTAGCCGCTGATACTGACAGTGTTCCAGCGGGGCACATGATCACAGGCAAAAGAAAAGATATCCGTAATCAGGCGCATAGACGGTTCAGGAGGGAAAATCCAGGACTTTTGGGCAATATATTCTTTTAAGATATCGTTCTGAATGGTCCCCCCAATTTTATCCGAAGAAATACCCTGCTTCTCAGCAGTTGCAATGTACATACACCAGAGCACTGAAGCCGGTCCGTTGATGGTCATCGATGTGGTAACCTGGTCCAGGGGAATGCCGTCAAACAGGATCTCCATGTCCGCCAGGGAATCAATGGCCACACCGCAGCGCCCAACTTCACCGACCGAACGGGGATGGTCAGAGTCGTAGCCCATAATGGTTGGCATGTCGAAAGCCACACTGAGCCCGGTCTGGCCGTGTTTTAAAAGATACTTGTAGCGTTCGTTGGTTTCTTTGGCTGTTCCAAACCCGGAAAACTGGCGCATGGTCCAAATTCGGCCGCGGTACATGTTGCCCTGGACTCCACGGGTATAAGGATATTCACCGGGAAATCCAAGATCTTTCTCATAATCCAAATCCTTAATGTCCAGGGGTGAGTACAGTTCCTTCAACGGTTTGCTGGAAACAGTGACAAACTTGGCTGGCCTGTTTTGAAACTTGGGTAACGTTTCTTTTTCCCACTTTTCTTTGCCCTCTTTGATTTTTTTCAATTTTTCTTCATTAAACATTGTTCTTGCCCGGTTCTTTCCTGAAAAAACCGGGCACGCACCTCCTTTCTCAACCTACAAGCTTTTAATCTTTGTTGTCCAGACTGATTCGCTCCAGGATGCTCTGTGCAGCAGAAAAGGGATCCGTTTCCTTGTTGTGAATCTGTTTGATGGCTTTTTCAAACATGTTAGTCCCTATAACCTGGTCCCAAACCCTGCTTTTGATGAGATGCTCGATATGATCTTCAATATCACGTTTTGCCCTTGCCAGTCTCAGACTGGACAGAAGCCCTTCTGTTTCCAGGTATCCTTTGTGACCCTGAACCTCTTGCCATAATATATCGGTTCCTTCATTTTTCAAGGTAACTGTTTGGACAATGGGAGGTCTCCAGCTGCTTTTCTCATTTAAATCCAACATCACGCTTACTTCCGTGCGGGTCCGATCTGCATTGGGCAGATCTGCTTTGTTAATCACGAAAATATCTGCAATCTCCATAATCCCCGCCTTTATTGTTTGGACACTGTCTCCTCCAGCCGGAGTTAAAACAACTATGGTTGTATCGGCATTTTTAACGATATCTACTTCCGATTGTCCTACACCCACTGTTTCAATGATAATAATGTCTTTGCCAAAAGCATCCATAAGCTGCACCACATCACGGGTAGCCCTGGACAGTCCACCCAGGCTGCCCCGTGTTCCCATACTGCGTATAAATACATCTTTGTCTTCTGTATGCTCCTGCATGCGAATTCGATCTCCCAAGATAGCTCCCCCGGTAAAGGGACTGGTCGGGTCAACAGCAATAATGCCAACCTTTTTCCCTTCACCGCGCATGATACCGACAATCCGGTCCACCAGGGAGCTTTTTCCCGAGCCGGGAGAACCGGTAAAACCGATTATATAAGCATTGCCCGTATGGGGATAAATCTGCTGCAGGGTTTCTCTTTTTCGGGAATCTTCGTTTTCTACCAGGGAAATTGCCCTGGCCAGGGCCCTGCGGTCACCTTTTAGTAAGCCCTCAACAATATCCAATGTTTTAACACCACCTAATTGTATGCCTTAGTTCAAGAAAAACCAGCACCTCGGACGCAAACAAGGTTTTTCATCCCCTGTTGTTGCTGAATGGGCTGTGTCGGTTAGTATTCAATGCCCTCGCGCGCTTTGGTCCCCGAAGCAAAGTGGTGCTTGATGTCCTTGACCTCACTAACCATATCAGCCTTTTCCAGTATCTCCGGAGGAGCATTTCTCCCGGTTAAAACCAGATCAACGCCGGGAGCACGAGTATCGATTAACTCCAAAACTTCTTGCAGGGAGACCAGGTTGTAGTTCAAAGCGACATTAATCTCATCGAGCAGAATGAGGTTGTGTGTTCCCTTTGCTGCCGATTCCCTGGCTCTGGCCATGCCTTCTGCTGCCAGCTTGACATCTTCAGGATCAGGGTTATCCCGGTTTACAAATTTGTCTCTACCCGCCTTAACGGTTTCAAAATTAGGCAGGTGTTCAGCAGCTTTGGCCTCTCCATAGTCTCTTCCTTTTAAAAAGTGAATCGCAAGTATTTTAAAGCCGTGCCCGGCGGCCCTGAAAGCTAGCCCCAGGGCCGCCGTAGTTTTTCCTTTTCCATCTCCAGTGTAGACCAGCACCAATCCTTTGTTTGTTTCCGACAACCTCTTCAACTCCTCGGCCGGGTTTTTAGTAGTTTTACTTCAGCAAGTAACGGCTTACAACCAACCTTTGAATTTCGTTGGTTCCTTCATAAATTTGGGTGATCTTCGCATCTCTCATAAAGCGTTCTACCGGGTATTCCCGGCTGTAACCATATCCACCAAATATTTGGACAGCATTTACTGTTGTTTCCATAGCCACATCAGAGGCATAAAGCTTGGACATGGCAGATTCCTTGGCATAAGGCAGGCCCTGGCTTTCCAGGAAAGCGGCCTGGTAGGTTAAGAGGCGGGCTGCTTCAATCTTGGTAGCCATATCGGCAATCATAAAAGAAACGGCTTGAAAATCGGCTATGGGTCGGCCAAATTGCTCCCGGGTTTTAGCATAATCTGCTGCTGCATCCAATGCACCCTGGGCAATGCCCAGTGCCTGGGCGGCAATGCCATTACGTCCGCCATCCAATGTTGTCATAGCAATTTTAAACCCTTCGCCTTCTTTGCCTAACAGGTTTTCCTTGGGCACCTTACAGTCGTCGAAAATTAGCTCATTGGTCGACGAAGAGCGGATCCCCAGTTTCTTTTCCTTAGTACCAAAGGAAAAGCCAGGGGTGCCTTTCTCAACGATAAAAGCACTAATCCCTTTAGCCTTCTTGCTCTTGTCTGTTGAAGCAAACACCACGTAAATCTCGGCATCATCAGCGTTTGTAATCCAAATCTTGTTACCATTTAAGATATAATGGTCCCCGTCAAGAACAGCTGTAGTCTGCAAACTGCCTGCATCAGAACCTGCTTGTGGCTCTGTCAAGCCGTATCCGCCCAGCTTTTCCCCCTTGGCCAGGGGTGTCAAATACTTCTTTAATTGTTCTTCGTTAGCGTATGTGTAAATGGGCCAGCAGCACAAAGAAGTATGGGCTGAAAGGGTAACTCCAGCCGATGCATCCACCCGGGATATCTCCTCGACTGCAATAGCGTAGCTTAAATAATCGTCGCCAGCTCCTCCG
Source organism: uncultured Desulfovibrionaceae bacterium (assembly GCA_964581355.1). GTDB lineage: Bacteria > Bacillota > Dethiobacteria > DTU022 > UBA8154 > CAZOOA01. Next base: position 65,064 of record CAZOOA010000003.1, on the reverse strand, counting down.
TACTCTTCTGGCCACGGTATACCGGTCAATTCCATTTCAGCCATTTTTTCGAAGATTTCCCGCGAGAATTCTTCTTTTTCGTCTCTTTCTGCGGCTCCGGGTGCAATTTCGTTCTCGGCAAAATCTCGAATAGACTTGCGCATCATTTCGTGTTCAGGCGACATCGTAAAATTCATTAATACTTCCCCCTTCGTTTTTTTAAATTAGTTATGTTAAACTAAAATGACTGCTGCCGAATTATTTATTTTAAATACTCCCTGGAAATAACAATTCTTTGAATTTGGTTTGTGCCTTCGTAGATTTGGGTAACTTTTGCATCTCTCATATAGCGCTCTACCGGATATTCCCTGCTGTATCCGTATCCGCCGAAAATCTGGACGGCCTCAATTCCTGCTTTCATGGCCAAATCAGTAGCAAAAACCTTGGCCATGGAAGCTTCACGGGTACAGGGCAGGTCGTTGTCTTTGTGAAACGCTGCCCGGTACACCATAAGACGGGCTGCATCCAGCTCTGTGGCCATGTCGGCCAGCTTAAACTGGATAGCCTGGAAGTCACCAATGGGCCGGCCAAACTGTTCCCTGGTTTTGGAATACTGCAGAGCTTGATCAAAAGCAGCCTGGGCGATGCCCAGGCCCTGGGCGGCAATACCGATGCGTCCACCATCCAACAGGGACATGGCAATTTTGAAGCCACCGCCTTCTTCTCCAAGTAGGTTTTCTGCAGGGACACGGCAGTCATCAAAAATCAGTTCGCAGGTGGCCGAACCATTCAAGCCCATTTTCTTCTCTTTGGGTCCAATGAGTAATCCCGGGGTGTCTTTTTCTACCAGGAAGGCTGTAATTCCCCGGGTTTTCTTTTCGGGGTCCATGGTGGCAAAGACAACGTAAACATCTGCTTCACCAGCGCTGGTAATCCAAACTTTATTACCATTCAGAACATAATGATTCCCATCTTTGCGGGCCCTGGTTTTTAAGGCAGCAGCATCGGAGCCAGCCTCGGGTTCGCTTAAAGCAAAGGCGCCAAGCATGTCTCCCTGGGCCAGGGGGGTTACGAATTTCTTTTTTTGCTCCTCGGTTCCGTGATATAAAATGGAGTAAATACCCAAGGAGGTATGAACAGCAAGGATAACCCCCGTAGATGCACAAGCCCTGGACACTTCCTCCAGGCAGAACATATAAGTCAGAAAATCGGCTCCAGCCCCCCCCCATTCTTCGGGAATAGGGATGCCCATATGTCCTTCCCGGCCCAGGCTTTGGAGGTTTTCCCGGGGAAACTCGCCTGTTTTATCGATATGGTCGGCGCGGGGTGCAATTTCTTTCTCAGCAAACTCACGGAATAGCTTTTTCATCATCTTTTGCTCTTCGGAAAAAGTAAAATCCATCTATGGAACACTCCCAACCTCATAGAATAGAAATAGAGTTTCCGCTTCCCGGCCCTGGCCTCTGTTATAAAAGGGTTACACAGCAAAATAGTCTCCAGCCAGAAAAGCGAGTTCTCCTTTAAAGTGATCGGACCTTATGCTTTTTATCCACTATAATCGTAGAAGCCCCGGCCTGCTTTGCGTCCCAGCCAACCGGCAGCGACATATTTTCGCAATAGCGGGCAGGGGCGATACTTAGGGTCCCCCAGCCCTTCATGCAGAACTTCCATAATTGACAGGCACGTATCCAAACCGATGAGGTCAGCCAGTGCCAGTGGGCCCATGGGATGATTCATGCCCAATCTCATGACATTATCGATGGCTTCAGGACGGGCAACACCTTCCATCAGGCAGTAAACGGCTTCGTTAATCATTGGCAGCAAAATGCGGTTGGATACAAATCCTGGGAAATCATTTACCTCTACGGGCTCTTTGTCCAGCTTCATGGTTAGATCTTCAACCACCTGGTAGGTTTCATCGGAAGTGGCCAGGCCGCGAATGATCTCCACCAACTTCATCACCGGAACCGGATTCATGAAATGCATACCAATAACTTTTTCTGGACGCGAGGTTACAGCTGCAATATTGGTGATCGGCAAAGAAGAAGTATTGCTGGCCAAGATGGTGTGGGATGGACACATTTCGTCCAAAGAACTGAAGAGCTCTTCCTTGATATCCATTCGTTCCACAATGGCCTCAATAACAATATCTGCATCGGCACCATCTTTCAGTTCCACTGTCCCCTGTATTCGGTCTAAGACTGATTTCTTGTCATCTTCGCTAATCCTGCCTTTGTCAACACTTCGCTGCAAGTTTTTTGCTATAGCGCCGAGACCCTTCTCCACAAAGCTTTCCTCGATATCTCTCATTACGACAGGATAACCCGCTTGCGCACAGACCTGCGCAATGCCTCCCCCCATTTGGCCTGCACCAACCACCATGACCTTTTTTATCTGCATGGAAACGCCCTCCTTCTATAGTATTAAAAAAAACGTTGCTTTTTTATCTTCTGGATATAGCCCTATCTGTTTTCCACACTCTTACAGTGCTTTGATAATTGTTGCCTCGCCCTGGGCAGCACCGCTACAGATGGTAGCCATTCCATATGTTCCCTGACGGCGCCTTAACTCAGAAATCAACGTCATCAGGATACGCCCTCCGCTTGCACCGATGGGATGCCCGATGGCCACAGCCCCTCCGTTTACATTTACCTTCTCCTCCAGCCAGTTCCCCAGCTTCATGCAGGTCAGGGCAACAGCTGCAAAAGCCTCGTTCACTTCAATTAAATCTAAATCATCCGAAGTAAGGCCGGCCTTAGTCAGCGCTTTTTCACCGGCGTAATAGGGAACGGTAGAAATATATGCCGATTCCCTGGAGGCCATGCCCTGGGAGACAATTGCAGCCAAGGGACGAAGCCCCAAAGATTCAGCTTTATCACGGGACATCAAAACTAAAGCTGAAGCGCCATCGTTTACCGGCGGAGCATTTCCTGCTGTGATAGTACCCTCTTTACTAAAGGCGGGGGATAAAGCAGAAAGTTTTTCCAGGGTTGTATCTTTTCGAGGTGCTTCATCCCGGTCAAAAATGATCGGGTCCCCTTTTTTTTGGGGTATGGAGACCGGCATAAGTTCTTCTTTCAGATGGCCTTCTTCGAAAGCAGACACAGCCAGGCTATGGCTGCGATGCGCAAAGCGATCCATCTCGTCCCTGGTTACCCCGAATTCTGTGCGCGCAATTTCGCCATGCAGCCCCATATGTACATTATAGAACGGGCACCATAAGCCATCGTGGACCATTGAATCCACCAGCTTGCCGTGGCCCATGCGGTACCCCTTTCTTCCCTTGGGCATCAGGTACGGGCAAAGGCTCATGTTTTCCATGCCACCGGCGATAATAATTTCCGCATCGCCGTTACGGATTAAGGAATCAGCCAGATTTACAGCCCTCAAACTGGAAGCACAAACTTTGTTAATCGTATCCGAAGGCACCTCGTAGGGGAGACCTGCTTTAATCGTTGCCTGGCGGGACGGAATCTGCCCAGTCCCCGCCGGGACGACCATTCCCATAAAAACATTATCAACCAAGGCAGGGTCAAGATCGGCCCGACTGATCACCTCTTTTATCACCATTGCTCCCAAATCAACGGCAGGAATTTCGCTTAGTGCTCCCAACATTCGTCCAAAGGGGGTCCTGGCGTAACTTACGATGACCGTCTCTTTCATAACACCGCCTCCTTAATGGCTAATAAAAAGTGTTTTCTAAAACAACATACTATGCCCCGGCTTGCTTGAACACCTTTTTCTTCCGGCATTGGAATCCATAACACGCTCATCCGTCCTGCATTAATGAAATCTTTAAAATTTACAGTAAATCTATTTTAAACTTTCGATACAAAACCCTCAAAATCCTTCTACACAGGAAATTTAATCAGTAAAGAGAAAAAAACCAGGAAGCAGTTGGACCGAAGCAGAGGAACGCTTCTGCTTTTCCCTGTATTCCCCTGTCAAAGCTTCAAGCTCATTTTTACGGCTGCCAGCGCATGAATCGGCAGGATCATGATAGTGCAGCCACTTCCTTCAACGAAACTGTTATAACCTCTTTCACCCCCGCCTTTTTGGCGGTCTATCCCAGAGCACGAACCGCCTTCTGCTTCGCTTGTAAATAGTTGTAAGCATTACCAAAAAATATTATCAGCATTAATGTAATGAAAGGGCCAGCAGCTTGCTGGGCAGGTCCCGTTGAAAGATTTTTTGCACTTCCCTGCTGGCAGCAAGTAATTTCTCCAGGGATATTCCTGTTTCCAAACCCATCATTTCCAGCATATTTACCAGATCCTCGGTAGCAACATTCCCTGTAGCCCCTGGAACAAAAGGACAACCACCCAGGCCGCCAATTGATGATTCAAACAGGCTGACCCCAACTTCCATGGAAGCATTAATATTGGCCAGGGCCAGCCCACGGGTATCATGAAAGTGTAACCCCCAGCGAATCCCGGGCATTTTTTTCAGCAAAACATGCAGTAATTCTTTAACCTGCAGGGGATGCGCCAGGCCTGCCGTGTCAGCAAGGGTTATCTGTTCAATTCCCGCTTCCGCCATCTCTGCTGCAATACGCTCCACCTGTTCCTGGTCAATCTTTCCATCAAAAGGACAACCAAAAGCCATGGCGACGGCAGAACGCACTGCAACACCATGCCCTAAAGCCTGCTCAGCAACGGAGACGGCTTGGCTGAGCGATTCTGAAACACTCATTTGAACATTGCGTTGACTGTGGGCCTCAGAGGCCGAAACAATCATCTGCACTTCCCGAACCCCGGCATTTACTGCCCGTGCCAGACCTTTCTCATTAACAACCAGGGCACTGAACAGAACATCCTCAGCAGGTAGAAGCATAGCAGCAACCTCTTCTGCATCTTTAAGCTGGGGAACCGCTTTCGGATGAACAAAAGAGGAGAACTCCACATTCTTCAACCCTGCGGCAGCAAGTTGGTTAATTATTTTCACCTTTTCCTCTGCGGTGATCAGTTTGTTTTCCATCTGAAAGCCATCCCTGGGACCTACCTCTCGCACAGTTACTTTTTTCAAGTTCATGACGACCACCTTTGTTTTTCTTTTACTTTATACCAGGCACCTGGTAATGACAACAATAACAGAGAAAAAAATAACCGGACCCGATACCGTGAAAAGGAAAACTCCGTTTTTATTCAAAAAAAGGTGCCCGCTGCACGGTGCGGGCACCTTGAAAATGTAAAAACCTCACGTGCATCAAACTTTTACAGTTAGGCTTTCAGGTTAAAGTCTTCAATCGCCTGGTCACGCAAAAGGTACTTTTGAATTTTGCCGCTGGCTGTCATGGGATATGCATCAACAAACTGGATATACTTGGGAATTTTGTGGCGGGCGATCTGGCCCTGGGCAAACTCTTTTATTTCCTCTGCCGTAGCGCTTTCGCCTTGCTTTAATACAATGTAAGCGGCAACTTCTTCCCCATATTTTTCACTGGGCACCCCGATAACCTGCACGTCGCTTATCTTGGGATGCTTGTAGAAAAACTCTTCGAGTTCACGCGGATAGATGTTTTCCCCGCCCCGGATAATCATATCCTTGAGGCGGCCAGTGACCGTGACGTAATCCTCTTCATCCATGGTCCCCAGGTCCCCGGAACGATAGAACCCGTCTTCGGAAAAGGCTTCTTTTGTGGCTTCTTCCATCTTATAGTAGCCTTTCATGACCACATAACCCCTGCAGCATATTTCTCCAACCGTATTGCGGGGAACTTCTTTTCCGGTTTCCGGGTCGCGGATCTCCAGTTCCACGTGCGGCAGCGGACGCCCCACGGTCGAAACTCTGCGCTCCAGTGTGTCCGTGGGCCGGGTCTTGGTAACAACGGGGGAAGTTTCTGTCATCCCGTAAGAAATAGTAACTTCAGGCGCCAACTTCTCCGTAACCTGTTTCATAACCTCGATAGGGCATGTTGCTCCGGCCATTATGCCTGTACGCATATGTTTCTTATCGTATTTTTCAAAATCGGGATGGTTTAGAACACCGATAAACATGGTCGGCACCCCCTGGCAGGCAGTGGCGCCTCCATTGTGAATGGTTTCCAGGACCCATTCCGGATCATAATACTTAACGGGAAGAGCGGTGGCTCCATGAGTCAAACAGGTCGTAATGCTCATGGTCAGTCCAAAGCAGTGGAAAAAAGGCACCGGGATAGCTAGTCGTTCCGCATCGGTGTAGTTCTGGGCCTCTCCCACGTACCAGGCGTTGTTAATGACATTGTGATGGGTCAGCATAACACCTTTGGGAAAACCGGTGGTGCCTGAGGTATACTGCATATTAAAAACATCATGCGGGTCGCAGGCATTTTGATAGCGCGCCAGCTCCTCATCAGTAACGTCGTTTCCGTATTCCTCAAACTCCTTCCAGGTAAACATGCCCGGGTGTTTTTCCTCGCCGGCGAAAACAACATTTTTCAAGAAGGGTAGTTTGCTGGAGTTCAGCTTGCCGGGCTCAGCATCCTTAAGCTCCGGCACAACCTCGTAGAGGCACTCAAGATAGTTGTTGCCCTTGAATTCGTCAATAAGCAGCAGTGTATTGGTGTCAGACTGCTTAAGCAGGTATTCCAGCTCGTGAGCCCGGTAGTTGGTATTGACCGTAACAAGGATGCCACCCATTTTTACTGTTCCGCCATAGGTAAAGATCCACTCCGGGATATTGGTCGCCCACGCAGATACTTTATCGCCTTTTTTTACGCCCAGCTTAATCAGGCTTTTGGCAACCTTGTTACAAATATCCCGGTATTCCTTGTAGGACCACGTTTTGTTAATTTGACTGTAATATCCGATGGCTTCCTTGTCCCCGTACTCCTCGGCCCGCTGATCCAGCAAATCTCCATAGGTGATTTCAAAAAAATCATTAGGCGGCCGCTGCTGTTTCCCCACTAAAAAGTTGTTTCCTGTCATCTTATCTCCTCCTTAAGATATAATTATAGGTATAAATATAACAGTGCTGCTAACTTATTATTTTTTTCACAAAATTGAAAATATGGTCACACTTTTCCCGTGAAAAGGCCGGGGGGGGTGGCCCTCCCGGCCCCTTCAAATCTAACACAGCTTATCTCTTAATTGTCCCTGCTTCAGCTTCAAGCCAGGACAAATTCAAAACGCAAAACGCATCCATCTATTCATCCCTACTATTCATCCCTGGTTAGTCCCGTGCAATATTTTTTAATTGTCTCATCGGAACAAGGCTTTGTCAAAAGTGATACCACGATGAAAAAGATAATTGACAAGGGAATCCAGTAGTTCTGGTGGCCTGTCGCAATGATCTGTTCTGCTTCTGCCGGCGGCACAAAGGCATGGTACCAGAAAAAGAAGTGAGCACTTCCTATAACCATATGCGAATACAACCAGGTAAAGCAGGTGGCAATCAGGAAAAGAATTATCGTAGCAAAAGCAGCCGTTTTGGTTGCCCGCGGCCACCAGATTCCAAAGATAAGGGGGACCCCGGTGGTACAGATAATCACGATAAAGGCCCAGCCTGACAGGTCAAGAACTAAAGCAAAGGGGTTCAAAGCGAAAATGGCACAAATGATCAGGATAATTGTTGTCCACAGTCGCATGCCGGCTACGGGGTTTTCGATCGCCCACTTGTTGCCAATTACTTTACCCATAATATCCCGGCTGAAGAGAACGTTGAGCACCATAACGAAACCTGCACCTGTAGCCATGGCGATAGCCATGCCTCCAGCCACCAGGATTGCCATCAAGACCGGGTTGCCCAGAGCTTCCAGGCCGGCCACCATGGAATAGTCGGTGACAGCCACACCCCCGATCTGGTAAATACCCTGAATGGTGGCGAGCACCTGCTCCGCGCTTTCGATCCCGGCCGCAGGATCCAGCAAGGGGTGCATGGACTCAATCAGCGCACGAGCTGCTGTTCCGATTTGGACCAACCCCCAATACATTGCCCCACCAACCACCACAGCCCAAAAAACAGCCCGCCGTGCGGAATTTACATCCATCGCTGTAAAGAAGCGGACGATGGTATAAGGCATGGTGGAAAAGCCGAAGTGCCAGACAAAGAAGAAACTCACCATGCCGGTCCAGTACGACATAAGCGGGTGGGCAGTATCACCTGGCGATGCACCTGGGAGATGCCCGCTTCCGGGCGCTGCCCAAAACTCGGGGTTGTTGGCAAAAACCGCATCTGCTGTAGCGCCAAAGCCACCATAATGTGCATTGACGGCAAAGGCGGCAACCAGGGCCGCAATAGTGATAATAATCCCCTGGAAACCGGTGGAAAAGGATGTAGCCACCATCCCGCCCAGGAACACATAAACGAAGATAATAATGGTTCCGATTACAACCGCCACGCCGTAATTTACCCGCAAAATAGCCATCATAAACAGTCCCATCCCCACCAGAGAAAGGACGATATAAGCCCAGCCAGCCAGGATTGTCGGCAAGCCGGCCACGACTCGCATGGCCTTTTCGCTTTCATAGCGGTCTGCGAAATAATCAGTAAAAGACACAGGCGCATACTTACGCAGCGGCGCCGCTGTCAACATGGAAGCCAGAGGCAATCCGCCGATAATCCCTACCATGGCCCACCAGAAAGGATAGCCCAGCAGAAAGACGAAAGCTGGAAGTCCCATAAAGCTTGCAGGGCTAAAATACGTTGCCGAGAGAGCCGACCCATTGATAAATGCGCCGATCTTCCTGCCGGCTACATAGTAATCCATGGGGTCCGCAGATGCTTTCCGGGTCATGTAGCCGATCACAATCATGGCAATAAAATAGATAATCGCAGTGATAATAACAATAGGGTTTACTTCAGCCATTACTGGTCGACCCCCTTCCCGGACTTCTGTGCAGCCCTGCGTTTTTGGTCCTGTTCAGGCAGGTAAAACCACATAAACGATACAATCAACGGGATGATATACAAGCCTACAGTCAACGAATAGATATAGGCCGCTGGGGCCGCTCCGATTTTCGTGTGGTAAATAAAACCCGGGACACTCATTTCAATGATCATGAAGACCATACAATACCCGTAGAAAATGGCAATTCCCCACCAGAAACTGGGATGAATGTCTTTAAACAAGGGAACTTACCCCCTTTTATGAATTATAAATCAACTTACAAATAACAACGTAGAATAAGTATGAATACCTCCTTTTAAGTGAAGCAAGTTACAATCTACTACTTAACACTTAATTGCTTTCTGATACTAAAAATGCTTGATTATATTTCACCTCCTCGCCCTTTATGCTTACACAGTGCAATTAGACAGAAAACATCACCCCCTTTAACCAAACGTTCTCAAAATATAAAGTTTTGAACTCTTGCAATTATCCGACTATTTTGCGCCTTACACCTGTCGTGATTACCTGTTTACAAGCTCTCCTTTAAAAACATTCCAAGGATATTCTGATACTTACTCCTTCCTTCTTTGTTTTTTAACGCTGCATGTGCTGTTCCTTGGGCTGCATAAAAAAACGGTAATGAAGTTCTGCACCGATAAACATAGTTGCCAGGGGAACGCCGAGCCCCACAATAGCCCCCACGCTGATATTTTGAGACAGATCCACCCCGCCCCAGTAAAGCAAGAAGTTAATGCCTACACCCAGCAAAAAATAAGGTGTATTGAGCTTGCGTTTTTTGTTCATCTTATTCCAAATTCTTTTTTCTTCTTCAGTATTAAAGGTGAGTCGCCGGACACGTTCTTTTTCCAAAACATCCAGGGTAACTTTTTGTTCCTCTTCGGGAAGCTCTGCAATGTCCACTTTTTCTTCTGCTGGTTTGGGTTGCGGGTTGTTCTCAAAGTTCAACTCATTTTGTTCTTTTGCTTTTTTCATTTTTGAGCTAAAAGTTTCTTTTTTAGCTTCTTTGGTTTGTATCTCCTTATTTTTCCGTTTTTTACCCACGAAAACAACCTCCTGAAAAAGTAATTATGTAATCAACTTGATATAAACAAGATTTGAATATAGTCCAGTTCATTCCCGTTCAAGGAACCATGATTTTGTTCATTTTGGTATATGTTTAGTTCATTTCACTATTAAATATTCTACCTTTTTTCGCAAACTCCTTTTTTTGATCAAAACTTTTTTCAGTAAATTTAAAAGCTTATGAATAGAGCATCTTTAATGCCTTGTTTGGATATAGAAAATTGTCAGTCTACTTGCGGCGAATTTCCCCCCGGCCCCAACAAATGGCCGGGGGGCCGCTTTTTTTACAACTTTACTTTTAAAGCTTGCGTATTATCGCAACATCTCGCGGGCAATAATCATCCTTCTTATTTCTGAAGTTCCAGCACCAATTTCCCAAAGTTTGGCATCCCTGAGGTGCCTTTGTATGGGGTATTCCAGGCAGTATCCGTAACCACCGTGGATCTGCACACCATCCAGGCAGACCTTGGTGCAGGCTTCAGAAGCATAGAGGATAGCTGAAGCCGCAATCTTATCCAGCTCTGTCCCCTTTCCGCCCCGCTTATCTTCCAGTTGATCCACATACCAGGCTGCATAGTATATCAACCACTTGGCGGTTTGGTAAGCACAATACATGTCGGCCAGTTTTTGCTGAATCAGCTGAAAGCTGCCGAGAGAACGACCAAACTGCTGCCGCTCTTTGGCGTACTTTACGCTTAAATCCATGGCAGCCCTCATGGTACCCAAGGCACAAGCAGAAAGGACGATCCTTTCTGTGCAAAGGCCGCCCGTCAATATTTTCACTCCGCCATTTTCCTCGCCGACTAAATTATCCGCTGGCACTTTGACATCGTTAAAGGCCAGCTCACCTGTAGGAGATCCCCGCATACCAAACTTTTTAATTTTATTACAGCTATAACCGGGTGTATCCAGATCCATAACTAAAGCACTGATACCATGAGCCCCTTTGTCCGGCGCTGTTTTGGCATAAAACAGCATTAAATCTGCTACCGGGGCGTTGGTAATAAATGTCTTACTGCCATTTACAATATAGTGATCCCCTTCACGGACTGCGGTAGTCCGCATCGACATGGCATCAGAACCGGAATCGGGTTCTGTAATACCAAGACAACCTACTTTTTCACCATTAACCAGTGGTGGCAGGTATTTTTCCTTTTGCTCCTTGGACGCATTGCGTTGAATGTTATCAACGCACAAGATGAGATGCGCCCCCCAGTTCATGGCGAAAGAGGAAGAGATTCGACCTAAATTTTCGGCAACGATACAGGCCTCGGTATAGCCAAGCCCCGCACCTCCATACTCTTCATCAATGGTAATACCATTAAGATCCATCTTTGCTGTTTCTTTAAAGAAATCTTCTGGAAATTCATCCTTTTCATCAATCTCTTCCATTTTTGGCTCCAGCCAGTCACACGCCCATCTGTAAACCTCGTCTCCAAGCATCTGTTGTTCCTGGGTAAATGTAAAATCCAACCCAAACACCTCCTGTAATTATTCAATCTGACTCAGAACCGGAAAACAAGTTTAAACAATCACCCCATTCCATTGCATTGCACAAGCGTACAAGGCCAAGTGAACCTGAATGGGGCCGGCTGTTCCGTCCAAAAGCAGCCAAAGCCGGCCCCTCGGTTGCAGGTTCAACACAATGACACTTAATAGCCCTTATAGACAGGCTTTCTTTTCTCATTAAACGCCTTAAGTCCTTCATCACGGTCTTCCGTCTTCAAGCAGACATTATAGCATTCCGCCTCCAGGGCAAAAGCACTGGCAATGTCCACTTCCATGCCCAGGTTAACAGATTTTTTGGCTTGCCAAACTGCCACAGGGGCATTTTTCGTGATTTCGCTGCACAGTTCCCGGGCGGCATTTAACAGTTCATCCCGGGGAGCCACTCTGCTGACAATTCCCCACTCTTCTGCTTCCGCTGCAGTGAGGCGCCGACCGGTAAAAATCAGTTCCTTGGCCTTGCTTTTACCGATCAAGCGGGGCAGGTTGACGGTCCCGCCTCCACCGGGAATAATACCCAGACCAACCTCTGGAAGAGCCAACACAGCATTATCCGAAGCATAGATCAGGTCACAGCCCAGGGCAAACTCAAAGCCTCCGCCCATGGCAAAACCATTCACTGCAGCGATAAGCGGCTTGGGAAATTCAGATACCGCTCTGAAAGCCCGGACAAACAACTCCCGCTGCTTGATCATGTCTTCCTTGCTCATGTTTTTTCTTTCCTTCAAGTCGGCCCCCACACAAAAGGCTTTTTCCCCTTCTGCAGTCAAGATGGCAGCCCAAACTTCTCGTTCATCGGCCAACTCTCTCATCACAGAGATTACGTCACTGGCCAACTGCGTGCTGATAGCGTTGAGGGCATCGGGGCGGTTAAAGGTGATAACAGCAACATTCTCCTTCACTTCCACCCGGATTGTCTCCCAGGTCATTGCTTTCCCCCCTTTATTCAATCAAGCACAGGGCAGTTATGTCAACCCTATTAAGCTACTATAGCGATTGACATTTTGCCTTTTACTCGGGGAACTTCTGTCCTGTCTTTTCACCGAATTCCTGCTTTTTCTCCTGGAGACCGGCACGCTTGTATTGCGGGCGGGCCTCCTTGGGAATGCGGCCGTTCAAGATGGCTTCTGAACGCAAACGCCGGCCGATGGTTTTTTCCATCAATGTGCCCAACTCCAGGACCCTGTCTACATCAACACCCATATCGATACCCATTTCGTCCATCATAACCACCATATCCTCCATCTGGGTTAAGCCCACAACGTTGGGGTCCTTGTAGTAATAAGAACCAGTTCCGGGGACGGGGCAGTCGTCCACAAAGTTGGCTGGCTGGCCACCCAGACCTCCCAGGGTCCCTTCAAAGATATCGATGCCTGCATTGAGCGCAGCAAGGATGTTGGCCAAACCCCAACCGCGGGTGGCATGGAAGTGGGCCACATGCAGGTCTGTGTCGGGCAGCGCATCCAAAATCATGGAAAAGTAGCGGTAAACCTGATCAGGGGGAGCTGAACCATCGTGGTCAGCGTGCTCAATATCCGCCGCACCGATATCGAGGAAGTACTTGGTGAATTTAACAGCCTCTTCCAGCTGGGTCGGACCACTGATGGGACTGCCCCAGATAGTGCTGACACAACCGCACATCTTGATTCCGGCGTCGGCCGCTTTCTTAATGCAGCGCTCCGCTTCTTTCCAATAATCAGGCAGTGTTGTGCCGGAATTGGCATAGTGGTGCTCCTCGTCCGTGGAAACCATCATCAGGATCCGGTCGGGGCCATATCCGTCCTTTTTCGCCTGAATCGCCCGGTCCACTGCTCTTTCCCGGATGGTAATAGCTGTTAGTTCAATATCGTCCCAATTTATGCCGGCCCGCTGCAGCTTTTTGCTGCCCCGCACCCGCTTGAACAGTTCGTCTGCATCCTTAAACTGGGGCATCCCCTGGGGGTTGCCAAAATTGGTCAACTCCACCCTTTTAAAGCCAGCAAGAATCATTTCTTCTGCGTAATAGACTTTGGCATCGGTGGAAAGAAATTTTTCTTCATGCTGAAAACCATCGCGGACTGTGATGTCTCCTAAGCGCACTTTCTTGGGGAAATTCATTTGAAACTTGTCTGCCAAAACAATTCACTCCTTTTAAATGATTTAATATTTTTTCCGGACCGTTAGGCCCAGGCAAAAGCCTGATCAATTAACCACTAAAACTTCAGGTTTCCAAAGTGAGAATCGGGAATAGGCTGGTATAGGGAGACCTCAAAAGCGCGAGCCAGCTTGTCGCGCGATTCAGCCCAGGTAAGAATCCCGTCGTGATAAAGCAGGGAACCGGTCACGTAAGGATGCCCTTCCCGGTCATAGCCTTCGACCATTTTCTCACGAAACGCAGTCATTTTCTCTTCATCAATTTCCTCGCCTTTGACTTTCTTGTTTTTCCTCTCAATGGTTTCGAGAATAAAGGCCGCAGTTTTGCCGGCCATAACCGTGGTCCGTGCCCGCATGGTGTGGAAAACAAACCGGGGACGATAAGCCCGGCCACACATGCCGTAGTTTGCCGCTCCATGGTCGGGACCGATAACCCACTGTATTTTGGGGACATCCACACAGGCGCAGGCCCGGACCATGTCTGCACCGTATTTCCCGATACCGCCCCACTCCTCATTGCTTCCCACCATGTATCCCGGTGAGTTTTGAATATACAGCAGAGGCGTTTTATCGTTGCCGCAGCGCAGAACCCACTCTGTGGCCTTGCGGGCAGCCTCAATGTAAATAACTCCGGTCCCGTTGGAGGCCACAACCCCGACGGGCATCCCTTTAAGCCACATCTTGCCGCAGATAATGGAATCACCCCGTCCCGGAGCATAATTGGCCTTGTATTCCTGAAAGTAACTGTCATCCGCAACACACTGGATAATTTCCCGCACATTGATGGGACGGTACGGGTCGGAAGGGACTGCCCCCATCAAATCACCCGAACTAAAGTGGGGTTCATTCCAGGAGGGAAAGCGGTGAATCTGGGTTTCCTGGGGCGGGTCAAAAGCGATGATTTCTCTTAGCTTGGCGATCCCTTCCTGCTGACTCCTGACAAAATGGTCACACCCCCCGGAATGCTGGGTATGCACATAGGCGCCCCCCAGGTCTTCCGCGCTGACTTCTTCTCCGATAGCCGAACGCACCATGGGAGGCCCAGCCAGGAAAGCATAGGCCATCTGATCGATCATAATAGATTCACAGGCCAGGTAAACTATATAAGCACCGCCGGCGGTGTTGCCCCCAGTGCTCAGGGTATACTGTTTAATACCCTTGGCTGACATGCGGGTCATGTTATAGAACATGGAACCAAACATTCCTTCATCGGCAAATGCATACAGCTGCAGGGGCAAAAACAGTCCTCCGGAGTCGGCAATATAAATGCAGGTTAAGCCGCATTCTTCGGCGATACGCTGAGCTCTCATGTGCTTTTTCAAGGTAATAGGGTAGTAGGTTCCCGCAGTCATGCGGCTTTCATTGGCAAAAATCATGCAATCTTTGCCATGAACTTTGCCCACACCGGTAACCATTCCTCCACCGGGGATATGCTGCTGCTGTTCATAACCGATATCATAACCAGCATCCAACCCCACCTCGAAAAAATCACTGTCGGGGTCAATCAACTGGCTGATAAGCTCCCTAACCGGACTTTTGCCCTGCTTGGCCAGCCGCTCTTTCTGTTTTTCGCCTCCCACATTGTAAGCCTCTTCCCGGCGTTCAAGCAATTCCTGGTCTTTCTGCAGCCAAAACTCGTAATTCTGCTGCTTTCTTTCTTCTAAGGTAGCCAATATATTCCCTCCTCCTTCTCAGGTAATGTACATAGCATCTACGGAAAAAACACCAGAGCAACCCTGTCAACACCGCACCGGAGGAGTTATGCTTGCAATTCCTTAATGTCTTGATATAAATCCAGTGACTCCGGGTTGGCCAGGGCCTCACGGTTTTTCACTTCTTCGCCGTGAACCATTTTCCTGACGGCAATCTCCACTTTTTTACCGTTGATGGTATAGGGAATATCTTCGATGGGCAAAACCTTGGCCGGGACGTGCCGCGGACTGGCACCCTGCTTAATCGATTGCTTCACTTTCGTAACCAGTTCATCATTTAACGTTACTTCTTCAGCGAGCTTGACAAAGAGGACCACCCGTTCATCGTCTCCCCACTTCTGGCCAATGACCAGGCTGTCAACTATTTCGGGGAATGTTTCCACCTGCCGGTAGATTTCCGCCGTTCCAATACGCACTCCGCCAGGATTCAATGTGGCATCAGAACGTCCGTAGATAATCACTCCACCGGTATCAGTGATCTCAATATAATCCCCGTGGTGCCAGACGTTGGAATAAACTTCGAAATATGCGGAGCGATACTTGGCATTGTCTTCATCGTTCCAGAAATAGACAGGCATGGAGGGGAAAGGCAGAGTGCAAACAAGCTCACCTTGCTGGTTTATCACCGGGTTGCCGTTATCATCAAATGCCTCCACTTTCATGCCCAGGCCCCTGCACTGGAGTTCTCCCGGGTAAACCGGAAGCGTGGGGTTGCCCAGGGCAAAACAGGAGATAATGTCCGTTCCACCTGAGATGGAGGAAAGACATATGTCTTCTTTGACTTCCCTGTAAACATAATAAAAGCCTTCGATGGAAAGCGGAGAACCGGTAGAGGTCATGGTTTTTACCGAACCAAGATTATAGTCCCGGCCTGGCTTGGCGCCAGCCTGCTCCAGGGAAGCAATGTAGCGGGCGCTGGTACCAAATACCGTCATTCCTGTTTCTTCAGCCACCTTAAATAATATACCGGCATCCGGGTAAAAGGGGTTGCCATCATACAACAGGACAGCAGCTCCCACGGCCAGCGTGCTGACCAACCAGTTCCACATCATCCAGCCGCAGGTAGTAAAATAAAAGACAACATCATCCCGTTTCACATCTGTATGCAGAATAAGTTCCTTGAGATGCTGAATCAATGTGCCTCCTGCACCGTGCACGATACATTTCGGTGCTCCGGTGGTGCCGGAAGAATACATAATATAAACAGGGTGATCAAAGGGCAGCTGCTCAAATTCGACTTCCAGCCCACTTTGCGAGGAGATAAAATCAGAATAATAAACCGCATCGGAAAGGCCGCTGATATCAGCCTTTTCCTCGGTATAGGGCACCACAATGATTTTTTCCACTGAAGGAATCTGGGCTACGATATCTTTCACTTTCACCAGGGAAGTGTGGCTTTTCCCATTGTAAAAGTATCCGTTGGCGGTAAACAAAACTTTTGGCTCTATTTGACCAAAACGATCCAAAGCCCCCTGCACACCAAAATCGGGAGAGCAGGAAGACCAGATGGCCCCAATACTGGTTGTGGCCAGCATAGCCACCACTGTTTCAATCATGTTGGGCATAAAGCCGGCGACCCTGTCTCCAACTTTAACCCCCATTTCCCGGAGCGACTTACTTAAACGTGCTACCTGGTCATACAGCTCTTCATAGGTAATCGAAACCAGTTCCTGCCCTTCTCCTTTAAAAATTAACGCTGTATGGTTATCGCGATAACGAAGCAAATTTTCTGCAAAGTTTAGCTTTGCTCCCTCAAACCACTTACATTCCAGCATTTTGTCCATGTTACTGACCACCCGCTGGTAGGGAGAGGAATGCTTGACCTGGCCATATTCCCACATAAATTCCCAAAAATCCGGGGCACTGTCAATAGACCACTGGTACAGTTCTTCGTAAGTGGAAAACTCCTTGCCAAACCGATCATTTACCCTCCTGGTAAAGTCAGTCATATTGGCTTCCTTGATACGGGCTTCACTGGGGATCCAGAGCGGCTGTTTCATAATTTCTTTTGTCCATCCTTTCTGTTTGGTTTTCTAAAATATCAATTATGCTCTAAACACAATTTTATCTGTCCTATTTCAGTTGCAAAAACAATGCCAAAACAGAAAAGAAAAACGGTTCTTTATTTCTTATGAATCAAGAACCGTTTCAGCCCCCGACTTGTAAAGGGTTTTTAAAGAATAACCTTTATAGTCAGACTGTTTCTTATATTTTCAATTCACCTCAAAAAGCGGGCGCCGATGCATGCACACATCATAATGATGCCATTTTTCATCACTTTGCTTTCAAAAACCAGAGCAGGCAGGCACTTAACTGCTTTCTTTGCTTTCCAGTCTTTTCAGCTTACGGACAATGGTGGATTGGTCCACCCCCAGGGCTCGGGCAGCCTTCCGTGTAGTTTTATGTCTGTTCATAGCCTCTTTGATCAATTCTTGCTCCAGCATGGATACGGCCTCTTTTAACGTCATATTGTTGTTCACATCCAGCTTCAGGCTTTCTGCTGGCCCGTAACTGTTCTTAAACTGCTGGGGGATCTGATCCAGGGCAATCACCGGCTCCCTGGAAAGGACAACAAGTCTTTCAATCAAGTTTTGAAGCTCCCTGACATTGCCTGGCCAGGGGTATTCCATCAAACAGTCAATCGCATCGCCGGAAATACGTTTATACATATTGTATTTCTTGTTGTACATATTGATAAAAAAGTGAATCAATGCCGGGATATCATCTTTTCTTTCCCGCAGGGGAGGAACGGTAATTGGAACTACATTCAGGCGATAGTAGAGGTCCTCCCTGAACGTTCCCTTCCTGGCCATTTCTTCCAGGTTTTTATTGGTTGCCGCGATAACCCGGACATCCAGGTTAATGGTTTTAACTCCACCAATGCGCATAATCTGCTGGTCCTGGAAAACCCGGAGCAGTTTCACCTGCAAGTTGAGTGGAATTTCAGCTACTTCGTCCAAAAAAATCGTTCCCTTGTTGGCCAGCTCAAACATGCCCAGTTTCCCTTTGCGGTCTGCACCGGTAAAGGCCCCTTTTTCATAACCAAAAAGCTCTGACTCAAGAAGGTTTTCTGGTATCGCTCCGCAGTTGATTTTGATAAAAGGACCGTCTCTTCTTTCACTGGCCTGGACAATAACATTAGCAATGCCTTCCTTCCCCACACCGGATTCCCCGTTGATCAGTACCATCGAGTCTACCTGGCCCACCCTGACAGCCAGGTCAAAAACATGCTGCATCTGTGAGCTGTGAACAACAAAGTTGTCCAGTTTCAGTTGGCCTGACCTGAGCCGATCCAGCTCTTCCTTGTATTGAGCCGCCAAGCGGTTTTTATTTTCCCTTTCTTCTTTGAGGTTTATTAATTCTGTAATATCGCGGACATTGGTGACAACCCGAACCACCTCATTGTTCTCATCAAAAATAGGGTTCCCGGTGATCAAAACATTTTTGTCATTTTTTTTGAAAATATTATGCATAATAGTCACCCGTTCCTTTTTCTCCAGGACATGAAGGGTAACAGATTCAGAAAAATAGCCCTCATCCACCAACTCCTGCATGTGGCGACCGACCACTTCATCTTTCTTAAGGCCGGATATCCGCTCATAAGCGCTGTTTAAGTGCAAAGTATAACCTTGACCGTCGGTAATCCAGATGCCGTCATAAGAAGACTCGATAATTGCATCCAGCTCCTCCTTGATCTCGCGTTCTTCTTTTAATTCTTTGGCCATGATTTCCAATTCTGAAACATCCTGGAACACCCCAATGGCGCCAACCAGGACACGGTTTTGGTCGTAGATAGGGGATCTGTTACTGATCACCGTCCGCCCCCGAATCCGCAGTTTTTGGGTCGGCCGGCTTTCTTCTGTTTCCAGGATTTCCAGTAAGCCGGTATTAGGAATTAATGTCTCAACCTTTTGGCCCAGGGCTTCCTCCTTGGAGATGCCCATAAACCGGGCTGCTGATTTGTTGAACAAAATAATTTCACCCCGGGTATTAATGGCCACGATTCCGTTATAAACGGCATTTAAAACCTGTTCCAACTTTATGCTTTGTTTGGGCAAAGACAAACACCTCCAGGCAGGTTATGCATAACTGCATCACTTATAATTATTAAACACACCAAGAAGGTTTCCCTGCCAGAAATAAATAAATAATTGTAACTTCTCAGCCCATTTGTTACACCACACACCGCGAAGCAGGAAGACTGTTCTGTCGCTTTTCCTGTCTGTCCTGCACCACGCTCTGGAAACTTTGCAAGGGGACATTTCTCTACAAAAGATGTGTCCCCATACTCTAAACCCGCCCCCAAGCAAGGCTGCGCTTGCTAATTGCTCTGAGCAATTAGCAAAAAAAATCCCCTTTAAGCCAAAGCTTATTGGGGAAATTTTCGTTTCACTTCCTCTATCGTATCTTTATCCACCCTATCTTTATTACAGGGCCCGGTGGGCAATATCCTTGCGATAATATGCTCCGTCAAATTGAATCTTTTCTGCCAAATGGTACACCCGCTCGACTGCCTTTTGCAGCGAATTATCCCAGGCTGTCAGACCAAGCACCCGTCCGCCAGCGGTGACAATCCCTTCATCCTGGAGCTTTGTCCCGGCATGAAAAACCTTGACATGTTCCATCCCGGCTGTTTCAGATAAACCGGAAATAATTTTTCCTTTTTCATAACTTCCCGGGTAACCTTGTGAAGCCATAACCACGCATACGCTGTAATTGTCATACCACTGGGGCGGCTCAATCACCCGGTAGTTACCCCTGGCCCCTTCATACAGCAAGGGCAGCAGATCGGATTTCATCCGGGGCAGGATTACCTGTGCTTCAGGATCCCCAAAACGGACATTAAACTCCAGCACACGCATTCCCTGCCGGGTAACAATTAACCCAACAAAAAGCACCCCTCTATAGATAATCCCTTCAGCTGCCAACCCGTTAAATACAGGCTCCAGGATCAAGCTTTCGACCTCCTGCTGATACCTGGATGTCAAGACTGGCGCCGGTGAGTACGCACCCATTCCGCCGGTGTTCGGCCCTTTATCTCCGTCAAAGATTGCCTTATGGTCCTGTGCGGAAGGTAAAGTTACATATGAAGTGCCGTCTGTAATGGCAAAAACAGAAACCTCTTCTCCTTCCAGGAAATCCTCCACGACAATTCGATTCCCCGCTTCACCAAAAATCTTTTCCACCATCAAGTCGTGAACTGCCTTAGCAGCATCCTGCTGGTCAGTGGCAATGATTACCCCTTTCCCTGCCGCCAGGCCGTCAGCTTTGATTACAGCGGGATATTGAATGGATTTGATATGTTCGTAGGCCTTATCAGGTTCTTCAAAAACTTCGAAAGAGGCCGTAGGTATATCATGCCTGGACATAAACTGTTTAGCCCAGGCCTTGCTTCCCTCCAGCATGGCCCCGCTGCGGTCAGGTCCAAAAATAAGCTGACCGTTTTCCTGGAACAGATCCACGATTCCTTCCATTAAAGGTGCTTCGGGACCCACTACAGTTAAATGAATACCCTTTTCCCGGGCAAACTGCTGCAATCCTTGCCCGTCCTCGGCGCCCACAGGAACACATTCTGCCAGGGAAGCAATGCCTGCATTGCCGGGGGCACAGTATATTTTGTCCACTTCCGGGCTTTGCGAAAGTTTCCAAATCAGCGCATGCTCCCGTCCACCGCCTCCTACAACCAGTACATCCATTACTGCTTGCCCCCTCTAATGTTTAAAATAGCGTCTGCCCGTAAAAACCATGGCAATATTGTACTGTTCACATGCTTCGACTACCTCTTCGTCACGGTTCGAGCCGCCTGGCTGAATAACAGCGGTAACACCGTATTCTGCAGCCATCTCTACCCCGTCTTTAAAGGGGAAAAATGCATCTGATGCTATGATACTGCCCCGCGCCTCTTGTCCTGCCTGCCCCAGGGCAATCCTGACGGCCCCGACCCGGCTCATCTGGCCGGCCCCGATCCCCCAGGTCTGCTCCCGTTTGGCCAGGACGATGGCATTGGAGTTAACATGCCGGACTGTCTTAAGCCCAAAAACCAGGTCCTTTACCTCCTGCTCCGTAGGAGTGCGACCCGTTACGACTCGCCATTGCTGGGAGTCAAACAGTTCAGCTGGATCATCCTGCATTAAAAGGCCACCGCTTACTTTTTTCCAGTCCATGCCCCCTTCCGGGTCCTTTTCCAAGGGAATAGTCAACAAGCGGATATTTTGTTTTTTCGACAGGATATCCAGGGCAGGTGGCGAAAATGAAGGCGCAGCAATCACTTCCAGGAATATTTCCGCCATTTTTCTTGCCGTTTCTTCATCCACCTCGCGGTTCAGGGCAACAATACCGCCGAAGATGGAAACCGGATCGGAGTCATGGGCTTTTTGATATGCCTCAATAAGTGTCTCAGCCGAGCCGACTCCGCAGGGGTTCGCATGTTTAACGGCCACTGCCGTAGGCTCTTCAAACTCTTTTACCAGCTCCCAGGCAGCATGCAGGTCATTGATGTTGTTGAAAGACATTTCTTTACCCTGGAGCTGCTGGGCCCCGGCAACAGTCCCCGGCGCTGGCAAAGGCTCCCGGTAAAATGCCGCTTTCTGGTGAGGGTTTTCCCCGTAGCGCAACTCCTGGGCCTTCTG
Organism: uncultured Desulfovibrionaceae bacterium; assembly: GCA_964581355.1. GTDB lineage: Bacteria > Bacillota > Dethiobacteria > DTU022 > UBA8154 > CAZOOA01. The sequence goes on along the minus strand of CAZOOA010000003.1, from coordinate 43,213 downwards.
AAAGGGCAAAGTTAACTGAGACGGGAACAGCTGGTATCTTTCGTTATCGACTTTTTTCCTTAAGTAGTTGGCAATAATGCTATCATAATAGGCTGTATGAGAAAAGGCATCCACTGCCAGCTGGTAGCGGATTGAGTCGGACAGATCGCCGCCTTTTCGCAACTCCTCAACCACGATGCTGTAGTTTGCCGGTTCCACAACAACGACCACATCCCGGTAATTTTTTGCCGCAGCGCGAACCATGGTAGGCCCGCCAATATCAATATTTTCTACGGCTTCATCCAAAGCTATACCCTCTTTGGAAATCACTTCCGGGAAAGGATAAAGATTAACAGCCACCAGGTCGATGTTCTCTATGGCGTGTTCCTGCATTTGCTTGACATGGTCTTCCAGTTCTCTTCGTCCTAAAATGCCTCCATGGACCAGCGGATGCAGGGTTTTTAGCCGGCCGTCCAGAATCTCGGGAAAGCCGGTAACTTCACTGATATCCTTGACAGTAATCCCTGCTTCCCTCAACGCCCTTGCAGTACCCCCGGTGGAAATAATTTCCCAGCCCATGGAATCCAACTCTTGGGCAAACAGGACAACACCAGTTTTGTCCGATACACTAATTAACGCTTTTTTACCTTTCATGAACAATACACCTTCTCCCTTTTACAGATAGTTTTCCCTGGAAATATAACTGTATTGCCTGAGGATAGAGTCGGTGTTCAACCTCGTGAATTCGCTGCTGTAAAGCGTTTTCATCATCGGTTTCCAGCACCGGAACTGCTTCCTGTAGTATTATCGGCCCTGTATCAAGCCCTTCATCTACAAAATGGACTGTACAGCCACTTACTTTCACCCCGTATTCCAGTGCCTGCCTAACCCCGTCCAGGCCGGGGAAAGACGGCAATAAAGAGGGATGAATATTCATGATTCGTCCCTGGAAACGCTGAACGAAAAGCGGAGATAAAAGCCGCATGAATCCTGCTAAAACAACAAGGCCTACCTGGCGTTCTTCCAATAAGGAACAGACGTGATTATCAAATTGCTCCCGGTTGGAATAATCCAGCGGATTTATGTAACGTGTTTCTATTCCATGTTTTTTGGCCCTTTGCAGCGCAAAAGCATCAGCACGGTCGCTGATTACTACTTTAACCAACCCATCAACCGAACCCTGTTCCACAGCGTGAATGATGGCCTGCAAATTGCTCCCACTTCCGGAAGCCAAGACAGCCAGGTTCAACCGGTCATCCCTCCTCTATTTAAATTCTACATAAGGAGCAAGGCTTGCTTCACCCTTTTCTATCGCACCTATTTCCCAGGAACGCACCCCCAGCTCCTTCAACCGGTCCTGAACCTTCTTCCTGCTACCCGAGGAGAGGGACAAAACCATGCCTATACCCAGATTAAATGTCCTATACATTTCCTCTTCGGCAATATTTCCTTCATCCTGAACCAGTGTAAAAATGGGGGGAATCTCCCAGGAATCCTTACGGATAACGGCTCTTGTCCCCTCGGGCAGGACTCGTGGCAGATTTTGCGTGATTCCTCCACCGGTTATATGGGCAATCCCTTTAATTTCATAATCCTCCAGCAATGATAGGATATAGGGAACATAAATTGAGGTTGGTTTCAGAAGTTCTTCGCCCAGGGTACAACCCAGCTGGGGAACCTGCTGATCCAGTGTAAAGCCGGCATGCTCCAAAAGGACTTTACGGACCAGGGATAAGCCGTTGCTGTGAATCCCTGAAGAAGCCAGGCCCAGCAGACAGTCTCCCGGTTTGGAGTTTTTGCCGGTAATAATTCTGCTCTGATCGACAATTCCCAGGGCAAACCCGGCTACATCGTATTCCCCCGGGGGATAAAACCCGGGCATTTCCGCCGTTTCTCCCCCCAGCAGGGCACACCCTGCCTGCCGGCACCCCTGGGCTATACCCGAAACAACCTCTTTGACAACCTGGCTTTCCAGGCGCCCGGTGGCCAGGTAATCCAGGAAGAAAAGCGGTTCTGCACCCTGGACTACCAGGTCGTTAACACACATAGCAACAGCATCAATGCCGACTGTATCGTGTTTGCCCAGGGCAAAAGCGATTTTTAACTTTGTCCCGACTCCATCGGTTGCTGCTACCAGAACAGGGTCCCGGTAGCCGGAAAGTTCGGGTTTAAACAGGCCGGCAAAACCGCCAATTCCCGTCAGAACCTCCCGTCGATGGGTCATTTTTACCAGTTCCTTGATCTCTGAAACAATTTTTTCGCCTGCTTCAATATCAACCCCTGCCGCTTTATAATCAAAACTTTTCGGATCTTTCATACGTTCCACCCTCAATCTCAACTGGATATTTACCGGAAAAGCAGGCCGTACAGAGTTCGCTTTCACATAGCCCCGATGACTGAACTGTACTCTCGTAGCTGAGATATCCCAGGGAAGTAGCGCCCACCTCTTTCCGAATTGCTTCGGTGTCTTTGTATGAGCCGATTAATTCTTCATAGGTTGGCGTGTCAATACCGTAGTAGCAGGGAGCAATTACTGGTGGTGAGCTGATCCGCAGGTGGACATCCCGGGCTCCTGCTTTAAAAAACATGTTGACCAGCTTCTTGCTGGTTGTACCCCTAACAATGGAATCGTCCACTACTACAACTCTTTTTCCTTCCACAACCTTAAAGATGGGGTTCAGCTTGAGCTGTACACCCAGACTGCGTATTTCCTGCTTGGGCTGAATAAAAGTGCGGCCGATATACTTGTTTTTGATTAACCCCATTTCGTAAGGAATGCCCAACTCCTCAGCGAACCCCGAGGCAGCAGAAAGGCTGGAATCAGGAACTCCCGTAACCAGATCAGCTTCGGCAGGCTGCTCCCTGGCCAGCCTGCGTCCCAGCTCTTTGCGGACCAGGTGAACATTTTTCCCATGAATATTGCTGTCAGGACGTGCAAAGTAAATGAATTCAAACACACACAAGGCCTGGCGCTGGGAAGGCAGCACCTGCTTGCTGGTTAATCCGTTTTGATCAATAATTACCATTTCCCCCGGTTCGATATCCCGGATTACTTCCGCTCCAATGGTATCAAAGGCGCAGGTTTCCGAAGCCAGAACATAATGCCCGTTCCATTTGCCCAGGGATAAGGGGTGAATACCGTGGGGATCCCGGACACCCACCAGACTGTTCTCCGTTAAAAACAGGAAGTTGTAAGCCCCTTGCAGGTGAGTCAGAGCAGACTTTAAAGAAGCCTCCAAATCACCATAACCATATCGGGCTATCAAGTGGGCTACCAGCTCACTATCTGTAGTGGTCTGAAAAATGGAGCCCTGATCTTCTAAGTTTTCCCTCAGTTCCATGGCATTAATCAGGTTGCCGTTGTGGACCACCGCCAACGAACCATGCCGGTATTCGATCAAAAGCGGTTGTGCATTTTCGGGGCGCCCCCCTCCAGCAGTGGAATACCGGACATGACCGACTGCACCAACAGAGGGGATATCTTTCATGGCGTCCAGGTCTGTCAGGACCTCAGAAACCAGGCCTACCCCTTTATTCAGATAAATACCGTTCCCATCACTCAAAGCCACTCCGGCACTTTCCTGGCCCCTGTGCTGCAGGGCAAAAAGGGCAAAGCAAGTCAACCGAAACAGATCTTCTCCAGATGCAAATACGCCGAAAACCCCACAAGCCTCTTCCATACGGTCTTTGCCGCTGGTGACACTGCACTCTGGATAATTATCTCCAAAGGGTTCGAACTTTAGCTGAGACAACGGGGAATGACCTCCTCCCAGGTAGCTTTAATTTGATCCAGGGGGAGGGCAAGCTGCTGCTCTCCCCCGGTTGTGACAATAAATTGGCTTCCTCCTACGGTGCCTAACCGGTGACAGGGCAATCCCGCTTGATGAACTTTGTCCAGGAGCTCCTTCTCTTCTGCAGGATGCACACTGACCAGAACCCTGGACTGACCTTCACCAAACAATAATTCGTCTATTCGGGTATCCTGCTGTAGGGACAATTCTATCTCTATACCCCTGTTTCCTGCAATGGATGCTTCAGCCAGTGCAACCAGTAGCCCCCCGTCGGAGATATCGTGGGCTGAAGAGAGCAGCCGGGCAGCAGCAAGCTTTACCAGACACTGGTTTAACCGGGCCGCCCTTTCCAGGTCGGGAGCAGGGATTTCCCCGGCCAACATCCCGTGCACAACATAGAGATATTCGCTGCCAGCCATGCTGCCCTGCAGGTCGCCCACCAGATAGACCAGATCACCATCCCGGGACCAGCCTTTTTTAACCTGGCGCGAAACATCATCCAGCAAACCAAGCATGCCCACAACAGGCGTAGGGAAAATGGCTTCTCCGCTGGTTTCATTATAAAAGCTCACATTGCCCCCGGTAACAGGTGTTCCAAGGGCACGGCAGGCGGCGGCCATGCCTTCCACAGCTTGTTTAAACTGCCAGTATATCTGGGGGCGCTTTGGGTTGCCAAAGTTAAGGCAGTTGGTAATAGCCAGGGGCTTTGCCCCCGAAACGGAAACATTGCGGGCTGCTTCCATAACAGCCATCATACCGCCTTTGTAAGGATCCAGGTAGACATAGCGACCGTTTCCGTCAGAGGAAAAGGCCAGCCCTTTATTTGTGCCTCTCACCCGGATCACGGCCGCATCCCCACCAGGCCCCTGGACGGTGCAGGTCCGGACCATATAATCGTATTGTCGAAATATCCAATTCTTGGAAGCAATGTTCGGGGAAGATAACAATTTCAGAAATGATTGTTCCAGGTCGTGAGGCTGAGGCAGAGAATGGAGATCTTGCGACTTTAATTCCTGGTAATACGGCGGTTCCTGGGCCGGCAGATCATATTCAGGGGCCTTCTCCGTTAAAAATTCGGCCTTCAGTTCGGCCACCTTATTCCCGTGGTTATAAACCTGCAAAAGACCATCGTCGGTAACATGACCGATGGCACTGGACTCCAGACCCCAACGGTCAAAAATCTCCTTGATCGCTTCGATTTTTTCTTGTTCTACCACCATTAGCATCCGCTCCTGTGATTCAGAAAGCATAATTTCGTAAGGGGTTAGATCATTTTCCCGGCAGGGGACCCGGTCCAGGTGGATAACCATACCGCTTCCCGCCCGGCTTGACATTTCGGATGTTGCGCAAGTAAGACCGGCGCCTCCCAGGTCCTGGATGCCTGCTACCAGGTTTCTTTCAATGGCCTCGAGGCAAGCTTCAATTAACAGTTTCTCCATAAAAGGGTCCCCCACCTGCACAGCCGGACGCTGTTCTTCCGACGTATCAGTCAGTTCTTCGGAGGCAAATGTAACCCCGTGCAGGCCGTCCCGCCCGGTGCGGGCTCCCACCAGGATCACTGTATTCCCGGTTCCTGACGCCATACCCCGGGCAATTCGCCCGGCAGGAAGTATCCCCGCACACATAACATTGACCAAAGGATTTCCCTGGTAGTTGGGATAAAACCAGGTTTCACCGCCAATGGTGGGAATACCCACGCAGTTTCCGTAACCGCCAATCCCTGAAACAACCCCTTCAAAAAGAAATTTGACCCGTAAATCATCCAAGGGGCCAAAACGCAGGGAGTCCAAAAGAGCAACGGGTCGGGCTCCCATGGTAAAAATGTCGCGGATAATCCCGCCCACCCCTGTTGCCGCACCCTGGTAAGGTTCAATGGCGGAAGGATGATTATGGCTTTCCATTTTAAAGGCTACAGCCAGCCCTTCCCCAATATCTACAATACCGGCATTTTCTCCCGGTCCCAGCAGTATGTTTGCCCCTTCAGTGGGAAAAAGCTGCAGCACTTTCCTGGAACACTTGTAACTGCAGTGCTCAGACCACATCACAGAAAACATGCCCAATTCCAGTTCATTGGGTTTTCGGCCCATCAGTTCCTGAATCAGATCATATTCATCATCGCTTAAACCCATCATTTGATGTAGCTTCTCTGTCATGCACTTTCACCCCAGTGTTCCAGTATAGACTCAAATATCAGGCGGCCGTCTTCGCTGCCCAAAAGAGCTTCCCCAGCCCTTTCCGGGTGAGGCATCATTCCCAGCACATTACCCCGGGCATTACAAATGCCCGCAATATGATCGACAGAGCCGTTCGGGTTGGCCCCGGGCTCCGCCTCACCCCCGGCTGTAACATAGCGAAAGGCGATGCGGTTGTATTTTTTCAATTGTTCCAGCGTTTCAGGATCACAATAATAATTGCCGTCGCCGTGGGCTACAGGTATTTTCAAAACATGCCCGGCAGCAGCCTTCCGGGTATAAGGAAGGTCCGGGTTTTCTACCCGCAGGTAAGCCCAGGCAGACCTGAATTGAAGGTGAATATTGCGGTAAAGGGCCCCCGGCAGCAGGCCGGATTCCACTAAAACCTGGAAACCGTTGCAAATACCCAATACCAGGCCCCCGTTTTCAGCAAAAGATTTCACCGCTTCCATCACCGGGGAGAAACTGGCGATGGCGCCGGGACGCAGGTAATCCCCATAAGTAAACCCCCCGGGCAAAATGATGCAGTCGGCTCCCCGCAGGGTTTTTTCCTGGTGCCAGATATAGTCCACCGGCTTATTTAATACATCTCTGACCATGTGATATGCATCCAGGTCGCAGTTGGAACCTGGAAAAACAATAACTCCAAATTTCATAAAATCCGGGCGCCGGAGACTCGCTGCCTCCTTTAAAGCACCCATCCCCTCCCCTGATTTAACTTTTCAATCCTGCTGTTCGATCCTGTAAGAATATTCCTCAATGACCGGGTTTGTTAAAAGCCTCTGGCACATCTCATCCACCTGCTGCCTGGCTTCGCTCTCACTTCCAGTCCGCAAGACCAGTTCCAGGTACTTTCCCACCCGGACATTTTCCACGTTGTTGTACCCCAGGACACCCAGGGCCTTCTCCACGGCTACACCCTGGGGATCGAGCACACTTTTCTTAAAGGTTACTTCAATTTTGGCTTTCCAGGTGGTCAATTTAGTTTCCCTCCTGCAGTCTTTTGAGCACTTCCTGGTATGCTTCGGTTACCTGGCCCATTTCCCGGCGAAAACGATCTTTATCCATCTTTTCCCCGGAAACAGCATCCCAAAAGCGGCAGGTATCCGGTGTAATTTCGTCCCCCAACAAAATTTCACCTTTGTGGCGTCCAAATTCCAACTTGAAATCAACTAAAACCATATTCCGGTTTAACAGGTAAGGCCTTAATATATCATTTACTTTTAAGGCAATTGTTTCAATCTGGTCCATCTCCTCAGCTGTTGCCAGGTCCAGGGCATAAATATGGTAGCGGTTCAGCATGGGATCATGGAGTTCATCATTTTTCAAGTTATATTCCAGGACGGTTTTTTCGAGGGTTATTCCTTCTTCCAATCCCATACGCTTGGTAAGACTACCGGCCACAATGTTTCTGACAATAATTTCCACCGGGATGATATCCAGGGACTTAACCAGCATCTCCCGGTCACTGAGGGCTCGAACATAATGAGTTGGCACTTTTTCTTGATCAAGCAACTCAAAAATAATCGAAGATATTTTGTTGTTCAAGACCCCTTTGTTTTCCAGGCTTTCCATCTTTAGGCCATCAAAAGCAGTTGCCACATCTTTAAATTCCACGATCATCAGGTCCGGATCATCGGTACGAAAGATCTTTTTAGCTTTTCCTTCATAAAGAAAATCTTTTTTCTTCAATGTACTTTACTCCTTTTCTATTCTTTTTATTGCTGCTCCAGCCCCAGGCGCTGGAAAATCGCCGGTACATGGTGCAAATTCTTACTGTAGTCAAAACAGGATTCTAATTCAGTGTTATCAAGATAGGAAGAAACCCAGGAGTCATTTTCCAGGAGTTGCTTGAAAGGCGTATTTGTTTCCCAGGCCTGCATCGCATGCTTCTGGATCCTGTCATATGCTTCTTCCCGGGATATTCCTTTTTCCACCAGGGAAAGCAAAACATTTTGAGAAAAGACCAGGCCCAGTGTTTTATCCAGGTTTTCCTTCATGTTATCCGGGTAAACGATCAGGCCGGAAACAATCCTGGTAATCTGGTGCAGCATGTAATCCACCAGGATGGTTGCATCGGGAAAAATTACCCTTTCTGCAGAAGAATGAGAAATATCCCGTTCATGCCAGAGAGGTATGTTTTCCAAAGCCACCTGGGCGTGAGAGCGAACCAGCCGTGCCAACCCGCATACCTGCTCACTGGAAACAGGATTGCGCTTGTGCGGCATAGCTGAAGATCCTTTCTGCCCCTGGTAAAACGGCTCCTCCACTTCCCGGACCTCGGTCTTCTGCAAACTGCGGATCTCAACAGCAAACTTATCCAGGGATGACGCCAGCAGGGCCAGGAATGAAACCAACTCCCCGTGATTGTCTCGCTGCAGAATCTGGGTGGAAACCGGTGCCGGTTTTAAGCCCAGTCGGCTACAAACCATCAATTCTACCTCAGGGGACAGCTGGGAGTAAGTACCTACTGCGCCGGAAATTTTCCCGTACGAAATGGCTTCCCGGGCTCTTTCCAGGCGAAAGCGGTAACGCCTCAGTTCATCCCACCAGAGGGCAAATTTAAGGCCCAGAGTAATGGGTTCGGCGTGAATTCCGTGAGTCCTTCCCACCATAACGGTATCCCGGTGAGCCAACGCCTGAATTTTTACCGCCTGCAAAAGTTCTTCCAAACCCTTTTCGATTAATTGGACAGCCTCCCGGAGTAACAGGGAAAGAGCTGTATCCACCACGTCGTAGGAGGTCAACCCGTAATGAAAATACCGGGATTCATCTCCCAAGCTTTCTGCCACGCAACGAGTGAATGCCACCACATCGTGCCGGATGCTTTTTTCCAGCTCTTCTATCCGCTCCAGGGAAAAAGAAGCTTTCTGCTCAATAGCCCGGGCGGCGTCCTGTGGAATCAGTCCTTTTTCAGCCAAAACATTACAAACAGCGATCTCTATATCCAGGAATTTCTGGTAACGGTTCTCCATGGTCCAGATGCGACCCATTTCCGGCCGGGTGTATCTTTCAATCAACAGCAACACCTCTTCTTTAGTATGAAAATGGCAGCGTTGGCGAATGCCGGAACCGCCGGTTTAGGTTCGCTTCAGGCAAGTTAAGCTGCTCTACTTGGCCCTCCGGGGACCAACCTGCAGACTCAGCCTCCATGCTTCGGCTGCCAGGCGGCCGGCATCCATGCCGGCCGGGTCCCCTCCCGGCCCTCGTTTCGCAGTAACTTGCATCTTCACTGCACATGCACCGGGCGGGTCCGGCAACCGCCGCGCTGCCCTGGTGTGGCGAGCGTGCAACCAGAGTATACCGTAAAAGGTAGCTTCATTTCTATTTAGCCGCTTGACAAAGTCGCCGATACAGGGAAAGCGGACCTCATCCAGGCGGGAAACGGTTTTGAAAACCATTTTCGTCCCCTGCCCATGGCCCGCAAGGGCCGTGGCGGTTAGTATAGAAAGCTTCTACTTGCGGCTATTTTTCCCCTTTTCCTCCAAGTATTGTTTATACCCTACTTCCTGGAGTCTGGCATCTTTTTCCTGGACCTGGCGGGATAGCTCTTCCTTGTAAGCAGCCATTTTCTCCCCTAACTGCCCATCCTTCAATCCCAGGATCTGAACCGCCAGGATACCAGCATTAAAAGCCCCGTCAATGGCCACAGTGGCCACGGGGACTCCCCGGGGCATCTGAACAGAAGCATACAGAGCATCAACCCCTTGCAGCGCCGAACCGCTAAAGGGAACAGCAATCACTGGAAGGGGTGTGTGCGACGCGATCACGCCGGCCAAGTGTGCTGCGCTTCCTGCGCCGGCCACTATTACCTCCACTCCCCTGGATGCAGCATTTTGCGCCATCTCTGCTGTTTTTTCCGGGACCCGGTGGGCCGAGGATATATGAACCTCGTATTCAACCCCAAACCGTTCCAATGCTTCCAGGCAACCGGCCATCACCGGCAAGTCGGAGTCACTACCCATAAAAACATAAACCCTTGCCACGGAACAATCAACCTCCTCTTACTAATTTCAAAGTTATTCTATTCCCACTCAATGGTCCCCGGGGGTTTGGTGGTTAAATCGTAGACAAACCTGTTTACTTCCGGGATATCATTGACCAAACGATTAGAAATTCGTTCCAGCACTTCATAAGGGAAAGGATACCATTCGGCGGTCATCCCATCCTGGCTGGTCACAGCCCGCAAAGCCACTGTATGACCGTAAACCCTGCGGTCTCCCTTCACTCCTACGCTCATTATTCCTGGCAGCACAGCAAAAGCCTGCCAAATCTCCCGGTAAAGCCCGGCATTTTTGAGCTCCTCGATAACAATAGCATCAGCCTCTTTTAGCAGGTCCAGCTTTTCGGGGGTTACTTCTCCTAAAACTCTTACCGCCAAACCAGGTCCCGGGAAGGGGTGTCGCCAGACAATTTCTTCAGGAAGCCCCAACTCCGCAGCCACTTTGCGAACCTCGTCTTTGAACAGGTATTTCAGCGGTTCAATCAAGGAAAATTTCATGTCATCCGGCAGGCCACCCACATTGTGATGGGATTTAATCACCGATGCAGTCGCTGTACCGCTTTCAATCACATCGGGATAAAGGGTCCCCTGGACCAGGTAATCGATCTGGCCCACTTTTTCGGCTTCCTGCTCAAAAACCCGGATAAAATGGTTGCCGATCACTTTCCTTTTTTCCTCGGGGTCCGTAACACCTTTTAACCTTTCCAGGAATTCATCCCTGGCGTCTACTGCTACGATATTCATGTGAAATCGTCCCTCGAAGGTCTCCAAAACCTGCTCTCTTTCCCCCTTGCGAAGCAACCCGTGGTCCACAAAAATGCAGGTTAGGCGATCACCCAGGGCTTGATGAACCAGGGTAGCTGCTACGGACGAATCAATCCCACCGCTTAAACCACAGACCACCTTATTATTATCACCAACTTCTCTCCGGATTTCTGCAATGGTGGTTTCAATAAAATTTTCCATGGTCCAATTACCGGAAAAGTTGCAAACCCCAAATAAAAAATTCCCTAGGATTGCTTTTCCCTGGGGAGTGTGAATTACCTCGGGATGAAACTGCAGACCGTAGAAATGCCTTTTGTCATCGGCCATGGCAGCAACAGGGGTATTGTCACTTTCAGCCAGAACTTCAAACCCTTCAGGTGCCCGTGTCACATAATCGCCATGGCTCATCCAGGCCGTAAACTGTTTGTCCACTCCGGAAAGCAGTTTATTGCTTTTTTTAACGCGTAAGGTTGTTTTGCCATACTCCTGGTTGCGCGCCTGCACAACCTCTCCACCCAAATCCCGGGCCATCAACTGCATGCCATAACAAATGCCCAGAACCGGAACCCCCAGATCGTAGAAACCGGGATTACATTGCGGGGCATCTCCGTCATACACACTGGCTGAGCCTCCAGAAAAAATAAGCCCACCCGGTTCGGCCGCTTTTAACTTCTCCGCTGAAGCAGTATACGGCAGAATTTCACAGTAAACCTTAAGTTCCCTAACTCTCCGGGCAATCAATTGAGTATACTGACCACCAAAATCAACAATAACAACTTTTTCTGCAATTGCCATTACTATTTGCTCCTTCAACAAAACTGGAAATTAAACGACTCATTATTTCGGTAAACCCTTTTCCATTTCCTGCTGAAAAACAAAAAAACCGGGATGGTTCCCGGTTTTTTTTATTCCTGGCATTTTACATCGGGGGCATATCCATACCCATCCCGCCACCGGGGAACTTTTTGTCATCCTCCGGTTTTTCTGCAACAACAGCTTCTGTTGTCAGGAACAGGGAAGCAATGCTGGCCGAATTTTGGATGGCAGAACGGACCACTTTTGCCGGATCTACAATTCCGGCATCCAGCATGTTTTCATAAACCCCTTTCAGGGCATTATACCCCATACCTTCATCCATTTCCTTAATTTTTTCCACTACAATAGACCCTTCTTCACCTGCATTTTCCGCTATATGGCGCAGCGGTTCTTCCAGGGCCCGACGAATGATCTGCACTCCCACTGCCTGATCCGCTTCCAGTTCCAAGCTATCCAGGGCTTTGATAGCGTTGAGGTATGCAACTCCTCCACCAGGCACAATACCTTCCTCCACGGCAGCCCGGGTCGCGGAAAGAGCGTCCTCAATACGCAGCTTTCTCTCTTTCATTTCCGTTTCTGTGGCCGCACCAACCTCAATCACAGCTACACCGCCTGCCAATTTTGCCAGGCGCTCCTGGAGTTTTTCTTTATCAAAGTCGGAGGTAGAATCTTCTATCTGAACGCGGATCTGGTTTATCCGCTTTTGGATATCTTCCTGGGAGCCCGCTCCGTCAACAATGACCGTTTCTTCTTTGCCTACGATAACCTGGCGTGCACGACCAAGCATATCGATATCCACGTTCTTCAGTTCAATCCCCAGGTCTTCAGAGACAACCTGCCCACCGGTCAGGACGGCGAGGTCTTCCAGCATAGCCTTGCGGCGGTCGCCAAACCCGGGAGCTTTCACTGCCACACAGGTAAAAGTGCCGCGGATTTTATTCACCACCAGGGTGGCCAGTGCTTCACCTTCAACATCTTCAGCAATCAGGAGCAGCTGCTTGCCTTTCTGCACAATTTTTTCCAGCAGGGGCAGCAAGTCGTGGATATTGCCCACCTTGCGGTCGGTAAGCATTATCATGGGATCTTCCAATACAGCTTCCATTTTCTCTGTATCGGTCACCATGTATGGTGAAATATAACCGCGATCAAACTGCATCCCTTCCACAACTTTGAGATCCGTTACAAAGCCCTTGGACTCTTCCACGGTAATAACTCCATCTTTGCCCACTTTTTCCATGGCATCAGCGATTAAGCTGCCGATGGCTTCGCTATCTGCAGATATAGCAGCTACCTGGGCAATGGCGTCGCGGCTTTCTACCGGTTTGCTTTGCGCCTTGATCTGCTCCAAAATTTGATCAACCGCTTGATCAATTCCCCGTTTCATCAGCATGGGATTAGTTCCCGCTGTTACATTTTTAATCCCTTGTTTGATAATGGCCTGGGCCAGCAGAGTAGCTGAAGTAGTGCCGTCACCGGCAATATCCTGGGTTTTGTTGGCAACTTCCTTAACCAATTGCGCACCCATGTTTTCAAATGGATCATCCAGTTCGATCTCGCGGGCAATGGTTACTCCGTCATTGGTGATTTGCGGAGAACCGAATTTTTTATCCAGCACAACATTTCGACCCTTAGGCCCCAGGGTTACCTTTACGGTATTGGCCAGCTTGTCAACGCCTGTTTCCAAGGACTGGCGGGCATCTTCACGAAACTTAATTTCCTTGGCCATTCCATTTCCCTCCTAAATAAGTAATATAGATTCTAATAATATAAATCACTGCCTCAATTTCCGGAAAGACAAGTAAGCCATTTCAACATGCACTGGCATACCTTTCCATTAAGAATAAACCGCCAGTATATCGTCCTGGCGCAGAATCAGGTATTCTTCCCCATCCAGTTTGATTTCTGAGCCAGCGTACTTGGAAAAAATCACCTTGTCGCCCACTTTTACATCCATCTGAACTCTTGTCCCGTCATCCAGCACCTTGCCATCACCAACCGCTTTCACTTCACCCTCCTGGGGCTTTTCCCTGGCTTTATCGGGAAGAACAATGCCTGAACTGGTCTTCTCCTCCTTTTCCAGGACTTTGATAATTACTCGGTCACCTAAAGGTTTCAGGTTCATAACGGCTACCTCCTTGGATTTATTATTGTTATAAAGTTGTTTGAATAAAGCTGGCACAGTTTTGTTAGCACTCGCTTCAGGTGAGTGCTAATCAACCATAGTTATATTACCGCTACAGGTGTAAAGAAAGCAAATCAAAAATTTAACCTTTTCAGGCCATTATTGTTAATTATGTCTCTAATACAACATATTTCTCACTATAACTGCCATTTACTTAAATTTTCATTTGATGGAACATCATGTATTATACCCACTCGAAGGCAAATTATTCTTATCCATTGGGGCGTTTTGGGCACAGTCGGAGACGGAACCCTGCAGCAGTTCAACTGCATGAGGAACAACTGGAATAACCACATCCAGGCACTCCCGGACCGCTTTGGGGCTTCCGGGAAGATTGATGATCAGTGACTTGTGACGGGTGCCGGCAACAGCCCGGGAAAGCATGGCATGGGGAGTTTTTTTCAAGCTTTCCCGGCGCATCATCTCAGAAATGCCGGGAACTAACTTGTCAATAATCTCCAGGGTCGCTTCCGGAGTAAAATCCCGGGGAGCCAGGCCGGTCCCCCCGGTCGTCAAAATTAAGGAGGCTTCTTCCCGGTCCGCCAGGTGCAACATTGCATTTTTTAGCTTTTCTTTCTCATCTGGAACAACGCTATAATGGACCATCTCCCAGCCCTGAGAACCGGCAATTTCCTGGATCACCTGCCCGCTTAAGTCCTCTCTTTCTCCCCGGGCGCTTCGGTCGCTAGCCGTAATCACTGCAACGCGGATCATGCCTGCAGACGGATGTTTATGCTGTTCATTCATTACCGCAAAACCTGCCTTTATATTATTTAGATAAACTGGTGGCTGCCGCTTTCACTTAAATCATAGCCACCCATCGCTTCCACCGCCCCTCCAAAGGGGGCAGAACGGATGATCTCCAGCAGTGCTTGAAAGGCCTCACTATGAAAGAAATCTGTCGGCAGGGCCAACTCATAGGGCTCCCAGGCCAGGGGGGTAAAATCTGTTTCCAGGGCACGGGCTGCCGCCCGAATCCCCAGTCCGGCGTCAGCACTTCCTGCTTTAACAGATGCAGCTACAGAGAGGTGGTTGAACTCCTCCCGGTTGTATCCCGTAATGGCTTTATGGTCAAGTCCAGTCTCTTTCAGTTTGTAGTCCAGGAATAGACGGGTTCCAGCGCCCTGCTGCCGGTTAATAAACACCACATCCTCCCTGGTCAAATCATCCAGGCAATGAATCTTTTTGGGGTTTCCGGGGGCGACAATCAACCCCAGTTCCCTTTTTGCCAGATGCACCAGGACTAACTCCAGCTCCGGGAGAAATCGTTTCAGGTACGGAACGTTATAAACCCCGCTTTCCGTATCCAGCAGATGGATCCCTGCCAGATGCACTTCTTTTCGCTTCAAGGCCATAATTCCGCCCATGCTGCCTACATGGGCGGAAGAAAGAAAGTATTCGCTTGCCCTGCGGCGCAGGAAATCGGCCAAGATATCCAGGCTCAAATCGTGACTGCCCAGGCAGACCACTGTGTTTTCAATTTCCCGTCTGGGGCGCCATAATTCTGTCCTAAATTTTTCCCCCACTTCAATTCCTTCCTTATTTTGGGGAATGGAGGTAGAGCCATCCGCTTTTACCAGGGATAAGGATACACCGGACCCCCTGGGCAGGGGTGTAGCCACCAGGCGATCATCGACCCTGCCAATCTTTAAGCGTAAAAATTCTTCATCTTTTAATGAGGAAAGTACCCGACGCGAACTGTATGCCTCTGCAGCAGGCCGTTCAACCGGCTCCTGCTTTTGCCAGCGGGATAGCAGCGGCAGGACAAAAAGCTCCATGTTCATGTACGCAGCTACCGGATATCCCGGCACGCCTATCACAGGAACATCATCAATTATCCCCAAAATTACTGGTTTTCCAGGTTTCATCGCAACTCCATGAACCAGGACTTCTCCCAGCTCAGATATAATCGCCGCAGTATGATCCTTCCGCCCGGCAGAAGAGCCCGCACTGACCAGTACCAGGTCAAAATTTTTCACTGCCTGCTGGACAGCTTCCTTGATTGCTTCCGGTTCATCCCTGATAATAGGAAGCCTGAACGCTTCCCCTCCCCACTCCTTGATGGCTGCTTCAAACATATAAGAGTTGGATTCGGTTATTTCACCTGGGCCGGGAAGTCTTCCCGGTGGCACGAGTTCTGACCCTGTAGGAATTAAAGCCACCTGGGGCTTTTTCAGCACAGTCAACTGGTTAACGCCGCCGTTCAGCACCGCACCCAAATCAAAGGGCCTGATTTTATGGTATGAAGGCAAAATCATTTCTGTAGCTACAATATCTTCTCCAATAGACCGGATATGCTGCCACGGAGTTGCCGGGGACCGGATTTCCACAATCCTGTCATTATCCGGATCCGGGTAGAAAACATCTTCAATCATAATCACCGCATCACAGCCATGGGGCACCATGCCACCAGTATCCACATAAAAAACCTCTTCCCCGATGACAAGCTGCCTGGGAGCTGTAAGCGTTGCTCCAAACGTTTTAGAGGAGTGCACAGCCAGTCCATCCATGGCTGCTGCATGATAATGAGGGGAAGATATTTCGGCGAAAACCGGAGCAGATGTTACCCGGCCCACTGATTCCTCGGCAGGAATCGGTTCTGACAATAAAGGATGTTTCAGGGCGTGCTCCAGGAAAAGATCTCGGGCCTTGCTCAGCGATGTATTGCTAAGATATACGTTCCTAGCCAATTGATTAAACGCTCCTTCACCATAGAAATACTTTCACAGGGCTTCCTTTGTTCAGACCCTCTACATCCCTGGGAATTACAAAGTAACCGTCCCCCTTGACTACAGGGTTCAAAAGCCCCGGGCCTCCAAAAACCGGTTTTGCCCGAGGCAAATCATTGGATGCCGTTTCTTTGTCTTGACACGCAAAGTCATCAAGCATAACTCTCACATAATCTTCCCGCCCCCCCGGTGAGGCAAAGTTCGTGTCAAGGCAGGCCTTCACGTACGGTGGGTAAGCCGGAAAAGCTTGCAGACCCTGCAGTTGACGCAGCAGGGGCCTGACAAACAGCAAAAAACCAAATATGGCAGAAACAGGATTACCGGACAGTCCAAAAACAGGCTTGCCCTGTCCCACTCCATAAATCAGAGGTTTTCCCGGACGCATGGAAACACCGTGAAACAACACACCGTTTCCCGGCAATTGATCCATAACCCGGGCTGTAACATCCCTTGTCCCAACGGAGCTTCCACCCGAAACAAGCACCAGGTCACAGTTGTCCAGCACCTGAAGAAGTCCCTCTTCCAGGGCTTCATGGCTATCAGGTATAATGCCCCGGTAGTCTGGAATCCCCCCGCTTTCCAGAACCAGAGCTGACAAGGTCGGTCCATTTACATCACGGATTTGGCCTGGATTCGGCGATTGATCAGGGGAGACCACTTCATCTCCTGTGGAAAAAATAACAACCCGGGGCGGGGAGTAAACCCGAACCCCTGTAATCCCCAGTGCAGCCAGAATTCCTAAATCCTGAGGTCTGATTTTATGCCCCAAGGGCAGCACTTCATCACCCGGATTATAGTCTTCACCCGCGGAAATAATATTTTCCAGTGGTGCCGTCGGTCGGTAGACAGCCACCTGGTCTCCCATCACTTCACAGTATTCCAGCATCACAACACTATCGCTACCTTCTGGCAGCATGCCACCGGTAGAAATCTCCATGGCTTCCCAGGAACCCAGTTTATGTTCTGGCTCTACCCCCATGGAAATCTTACCTTTTAATAGCAAAAGCGAGGGCAGGCTGTCCGTTGCTCCAAAAGTATCTTCAGAACGGACAGCAAAACCATCCATGGTCGAACGGGCACAGGGTGGAACCATTTCAGGGGATACCACCTGCTCTGCCACCACTTTCCCCAGGGATTCAGCAGCAGCAGCCAGCATTGCACTGGTAGTGACACCTGACATGGAATGAAGAATCTGTTCCTGCGCTTGATAAACTGGCAAAACAGTTAACACAAAGCCGCACCTCTTTTCTCTTACATCCACCTTCCGCAGACCCTAGCGCCTTCCACAGAGTTACCCAGTCGCCCGGACGACAGCGCCAATACACGGTTTTTCATACTAACCGCCACGGCCCTCGCGGGCCACAACAGGGGATGAAAAACCTTGCTTATGATCGAAGATCTGGTTTTCAACACTCCGCTCCCCTAACCGGGGAGATGGCGCATTCGTCCGGCGACGTTGGTCTCTGTGGCCAAAGGCGTTTGGTGACCGAAGGTCCTCGGGCGGTCCGGCCGACAGGACGTCGGCCGCCGGGATCGACCTGGACGGGAGTTAAACCGGGAAGGCCGCCCGAGGACCCCGAGGGAACCTTAGCGCCTTCCACAGAGTTACCCAGTCGTCCGGACGACAGCGCCAAGACACGGTTTATCATACTAAAAGCAACCCAACTGACAGTTGACAATCTTTATTTTCAATTCGTTACAAAGGTCCCCTACTTCAGCAACTGAGACGTTATGCTCCCGGGCTATTTTAAAAGCCATGATACAGGGAAGCTTTCCTTCCGGGGCAGAATCCTGCAGCACTTTTTTTACTTCTTCCATAATTATATCCTCCTTCGCTCCAGGTTTTATTAATACCTGTGCTTAACAGTTTAATGCTATTATAACTCAATCTCTTTGTCAATTAAAGAAGGTATACTCAAAGCTCAGGTAGAAAAATAACATGATGCAAAAACTCCCTTCTATGAGAAGACACTGGATGGAGGCACTGGATTGAAAAAATTGCTGCAGGGGATGTTTCTCGGCCTTTCACTGATCTTGCCCGGAATGAGTGGAGGAACAGCTTTTGTAATCATGGGGATTTACAATCAGGTATTGGAGGATATAGCTTCACTTAACCTGAGGCCTTATATAACGTTTGGATTGGGGGTAGGTGGAGGGCTAGTCATTTGGGCCTATTTTTTCAGCCACCTGCTGGACAGCTGGCCGGAGCCATCTTATGCTTTTCTTCTGGGCGCACTATGGGCTTCTGCCCCCCTGTTATTAAAAGACAGGGATAACCGGTTGTTTATCCCTTTTACCTGGAAACGTATTTTTTACCTGGCAGGAGGGGCACTTCTGGGATTGTTGATTGCCTTGGAACCCCTGGGTATGTTTCACTTGGGGAACCCTGAGTCTCTTCCAGTTATTTTTGCTGCCGGAATTATCTCCAGCGCAACCATGTTAATTCCGGGAATATCAGGCAGCGCTATTTTACTAATCCTGGGAATTTACCATGAAATTCTGGGCTTTCTCCGCTTTTTTACCTGGCTGCCATTGAGTGTTTTTGCCCTGGGTTGTGGTTTGGGTCTTATTGTCCTGGCACGGGTAATATCCCTAATATACAAACGCTACAGGCCCTTCTTTTCTTTTTTTATCGCCGGTTTAATCATTGGGTCAGGACGCGCACTGTTTCCAGATAACATAAGTATTCCTGTTTTTATTGCCGCACTGGCAGGAGCCTTTATCGTCACCAAATGGGGAGGCAAAGGTGATTAACCTACTATAAATTGATAATTATGATCCGGTCATCTTCGGCAGAGTAATATACTTTCACATTTGTTTGCATTTCTTCAAACTTGTGGATCCGTTTACCAAAAACAACAATAACATTTTCATATACTTTGCGAAATTTGGCTACAGAACTGGAAGAAAGCTGAATTTTCCTCGGTTTTATGGCCATGCCTGGCGAACCCGCTTCTCCTATAAAGAGGTTTCCTTCTGCCGTAATCCCTCCACCCCTGGAAATTCGCTCAATATGAACATCCCCTCCAGCATAGAAGTAAGAATTATAAGTGCCTGGCCCGTTTATAGTAATATTGCCGCTGGAAACCACTGTGCAGTTCTGTACATAACTGGCCATTACATCCCCTACCAGTTCATCCATGGTTCGCTCCACAAAATCCCTGGTTTCCTTAGCTTCTTCGACCAACTGCATCAACTCTTCATTGCTTTGAATATCAAGGAAACCCATTTCTTTAAACAGGTTTTCGTACCTGCTGATAGCATCTGTTAGTATTCGAGGTAACACAAAATTCGTTTGGTTAACGAGGCTGCTGACTTCCTCCACTGTTTGAGGAAGTTGCTCAAACTTTTTATCGGCGATTAGTTTGGCCAGGCGGCCGGTTTCCTTTTCTTCAACAGACTTGCCCCTGCTGGTCATCACTTCTTTCAGCTGTTCCACACCATAATACAGAGTCGATAATGTTTCTTCAACTTCACTTAAAAGAGGCAGTAAGGATTTATATAACCCTTTCAGCGCCCCTGCCTCAACCTTTGTGTTAATCAGGTTTTTATGAAAAACCACGTTTTGCCCGCCTAACACGCGCGCCCCTGCCGTACTGCCCATAACTTCCACACTGCCCGCCCCTTCAATAAGCATGCCCTCATGCACATCACCTGCTATTTTAACATCACCGGAAAAACGAATATTTCCACTATCCATGTCCACATCACCATTATGGACGAATAGGGGAGCGATGGTGAACTTTTCATTCTTTTTGCCCTCAACCACAGGTCGCCCGGCCTTTTGAGCTAATACTTTGTCTCCTTCGGGGCTTAGTGTACAGCCTTCTTTGCACTGCACCTGGACTGGTTCCACGGGAGGTGGTTCCAGCGCTTCCCCCGTAACCCGTTTTCCAGGTTTACCAGGTTCAGGTGGATGGATTGTGGCCAGCAGATCTCCTTCACTGACCGAAGGGATTTCTATTTTTTCCTTGTAATCTACCCGGGACAGGGCTTCCTGATCATGGGTTATCGACTTAAGCTCCACATCGACATGGAGTTCCACGTAACCATCTTTTCCCGGCACTGCCTCTTTTCCATGAGCTACAACCACCCACTCATCTGCTGCCTCTTTCACAGCCTGTTCTATGGCAGGTGCATCAAGGCCAAAGACCACACCCTGTTCTGCCAGGGCATTATTGACATCTTGAACTGAAATATCGGGATATTTTTGGCGGTTTTCTTCCAGCTTCAAATAGACTTCGCCCTGGGCCGATAAATCATCTACCTTTCTTGTAATCTGCAGGCCGGGACTGACTTTGACTTCCGCTTTCATGCCATCTTGAGCAATTCTCGCCTCAACTGAACCTGAGACGGTCTCTTCCAGCGGTTCAATTTCCACTACATCCGAAGCTTTAAGGGTGCTGGGAGAATCAATCTCTTTGCCATTCACTCGAACAGCAGCCCCGGGATCAGGGTGAAGAATCACGGGAATGCCCTGCCCGGACGCTTCATGGACTGTTACGTGGCCATCTTTAATTTCTATATACCCATCCTGGTCTGAACGGGTTTCAGCAGAGAACTTTTCACGCATGGCTTAAACACCCCTTTCCTGGGAAATCCTGAAAAAGGTAACTGCTCAGCCTTGATGCAATTGTGCGACATGCCGCGAAGCTTTGTGCACGTTTCTGGCACTTTCCCTGTCGGTCATCCGCTGCGCTCCGGAAACGCCAGAAACGTGCCCAAAGCTTCACTTACAAATAGTGCTGAGCTACAAAAAAAGTAGCCGTCATCCCAGGCTACAATCAGTCAGCTTGCAAAAAAAGCAGTTGGATTATGCATCCTGGCAACCTGGCAGTCCTGGCACCGCTTTAGACCCATGGCTTTGCGTCCCTGCCTTTCGGCAGGTTTGCCTTTTTCAAGAACATATTAAATTATGAAATAATTTTATCATAAACCTCGGGCAAAATCAACATTAGTCGATTTTACCAGAAATTCTTCGACGGTATTCTTTTTCTGCCAACTCAAAGGCTTCTTTGCGGGTTTTGATTTTTCCCTCCGCCCGGGCTTCTGCAATAGCTTCCAGGATTTCCAAGACCATTGCCCCCTGTTCCAGCCCGAGAAAAGTTTGCAGCTCATGTTTCGTAATCAGGGAAGCGGCCTGAACATAGCGCTCTTGGTCGATAAAATATCTCGAAAACAGATTGTTGACAAAGTTGCGATAATCTTCCTTTGGGGGCAGGTTAAACTGTTTTCTGGCTTGGGGAGAATCAGCCAGGGAAAAATAATCCGCCAGGGAAAAAAGAAGGATTCCCGGGGTTTCACGACCCAGGTTCCTGTAAAAACGGTACAAGGTCCGGGAAGTCCTGGATGAATGCAGGTACAGTTTCAGGGGTGCAGTATAAAGAGATGCCGCATTTTCCAGGAGGTTCCTTTCCACACGTTTTAAACGAAGTCGGCGGCTGTAACGAAACAGGTAGCCCCCTGTTTTGCTGGGCAGAAAAAAGTCCGCGCCTGCTTTCTCCAGGCTCCGACTGGCTTCTGCAGCTTTGATATTATAAAACAGTGCAGCCAACTTTAATGTTTTAACTCGCTGCCACCCTGTCGACAGTTCTTCTGCCAGGTAGCGCTCCAAGCCGTATTTCCAGGGCTCGGTAAAAAAAAGCTCGCTGACAAGTTTTTCCAAATAGTAAAGTGTTTGCATGGAATGCTCCCAGCCTCTGAGCCCATTTTTGGCTTCTGCATCTTTAAGGAGCTTTTCCAGGTAAGGAAAAAGCGTCTCAAGTAATCGCAGACGCTGCATCATGCGAATGTATTTTACTGATGAATTTTCCAGAATCTTCCCCATTTCCATCTTCAGCCTATCACCGGAAATACGGAAGAGCAATTTTCTATTTTTTTGGAACAGCAACTGTGTTTGCTCTTCCAGTTCAAACTCTAACTGTGAAGCAAACCGAATGCCCCGGATTATACGCAAAGGATCATCGAGGATAACATCTTCCCCGACAACTCGGAGCAATTTCTTCTCCAGGTCTTTTTTCCCTTGAAATGGATCCAGCACATGGTGCTCCCAGCCTTTACCCGGCAGGGCTTTCTCCAAATGTAAAGCCATGGCATTGACCGTAAAGTCCCGGTTACGAATATCTTCCTGGATGTTGCGCCCCCGAATGCTGCCAATATCAACCTGCCAGAACTGATCATTCCAAAACAAATCAACTCTTGCTGCAGAGTGCTCCAGGTTCAACTCATAATAAGTGCCTCCTGTAGCTTCAGCCAGCTCCATTCCAATCGTGCGAGGATCAAGATCGACAACCAGGTCAAGATCGTGGCTTGCACGTTGCAACAATCGGTCCCTGAGAAAGCCACCCACGATATAAATAGAAAGGTTCCTTCGATTGGCCGTTTGAAGCAAAATATCAGCAAAAGGTATCATGGTTTTCATCCAACGGGCTAAAAGTTCGTAATTTTAAGCATGCCGCTATCCGGGTCATAGGAAACTTTAACATTAGATAACTCCTTATCAAAACGATAAACCAGTTTTCCAACCTGGATTGTCGTGTCTTCATGAACAATATTAAAAGCAATGGTGGCATGACTGGGAACCTTAATGCGGATAATGGTCCGTTTTTCTGCCGCCTCCGCCGCAGTGGTAATACAGATAAATTCTTTTACCTTAACATTTCCCCCGGACTCAATGGAGCCTCCACGGAATGCCCCTTCTACATTGACTTCCCCGGCGGCTTTTATAGTGGAAAAATACCCCCCCGTTCCTGTTAAGGTTACATGACCGCCGTGGTTAATCGTGCTATTCTGCACATAGGATGCCTGAAAGTGAGGCTTTTCTTGCAGGGTTTTTTCAAAAGTGTCCAGGGCAGATTTAATTGACGCATCTATCTTTTCCAGGTCTTTAAATTCGTTCAGGGACAAATCCGTCGCAATCATGGCTGAAAGAAGCCTGATAATGCTTTTAAGCGAATCCAGGCGGGGGTCTTCTTTATTCTCCAGCATTTTTTCCAGGTTTTTTACTTGCTCACCAATATCCGGGGCGCTTTTTTCCAAAACTGCATGGATAATTTTATTTAATTTGTTTTGATCAATTTTTTGCCCTTTGCCAGCAACACCTTTAATCACTTCTTTTAAGCTGACCAAAAAACTGCTAAAATCTTCCCCTACTCTTCTTAAAATGGGGAATGCCTGGTCAATAAATGCATAATACGTTCCACCTTCAACTTGCGACTTAATCACATTTTTGCTTAAAGAAACACTGCCACCAGCTGCAATACTCGCCCCGTAAGCATTTCCCTCCACCTGCAAATCACCTTGAGTTTCCACCACCATGCCTTCCATGATGTTTCCATGTATCGTTAAGTCCCCGTTAAAACGGATGTTTCCGCTTTCCAGGTCCACATCACCATTGTGCACAAGCAGATTGGCAACTTTGATGCTGTTGCCTTTGACAAACAAACGTCCATCCCTGGCAGCAATAACCTCAGTTTCGTCTTCGTTATAATAAACACCTTCCCCCACGCGAACCCGTGCTGGTTTTACTGGCTTGGGGGGTAGCACGTTTCCTGTGACTGTCTGGCCGGGGACACCATTGACCGGAGGGTGAATCACAGCGATTACATCATCCTGATTAACGGAGGGGTAGCGATAACGCTCCCTGAAATCAACCCGTTCTTCTTCTCCTTCGTAGTTGATCGCTTCAACTTCTGTATTAATTAAATATTCTACATAACCATTTTGCCCTTCTTCCTTGGGCTTTCCCCGGGCAACTTCCACATGCTCTCCTTCAGCCTTTTCCAGGGCATTTTTTAAGGCAACATAATCGATCCCATCAACCACGTTCTTTTGCTTTAATTCTGCTTCCGCCTCCATTACAGTGAGGACCGGCTCGGACAATTCTTCTTTTCCAATTTCTGGTTTTAAGCTTGCCGACATTGGTTTATCTTTTAAATGATATTTTCCCGTTATTCTAGGAAATACCGCCGCTGTAGCCGAGAGACCATCGGAGGAAACTTTGACATCTATCCTGGCTTCTTCTAAAAGGGATGTTTTGTTTACCTCGATTGTGTCCTCTTCCCTGACCTCCACGGCACCTTCAACCAGTTCACCATTTATCAAAATAGTAACTCCCTCATCGGGTGGGTATAATACAGCCGGCTTTCCTTCCCCTTCAGGGTTCACGACTTTTATTTTTCCCTCAACAATACCAATTTGACCGTTCTTCCTTGACGACGACAAAGCAACCCCCCCCTTAAAGCTCAAACAAAACGAGCTCTTTTGCGAATAAGGTAATTCATTTTCTTCTGGCATCCATTATACCAATGTGAACAATTTCGTTGATCGGCATATATGTATCTGTAGAAACCAGTTCCCGTGCCACTTTCTCTTCTTTTTCATAAATTCTCCGGTAAACATTCACCCGGTACCCATCCTCGCCCTGCTGAACAACTTTTCGCTCTCCTCTAGGGAGGCTCGTTGTCTTTTTTTCCAGGCTCCGGGGTTCTAAAACCTCCTCTTTTTCAGCAATGATCTCAATCTCCCGGTCAGGATCCGCCTCGGCCCCGTAAAAATCAAAGCGGAGACTTTCATTGATCCGGCCTACCATCATGACAGGAAAGTCTCGGTTATTGTAAAACTGCAAGTCCAGTCTATTGTAAGCAATGGTTGCATCAAACCCCAAAGGAACATAGGACACCGGCCGACTGTGGTTGCTGCGTTGAACAATCTCCAATTCAGCCCTTAATGCAGCCTGGTAAATCGTTGTAGCCACTTGGCATATTCCCCCACCAACCCCGGGCACAAACTGCCGGTTTTCAATAACCAGCACTTCCCGGTAGCCTTTATCGGCCGTCGCTTCCCCCAGGATCTCATTAAAAGAAAAAACTTCTCCAGGCTCAAGGACCAGTGTGCTTACTTCTTCTTTGGCCAGCGAAATATTGTACACTCTATCTTCCTGCTCCAAATCAAGAGGTGTCTCGTAGTAGGCAAGTCGTTGACTAAAGTCCGGCAGGTCTTCTTCAGTAACCTGGGGAGCTGTTTTCTTAACAATCAAGGGGATCTGCTGATACTGCCCCTGCCTAACATGTTTTAGAATCGACTCCTGGCTTTGCTGCCGATCAAGAAAAACCCCCTTTTTTTCTTCCTTAATATCCGGGAGATAGTTTTCGATAGTCAACTCAGCATCCACGGGTTCCTTATCCACAGCCTGTTTAATCCCATCAAGCTGTTGTTCCAAATAAGAAGGTGCTATCTCCATGGGGGCAAACAAATGTTTTTCCTGTGGGAACCACCTGATAAAGTTTAAATCATAGCCGGCACTTTTTTCCCCGGAACGGCCTACCTGCAGTGCCTGACCAAGGGCCTTGTCAAGGTCAAAAGAAGCCACATCCTTATCTAGGGGAATGGAAAATCTTTTGCTTTCCCACTGGACAGAAATGGAATCAGGCAGGACAAGTTCTTGTTCCAAGACAGCACGAGCTTCCTCCTTATCCAGCCCGCCCAGGGAAATTCCCGCAACCTCCGTGCCCGGAGCTATGGAGTTACCATGATATTTTTTCTGATAAGAAGCCCAAGCTCCCCCACCAGTATTAACCAACACCAGTGCTGCAATCATTAGCATCAACCAGAATCTACGGGAAAACCCTGCCAACTGACCACCCCCTCAGGCTTCCATTTTAAACAGGCAAATTCTTAAACAGGAAACGGGGGCAACTCTTTCATCACTGAAGCTAGCTTTCACGCACAGACATGGCCAGCTCCATCAACTTCTGAGTGCCCAGTTGATAAACACGATTAAATAGTTCTTCTGTCACAACTTCGTTCTCCCAGGCAATCACTTCACCCGTATCAGACTTTAAATCTTTCAGTAAAGCCTTGCCAATAATATGCTGACGCTGCCTCTGAATAAAAATGTCGGCGGGATCCAGATCGCTTTTTTCAGAAGGTGCCGGTTCTTGCTTCGATATATCCGCGCCAGCGGGCTTTTCTTCAGTTGCCAGCTGCTGCGAATCAACTTCACCCTGCTGCGATCTTTCATCTCCCTGTTTAAAATTTGAAGAAGGTTCAGTGCCCCGCAGGGCTTCGCTTTCACCGGTTGCTGAAGGAGCAGTTGCAGATACCATCTCCTCAACAATGACTACTTCTTTCCCGATGGTCAAAACATTTTGCGCAGAAATGGATTTCTCTTCCTCACCCTCGGCTTTATAATAAATCTCAGCCAGGGAGCCGTTGGAAATATCCAGGGAGAACTCGGTTATATCCCCCAAGTATTTTCCTTTTTTAGTAATTACTTTTTTGCCGATAACATTAACTCCCTGCTGCACCAGTTCGGTTAAAGCCCCTACCTTTAATGTGTCAATAATAACATTTTCATTTTCCACTGTAATCGCATATTCCCCAAAGCCTTCTGCCGCAAGAAATGGAAGCCCTCTTAATTTCTGGCCACTTCCCTGTTCATCCAGGAGTAGAAATTCCACGTTTTTCTGCTGAGGGTTAATTACCAAACCCTTAATCGAGCCGATTTGTGTCCCATCAGCGATACTGATGACGGGGGAATTGACAATTTCCTGACTTTTTTTCATCGTTTCATCCTCCTTATAAAATGGTTAGTCTTCTTTGAAAACCTTTTCTGCCCTTACTTTAATCAACCGAGGAACTTGTGAAAAAGGAATTTCGGGATGTTCCGCTTTTTTTAATAATTCGTCAAGGGTTCGCAAATAAGATACTAGTTGAGTAAAATGGTTTTTTAAAGATGGGGAAAGTTTTGCTGCGTTCTCGGTGAGAAATCCCTCCATTAGCCCAGCAGCTTCCAGGTACTTGCCCATTTCTTTGTAAATAAAAACCAATTCCGTATAGATCATACCTTTTACGGAAACATCATCAACATAAGCCAGGGCCGACTTAAAAATACCTGCTGCCTGAGAGAAATTGCTTTGTTCTTTGGCTATAAAAGCGTTATTAATCAATTCAGTTATCTTATCTTTTTGTTGGGGCAAAAATAGTACCTCCTCCTCTTTAGGTTCCTCGAAAGATTCAGGTAAAAACAGGCTGGCTT
This sequence comes from uncultured Desulfovibrionaceae bacterium, assembly GCA_964581355.1. Lineage (GTDB taxonomy): Bacteria > Bacillota > Dethiobacteria > DTU022 > UBA8154 > CAZOOA01. The sequence continues at coordinate 15,718 of CAZOOA010000003.1, read as the reverse complement.
GTTCACCTGTTGTTAAAAGCAGTTGTTCTTCTGGAGTTTCTGTTTTATGTTCTTCCTGGGCGGCCTCTTCTATCCGCGCTTTCTCATCCTGCCGCGCCTTTTCATCCTGATCCAATTGCTGCTGCGGCACTGGCTCATCCAGGTCTTCTTCTACGTCTTTTTCAGTCTGCTGTTGCAACAGTTCCGGTTCAACCTGTTCCAGCTCTTTGCGTTCATCCCCCTCTTCCTGAACTTCTTTTTGATCTTGAAGTGTAAAAGGGATATCCGGACCTGTTTGTTCTTTATGTGCTGACCCTTCTTGATCCATTATAAAAGTCGATGAAGTGAAAGGCTCTTCTGAAGCAATCGCTGCAGCGGAAAATTCATTTTCCAGGGAAACAACATCATCTACAGAATAATCTTTTGTCGTTTTCACTTTCATCTCTTCATATGTTTCCGCTTCACCCGCTTTCTGTTCAGCCCGGGAATAAAGCAAGGCAGCTCCCAAAAGAGCGATAAAAGTCGAGCTAACCAGGGCAAATTGTAACGAAAAAAAACTAAGCAACCCTGGGAAAAAAGCGGAAACCAGAAATACCCATAATACCATGGCATACAGATATTTTTTAGGAACCCCCAAGAAAGGCTTTTTTGCTAAGTAAATCAGCCCTGCAATCATAATAGATAGAACAGTCATAAATCCATAATAGATAGTCAACGTGACATTATCTCCCCAAAAAAAAGATGCCAAGGTTCATTTAGGGGTAATTCGTCACAAATGCTTCTTTTTCCTTTTTTTGTGCGAAAAATATCCGCTTGTAGGCAAAACAACCAGAAAAAAGGTAATTTGAAATTCATGATGAATCATGTCATAATAGACATAGGGCATAAAGTCATATAAAATTTAAACCAGAAGATTGGAGGGAGAGTGTTGAGAAAAAAATTTCAATACCGTCAATGGATTCTTTTTGTAATTCTCCTGATTATTGGTGTTTGGAGTATAGTCAGTTCATTTACTTACGACGAGGGCTTTCTGTTAACCACATTTTTTATTGGTATTGTTCAGGTTCTGGCCTCCCTGTTATTTCTTAAATGGAATATCTTTGAAGGCTACTAACCACTTTAAAAACAAAAGATATCAGCCTGGGACGTTCTGCAGCGGGCAGTTCAACAATAAAGGCCAGGCCAGCATTTGAAAATACACCCCTTAAGTATACTTAAGGGGTGTAAATTACTGCCAGGATTCTGGTTTCTTCACCGTCGACGCACTGAACCCTGTGGGGTATCTCTGAATGAAAATAAATTGAATCGCCGGGTTCGAGAATATCAACATGGTCCCCCAGGATGACTTCCATTTTGCCATCCAGGACAAAAATGAACTCTTCGCCTTCATGGCTGTAGGCATGTCGATCTTTTCGGGTGGCTGGTTCCAGGATGACAATGAAAGGCTCCATATGACGATTTTTCTGCTCAAAAGCCAGGGACTCATACGAGTAGCCGTATTTGACTCCCTGCCTGGAAGCAACCCGGGAAACGGGACGTCTTTCATTGTGCCGAACAATGGTAAACTGGGCATTGCTGCTGGACCCAAAGAAGTAGCCCATATCCACCTCCAGGGCCCGGGCAATTTTCCCCAGGGTCCCCAAGGGAGGGGAAATCAGGTGGTTTTCAATCTGGGAAAGCAAGGCCGTGGAGAATCCGGTGCGCTCGGCTACCTGGTGCAGGGTTAATTGTTTTTCCTGCCGCAATTTTTTTATCGTTTCCCCTACATTGATTTCATTCTGCTCTTCTCGAGACAATTTTACACCTCCTGTGTATTTTGGTAGTTCATACCGCAATGCAGTGCCTGGACCATGGGAGCAATGAGCTTTTCCTTTTCTCCCTGAAACAATTCCGCCAGGGAATTTACTACCGTCTGCGGGTCGACAACCTTGCTGGCCGCCAGGAATGCCCCTAAAACAATCATGTTAGCCATCTTATGCTGGCCTACTTCCTGGAATGCTATCTCACTGGCTGGTAAGCATATTGCTTCAATATCTTCTCGAGTGACCAGTTCCTGTTCAACGAAGGAAGTATTTACAACCAGCAGACCTTTTTCTTTAATTTTACCCTGGAATTTTAGCAGGGAAGGCTTACTCATACAGATCACGCCATGGGGTTGATCGGTCAGGGGTGAACCGATAGTTTCAGTAGAAATAACCACTGTGCAGTTGGCGGTTCCACCTCGCATTTCCACGCCGTAAGAGGGCATCCATGTTACATGCTTATCTTCCATCATGGCCGCCTGGGCCAAAATGTCTCCAATTAAGAGAATGCCCTGCCCACCAAAACCGGTCAGGATAACATCATAGTACATTCTTAACCACCTCGTTTATAAGTAGTCCGGTGCTGTCCGTTCTTTAAACGTACCCAACGGGTAATAAGGAAGCATTTCCTCCTCCAGGCGTTCCACACTTTTTTGGGGATTCATGTTCCAATTAGTTGGGCAGGAAGAAATAAACTCCACGAAGGTAAAACCCATATTTTGTGTCTGCATCTCAAATGCTTTCATTATCGCTTTCCGGGCTTTTTTCACATGTGCCGCTGTATGAAGCGAAACCCGGGAGGCAAATGCAACCCCCTCCAGGGTAGCAAGCATTTCAGTCATCCGGATGGGATAGCCATCCGTATGAAAATCCCTTCCATAGGGAGAAGTTGTGGTCTGCTGCCCCAAGAGAGTGGTCGGCGCCATTTGCCCCCCCGTCATGCCGTAGACGCTGTTGTTAACGAAAATTACTGTAATATTTTCCCCCCGGTTGGCTGTATGCACTATTTCGGACATCCCAATAGCTCCTAAATCACCGTCTCCCTGGTAGGTAAAAATTAAGCTTTGAGGCAAAACCCTTTTCAAGCCTGTGGCCACAGCGGGAGCTCTGCCGTGAGGGGCTTCACAGACATCGATGTCAACATAATCATACAGAAATACTCCACAACCAACGCCGGGAACACCGATGGTTTTTTCACGAGCCTGGTAGTGATCAATCGCTTCGCAAACCAGGCGATGAACGGTTCCATGGTGGCAGCCAGGGCAAAAGTGGAAGGTCGTTTCAATTAATGATTCTGGTTTAGCAAATACTTTCTGCAACCTGATCACCTGCCTTCAAAAAAGAGTCTATCTCCTCTACGATCTGCTGTGGCGTAGGAATCCCCCCGCCCGGCCTGGCCATCAAACGGGCCTGGCACCCTGGGGCCAGGGAGAGTCGAACATCATCCCACATCTGCCCGGTATTCATCTCTACCGTAAGAACTTTCTGCGCAATCTTGGAAGCTTCCCTGATCTGCCTTTCCGGGAATGGATAAAGGGATATAGGACGAACCAGCCCCACCCTGATTCCCCGGGAACGGGCCATGTGGACAGCTGATTGCACAATTCTTGAGCAGGATCCAAAAGAAACAACCAGGATGTCCATTTTATCTTCCAGATCTGCTTCTACCATCGCCTCATTTTCCCTTAACCGCTTATACTTCTCCTGCAGGTGCCAGTTGTGCTTTTCCATTTCACCATCTTTAAGGAACAAAGACTTGATTAATTGAGGCTTTCTACCACTGGCTCCACGCAGCGCCCAAGGTTTTTCCGGTGGCTCAATATCAGGTTTGTTCAGCCGAACTGGTTCTTTCATCTGCCCCAGGATGGCATCCCCTAAAATCATGGCCGGGTTTCTGTATTTGTCAGCCAGCTCAAAAGCCTTAATCGTTAAATCATACATTTCCTGGACTGAATTGGGAGCCAGCACGATTAACCGGTAATCGCCGTGTCCTCCTCCCCGGGTAGCCTGCCAGTAGTCCCCTTGAGAAGGCGCAATGCCGCCTAAACCCGGTCCAATCCGTGTAATATTCACAACCAGGCCTGGCAATTCTGAACCGGCCATGTAGGAAAGACCTTCCTGCATCAATGATATGCCAGGACCTGATGAGGAAGTCATGGCACGGGCCCCTGCTGCTGCCGCCCCCAAGAGCATATTAATTGAAGCTACCTCGCTCTCCGCTTGAATAAAAATGCCTCCCTGCTTAGGCAGCTGCTGAGAGAGATACTCTGGAATATCATTTTGGGGAGTAATTGGATAGCCAAAATAGTACTGGCAACCGGCGATTAGTGCTCCCTCTGCCAGAGCTACACTACCTCTTAGCATCTTACACTGGTTCATTTGTTTTTCGCCCCTTTCTTTTCCCTGTAAACTTCAATCAGCACATCAGGACAGACCTCGGCACATAAAGCGCACCCAACACATGGCTTGTCCGGGTTGTTTTCAAACCGGGCCGGATTGTAGCCGAGAATATTGATTTCGTCCGTATTGATGGCAATAAGTTCCCTGGGACAGGCGCTGGCACAATACCTGCAACCCTTACAACCTTCTGCTTTAATCATAATCTTGCCCAAACTTTATTCCCTCCTTAGCACCTGTAAAGCATTTTTAAGACTCGGTTAAATCGAGCCAAATCTTCCATGACCATCTTGTGGGTCCGTTCCAGATCATTAACTAACCTGTTCATTTTTTCTCGAGATAGATTGGAGCAATTGTGATGAAAAGAAAGATAAAAATAGAGATACCCTTCCAGAAACGAAGCCGTGTCTGGAGAAAAAGCTGGCGGCCTGACCTCTTTTACCGGTGAACTCAGAAGCTTTAACAGTCGCACATGCCAATCCAGACTGCCTGGGGTCCACTGATCCGCCAGAGAAGCTAGAGCCAGCATAATTTCTTCCAGCAGCAGGTAATAATCATAAAGATAGCTGCCTAACCGCAGCAAAAACCTGGGCTCCCCAACTGCTATCAGGTCGCCATTGGCAGCCAATACTTCAGCAACTAGAGCATCCATTTCTTGCTGGTTTTGTTGCAGCATCTCCATGATCCGGGTAATACGCTGCGGAGAAGGCACATAATGATGGCTGTATTTCCTGGGCATATTTTCCATGCAAGGCAACTCTTTCTGTTTGATCAGAGCAAAGCTTCCGTCCTGGAGTTTTGCTAAACAAGCTTTTTTGATTATACCCTCTTCCGGGAGCAAAAAGCAACAAAAAAACCAAGTGAATTGTTTGATTTTCATACTAACCTTTGATGCTGGAGAAGGTCTTGTTAATAAGAGAAGGGATGGGTATATAACGGGGAAAAGAAAACCGAAGCAGGGTGTGGACGGGTGGACCATAAATAATGCTTAAAGGAACCAAAAAGGTAACTGCTTAGCGCTATTTTTAAGCGAAGCTGCGGAGCGTGTTGCGCATTTAAATAAGGGCTGAGCAGTTACTCAAAAAGAGGGTAAAGTGCAGAAAGCGCAAAATTACTGGCACGTGCTGAAAAAAAGAACCTCAGGCTCGCAGGCTAACCGCGTTGATCAGTAATAAGCGCAGAGGGTAAAGGCACAAATATCCCGCTTTGAAGCTGTTTTAGCTTTGATGAAGCCTGAAACAGGTAAGTAACACAGGATTAAGCTTTATTGTGACTTTTTAAACAGAACGTATATTACAAACAAAATCCGTCATGTACTCAAAAACGTCCGCTGCTGACAGCCAAAGCAAAAAAGCTTCTGGTTTAATCTATATAGTATAACTCCATATTAACTATCCCTAAATAATAAGACGGGCCGATTGGAGCGGCGGACTACTGCATCTGCCGTACTTCCAATTAACAGGTTGGCAAAATAACCCAATCCACGGGTCGGCATGGCAATCAAGGTTACGCCTTCAAACTCGGCAATATCGTTGATCTGCTGGGAAGCAACCCCCGAAGAAACTTTCACTTCTACATCAACATTTTTGGCTTGAAACGCTTCCTCCCATTTTTGCAGGTGTTTTTGTGCATTTTCCGTATGTTTTTTAATGTCAGCATCGGTATGTCCTTTATCAACAACATGAAGCAAGATTACCCGGTGCAGCTTGTCCGCATTATCCAGAAATTTTTGGCAAACTGCTTCTGAAGACTCGGAAAAGTCTGTAGGCAGCATCACTGTAGCCCATTTCTGTAAGAAGATCGGGATCCGGCGGGTTTTTTCCCCCAGGGTGATATATTTTTCGATCAGGACAGGTTTGCTGGAAAGCCGGATCAGTTCGTTAACCGTACTGCCCAGGAAAATCTCCCGAATAATACTTTCCCCGATTGAGCCGATCAATATCAGGTCTACATCTTCTGATTCTCCCGTTTTAGCAATTTCTTCAGCAGGGTGTCCATGAGGGGTAATCAGCCTGACATTAATGTCTTCCTCTTCAATGGCTTTCATTTTATCTTCAATTCTGGAAACAAACCTCTGTCTGTACGTCTCGGCGTCTTCCCCACGCAGAGCTTCCATGTTGACCACATGCACAATCAGCAGCTCTTCCAATCCTTTTTTTTGCAGATCGGGAATGCAGTTAAAAAGCTCCAGGGCTGCTGCAGAAGAATCCATAGCAAGTAGCACTTTTTTAAACATAATATTGGCCTGTATTACAGGCCCACCTCCTTTAATTGAATAGCACATTTTATGAACGCGGAAGCTTGAACTGAGCCTTAACGCTTTGCCGCGAAGATAACCGGAGTCGTACCGGGAAACTTAAAACTCCATTTTCATACTTTATAATTCTTTGAGTTGTCCCAAAATTCCTGCTCAACCAAAAACACTTTTTCCCAGGAACTCTTTAGCCCGCTGCAGCTGTTCCCGGAGTGCCTCTGGAGAGGTTCCCCCCCTGCAGCGCCTGGCTGTTACTGCTGTCCTGTGGTCCAGGACGGCACGGGCTTCAGAAGATTGAAGCATAGGATGAAAGCCTTGCAACTCTTTGCTGGTAAGATCCGGTAGTTTTTTACCTTTATCCAGGCAGAAGCGGACGATCTCTCCCACTACCCGGTGCGATTCCCTAAAGGGGACCCCTTGCTGGGCTAAATAGTCGGCCAATTCTGTAGCTGTGGAAAAATCGTCATTCAAAGCCCTGTTAATCCGGTCGCGTTTGATCTCCATGGAAAGCAGCATGGGAGGAAATATTTCCAGCACACTTTTAATGGTGTCAATGGTATCAAAAAAAGGCTCCTTGTCTTCCTGCATATCTTTATTATATGTTAATGGCAGCCCTTTAAAAACGGTGAGAAGGGCCATCAAGTTTCCATACACCCTGCCCGTTTTGGCCCGAACCAGTTCCGGGATATCGGGATTTTTTTTCTGGGGCATCATGCTGCTGCCTGTAGCAAACTCATCGGCCAACTCAATAAAGGAAAACTCCTGGGAAGACCACAAGATCAATTCTTCGCTAAGACGGCTTAAATGCATCATCAACATCGCAGCGCAGGAAAGAAATTCAATAACAAAGTCTCTGTCGCTTACAGCATCCATGCTGTTTTCGTACAGGCGCTCGAATTCCAGTTCCCGTGCCGTAAATTCACGGTCGATGGGGAAACCTGTCCCGCTAAGGGCTCCTGAACCAAGCGGCATCAAATCCGCCCTGCTGTACAAGTCGCCCAGGCGCTCCCGGTCCCTTTGCAGCATCCAAAAATAGGCCAAAAGATGATGAGACAGCAGCACCGGCTGCGCTCTTTGCAGGTGGGTGTAGCCGGGGATAATCACATCCTGGGCATTTTCAGCCAAGGTTATAATCGCTTCCTGGAAGTTGCGTAAAAGACCGTCTACCTGGTGAGTTTCTTTCCTAACGATCAGGTGCATGTCCAGGGCTACCTGATCATTGCGGCTGCGAGCCGTATGCAGCCTTCCGCCGGTAGGGCCAATCTTTTCAGTAAGCCTCTTTTCGATATTCATGTGAATATCTTCGTATGCGGGATCAAAGGGAAAAGTTCCCTGTTCCAGTTCTTGTTCAATTTCATTTAAACCCTGCTCGATTAACACCCCATCTTCAGCAGAAATAATCCCGGTATGGACCAGCATCCGGCAGTGAGCAATGCTACCCAGGATATCTTCCCGGGCCAGCCTGCGGTCAAAGGACAGGGAAGCAGAAAAGGTTTCCACTTTTTTATCCAGTTCCCGGGCGAAGCGACCGCCCCACAGTTTCTCTGAGCCGGAACCATCTTGCAGATCATTTGAAAGACTCTTTCTATGGTTTTGCCCGTTTTCCTGGTGCTCATTCCCGGATTTCACTTTATTTGTTCACCTCGTCTTTCCAGGTTTTCCGCAGCATTCCCTCGACCTGCAGCGGTAAACCGAACAGGTTGATAAACCCTCCGGCGTCTTTTTGATTGTACAGGTCATCGGCTTCAAAAGTGGCCAAGTCCGCGTGGTATAGGGATTGAGGCGAACGCCGTGAAAGAACGCTGATATTACCTTTATAAAGCTTCAATTCTATCGCCCCGGTGACGAATTCCTGGGTTTGGTCGATAAAAGCGTCCAGGGCTTTGCGCAGGGGAGAATACCAGGTTCCGTTGTAGATGATTTCGGCATACTTTAGCGCCACATGTTCTTTGTAGTGCTGCATTTCCCGGTCCATGGTCAGGTGCTCCAGTTCCCGGTGGGCGAAGTAAAGCAGGGTGCCACCCGGGGTCTCGTAAATGCCCCTGGACTTCATGCCCACCAGGCGGTTTTCTACCAGATCAACCCGCCCGATAGCATGTTTGCCTGCCAACTGATTTAGCTGTTCCAGTAATTGGACGCCACCCATCGTTTCTCCATTAAGAGCAACAGGCACTCCTTTGGAAAAGGAAATTTGTACGATTTCAGGCTCATCCGGTGCTTCATCCGGGGAGCGGGTCATCAAATACATCTCTTCAGGTGGCTCCTGGGCCGGATCTTCCAGGATGCCCCCTTCGAAGCTGATATGCCAGAGGTTGCGATCAATGCTGTACGGCTTTTCAGCAGTGACCGACACAGCAATGTTGTGGCGTGCAGCATAATCCAGCGCATCTTTGCGGGACCGGATGTCCCAAATTCTCCAGGGGGCGATAACTTTCAATTGAGGAGCCAGGGCTTTTATTGCCAATTCGAAACGGACCTGGTCATTGCCTTTCCCCGTAGCCCCGTGGGCAACAGCTTCAGCCCCTTCCCTTAAGGCCAACTGCACCATGGCCCGGGAAATCAAAGGGCGGGCTATGGATGTGCCAAGCAAATATTTTCCTTCGTAAACCGCCCCTGATTTAAGCATGGGAAAGACAAATTGTTCTACAAACTCCTGTCGCAAATCTTCAATTACAGCCTTGGACGCCCCGGTATTGATGGCTTTTTCCTTTAACCCGTCCATTTCGCCGGAACCATGTCCCAGGTCTGCTGTAAAAGCGATTACTTCATATCCATATTCTTCTTTCAGCCATTTCAATATTACAGATGTATCCAACCCTCCCGAGTAGGCCAGCACAATTTTTTTCGGCATGGGATCACCTCGTATATTTGATTTTAACTTCCCCGTCTAACTCCACTCCAGGCCTACACAGGCAGGCTCTGTCGTTGGATTAAAATGAATCATTACATAATCAGCGTCATGAGAGCTTTTTGAGCGTGAAGCCGGTTTTCTGCCTGATCCAGCACAACCGAACGGTTACTTTCCAACACGTCAGCCGTAATTTCTTCATCCCGGTATGCTGGAAGACAGTGCATTACCAAAGCTTTGGGGTCTGCCTGCTCTACCAGCTGACGGTTAACCTGATAAGGACCAAAAACTTTCTTGCGCTGGTCTTTTTCCTGGTCCTGTCCCATGCTGGCCCAAACATCGGTATAGACTACCTGAGCCTTCTCTACAGCTTTAACAGGATCTTCTGTAACCAATACCTGTCCCCCGGTACTGCTTGCATTTTCCCTGGCTCTATAAACCACTTCTTCGCGGGGCAGGTAACCAGCTGGCGAAGCAATGCGGATATCCATACCCATTTTAGAGCACCCCAACAGCAAAGAATGTGCTACATTATTTCCGTCTCCCAGGTACCCCACACTGATCCCCTGCAAACCCTGAAAATATTCCTGGATTGTCATCAGGTCGGCCAGGACCTGGCAGGGATGCAGGTAGTCGGTCAAAGCATTGATCACAGGAACAGTGGAGTGCCTGGCCAGTTCTTCCACCTGGCTGTGCTCAAAGGTACGGATCATGATCCCTTCTACATAACGGGAAAGGACTGCAGCAGTATCGCTTACCGGTTCTCCCCGCCCCATCTGCAATTCCTGGCTTCCGAGAAACAGTGCATATCCTCCCAGCTGCCACATCCCCACCTCAAAAGAAACCCGCGTCCTGGTGGAAGGCTTTTGAAAGATCATCCCCAATGTTTTTCCCTTTAATAGCTGGTGAGGTTCTTTACGCTTTTGCCTGCTTTTCAGCTCCACGGCCAGCTTTAGCATCACAGCTATTTCGTCCGCGGAAAAGTCCTGTAAGGTCAAAAAATGTTTACCCCGCAATGTTTCCATAAAATTTAACCTCCCTGGTTAGGATGGACTTTAAAGCGCCCTACTTCAAAAGACAGCAAATTTCGCAAAAGCCCATGTTCAACTCATTGCCAGAGTCCTCGTTGCATCCATGAGGACAACAAACACCTATAGCTCCTTTAAGGCCCGGCCTAAGATGTCTGCAACCTGTTCTACCTCTTCCTCCAAAACATTCAACGGCGGCAGAAACCGCAGCACAGTATCCCCAATACAGTTCACCAGCAAGCCATATTCCATTGCTTTTTTCTGCACTTCTTTGCCCTGGCCGTTTAAGACCAAGGCCACAATAAGCCCTTTTCCCCTGATTTCCTGCACATGGTCCGGAAACTCTTGCTTTAATTGCAGCAGTTTTTTCTCCAAAAAACGGCCTTTTTGGACAACTGAATCTAAAAACCCTTCTTTTAATAACTCATCCACTACAGCGGTTGCTGCAGCACAAATCACAGGATTACCGCCAAAGGTGGAGGCATGGTCCCCGGGCGAAAAGCCGGAAGCAACCTGCTCTGAGCAGATCATGGCACCAATGGGAAGCCCCCCACCCAAGGATTTGGCCAGGGTAAAAATGTCTGGTTCCACCCCATATTGTTCATAGGCAAACAGCTTACCCGTCCGTCCCATACCACACTGGACCTCATCAAAAATCAGCAGCAGGCCGTTTTCCACACAAATCCGCTGGATTTCGCGCATAAAACCTTCTGTCGCCACATGCACACCGCCTTCCCCCTGGATGGGTTCCAGCATGATAGCGCAGGTATAGCGGTTGACCTGACTCCTAAATGAGCCGGCATCATTGAAATTAGCATACCTGAATCCAGGCACCAAGGGTTCAAATCCCTGGTGAAATTTTGGTTGACCTGTAGCTGTAATGGTCGCTAAGGTTCTGCCGTGAAAAGAGTGGTTGGCTACAATTATTTCGTGCTTTTCGGGCCCGTACTGCTGCTTGGAATATTTTCGGGCCAGTTTAATGGCTGCTTCATTGGCTTCGGCGCCACTATTGCAGAAAAATACTTTTTCCCCGGCAGAGTTTTCCACCAGGAGCCGGGCCAGTTCTACCTGCGGTTTGGTATAGTAGAGGTTGGATGTATGAATCAGCCTGTTCAACTGTTCTGAAGCGGCATCCACCACAGGCTGAAAGCAATGCCCTAAACCATTCACAGCCAATCCCCCAACAAAATCAAGGTATTCTTTCCCCTTATCATCCCATACCTTAGTGCCTCTACCCTCAACCAGGTAAGGGTTTACGCCGGGCTGCCGGTTGTATGTATTGATGATATACTTTTTTTCCTGTTCCTGGATCAAAGCCAGCACCTCCTAAACAAAGTCTACTCAAATAACAATAGAGCCTCAACAATAATTGCCCAAATTATTCCTCCAGCTACTCCACCATCGTCCCAATTCCTGTATCGGTAAAGATCTCCAACAACATGGAATGGCTCAAGCGGCCGTCGATAATATGCGTTCTGGATACCCCACTGTTTAAGGCTCTGATACAGGCTTCAACCTTGGGGATCATCCCTGATGATATTTCGCCGGAAATAATCATATCCCGGGCCTGCTGGCGCGTAACGGAAGAGACCAGGCTTTCCGGTTGTTCCGGAACCCGTAAAATGCCTTCGACATCTGTAAGCAAAATCAGCTTTTCTGCCTTCAATGCCGAAGCCAATTCCCCGGCTACGTGGTCTGCATTGATATTCAGGCCATAACCTTCAGGGCTTACGGCAACCGGCGCAATCACCGGGATATAGTTGTTTTTACTCAAAGTATCTATCACAGAGGCATTAATATCTGTCACATCGCCCACAAATCCCAGGTCTACAAAGTGTTCTGTCCCATCAATCATAGCCTGGGCCGGGGGTCTTTTCCGGGCTACCAGGAGATCGCTGTCCTTTCCGCTTAAACCCACGGCTTTGCCGCCGTGACGGTTTAACAGATTAACGACTTCTTTATTGATCTTGCCCACAAGGACCATCTCCACCAATTCCATGGTTTCCTGGTCGGTGACACGTAATCCGCCTACAAAGCGTGTATCGATGCCCAGCCTTTCCAATAGGGAATTGATCTCTTTTCCGCCGCCGTGGACCACAATGGGATTAATCCCAATGTATTTCAGCAAGATAATGTCCTGGGCTACAGCATGCTTAAGTTCATCACTGACCATAGCCTGCCCACCGTACTTGATTACAAAGGTTTTTCCGGAAAAAGTCCGGATGTAAGGAAGTGCCTCGATTAAAACGTGGGCTTTCTCAATTAGCGTTTCCATCTTCTTTTTATCCATTTTATTCATCCCTTCCCTCTTAACTCCTGTAATCGCTGTTTATGGTTACATACTCATAACTTAGATCACAGCCAAATGCTGTAATCTCCTGGCTGCCAGAATGCAAGTCGATTAATACGGGAACCTCTCTTTGCTGCAGCACTTTTTTGGCTTTATCTTCATCAAAAACAACACCCGCACCCTGGTCCGTAACCTGCACATCACCCAGGAAGATATCGACCTTTGAAGGATTAAATTCTGCCCCGGAATATCCCATGGCTGTAATAATGCGCCCCCAGTTGGCATCTTCCCCGAAGAAAGCAGTTTTAACCAGGCAGGAATTTAAAACCGCCCTGGCCAACGTCCTGGCAACCTGGTAGTCTGAAGCACCTTTTACGCTCAGACGGATTACCTTGGTCACGCCTTCTCCGTCAGATACAATACGGTACGCCAGGTCCTGGCAGACCTGGAAGAGTGCATTTTCAAAATCTGCCCATAGAGGTGCTTCTTCTTCCACTTTGATCCCCGATGCTCCAGTAGACAGGAGCAGCACCATATCATTGGTCGAAGTATCCCCATCGACGGTCACTAGATTAAAGGACTGCTCCACAACCCGGTTTAATGCTTTTTGCAGTCCTTCCCTGGAAATATCCAGGTCTGTATAAATGAATGCAAGCATAGTAGCCATGTCCGGGCAGATCATCCCTGAACCTTTAGCCATTCCTCCAACGGTAAAAGAGTGTCCTCCTGAATCAACTGTATAGGCGGATTCCTTTGGTACCGTATCAGTGGTCATAATGGCACAGGCTGCATCGTTGCCTCCAGTATTAGAGAGGGAATCAACCGCTTTATCCACCCCCTGGGCCATCCGGTCCATGGGCAAATACACCCCGATAACCCCGGTTGATGAAACCAATACTTCCGCCGGCGCAATCCCCAATTTCTCAGCTACCAGTTCTGCAGTTGCCATGGCATCTTTGAAACCCTGTTCACCGGTACAGGCGTTGGCATTACCACTGTTGATTATAACGGCTCGAGTCGGCATCTTTACATGTTGTTCCGTTACCAATAATGGAGGTGCTTTAAAAAGGTTCCGGGTGAAAACACCTGCAGCCCGGGCCGGTTCAGGACAGTAGAGCAAGGCCAGATCTTTTTCTCCATTCTTTTTGATCCCGCAGTGAACACCGGCAGCATCCACCCCTTTAACTGAAGTGACACCTCCAGCAGTTTTTTCCATCGCCATGGTTTAACTCCCCTTTCCAAGTTTATGGCCGCAGTGGAATCTGCCGCAACCCTTTATATTCGGCAAAACCAAGCATGAGATTCATATTCTGCACTGCCTGACCGGCAGCGCCCTTGACCAGGTTATCCAGGGCGGACAGGACAACAAGGCGACCGGTTCGACCGTCCCATAGCAAGGATAGATCGCAAAAGTTGCTCCCATACACATTTCTCGTTTCCGGGAAGCAGCCTGGCGGCAATACACGGACAAAATGTTCATGATCATAATATTTACGATATAATTCCCTTATTTCCTCTTCCGGGACCTGCGTTGTAATTTCCAGGTAAAGGGTGCTCAGTATCCCCCGGATCATGGGTACCAGGTGGGGGACAAAAGTAAAGGTCGAATCCCGGCCCGAAAGCATCCTCAATTCCTGTTCCATTTCCCCTGAATGTTGATGGGTTGCCACCCTGTAGGCCCGGAAATTTTCCGTGCACTCGGGGTAATGCAGTATAGGGGAAGGATTTCGCCCGGCGCCGGAAGTTCCCGATTTGGCGTCGACTACCAGTGTGTTCCAGTTCACTAAATCCTCCCGGGCCAATGGTGCCAGGGCCAGCAGCACAGACGTGGGATAACAGCCGGGATTGGCCACCAGCTGGGCTTCCCGAATTTGCGAACGGTGGAATTCCGGCAGGCCGTAAACAGCCTGTTCAAGTAACCAGGACGCTTTGTGCTCCCGCTGGTACCACTTTTGGTAATCTGCGCTATCCTTCAACCGGAAATCCGCACTAAGATCCACCACCTTTGACCCCGCATGATAAAGCATTTCCACAACTTCCATCGATTCGCCATGCGGCAGGGCACAGAAAACAAGATCTGCCTTGGCCACTGCCTCTGCCACGTCAAATTTTTGACAGATCAAGTTGCTTACGCCCTGAAAGTGAGGATGAATATCCGCCAGACGTTTCCCGGAAAAGGAATGTGAAGTAATATAAGTGACTTCAACTTCTTCATGATTAAACAGCAGACGTAACAGCTCACTTCCTGTATACCCTGTAACGCCAACAATTGCCACCCGCATATCTACCGCTCCTTTAAAAAAAATCATTTCACCGATCAATGCAATTGCATAAAACCTGGGTAACTGCTCAATCCTGATGTGACTGCGAAAAACTCCGTGAAGCAGGGTACGGTTCTGGTGCTTTCCCTGCCGGTCCTCCGCAACACTCCGGAAGCGCCAGAACAGCACCCGCAGCTTCGCTTACAAATAGCGCTGAACGATTACAAATGCCGCATTATCCCTGCTTCAGGACAGAAAAAAACGCCATGAGAACTCGTCTTAAAAAAAACAAAGCCTCTCTTCCAAAAGGACGAGAGGCTTTTCTCGCGGTACCACCTTTTTTGACCCCGTTGAGGTCCTCCTCAGGGGCTGCCAAAAAAGCAAAGCAGCAAGCCCGGTAACGGGGGCAACCGGAAAGGCCTACACACCCGGCAGGCAGGGATCCTGCCTCCACTCGGGCTTCAACCATCGCCTCCAGGGTGCGCTTCGGGAAAGCCTCAAGACCGGGCTTGCACCACCCCCGGCTCGCTTTTACTCTGTTGGCCAACCCTACTCTCCCCTTCACGGGCACAGTATCTTTAAAATAGATATTAACACCAGCCTGAATAAAAGTCAACACAGGATTCAAATACGTGCCGGCGCCGATACCGCATAGCGCCTTACACAGAGTTACCCAGTCGCCCGGACGATAGCGCCAAGACACGGTTTTTCATCCTAACCGCCACGGTCTATCCAGGCCACAACAGGGGATGAAAAACCTTACTTGCGTCCGAATTGCTGGTTTTCAACACTTCGCTCCCCGTTTGGAGGAGGTCCGCTTTCCCTGTATCGGCGACTTTGTCAAGCGGCTAAAAGCGCT
>CAZOOA010000002.1:122845-142524 GCA_964581355.1 uncultured Desulfovibrionaceae bacterium | reverse complement strand
CCCGAGGACCCCGAGGGAACCTTAGCGCCTTCCACAGAGTTACCCAGTCGCCCGGACGACAGTGCCAAAACACGGTTTTTCATACTAATAAATAGATTAAAGGTGGGATCGAGATGACAGGAGAAAAGCTGAAGGATAAAAGGATCTTTGTAACCCGTCAAGTGCCCGGGCCTGCCCTGGATTTTTTGCGCCAAAATTTTGACTGCCGGGTCTGGGAGAAAGAAGAAATTCCTGTGCCCCGGGATGTGTTGCTGGAAGAGGCTTCCAGGGCACAGGGAATTTACTGTATGCTTTCCGATGCAATCGACCGGGAGGTGATTCAGGCAGCCCCGGATTTGGAGGTAATCAGCACTATGGCTGTGGGTTATGACCATATTGATGTTGAGCTGGCCGCGGAGCGGGGCATTGTGGTCACCAACACCCCGGGCGTGCTTACGGAAACTACAGCTGATTTGGCCTTTGCCCTGCTCATGGCAACGGCACGCCGCCTGATGGAGGCCAACAGGGCTGTTCACCGGGGAGAATGGAAAACCTGGGCGCCTTTGTATATGGCCGGACGGGACATCCACGGGGCGTCCCTGGGTATTGTTGGGCTGGGCCGAATCGGCCAGGCCATGGCCAGGCGGGCCAGGGGCTTTGATCTGGAAGTCTATTATTATTCCCGGAACCGGAAGGAAGAGGCAGAAGAGCAGCTGGGAATAGATTACCTGCCTTTACATGAACTTCTGTCCCGCTGTGATTATGTCTCCCTGCATGTTCCTGCTACGGGGGAAACGAGCCAGCTGATCGGGGAGGAAGAGTTGAAATTAATGAAGCCCTCGGCCATTTTAGTTAATACAGCCCGGGGCTCAGTGGTGGATGAGCAGGCCTTATACCAGGCATTGAAGCGGGGTGAGCTTCGTGCGGCCGGGTTGGATGTTTTCCAGGAAGAGCCCGTGGACCCGGCGCACCCCCTGCTGGAGCTGCCCAATGTGGTTGCACTTCCGCACATCGGCAGCGCCAGTGAAGAGACCCGCCTGCGGATGGCCCGGATGGCCGCCGAGGATCTGGCTGCGGTTCTGCGGGGGGAGGAGCCCAGCTTCCCTGTTACAAGGAACCGGTAGATGTGAAAAATAATTGGTCTTGCTCCCGACAGTTTTACGGGGCGTTTAACTTCCCCTGAGTTTTGCCGGATTGTAGCTTCTGTTTGAAATAATGTTTTCCCGGTGACAGGTTGGTTCCCTTTCCTCTGGCCGACGGTGGTGAAGGGACGGTGGAGGCCTGAAAGATGAACTGATTATAATTGCCCAGCCCATTTATTGCGCCATAAACCGCGAAGCAGGTGGACGGTTGTGTGCACGAGCACACTGGAGTGCGGGTGAAGTCCCGCGCTCTACTCGACCCGGAGCTTTTCCTTTTCGTCCTCCGCTGTGTTCCGGAGGCGCCAGGACCGTCCCCTCCTGCTCCTGCTTCGCTTCACCTGCGTTAGGCCTGCCTGTGGGCATCTTGTGGCATAACCAGGGAATCTGCTCAACGGATGTGCTTTCTGCCTACCCGTGCTGCCATAACCACCGGGTCGTAGACGGGTGAAAAAGGCGGGGCATAGGAGAGGTCCAGGTTAAACGCTTCCGGGATGGTCATCCCGGCATAAAGCATGGTGGCGTAGACGTCGATGCGTTTTACAGCATCCAGGGGCCCGGCCAGTTGGGCCCCCAAGAAGCGGCCGTCATCTTTGCTGGCGATTATTACGCTCTGCAGCGGGCCTGTCCCCGGGTAGTACCGGGCCCGGCTGTTGGTGGTCAGCTGGTACTTAACGGGGTTCAGACCGTTTTTTTCGGCTTCTTCCAGGGTCAGCCCGGTCCGGGCGATGCCCAGGTCAAAGATCTTGGTGATGGCGCTTCCCAGGATACCGGGGAAAGGTTCGCCCTGGCCGCAGATATTCGCCCCGGCCATCATCCCCTCTTTGTTGGCTTTTAAGGCCAGGGGCACATAGGCAGGTTGTCCGGTGATTCGGTTGTAGGTTTCCGTGCAGTCACCTGCCGCATAGATATTTTCGAAGTTGGTCTGCAGAAATTTGTTGACCCGGACGGATTGTTTAATTCCCAATTCGATGCCGCTTCCCTGGAGAAACTCTGTCGCCGGTTGGACACCGGTAGCGACCAAAACAAAGTCGTACTCCAGTTTTTGGCCGTCACCGGTCAAGACCACAGCCTTGCCTTTTTCTTCTTTCACGGCCTGGACTGCGGTTTCCAGCTGTAAGACGACCCCTTCGTTTTCCATCCTTTCTTTAATCCGGTCTGATATTTCCACTTCAAAAGTCCTGGCCAGGTCTTTGCGCCGGTGGATCAGGTCAGTATCCAGCCCCCGGATTTTGAAGGCCTCCACCATCTCGACGGCGATATAACCCCCTCCGATAACAGCACATTTTTGGGGCTGCAGGTTTTCCAGCATGGCCTGGATATATTCGGCATCTTCCAGCCCTTTCAAGGTCAGCACCCGCTCAGAGGGGGCAAACTCGATCCCTTCTGTCATGGGGACAGCCCCGGTAGCGATAACCAGGTAGTCAAATGATTCCTTGGATGGACCTTCCGGTGTTTCTACGTCAATGTCCCCGGATTCAGGGTTAACCCGGGTAACCGTCCAGCCCAGGCGCAGGTCGATGCCCCTTTTATCCACCACTTCAGAGGGAGTAAGCTCCATCAAGCTGTTAAATTCAGGTATAATCCCTTCAATGTAGTACGGCATGCCGCAGGCAGCGTACGATATGTAGCGCCCTTTTTCCAGGACAATGGTTTCCCAATCCGGCTTTAAGCGTTTTGCCTGGCTGGCCGCACTCAGCCCGGCGGCATTTCCTCCAACGACTACGACTCTGGTCATATTTTTCACCTCGTCATTTTTTTTGAATAATAACTCTTGAATGAATTGTATTATATCGGAGTGTGGATTACAACAGTTTCTTTTAAAGTGTTCAAAACTGCAATAGAAAAACCGGGTGTTGGTGCAGTCATACGGGCGATGCACCAGCTACCCGGTTGAAGGGATGAAGGGTGGAGCAAACATGCTTACCTTTATTCCCTGTTGTAGTCCGTGGGGGCCGTGGCTGTTAATGTCCTTCTTTTTCCGGTACAGGGTCTGTGCCTATTTCCATCAGTTGAAATTTTTCCATAAACTGGATGGACTCCCCGGCCAGTTGTTCCAGCAGGGCTTGCAGTTCGTCGGTATCGCGGCTGCTGACCAGGAAGATATCATATTCTTCTCCCACCCAGCGACCGGTACGGCTGGCACCGGTATAGCGTTCGAAGACATTCCAGGCTTCGGGGTTCAGCTCCACGTAACCATCGGCCAGCTTGCCTACTTCACTTGCAGGGAAGAAAGTGAATTCCCAGGGCTCTTCTGTGAAGTAGACATCAAGATAGTCGGCCTCCGTCTCCCCCCTGAAACGCACCACGTAGCGGTAGAAATCATACTCTTCCAGGGTGCCGGCCCGGAAATATTCCAGTCCCTCTGGCAGCGTCTCCAGTATTTTGTCCAGGTCGGGCCAGGCTGTCTTTACCTGTTCCAGGGTGGTTTCGGCATTAAATTCCCGGACCCTCATATCCTCCAGCAGGGCATCCGACCAGTGGAATAATTCATCATCCAGCTGCGGGTTTACGTCCAACTCCTTGAACTCCACGATTAACTGGCGGTTTTCCGGGGTATTTTTCAGCACTTTGCGCAGCGGAAGTTTGGTCGCTTCGTCAATCCAGAGCTTATTATATTCCTCCTGTCCGGCATAACGGTATTCCAGGGCTGTGGCACTTCGCCCCAGCATTTCTTCCGTGCCCAGGATGTTCACCTCTTCCGCCTTTTCCAATTCCCACACGGTGGTGCCGATATGGTAGCGCCAGATTTCCCGTTCCGGGAACATGTTTTCCACCTCGGCAATATTGTTTGGAAAAAGCGTGACCAGACGTTTTCCATCGCTGATGTATTTTTTTTCAACCCCGTCATACCGGTGATGGGCGGTGTATTGATAGGGTTTTTTATACTGGATATCGATGGTTTCCTGGAAATCGATGCGGCCGTTTCTTTCTGAACGGATTTCCACCACACCGCTGTAACTTTGCAGGTCTTCGTATGCTTTGACTACGGCCTGGACAATGTTTCCATTTTTGGGGCCGGTAAGGTTAAAAATGCTCATTGCGATGACCAGAACAAATACCGCCGCTGCAGCGGCAACCTTCATCCCTTTAGAGCCCAGGATCCTTTGATGCAGCGTTGCCTTCCGCCCCTGTTTGAGCCGTTTAACAGCCCGGATGGTTTCAAACATTTCTTCCAGATCTGTATTCATTGCCTCTTCTGAGCGGTAAACTTCCGGCTTTTTTTCGCGGTTCAGGTCTTCTATAAACTGGTGAATCTTATCTTCTTGATTATCTCCGTTAGATTTATTCATCAAAATACCCTCCCTTTTCCAGCAACTCTTTTAACGCGCGGACGGCCCTGAATTGTAGACTGCGTACCGCTCCCGGGGTGCGCTTCATTTTCTTGGCCACTTCTTCTACGGGGCGCCCTTCGATAATTCTCCAGGTCAGCACTTGCCGGTAGTCGGGCGCCAGCTGGTTTAAAGCTTGTTGGATTGTCATTCTGTCTTCCACCTCCTGGGGTGCTTCAGCCAGATCCCATCCCTGGCCCTGCAGTTCCTGGACAGAAAGGGTCCCCGGGTGCCTGCCGCGTTTGCGCCATAGGTCTGTTAACTGGTTGCGGGCCGCGGTAAACAGGTAAGGTTCCAGCTTGTCTGCATCGATGCCTTCCCCTTCCAGGCGGCGGTAAACCCGGTGGAAGGTTTCCTGGGTCAATTCTTCGGCTTCTTCCCGGTTTTGCACCCGGTAGTAGAAAAAGCGAAACACCCGTGGCCACAGCTTTTCTATGGTTCCTTCCAGTCTTTCTTCAAATCTTTCTGCCAGGAAATTGCTTTTTTCCAACATCTTCACCTCGAGCCTCGATACCGCGCGATATCATTGTCATTTTCCCTGCACTTGTAAAGACGAAGCAGGGTTGGGTTTGTTACGGCTAAATTCAGTTGTATCAAAAAAAAGTGGTAACTGCTGAGCGCTATTTGTAAGCGAAGCTGCGGGGACTGTTATCGCGCTTCCGGAGCGCAGCGCAAAACTTCCGATTGAACCCTATGCGAACCGTCCCCCTGCTTTGCGGCATGCTGCGCAATCAAATAAGGGCTGAGCAGTTATCCACAACATGGTTTTCTTTTTAAGCATACCAGTTACAAAAAGTGGAGCTTCTTTCTTCTTTTTCCTGTCCAGGTTCCGGCTAGTCTATGCGTTTCAATAGAGGTGGACAAGAAAGAACCAGACTCAAGCATAGTACAGTTGATCATCCTGGAGGTCAAGCTGTTTTGTGCAACCTTGGTTGTGATCAAAAAAGCCGCGCTGCAATCGGCTGCACGCGCGGCTTTTAAAGTTGTTATCTTATTTCCTGAGCTTTTTTCTAAACTTTGTTCCTGGAGTTCTTTTCTTTAATTAAGGGTTAACCAGGTCAGGATCAGGGCTTAGAGGTCTATCGGTTGCGATATGGCCAAATAGTGCCTCTTCTTCCCGGCCGTCTTGCAAGAACTGTACATTTTCCACCTCAGGTTGCTCAGATAAAGAATGGACCAGGGAGTATACAGCCATTGTTTCACCCGCTGCACCCCTTTGCTGTGCATTCACAAAGTCGCCGGTCAGGTTGAGGATCAGTATCCCTGTCCTGGGGAGTTCTCCTGTGAGGATCACATTGATGTTTTTGTTCCCGCTATCAAAAATAGTGGGATTGAGGCCTTCTTGTTCTGGCCCTTTTAACAGTTCCTCAAATATTATTTCAGACATGATTTCAGGGTTGTTGAGATTAACTCCCAAGACCTCCCTTGTTTCCGGGACAAGATACTGGGCTTGTTCATCGGCGAAATACAGAGTCAATTCGACTGGTCCGACAAATACCGTTCTCGTTTCACCTTCCCATTTTACAGCTTCGCCCAGGGCTTCGCTGACAAAGCGAAGGGGCACCATAGTCCGGTCTTCAACAATTTCAGCCGGGACATCCAGGATGCCCTCATGTTCCTGGTCGTTGATCCAGACGGTTTCTTTGCCGATTTCCAGCACTATCGTAGTATCTTCCAGGTTAATCGTTACTTTTTGCTCATCTCCGTCCCAGGCGACATGGGCTCCCAGTTGTTCACTCACAAACCGGACCGGGACCATAGTTCGGCCTTCTTCAATATATGGCTCTACGTCAAAATCAATGGTTTGCCCGTTGACAACGATGCTGATGGGATCCTGTTCCGTTTCTGCTGCCTCTCCTTCATTTTTCTCGTTTTGCAAGCCCTCTTCGCCGGTTACAGCTTCTGCATGCAGGGCAAAAGCCCCCACAGGGATAAGTAATAAAGCCACCAACAACCAGGTAAACAGTGATCTCAACAAAACTCCTCCTTTCAAGGTTGAACCCCTCATGTAAAAAAGTTAGTGTTTTCTTGCAGTATACCATTATTTTCTGAAAAAAACAATGCAGACAATGACTGTACAACAAAGAGGAATTGACTATAAAACAGGCGAATTAACCAAGTGTCGCAACTGTTCAGCCCTTATGTGATTGCGCAGCATCGCTTATAAATAACGCTGAGCAGTTTCCCAAGTGTCTTTGACTTTGGTTTTTAATCCGTTAGCATGATGAACTGCAGTGGAATAGGCGAAAGAAAATTTGTCCGGTATTTGTTTGGCCATGCTGCTGGACCAGTATGGGCTGAAAGGGGGAAGATAATTGCAGAAAGAGACCAGGAGCATTGAGCAGAAAGCCCGGATGGACGGAGCCCGCCTTTTCGGTGTGGCCCCGGTCCAGCGCTTTGCTGGTGCACCCAGGGGGCATCATCCCCGGGATTTTATGCCTGAGGCAAAAAGTGTGCTTGTGTTCGGATTGCCTGTGTTGAAAAGTGTGGTCAATTATCAGCATTTTTTGCAGGATTCTGAAATTATTTCGGGAGCTTTTCGGGAAGAATACCTGCAGCGCTATTTTTACCAGGTTTCTGGCTATGATGTCTTAAACCAGCGCCTGGAACAGATCGCTTTGACTGTTTCACTGGCGCTGGACGATGGCGGCTTTTCCGCCGTTAGTTTTCCCACAACTTATTCCGGGGCATATAAAGAGTTCCAGGAAAAAGTGCCCGGCCATGCCGGGATATTCTCCATGCGTCATGCAGCAGTCCGTGCCGGACTGGGTGAATTTGGCCTGAACAACCTGGTAGTTACCTCTGAGTATGGCCCCCGGGTCCGGTTCAATGCTGTTATTACCTCAGCCCAGTTGCAACCCACCCCATTATTGACTGAAAAAGTGTGCCTGGGAAGTTCCTGTGAAATTTGTATCGAACAATGCAATGTTGGGGCTTTGACGCACGGGGTCCCTGGAATATCTTTCACAGGC
Organism: uncultured Desulfovibrionaceae bacterium; assembly: GCA_964581355.1. Lineage (GTDB taxonomy): Bacteria > Bacillota > Dethiobacteria > DTU022 > UBA8154 > CAZOOA01. The sequence goes on along the minus strand of CAZOOA010000002.1, from coordinate 135,102 downwards.
GATGTTGCGGGAGCAGCTCCGGGGGATCCCTGGCTGGACCCGGTTAGCCGGACCGACATCACGGCTTGCCGCACAAAACGGGTGAAAAATTTTTGTTACGGAAAATGCATTCGTGTCTGCCCTGTGGGAAAATAGTCGGAAAAAGTTGACAATTAAGGGACGGAGAGTTAAGATAAATCTAAGCTAGAAGTGGGGAAAAAATATCAGGAGGTACGATCAATGTTATCTGAAAAGTTGTTAAAAGAATTAAATGAACAGATCAAGTATGAGCAGTTTTCCGCTAATTACTACCTGGCCATGGCAGCTTACTGTGCTGCTGAAGAGTTCAACGGTTTTGCCAACTTTTTCATCGTGCAGGCCCAGGAAGAGCAGTTTCATGCCATGAAGTTCTTTCACTTCATCAATGAGCTGGGCGGAAGGGCAGTAATCAGTGCCCTGGATGAACCCAAGCGGGATTACCAGTCCCTGGAGGAAGTGTTTGCCCTGACCCTGGAGCATGAAAAATTTGTTACCAAGCGTATTTATACCTTGATGGATCTGGCCACCGAGGAAAGGGAGCATGCTACCATCAGCTTTTTAAAATGGTTTATTGATGAGCAGGTTGAGGAAGAAGCAACTATGTCCGATATTTTAAGCAAAGTAAGGCGTTTGGGAGAAAAAGGCGAAGGCATCTATCATCTGGATAACGAGCTGGCCGGGCGCACCTTTACACCGCCGGCAGAATAATTGTAAAGTGTAAATTTGTTTTTATGGCCACTTATTCCACATAGTAAAAAGTCATTCCGCAATATTGACAGATTGGCAGGCACGTGTTAAAATTTAGCTACCTGGGAAAAACCAACAGGTAGTTATTTTTTATGGTGCGGACAGACTTTTTGTGGGATGGCCGGCTTTTTTTTAAACTTTTTCGGTTCCATAATGCGGAAATGTTTTTCAGGGATCTCGCAAAAAATGAAAGGAAAGAGGTGTTGACCCATGTGTGGAATTGCTGGATTGATTAGCCATCAAAGAGTCAAGGAAAATGGAAGCCGGATCAGGCAGGGGATCGTTTTGCAAAACGACCGGGGCAATGGACTTGGTGCAGGTTTTGCAGCCTACGGTATCTATCCAGACTACCAAAAGTTGTACGCTATACACGTAATGGCTGTAGATTCCGGTAGAATGATGGAAGTCAAAGATTATTTACAGGAGCATTTTGTCATTCATAACCTGGAAGACATCCCTGTTTGGAATAAGAAAATCAACGATCATCCCCTGGTGAAACGGTTTTTTGTCGAGCCCAGGGCTTCGAAAATTCAGGAAGCTCCTGTTCCTGTCAACGAGGATAACTATACTATTGAAAAGGTTATGGGAGTTAATGACCGGTTGGAAGGGGCGTTTGTTTTTTCCAGCGGGAAAAATGTAGGCGTTTTCAAGGGGGTCGGCACTCCAGCGGATATTTATGATTTTTTCTGCCTGGATGATTACGAAGGGTACACTTGGCTGGCTCACAACCGTTTTCCCACCAATACGCCCGGCTGGTGGGGAGGGGCCCATCCTTTCAACTTGTTGGACTGGTCCATTGTGCATAACGGTGAGATTTCCTCTTACGGGATCAACCGGCGCTACCTGGAAGGGTTCGGTTACAAGTGCCGGATGCAGACAGACAGTGAGGTTGTGGCGTACCTGCTGGATCTGCTCATCCGTGTACATGGATTGTCCATCGAAGATGCCACCCTGGTCTTGGCACCACCCTACTGGTCTTCGGTCGAGCGGGAAAAAGACGAAGAGACCATGGAAAAGCTGTTGGCCTTGAAAATTATTTATGAGTCGGCCATGCTCAATGGGCCGTTTGCTATCCTGGCCGGGTTTGATGAGGGGATGTTCAGCATTACGGACAATACCAAGCTGCGTCCCATGACGGTTGGCCAGTCCGGCAATTACTCCTATTTTGCCAGTGAAGTTTCGGCCCTTTACGAAATGGAACCGGAACTGGAGCATATCGTCACGCCAAGGGCCGGGCAGCCCTGCGTGGTCTACCTGGAACCAGAAGAAGAACAACAGGATGCAGTCCCCGCGGGGTCGTAAAAGGCGCTGAGACCGGGAAACTTAAAACGCCATTTCCATACTAATTAAGGAGGGATTTGCCATGTCCCAATCATTTGTTTCACCTGCGACAAATGCCCAACAGGATCCTTCTCCCCGGGTAGACCCGGGTCTCAGGTCGGCCTACCGGCCTGTGTTCAACCTGGACGCCTGCGATGGCTGCGGCATATGTGCCCGGGAATGTTCTTTTAACGAGATCCGGATGGAGACCCGGGCAGGAGAAAAAGTTCCGGTGGCTAATGGTCGTTCCTGCGGGGCCTGTCACCGCTGTGAGTATACCTGCCCCCTGGGGGCAATCAATATAGAGGAAAATAAGATGGCCTTAAGGCCCCATGCTGTCTGGAAAGACAATGCCATCAACCGCATACACCTGCAGGCGTCTTCCGGGGCCGTGGCCCTGACCGGTTTGGGTGCCGACAGCGAGGTGCCCAACTATTTTGACCACATTTTATTCAATGCCTGCCAGGTTACCAACCCCTCCATCGACCCCCAGAGGGAGCCTATGGAGACCATCACCTACGTAGGGAGAAAGGCCAAATCCTTTAGTGAAATTACTGATTGGCAATCCTTTCGCAATTCATTGATCCGGCTCAGTATGCCGGTGGTATTTGCTCCCATGTCGTACGGCAGCATCAATTTGAGCTTCCAGAAAGCCATGGCCCGGGTAGCACAGAAAAAAGGGCTGCTCTGGTATTCCGGGGAAGGCGGGCTGCACAAGGACCTGGAGCCCTACAGCGACTGTGTGGTGCTGCAGGTGGCCTCGGGACGCTTTGGAGTCAGCCAGGAATACCTGCGGGCTGGGCGGGCCTACCAGATTAAAATCGGCCAGGGGGCCAAGCCGGGAATCGGCGGTCATCTGCCCGGGGAGAAAGTCCTGGAAGGGATCTCTGAAACCCGGATGATTCCCCTGCACAGCGATGCCATTTCCCCGGCCCCCCAGCATGATATTTATTCCATTGAGGATCTGCGGCTGCTCATTTATGCCCTCAAGGAAGCCAGCGGGTACAAGCCTGTCTGCGTGAAAATCGCTGCCGTGCATAACGTGGCGGCCATTGCCAGCGGTGTGGTCCGGGCCGGGGCCGATATGATCTACCTGGACGGTTACCGCGGGGGAAGCGGGGCTACGCCCTCTATCGTCCGGGACAACGTGGGCATCCCCATTGAGTTGGCCCTGGCCGTTGTGGACCAGCGGTTGCGGGAAGAACACATCCGGGACCAGGCTTCTATCGTTGCTGCCGGAGGAATCCGCAACAGTGCTGACGTGATGAAAGCCATCGCGTTGGGTGCTGATGTGGTAGCTATCGGAACGGCCTGCTTGATCGCCTGTGGTTGTCATGCCTGCCAGCGCTGCGGCAGTGGAAAGTGCCCCTGGGGAATCACCACGAACGACCCGGTCCTGTCCCAACGCCTGGATGTAGACTGGGCCGAAGAACGGCTTTCCAACCTGCTGGAAGGCTGGCATCATGAAATGCAGGAAATCATGGGATTAAACGGTATCTATGACCTGGGCTCGTTCCGTGGAAACCGATTAATATTGAGAGGAGTGGGTCTGAATGAGCGCGAATTATCCATCCTTGGAATCCAGCATGCCGGTGAATAATGCAAAACAAGACGGTTCAGCGGTGGAAATTGATGCCCGGGGGATTTATTACAGGCAGCTGAATGAACAGATCCGGCAGGCAGTACAAGACGGCGCTGAAAGGATCATTGTGAGAAATGTCCGTGGGCAGCGCTACCTGGGGGCTGGTTTAAGTAAACAAGACCTGCTCCTGGAGATCCATGGTGTCCCGGGGGAAGACCTGGGTTTTAACCTGAACGGTCCTACAGTGAAAGTATACGGCCACGGGCAAAACGCTGTAGCCAATACAATGGACAGCGGGCGGATCATCATCCACGGCCTGGGAGGCGACGCCCTGGCCTACGGGATGAGAGGCGGCAGCCTTTTTGTCCGGGACGATGTGGGCTACCGGGTGGGGATCCATATGAAAGAATACAAGGAGAAAGTCCCCCAGGTGGTTGTCGGGGGAACCTCGGGAGACTACCTGGGTGAGTATATGGCCGGGGGGAACCTGATCCTTCTGAACCGGAACAATGAAAGTGAAATGGTCGTCGGCAATTCCAGTAAAACGCTGGCTACAGGGATTCATGGTGGGGCTGTCTATATCTTCGGCTATGAAGTTCCTGACCACCTGCTGGGAATTGGCGCTGTGTTAAGCGAAGCCGACCGCCGGGATCGGGAAAAAATAGAGCCTATGGTCCAGGAGTTTTGCCGGCACTTTGAGTTGGATGCCGCCTCCCTGCTGGATCGGAGTCTGGTCAAGATACAGCCGGTAGGCAGCCGCCCTTTTGCCAAGTTCTATTGCCCGTCCTATCCTGTGGAAACGGGTCTGAAGCCGGAGCGGGTGGAAAAAACCTCGCCCTGCCAGGCTGCCTGTCCCGCCGGGGTTCCTACCAGCCAGTTTTTACGGCACCTGCGCCACGGCGAAAATGAACAGGCTCTGGCTCTGCTGGATGAAGTCACACCGCTGCGTTACAGCTGCTGCGGGTTCATCTGCCCTCACCTGTGTATGCAGAACTGTACCCGGGACCAGGTGGATTTTTCTGTTCGAACCGCGGATCTGGCCCGGCGCTTCAAAAGTGAGCTGATTCTTCCGGTGGAAGAATCAAAGACTGAGAAAATTGCGGTCATCGGGGCTGGCCCTTCGGGGCTCAGCACAGCATACCAGCTGGCTCGCAAAGGGTATCCTGTGACCGTTTTTGATGAAGGGGAACGACCCGGGGGCAAGCTTTACCAAGTTATCTCCCGGACCCGGCTGCCCCTGGAGGACCTGGAGCACGACCTGGCCCGGATTGAAAAACTGGGGGTCAACTTTGTCACCGGATGCCGGGTGGACCGGGAGCAGTTTGCCCGGATCCTGGAAGAATATGACCATGTCGTGGTTGCTGTTGGAGCCCACAAGCCGGTTTTGCCGCCGGTCAAGGGAGCAGAGCACTTACGTCCCGGCCTGGATTTTTTAAAGGCCTATAACCGGCAGCAAATGAACCCCGGGGAAATATCTTTACATGTCGGTCCAAAAGTCGTCGTTGTCGGGGGTGGAGATGCGGCAGTGGATGGAATTGAGGCCCTGATCGACCTGGGTGTACAGCCCGGGGAGATTACGGTCATCGATATCCAAAAGCCTTCGGCCGATCCGGAAGAGCGGCGCAAGCTGGAAAAGCTGGGCGTGGCGTTCCGCTATCCCCTCTTTTTGCAGCAGGCAGAGCCTGGTGGCGTACTGGTCGCCGATGGGGCCGGGAGAACAGAATTTTTGCCATCCGATACAGCCCTGGTGTTCATTAACGAGCAGCCGGCCCTGGATTTCCTGCCTGAAGAACTTCAGGAGCAGCAAGACCGCCGGGGTTTTTACAGCCTGGAAGAAAACAGCTTCAGGACAGCTCACCCGGCTATTTCCGTCGTTGGCGATGCCTGCGGCCTGGGCTTGGTAACCTCCAAAATCGGTGAGGGCCGGCAGTGTGCCCTGGAAATCCACGCCGGTTTGCAGGGAGAAACCTATATACCTGAAGTGAATGAACCGGTGGAAAGCTCATGCCTGCACCCGGAGCGGGCCCGGCCCCTGGAAAAGATTGAAGAGCTGGACATTGAGGAAGAATATGACCGCTGCCTGCACTGCGGTATCTGTGTGCAGTGCGACAGCTGCGTGGAAGCCTGTCCCCGTCAAGCCCTGACCCGGGAGGAAGATCATTTTGAAGTGGACCTGTCCCGGTGCGGCGGGTGCGGCACCTGTGCCGCCAGCTGCCTGGGCGGCGTTATCCGGATGATTAAAAAGTAGTCGCTTGTCGAAGCAGAATGCGGGAAAGTGAAGACTCCATATATTTATAGAAGTGAAGGTGAGACAGGTGAAAATTGCTCTAGCCCAGCTGAACCCCACCATCGGGGACATAAAGGGCAACGTTGCCAAAATTATTGCCGCGATTCACTGCAGCCAGGAAGAAGGGGTAAACCTGCTGCTGTGCCCCGAATTGGCTGTAACCGGGTATCCGCCCCGGGACCTGCTGCTTTACCGGGCTTTTCTCCGTGAAGTGGAGCGGGTTACGCTTCAGCAAATTCTGCCTGCCACATCAGGTCTGGCCGTGATCCTGGGCGTTCCCTGGGGTGACGAAGAACAGTCCGGCCGGCTTTACAACTCGGCCCTGGTGTTAAAAGATGGCGAGATTATTTCTCTCCACCACAAATCACTACTGCCCAACTATGATGTTTTCGACGAGCACCGCTACTTTACTCCCGCTCCCAGGCGCAGCCTGCTGTCCCTGGAAGGGCAGCAAATCGCCGTAGCTATTTGCGAGGATACCTGGAACGATAAAGATTACTGGGAGCGGCGTCTTTACCCGGAAGACCCGGTGGAAGAAATGTTCGGCCTGGGAGCAGAAATACTGGTAAACCTTTCTGCATCCCCGTATCATTTGGGTAAAGTGACAGTTCGGGAGAGTATGCTCTCAGCCCTGGCGGGCAAATACAATGCCCCTTTGTATTTCGTGAACCAGGTTGGCGGTAATGATGAATTGATTTTTGATGGCAGCAGTATGATCTGCTCTGGTGATGGAAACGTTGTTTACCAGGCCCCTTCTTTCCAGGAGGGGCTGGTTTTTTATCAGCAGGGAACAAAGCCAGGGGCTGAGACGGCCCGTTTTACCTCCCTGGAACCTGGCAGGGAAAACGATGGTTCCAGGAGCCGGGGTGTTTTTAACCCCGGTCTTTCTGCTGCAGTTCAAGAGCAGGTGAAGGCTGTACCCGGGGCTTTTAAAAACCGGGTGCTCCTGACCACCGGGTTGGAAAATGCAGCCTGGGTATACCAGGCCCTGGTCCTGGGAATTCGGGATTACCTGGCCAAGACAGGGTTTGAACGGGCGCTTATTGGCCTCAGCGGGGGGATTGACTCTTCAGTTACAGCAGCCCTGGCTGTATCAGCCCTGGGCCCGGAGCAGGTCCTCGGGGTGCTGATGCCTTCCCGCTATTCTTCCCGGCACAGTATCAGCGACTCGTTTTGCTTGGCCGAAAATCTGGGCATAGAGACACGGCTGCTGCCGGTTGAGGAACCGTTGCAGGCGTTTTTGAACCTTTTGAACGGGGAAGAGAATCCTGTGCTGGACTTGGCCGAAGAAAATATTCAGGCCCGGATCAGGGGTAGTATATTAATGTTTATTTCCAACAGGGAGCGCAGGATGCTGCTTACTACCGGAAACAAGTCGGAAGTTGCCGTGGGATACTGTACTCTTTACGGGGATATGTCCGGTGGATTGGCTGTTCTGGCAGATGTGCCCAAAACCATGGTCTACAGGTTGGCTGAGTTTATGAATTACCAGGCTGGCCTGGATATTGTCCCTCAGTCGGTCATAGAAAAAGCACCCTCTGCGGAACTGCGCCCGGACCAAAAAGACCTGGATAGCCTTCCACCATATGAAATCCTTGACCGTATTTTGCACTTATATATTGAAGAAAATCTCCATGTGGACGAAATCGCGGCCCAAGGATTTGACTATAACACTGTGAAGAGTTTGGTTAGAAAAGTCGATAGATCCGAGCATAAAAGATATCAGTCTGCACCCGGTCTCCGGGTGACGACCCGTGCTTTCGGCAGCGGCCGCCGGATGCCCATGGCTGCAGACTTTTTCACATCATGAAAATTTATTTCAAAAAGTGTTGACAAGCAGGTGAAAGCAGGTTATTATATAGATACAAAGTTGCAAGGCAAGGTTGCCTGAGTTTCTGGATGAAGCAAAAGGGATATTAACAGGAAGTGGAGGCAGACATGATTGGAAGACCTGGAATACTGCCTGGGCGCTGCCAGCCCGGCTGAGGGAAAAGAAATTATCACATCGCTGTCTCCAGCTGGACTTCGCTGCACCGGTGAAGCAGGGGACTGCCCCCAGTTTTTAAGGACGGTGCGGAAATTCCAACCCCAGGTAACGATTTTAAGCCTGGAACTGAAAGGGGATGTCCTGGAAACGGCCAGCATCATCGACCAGGAAAGCCTGGCAGCGCTGCTGCTGGTTACAAGGGAAAACACAGAAAGCACCTTCTATCAAAAAATGAAGCAGCAGTTTCCCTACATCCAGGAACTCCCGGTAGAAAGTAATGTTCTTTTGACTGCCATCAAAGTTCTTTACCTGGAGCACCTTCGCCGCAAGCAGCTCAACGAGGAGTTGCACAACTTACGGTCCAGGCTCCAGGCTCGCACAGTAATCGAACGGGCCAAGGGAGTCGTAATGAAAGAGCTTTCCCTGGACGAACAAAGCGCATACCGGTTCATGCAAAAGAAGAGCATGGACCTGCGGCTACCGCTAAAGGACTATGCCGAACGATTACTGAAGACAATGTAAGCTGGCTGCTGGAACTGAAGGAAAAGCAGGAACTGTTTCTAAATACCAGGGGTAAATAGCAAGGGCCAAGAAAAAAGAATCAGTGTTATCGTGGGCAATGGCGCCCCGGGAGGGTTTGAAAAGTAAAAACTCTCAGGGGCGTTTTTTGTTTATATTCAATCATTCATAAGGAGTTGATTTTCATGGGTTACACAAATGACGACGTTCTTCGTATGGTCGGGGAGCAAAATGTGAAATTTATCCGTCTTCAGTTTACAGACATTTTTGGGGTTTTGAAAAACATTGCCATTCCGGCAGACCAGTTAGACAAGGCTTTAGAGGGAGAAATCCAGTTTGACGGTTCATCCATTGAAGGGTTTGTGCGGATCGAGGAATCAGATATGAACTTAAGGCCCGATCCGGACACCTTTGTAACCTTTCCCTGGAGGCCCAAGGAAGGCGGAGTGGCCCGGCTCATCTGCGATGTTCATAATCCCGACGGCACACCCTTCGTCGGCTGCCCCCGGGGCAGGCTGAAAAAAGTCATTGCCGAAGCGGAGGAAATGGGATTTTTCATGAATGCCGGACCGGAAGCGGAGTTTTTCCTCTTTCATACCGATGAAAATGGGCTTCCCACCCTTAAAACCCATGACAAGGCAGGCTACTTCGATATGACGCCGGCTGACCTGGGGGAAAATGCCAGGAGGGACATGGTTCTGACCCTTACGGATATGGGCTTTGAAGTGGAAGCTTCCCACCATGAGGTGGCTGAAGGGCAGCACGAAATCGACTTTAAGTACAACGATGCTTTGACCACGGCAGACAATCTGGCCACTTTCCGCCTGGTGGTTCGCACCATCGCCCAGCGGCATGGGCTCCATGCCAGCTTTATGCCCAAGCCCATTTTTGGCATAAACGGTTCCGGGATGCATACCCACCAGTCCTTGTTCCGCGGCTCGGAAAATGTTTTTGACGACCCCGATGCCCAGTATGGACTTAGCGAGTACGCCTTGAACTATATTGCCGGGATCCTGGAGCATGTGCAGGCGTTTACCGCCATCACCAATCCCACCGTCAACTCCTTTAAGCGGTTGGTTCCCGGATATGAAGCACCTGTTTATGTGGCCTGGTCCCAAAGAAACCGCAGTCCGCTGATCCGTATCCCGGCCCGCAGGGGGCAGAGCACCAGGGTGGAAGTGCGCAGCCCGGACCCATCCTGCAACCCGTACCTGGCCCTGGCCGTTATGCTCAAAGCCGGCCTGGATGGGATTAAGCGCAAGCTGACTCCCCCGGGACCGGAAGAAAAGAATATCTACGAAATGTCGGAAGAGGAGCGGAAAAGCCGCAACATCGACAGCTTGCCCGGCAGCCTCTATGATGCGCTGAAAGCCCTGGAGCAGGATGAAGTCATCCTGGATGCCATCGGCGAACATATTTGGGATCGCTTCAGCGAAGCGAAAATGATCGAATGGGACAGCTTCCGTACGGCCGTCCACCCCTGGGAAGTCAACAAGTACCTGGCCAAGTTCTAAAGGGGAATTGAAGAAGGCACTTGCCAGGCTGAAAGCAATAGTTGGAGCAAAGGCGCTCAGATACAATTTCTGGGCGCTTTTCTATTGGAATAAACCGAGTAATGGCGCAGTCGCCCGGGGAGCTGGGTAAGCCTGTAAAAGGAGCTAAAGTTACTCCGGGGCTTCGAGCGGCAAACCCGGTTATATTCCCGTCCTTTTGAGACGCTGGGTCATTAAAAATTGAAGGAAAGGATGATGAAAGGTGTTAGGGACAAATTGCTTAACGTATCAGTGTAGGAGGGCTTTCCTGGTTATCCTGCTGGCCGCAGCGCTGCTGCTGTTGATACCGGCAGGGACGGTTGCCGCAGCCACCACCGAGGATCTTGTAGTTGCCGTTGATTCCATCTGGATCCTGGTTGCAGCTTTCCTGGTCTTTTTTATGCATGCCGGTTTCGCCATGGTGGAGACAGGTTTTACCCGGGCAAAAAATGCCGGAAACATTATCATGAAAAACTTTATGACCTTCAGCATGGGCAGTATCAGCTATACATTAATCGGTTTTACCCTCATGTTCGGTCTTACGGCCGCCGGGTTTGTTGGCCTTTCAGGTCATGCCCTAACTGATGATTTCACCCACCTGGGTCTTAGTGTTCCCATCTACGTATTTGTGATTTTCCAGACCGTCTTTGCCGCTACGGCAGCGACCATCGTCTCCGGGGCCGTAGCCGAGCGAATCAAGTTTCCCGGCTACCTGCTCTACAGTGTCGTGCTCACAGCGATTATCTACCCCGTGGTGGGGCACTGGGTCTGGGGCGGAGGTTTCCTGGAAGAGTTGGGCTTTGTTGACTTTGCCGGTTCCACTGTTGTGCACGGGACAGGTGGAGTAGCCGCTTTCATGGGCGCCTACTTCCTGGGAGCCCGGGCCGGCAAGTACAACGAAGATGGAACCGTCAATGCTCTCCCGGGGCACAGTATCACCCTGGGTGCCTTGGGTGTATTGATCCTCTGGTTCGGCTGGTTCGGGTTTAACGGTGGCAGCACCTTAAGCGCCCTGGATCCCGATATGGGTTTGGTCGTGGTCAACACCAATCTTTCTGCCGCTGCCGGTGCTATCCTGGCAATGCTGGTAACCTGGATGCGGCATGGCAAGCCTGATGTCAGCATGACCTTAAACGGCGCCCTGGCGGGCCTGGTCTCCATTACGGCCGGTTGCGGCAATCTATCTCCCATCGGTGCTATTATTGCCGGAGCCATTGGCGGCATTATCCTGGTCTTTTCCGTGGAAATCATTGACCAAAAAATCAAAGTGGACGATCCTGTTGGTGCTGTTTCGGTGCACGGGACCTGCGGCATCTGGGGGACCCTGGCTGTGGGCTTTTTGGCCACAGATGGAGGACTGTTCTATGGCGGCGGAGCCGGCCTGCTGGGTGTGCAGGCCCTGGGTGTAGTGGCCATGGTCGCATGGGTTGGCGTGACGGCTGCCGTCCTCTTTGCCATCATCCGGTCTGCTGCAGCACTCCGGGTGCCCCGGGAAGAAGAAATGAAGGGTCTGGATATCGGCGAACACGGAATGGAAGCTTATGCGGACTTTGTTCCCCGGTAAAAGAAGCATAACAAGGAATAACAAGTGTATGCACCAGAAAGCAGGGCGACAGTTAAGCCGCTTTTCCGCCTGGCCCTTGTTTTACTTCGAAAAGCGCTCCAGGACTGTCTCCCCGGCTTCGCTACAAAAAGCTTTTGGGATTACAATAATAGAGTAAAATGAGATACCCTGTAAACAAAAGAAGGGAGGAACACCAGGTGAAAAAAATCGAGGTCATTTTCAGGCCGAACAAGATGATGGAACTGGAAGAAGCCTTAAGCGGTGTCGTTACCGGGATGACGATAACCCATGTCAAGGGGTTCGGGACGCAAAAAGGGGAAACCCAGGTTTACCGGGGAACTCCTGTTAACGTCAATCTTCTGCCCAAGATGAAAATGGAGACAATCGTCTCCGACGATCGGGTGGAAGAGATTGTTAAAGTAGTTCAAAATATCTGCCAGACTGGAAAATACGGGGATGGCAAAATCTTTATTATTCCGGTGGAAGAGGCCATCCGGATCCGCACAGGTGAAAGAGGTGATACAGCCTTATAACAGTTGGCTGTAGTTCAAAAAAGCAAAAAGGATAGGCCGGACAGCCCTCCCTCCGATAGCAGCGGTATGCAGCACGGGATCAGCGCAAACCACCCCAACAAGCCGCACCCGTGCTGTAGCTGCAAAAAAACCAGGGCTGTCCACGGCCTATCTTTTTTTGTAATTGCC
>CAZOOA010000002.1:4989-122745 GCA_964581355.1 uncultured Desulfovibrionaceae bacterium | reverse complement strand
CTGTAGCTGCAAAAAAACCAGGGCTGTCCACGGCCTATCTTTTTTTGTAATTGCCAGAGAGATTTGCAAGCTTTTTTTAATGGCAGAAGCTAAATGGTTGACGAATTGTTTCATGGTGATTCCAGGATTTTTTTCGTTCCCGGTAGTGAAACTTTTATCACCCGCGGGTTATGTGCTATAATAATCCCACAACTATGGAAGATTACCCAGCCAGAACGAACTGAAACCATAAGGGTTTACTTTTTGTATCCATTTATTGCCATGTAGCAGAGCATATAAAGGTGAACTGCCAAGATCCTGAGAATGGCGAGTGAGAATGAAGAGTTTGAAAATGGGGCGGGGGGCTCCATTAAAGGAGTTGGTTTTGTGTCCGAAAGCTTTCAATTTGATGTGATTGTTATTGGAGCCGGCCATGCCGGATGTGAGGCCGCAGTGGCCGCAGCCAGGATGGGTTGCCGGACCCTTTTAATTACCACCAACCTGGATCACCCGGCGCTTATGGCCTGCAATCCTTCCCTGGGCGGACCGGGAAAGGGCCATCTGGTCAGAGAAATTGATGCCCTGGGGGGCGTAATGGGTATCAACGGCGACCGGCATGTCTTGCAAATGCGCAAACTTAATACCAGCAAAGGGCCCGCAGTTCAGGCCCTGCGGGCCCAGATAGATAAGCAATCTTACCAGCAGGGGATGAAAGAAATCTTGGAGCAGGAGCCCCGGCTTCGCTTGAAAGAAGGGGCGGTTGCAGAAATTTTGGTCGAGGAAGGTCGTGCTTCCGGGGTAACAACCCGCCAGGGCAGCACGTACAAAGCCCCCTGCCTGGTTTTGTCTGCCGGTGTCTATATGAGCAGTGAAATTTTCCTGGGCGACCACCATTTTCCCGGGGCCCCGGGAAACCAGGTTCCATCCGCGGAAATTTCCGGGAACCTGGCCAGCCTTGGCCTGGAAATTGACCGCTTTAAAACGGGGACGCCGCCCCGGGTCTACCGCAGCAGCATAGATTTCGACGGCCTGATTCCGGTACCGGGAGAGCCCGAAGCCGGCGCGTTTTCCTATGCCACAGAAAACCCGGATTTTGAGCAGATCCCCTGTTATATGACCTACACCACCCGGGAGACCCACCAGCTGATCCTGGACAATAAGCACTATGCCCCCATTTATTCCGGGCTGATCAAGGGGCGCGGCCCTCGCTACTGCCCCTCCATCGAGGATAAAGTGGTCCGTTTTCCCGACCGTGAAAGGCACCCAGTTTTTATTGAACCGGAGAGCCGGGGATCGGAGGAGATGTACCTGCAGGGCATTTCCACCGGGCTGCCGGAAGATCTGCAGCACGCGTTTTTGCGCACCATTCCGGGGTTTCGCAGCGTGGAGATAACCCGTCCCGCTTATGCCATTGAGTATGATTTTTGTCCTCCCACCCAGCTGGAGCCAACCCTGGAGACAAAAAAGATCAAAGGACTGTTTTTTGCCGGCCAGGTAAACGGGACCACCGGTTACGAAGAAGCCGCAGCCCAGGGACTGGTGGCCGGGATCAATGCCGCCCTGCTCTGCCGCGGGGAACCGCCATTTGTCCTGCAAAGGACAGAAGCCTATATTGGTGTCCTAATTGACGACCTGGTAACCAAAGGTGTCAGCGAACCCTACCGTATGTTTACTTCCCGCTGCGAGCATCGCCTGGTATTGCGACATGACAATGCCGACCTGCGCCTTACGGAACGGGGGTTTGAGTTGGGCTTAATTGACCGGGAGCGCTACCAGCGTTTCCAGGAGAAAAAGCAAAGGCTGGAAACAGAAAGGGAAAAGCTGGAAAAGATTCGCCTGACTCCTTCGGCCCGAATTAACGCGGCCCTGGAAGAGATGGGCACTGCCGCCCTGACCAAACCGCAGACCCTGGCTGAACTGCTTAAACGGCCGGAGATCTCCTATGAAAACTTGGACCTGCTGCAGGAGTATCCCGGCGAATTCGACCTGTCTACCGAGAAAGAGATTGCCTCGGAGGCGGAAACCCAGATCAAGTATGCCGGCTATATTGCCAAACAACTGGCCAACATCAAGCAGGTCCAGGGCTTGGAAGAGCGGGCTATTCCGCCGGACTTTGATTACGACCGGCTGACCAATATTTCTACCGAAGCCCGGCAAAAGCTCAAGTCGATTCGTCCTAAGACCCTGGGCCAGGCTTCACGTATTGATGGCGTATCACCGGCGGATATTTCGTTTCTGGCCCTGCACGTAAGCCCCCGGAGAGTCCGCGGAAAAGCTTCCAGGGAAAGGGAAGAACAGGCAGGGTCAGCGGGTCAGGCACACAAAACCGGGGAAGGGGAGTGACGGGATCCATGCCCCAGCCCGGCTGGTACTATCGCCTGAGCCAGTATTTCCGGGAGTTGTTCGGCCAAAAAGTTTATAAAATTCCCCTGGACGCCGGAATGACCTGTCCCAACCTGGATGGTGCCAAATCCAGTCAAGGTTGCATTTTCTGCCATAATCCCGGCTTTAGCCCGGGCGCACTCTCCAGGGAAACAAACGATCGGACGGCTTCCATTGCAGAACAGGTTAGAAAGTTTCAACTACGCTCGGAACAGCGGAAAAAAAATCCTGGAGCACAGGGACAGGAACAGGGCGTGCCCGCCGGGTTTACTCCCCGGCGTTTTTACCTGGCCTACTTCCAGTCTTTCAGCAATACCTATGCGCCTTTATCCACCCTGCGTCAGCTCTACCAGGAAGCTTTGTCCGTCCCCGGGGTCGTCGGTTTAAGTGTAGCCACCCGGCCCGACTGCCTCCAGGAGGATGTGCTGGACCTGCTGGCGGAGTATGGCAGCAAACACCATGTCTGGCTGGAACTGGGCCTGCAGACTTTCCACGATGCCACCCTAAAGCGGATTAACCGGGGGCACGATTTCGCCTGCTTCCGGGATGCTGTCCTGGAAAGCGAACGCCGGGGGCTGCGGGTTTGTGTCCATATTATCAACGGCCTGCCAGGAGAAGGGCGCCGGGAGATGCTGGAAACAGCCCGGGTCTTAGCCGGGCTGCCCGTTAAGGGTATCAAGTTTCACCAACTCCAGGTGATGGAAAGCACAGACCTGGCCCGGCTTTACCGGCAGGGAGAACTGAGACTGCTCAACGCAGAAGAATACCTGGAAATCCTCTGCGACCAGCTGGAGCTGTTACGGCAAGATATTGTTGTCCATCGCCTGATGAGTGAAGTGACCAGGGAAGAGCTGCTGTTGGCGCCCCGTTGGGATGTCTCCCGGGCTGACTTTGCCCGAAAGGTGGAGCAGACCCTCAAAGCCCGCAACTCCTGCCAGGGCAGGCATGTACCGGTTAATGACACCGGTTAATGAAAAATGAATGGACTCTCCAAGGGGAGGATATGTTTAATGAACACAATCTACGGACCCCTGTACTCCCGGCGACTGGGAATCTCCGTCGGGATCGACATCATTCCCTATAAAACCTGCAGTTTCAACTGCGTCTACTGTCATGAGGGGGAGACCACTAATTTGACGTGCCAGCGCCAAAATTTCCTGGATTCCCGGGAAGTCCTGGAAGAGCTGTCATCTCTGGCCGGCAAGAAACAGCTCCGGGGGCTGGACCTGGATTACCTGACTTTTGCCGGTTCCGGTGAGCCGACCCTGAACAGGGACCTGGGCAGATATATCGCTCACTTGAAAGAAATCAGCCCGGTACCAGTGGCAGTGATTACCAACAGTTCTCTGCTCTGGGACCGGGATGTCCGGGATGATCTGCGCCAGGCCGACTTGGTGGTCCCCTCCCTGGATGCTGCCGGGGAAGAGTCTTTTCAGCGGGTAAACCGTCCTTGTAAAGAACTTTCCCTGGAAAAGATTTTCCGGGGGCTGAGGCAGTTCTGCCGGGAATTTTCCGGCGAGATCTGGCTGGAGATCCTGCTCTGCCGGGGCCTGAATGACAGCGAAGCAGACCTGGCGCGACTGGCCGAAGTCCTGGAGACTATGGAGCTGGACAAAGTCCAGATCAATACCGTCTCGCGCCCGCCGGCCCAGGACAAGATCGAGCCTGTTCCCCCGCAAACATTGCGCCATTTTCGGGAGCAGCTGGCTGAGAAGGTGGAAATCATTGAAGAGAGCACAGGGTTTTGGAGAAAAGCCATGGAAGCGGACCTGGAAAAAGCCATCCTGGACAGGCTCAACTATAAGCCGGAAAGTATGCTCTCCCTTTCCCGGGAGCTGAAAAAAAGCGGGCAGGAGATAATCAAGGTGCTGGCCCGCCTGGAAAAAGAGGGGAAAGTGGTGCGTTTCATCCGGGACAGGACTTCATTTTACAGGAAAACTCCTGGTGCGCATGGAAAATAGTTCGTAACCGCTGCGTCTTTCATCGTAGTCAATCTAGCTCTGGCAGGGGCAAAAGTTGGTTTTTGATCCTTTTGCCTCCCGGTCCGAGGAAAGGGTGGGGTAGATGCAAAGCAGACCTTTAGAGGGGATCCGGGTGCTGGATTTGACCCGGGTGTTGGCCGGTCCATTTTGCACGTTGCAGCTGGCTGACCTGGGCGCCGAAGTCATCAAGATAGAAACACCGGAAAAAGGGGACGACTCCAGGGCTTATGGGCCTTTTTTGGGTGAGGAAAGCGCCTATTTTCTCAGCCTGAACCGGAATAAAAAAAGTGTTACAGTAAACTTGAAAAGCGGCGAAGGGCAGGGCCTGCTCAAAGAGATGATCCCCCATTTTGATATCCTGGTGGAAAATTACCGTCCGGGAACCATGGAGAAGTGGGGGTTGGGATACGAGGACCTGTCAAAGGTACATCCCGGGCTGGTCTACGCTGTCGTTTCCGGGTTTGGGACCACGGGACCGGAAACGCAGAAACCTGCTTATGATATTGTTGTTCAGGGGCGGGGAGGAATTATGAGCATTACCGGGCAGGAAGGAGGCATGCCTACCAGGGTGGGCGCTTCGGTGGGCGACTTAACCGCCGGGCTTTTTACCGTTATCGGGATCCTTTCTGCTCTGCTTGTCGCTCGCACCCAAGGGCAGGGGCAGAAGGTGGATATTTCCATGCTGGACTCCCAGGTGGCACTCCTGGAAAATGCCATAGCCCGTTACACAGTCACGGGGGAGATACCGGCACCCCTGGGCAATAGACATCCTTCGATTACTCCTTTTAGCTCCTTTTCGGCCCGTGACGGCTACATTATCATCGCAGCGGGAAACAACAGGCTCTGGGAAAAACTCTGCCAGGTCCTGGGGGTGCCTCACTTGGCCCGGGATGCCCGCTTTCTGGATAACGACAGCAGGACCCGCAACTGGGATCGGCTCAAGCCTCTGCTGGATGAAGCTATCCAACAAGAGACCGTGGACTACTGGATCAACCGCCTGGAACAGGAAAATATTCCCTGCGGCCGGATCCAGGGGGTGGACCAGGTGCTTCAGGATCCCCAGGTGCTGGCCCGGGATATGGTCCGTAAAATCACCCTGCAGTCCGGGATGGAGTTTACCGTGGCGGGAATTCCCTACAAACTTTCTGAGACCGCATGCGAGCAGATGCTTCCACCGCCATCCCTGGGAGAACATACGATGGAAGTTTTGCAGCAAGTCCTGGGTTACAGTACTGAAAAGGTAAAGCATTTGCAAAATAAAGGAATCATCTAGCCCTACCTAGCTCTATCTAATCCTCATATTCCTGGTTTATCTCCAACTTTTCTTTTGCCCGGGCTTATATTCTATAGTAAAATCTATGTACAGGAAAAATGGACATAAATAATAAAGTAGCGCAAGAAAATTGATTATAACTGATGGTACAAGAATAAATCTTATCATCTACTAGATTACATATGTTGAATCATTGAATAACGAACAGGGCAATAATAGCTGAATAATTTTTGATGGGGTGGTTTTGTTGTCCAAGCCGGTGGAAAAATGGTATCTGCTGCGGAAGGGGGAAAAAACAGGTCCCTACACCCGTAAACAGTTAGCCTGGTATGTCAGGCAGGGCTTTATTGAGAAGGACTCCTTGCTGTGGAAAGACTCTCTTCCTGACTGGATTGCAGCCGAAGAAGTGCCGGGTTTGTTCCCGGAGAAACAGGAAGAAAAGCCTTCTCCGGACCCAAAGGGGGCCAAAGGGCAGAAGGCAAAAAAGGACAGGTCTTCCCGAAGTGATGGCCAGAAAAAAAGCAGGAAAAAATGGGTTTCCTTGGCGGGAGGCGTGGTTGTCGTGCTGCTGCTCCTTTTCTTTTTTTCCGGCACCGGCTCATCGCCGGGAGCGGGTGATTTGCTCTCGGGGTTTGTGTTACGGACTTTCCCGGCTATTGCCGACTATGCCCCCGCTGTGGAAAGGGGAGTCGGAGAGGAAGAACAGCATGACCAGGGGGATCTGTCGCCCGGAGAAGAAGCTCCAGGCCTGCCCCCGGAAAGACAAACCCGGGGTGAAGAGGCACAACCGGATCCGGTTGATGATCAAAACGGGGCACCCCAGCCCAGGGGATTGTTAACCGGGGATTTTGAGACCATTATTGGAAGCTGGCGAAGAGGCGATGAAGAGGGCGATTCCCTGTATTTTCGCTTTACCCGGGAAGGAGTGGTGCAGGTAGCCAATGCTGAAACAGGTCTGTGGGGAGAAACTTTTTACCAGCTCCAGGAAGCATCCCGGACTGCATACCTGCTCAGCTTCTACCAAGACGAAGACGAAACCTGGAAAGACAGCTTTATCGTCGAACTCCTGCAGGATGACGAGCTGTCTTTGCTCACACCTGAAAGGGATGACGGCGCTATGGAGCTGGAACGTATCCGGGAGCGGAACTTTGCCCAGGTCCGGGGAAGCCTGGAAAAAACCAGTTTTGATCTAATCCTGGAGAAATAAGCAGGTTCGCCGTTTCCTGGTAAAAATGAAGGGGGAAATCAAATGAAAACATTAATTACCGGAGGTTCGGGTTTTTTGGGAAGTTACCTGGCCAAGGAACTGGTCAGCATGGGAGAAAAGGTAGTACTTTTGGACCTGTTCCTGGACTCGCCGGGGCCTCACCTGCTGCCCTATGCCCGGGAGGTGGAAGATCAGGTGGTCAAGGTAGGCGGCGACCTTTCCTGCTGGCCTGAAGTGTTGGATGCCGTCAAAAGCCATGGGATTGAGCGCATTATCCACTGTGGTGCTTTCCTTTCCCATAAAGCGGAGACCTATCCTTCCAAGGCCTTCGAAGTGAACATGCTGGGCACATGGTATATCCTGGAGATCGCCCGTATCCTGGGGGTGAAGCAGGTAATGTTTACCAGCACTATTGCCACCTTTGGCGACCATCTCACCGACCCTGTAGACAATACGGCCCCTCAGTACCCTCATACCATCTACGGTGTGACCAAGGTTTCCTCGGAGCGGCTGGGTGAGTATTACAAGATCCGCTTTGGTCTTGACTTCCGGGGTGTTCGCCTGCCCTCTGTCATCGGGCCGGGACGAGGCCCTGGTGGCGTTTCAGCTTATTCCACCCTGATCGTGGAAAAGCCGGCTTTGGGGGAACCCTATGAAGTGTTCGTAGAACCCCGTTGTCGCATCCCCCTCCTCTACATCAAGGATGCAGTCAGTTCACTTTTGCAGCTTTCCGAGGCCCGGGAAGAAAGCTTGAACTACCGGATGTATAACGTGGCCGGTTTTTCTCCAACAGCGGGAGAAATGGCTGAAACGGTAATGAAGATTATCCCGGAAGCGGAAATTATCTTTACCCCCCAGCAGGGAATGGTCCGGATTGCCGACAGCTGGCCTGATGTTATTGATGATACAGCGGCCCGCACAGACTGGAACTGGGAAACAGGTTACGACCTGGACAAAGCGGTTAAAGATTTTATCGCGGAAGTCCAGCGCAGTATAATATGACAAAGCCCAGGCATTTTGTGCCAGTTTTAAATAATCGGCTCAGCATGGCTGTGGCAAATGCAGTTCAGCCGGTGAAATGAATCCGAGCCCCCGGGTCATATAGGCGTTTTTTTCCTGCTGCTCCGGGGGTCATTTTTGGCAGGGAATAGTTTTCTACTTTTATCTGCCAATTATTTTTTCATCCGGCAGGAAAACCGGTTTTTTTAAAGAATATGACAAAATAGGTAATAATTTTTTGAGTCGGCAGGAAAACCGATTCCTTTTTGTTGAAGAGTAATCGGTTTGTTGAAGAGTAATCGACTCAGCAAACTTAGAATAAAAAGATTTCAGGAATTGTCCTAAGGATTGGACAGGACACTACTGCAGTGAGGGCGATGAAACAATGGACTCAGCAACGCCTGATGAGTTTAACTTATACCTGTTTCACCAGGGCAACCTTTTTCGCAGCTACCAGGTTTTCGGTGCGCATCCGGGGATTGAAAGCGGGCGGGAAGGGGTGCGTTTTTCCCTTTGGGCGCCCCGGGCCCGGGAAGTGCAGGTTGTCGGTGACTTTAACCGGTGGCAGGAAACGAAACACGAGATGAAAAAAGTAAAAAACACGGGAGTTTGGACTCTTTTTATCCCCGGGGCCAGGCAGGGAGATGCTTACAAGTACCGGGTTGTAACCCGGGATGGAAAGGTTCTGCACAAAGCGGACCCTTATGCTTTCCAGGCCGAGGTCAGGCCAAAGACGGCCTCCCTCGTCACTTCCCTGGGAGGGTACCGCTGGGGAGATCATGCCTGGATGAAACAAAGGGCAGACTGTCCCGCGCACCAACGCCCCATGCTGATCTACGAAGTTCACCTGGGTTCCTGGAAACGAAACGATTCCGGGGATTTTTTGACTTACCGGGAAATGGCCTATGAACTTGTTGACTACGTGGCTTCCATGGGCTACACCCATATCGAGCTGCTTCCCCTGGCTGAGCATCCGTACGACGGGTCCTGGGGCTACCAGGCTACCGGGTACTTTGCGGCTACCAGCCGCTACGGATCCCCCCAGGATTTGATGTTTTTTGTTGACCGATGCCACCAGGCAGGCCTGGGAGTGATATTGGACTGGGTCCCCGGGCATTTTTGTAAGGATGATCATGGCTTACGGTATTTTGATGGCTCTCCCGTCTATGAACCCGAAGATGGCAGGAGGTCAGAAAGTCTCCAGTGGGATACGCTGCATTTTGACCTGGGCAAACCAGAAGTGCAGAGCTTTTTGATCTCCAACGCCCTTTTCTGGATGGACCTGTACCACATCGACGGACTACGTGTCGATGCCGTGGCCAGCATGCTTTACCTGGATTTCGGGCGGGAAGACGGTCAGTGGGCCCCCAACCAGTACGGGGGGCGGGAAAACCTGGATGCGGTTTCCTTCCTGAAAAAACTCAACGAACAGGTTTTTCACCATTTCCCGGGTGCTTTGATGATCGCCGAGGAGTCGACCCAGTGGCCCCAGGTTACTGCCCCGACCTACCTGGGCGGTTTGGGATTTAATTTTAAGTGGAATATGGGCTGGATGAACGATATCCTGAACTATATGTCCATGGACCCGGTGCACCGCAAATGGCACCACCAGTTGCTCACGTTTTCCTTTTGGTATGCTTTTACAGAGAATTTCGTCCTTCCCCTTTCCCATGATGAAGTTGTCCACTGCAAGAAATCCCTGCTGGACAAGATGCCGGGGGATTACTGGCAGAAATTTGCCAACCTGCGCCTGCTGTACGGCTATATGGCCGCTCACCCCGGAAAAAAGCTTTTGTTTATGGGAGCAGAGCTGGGCCAGTTTTCCGAATGGGACCATGACAGCCAGCTGGACTGGAACCTGCTGGACTTTGAAAGCCATGCCCGGCTGCAGCGCTACGTGCGGGATCTGAACTATTTTTGCCGGGAGCAACGGGCCCTCTGGGAGCTGGACCACCAGGCCCGGGGTTTTCAGTGGGTGGATCCCCATGATTCCAGCCAGAGTGTCATAACCTTTATCCGGAAAGCAAAATCTGCGGAAGAATGCCTGGTGACCGTTTGCAACTTTACGCCGGGGTTCCACCAGGGCTACCGCATCGGAGTACCTGGGCCCGGCAGTTACAAGGAAGTATTTAACAGTGACGCTGAAGTTTACGGTGGCTCGGGACAGGGGAATTACAGCCCCCTGGTGGCAGAAAAATACCGCTGGCACAACCGGGACTGGAGCCTGGAAATCGTTGTCCCGCCCCTGGCAGTGGTGATATTGCGCTGGGAAAATCGGTTAGAGTAGGAACAGAATCCATGATGGACTGACAAGGAGGGAAAAGCATGATCCGGGCGAAAGACTGTGTAGCCATGCTCCTGGCCGGCGGTGAAGGCCGCAGGCTGGGCATATTAACCCGGGACATGGCCAAACCGGCCGTCCCCTTCGGAGGGAAATACCGGGTAATTGACTTTACCCTGAGTAATTGTACCAACTCGGGTATCTTAACCGTGGGAGTGTTGACTCAGTATCAACCCCTGGTCTTGAACTCCCACATTGGAATCGGCATTCCCTGGGACCTGGACCGGAAAAATGGCGGAGTTACGGTCCTCCCACCTTTTATGCGGCAAAAAGGCGGGCAGTGGTACAGTGGTACCGCCGATGCTATTTATCAGAATTTTTATTTTATTGAGCGCTATGACCCCCGTTACGTTTTGGTTATTTCCGGGGACCATATTTATAAGATGGATTATTCGCGTATGTTGAAGTATCACCAGGACAAGCAGGCTGACGTGACCATTGCTGTGATCCAGGTGCCCTGGGATGATGCCAGCCGCTTTGGAATTATGAATACCTGCGAAGAGGGGCGAATTGTGGAATTCGAAGAGAAACCGGAAAAACCCCGCAGCAACATGGCTTCCATGGGGATTTACATTTTCAACCGGGAGATTTTAAGCGAACACCTGGAAACAGATCAGAACAATCCCGCCTCCAGCAACGATTTCGGCAAAAATGTCATCCCCCAGATGCTTCAGGCCGGCTGTCGGATGTACGCCTTTCTTTTCCAGGGCTACTGGAAAGACGTGGGCACCCTGGAGAGCTTTTGGGAGGCCAACATGGATTTACTACTGGACAACCCTGAACTGGACCTTTACGATAGAAATTGGCCTATCTATACGGTCAACCCCAACCAGCCTCCCCATTACCAGTGCTCTTCGGCCCAGGTCAACCGGGCCTTGGTAAACGAAGGATGTATGGTCTTTGGCCGGGTGGAACATTCCATTTTGTTTCCCGGGGTGCAGGTGGGGAAAGACAGTGTGGTCCGGGATTCCATCATTATGTCCGGGACTGTCATCGGTTCCGGGGTGGTGCTGGAACGGGCCATTGTCGGCGAAAATGTCATTATAGGTGACGGGTGTTTCACAAAAGGCCGGGAAAATGAAATTGTTGTTGTCCAGGAGAACACCGTGGTTCCCGAAGGCTCTGCCGTGGAAAGCACCCTCAATGGGGAAGTGGCTGGTATGAAGGGGGAAGCGAGATGAAAGATGTAATGGGAGTGATTTATGTCAATAACCAGGAGGAGGGCCTGCAACCCCTGACCCGGGACCGCTGTGTGGCGTCAGTGCCTTTTGGAGGGCGCTACCGGCTGATTGATTTTATCCTTTCCAGCATGGTCAACTCGGGAATTTTTAATATTTCTGTCTTTACGGTGCGGAAATACCGCTCCTTAATGGACCACCTGGAAACAGGGAAAGCCTGGGACTTAAACCGAAAGCATGACGGCCTGTTTATTCTTCCACCCCAGACCCACTACCATTCGGCCGAGTTCCAGGGAGCGCTGCAGAGCTTTAACCAGCACCTGGACTATTTTCACCGCAGCAAGCAGAATTATGTGGTTATCTCCGGGAGCAACCTGGTCTGCAATTTGGATTTAAGTTATGTGGTTTCTTTTCACCGCCAGTCGGATGCAGATATCACTCTTTTGTACAAGGAAGTCGAAAACGGGCAGGAGGATTTTGCCGGCTGCGCCAGGGTGATTACTGGAAAGGAAGAACCAGCAGGAATCGGGCAGCGGGTAGAGGATATCCTCTCCGGTACAGATCCAATGCCGGGAGAAAAGGCAGCCCTTTGTGTGTACGTGATGCGGAAAGCCCTGTTGCTGGAACTGATCCAACAGTGTTCCGAAGCAGGCCGATTTCACCTGCTGGATGATGGGATCATCAGCAACCTCCCAAGCTTAAAGGTCTGCGCCTATCCAGTTGACGGCCTCATTTCCATGATCAGCTCCATCGACCTGTTTTACCGGCGCAGTATGGATCTGCTGCAGCCCATCAACTGGGGGAAACTCTTTTTCCAGCCGGGTTTGATCTATACCAAGGTGAAAGATGAACCGCCCACACGTTATACAGAAGATGCCAGGGTGAAAAACTCCCTGCTGGCTAACGGCTGCATCGTTGAAGGCTGTGTGGAGAACAGCGTGCTTTTCCGGGGGGTTAAGATTAATAAAGGCGCGCATGTAAAGGACAGCATTATCATGCAGAGATGTGTTGTGGGGGAAAATGCCCGGGTGGAAAATGCCATCCTGGACAAGGAAGCAGCTGTCTCCCCGAATAAGATATTCCGTGGTGAGGTGCAATCGCCTGTGGTCTTGGAAAAACGGAAAACGGTTTAAAAGTGAGGAGAATATAATGAACGTCCTGTTTGTGGCTTCTGAAGGTGCGCCTTTTGTGAAAACCGGTGGATTGGCTGATGTCATTGGGTCGCTGCCTGCAGAACTGAGAAAGCAGGGGGTGGACGCCCGGGTGATCTTGCCCCGTTATGGGGCCATTGATCCAGGTTTGGCGGCGAAGATTGTACTGCGCAAGCGTTTTACCGTGGCGCTGGGCTGGAGATACCAGTACTGCGGAATCCTGGAGACAGAGCAGGATGGAGTTCCTTATTATTTTATCGATAACGAGTACTATTTTAAACGGGACATGCTTTATGGTTACGGGGATGATGCCGAACGTTTTGCTTTTTTTTCCCGGGCGGTCCTGGAGTCCCTGCCCTGTTTGGGCTTCAATCCCCAGGTGGTCCATGCCCACGACTGGCAGACAGGCATGGTCAGTGTTTTCTTGAAGACTCATTATAGCACAGACCGCTTTTACCGGGATATAAAATCGGTATTTACCATTCACAACCTGCACTACAAGGGCGCTTATCCCCTGGATTTCCTGGAAGAACTATTGGAACTGGGTTCTGAACACTTCACCATGGAGGGAATGGAGTTTTTTGGCCAGGGCAGTTATTTAAAGGGCGGGCTGGTTTTCTCTGACTTTTTGACTACCGTCAGCCCGACCTATGCTGAAGAAATCAAGACCCCTTATTACGGGGAGAAGCTGGAAGGCCTGCTGCAGAAAAGAAGCGACCGCCTCAAAGGGATTGTCAACGGTATCGATTATGGTTGCTATGACCCCCGGACCGATCCCTCCCTCTTTGCCAATTATGACCGGTCATTCCGGGAGAAGATGAAAAACAAGGCCGGGCTGCAGGAATTGCTGGGCCTGCCGCATGAAAAACGTGTTCCGGTTCTATCTTTTGTTGGACGCCTGGTGGAACAGAAGGGCCTGGACTTGGTGGCCCGGGTCCTGGATGAACTGCTGGAGATGGACCTTCAGCTGGTTATTTTAGGGACCGGCGAGAAGAAATATGAGCGGTTTCTAGAGCAAATGGCCCGGCGTTACCCGGAGAAACTTTCTGTCAACCTGCGCTTCGATGAATCCCTGGCCCGGAAGATTTACGCCGGTTCAGACCTTTTGTTGATGCCTTCCCTGTTTGAACCCTGCGGCATCAGCCAGATGATCGCCATGCGCTATGGCACCATACCCCTGGTCCGGGAAACGGGAGGGTTAAAAGACACCGTAGAGCCCTTTAACGAATTTACCGGGGCCGGCAGCGGGTTTAGCTTTAAAAACTTCAATGCACACGATATGCTTTATACCGTTCAGCGGGCCGTGGATTTCTACCATGACGGGAAAACCTGGTCCATAATTGTAAAAAATGCCTGGGAACAGGATTTCAGCTGGAAGCCTTCCGCCCTGGAGTACAAGGATCTTTACCAGGGCCTACTCCAGGAGTCGGATTAGCCCTGCCTTGTTCAGCTGAACCTCTGTTGACCAGTTTTACCGGGCGGAGTGAAAAAATTCTTAGTGTTATCAATCGAAGATTAGGAAGGGGAAGCTGATGTTTTCGGATAAGGAGCGTTTTAAACAGGCATTCTGTGAAAAACTGGAGGTTACCCATGGCAAAGGCGTAGCCGAAGCGACCGCAACAGATGAATATGTTACCCTGGGTACCATGGTTCGAGAGTATCTGACCCGCAACTGGATCGCCACCAATAACCGCTACCGGGAGTCAAAGGAAAAACAGGTTTACTACTTCTCCATGGAGTTCCTGCTGGGCCGCCTTTTGGGCAACAACTTAATCAACCTGGGGATCCGGGAAATCTGCAAAGAAGGCCTTGCCGAGCTGGGAGTGGACTTGGAAGACCTGGAAGCCATCGAGCCCGATGCCGGGCTGGGAAACGGTGGTTTGGGGCGCCTTGCCGCCTGCTTTCTGGACTCCATTGCCTCGCTGAGCCTGCCCGGACACGGTTGCGGCATCCGCTACAAGTATGGGTTGTTTGAACAAAAAATTGTTGAAGGGCACCAGGTGGAGCTGCCCGAATACTGGCTGCGTGAGGGCAATGTCTGGGAATTTCGCAAATCCGACAAGGCCGTTGAGGTCCGGTTTGGGGGGGACGTGCGGGTGGAAAAGCTTGGAGGAAAGACGCTATTTCATCACGAAAATTTTGACCCCGTCCTGGCGGTCCCTTATGATATCCCTATTACCGGCTATCAAAACAAGACTGTGAACACCCTGCGGCTTTGGAGCGCAGAACCGGTGCCCGAATGCAGTAATTTTTTGACAGAAGGGTATAACAACCAGCAGAAAGCCCTTGATTATAAGTATTCCATCGAATCCATTTCCCAGTTCCTTTATCCTGACGATACCAATTATGAAGGAAGGATGCTACGGCTAAAACAGGAATATTTCCTGGTTTCTGCCGGCATCCAGAGTATTATCCGTGCTTACAAGCGGCGGAACAGCACCCTGCACGACCTGCCCAACAAGGTGGCTTTTCATATCAACGATACCCACCCGGCCCTGGCTGTACCTGAATTGATGCGCATTTTGATGGATGAAGAAGGGTTTGGCTGGGAACAGGCTTATCATCTTACGACCCAGACCATCTCTTATACCAACCATACCACCCTGTCTGAAGCTCTGGAAACCTGGCCGGAAGAAATATTTAGACCCCTGCTGCCCCGGATTTATATGATCGTGGAAGAGCTCAATGAAAGGTTCTGCCGGGAACTTTGGAACAACTACCCCGGCGACTGGGACCGTATCCACAAGATGGCTATCATCGCCGGCGGGAAAGTGAAAATGTCTCACCTGGCCATCGTGGGCAGCCACAGTGTTAACGGGGTGGCCAAGATTCATACCAATATCTTGAAAAAACGGGAGATGAAACTTTTTTACCGCTACTATCCCAACAAGTTTAATAACAAGACCAATGGAATCACCCACCGGCGGTGGCTGTTAAAAGCTAATCCGCCGCTTGCGGAGTTGATTACAAACACCATCGGCAGCAGTTGGATCCGCCATCCTGAGGACCTGATCGACCTGGAAAAACATGCCCGGGATCCCTCCTTCCGGGAGGAACTGCACCGGATCAAGCAGGAAAACAAAAGCAAGCTGGCTCAATACATCAGGGAACACAACGGGGTGGAGGTAGACCCCCAATCCCTGTTTGATATCCAGATTAAGCGTATCCATGCCTACAAGCGCCAGGTCCTGAATGTCCTGCACATTTTGCATCTGTACAACCAGCTAAAGGCCAATCCAGGCATGGACTTTCATCCCCGCACCTTCATCTTCGGGGGGAAGGCGGCACCGGGCTATCATCTGGCCAAGCGGATCATCAAGCTGATCAATGCTTTGGCGGAACAGGTAAATTCCGACCCGGAAATAAAGGACCGGCTCAAGATCGTCTTCCTGGATAATTACCGGGTATCCCTGGCCGAACTGATCATTCCTGCGGCAGACTTGAGCGAGCAAATATCCACGGCCAGCAAGGAAGCTTCCGGCACAGGCAATATGAAATTCATGATGAACGGTGCAGTTACCATTGGGACGCTGGATGGGGCCAACATCGAGATGCTGGAGGAAGTGGGAAGTGAAAACATGTTTATTTTCGGCCTTTCTTCCAGCGAAGTGATGAGTTATTATCTGCACGGGGGCTATCGCTCTATCGACATCTATGAAAGCGACCCCCGGGTCAAAATGGTGGTGGACCAGCTTTCCAACGGGCTGACAGCAAAATCCCGGGGTGACTTTGATACTATTTATAACAATTTATTGGCTCACAACGATGAATACTTTATCATAAAAGACTTTGATTCCTATACCGAAGCCCAGGAAGCGGCGGGGCAGGCTTATACCGACCGGGAGCGCTGGCTGGAAATGGCAGTGGCTAATATCGCCCATTCGGGCAAGTTCTCCAGCGACCGCACCATTTCCCAGTATGCCTCGGGCATCTGGGAAATTGAGCCGCTAATTATCAATTAGTATGAGAATGGAGTTTTAAGTTTCCCGGTATCGGCTCCGGTTATTTTCGCGGCAAAACGCTAGGGCTCAGTTCAAACTTCCCGCCGGCAGACCTGCAAATTTAGGCATCCTGCCACGGTTGCAGGCGGCGGGCGTCCATGCCCGCCGGGCCGGCTCCCAGCTTTCACTTCGCCAAGCGCTTTTAGCCGCTTGACAAATTCGCCGATACAGGGAAAACGGACCTCCTCCAGGCGGAAGCGGTTTGAAAACCATTTT
The DNA here is from genome assembly GCA_964581355.1 of uncultured Desulfovibrionaceae bacterium. GTDB lineage: Bacteria > Bacillota > Dethiobacteria > DTU022 > UBA8154 > CAZOOA01. Next base: position 106,036 of record CAZOOA010000002.1, on the reverse strand, counting down.
CGTCCCCTGTTGTGGTCCGCGAGGGCCGTGGCGGTTAGAATATTTACAGGAGGCTTTTTATGGACTGGTTTTATCATGACTCCCACAACCTGTTTTACCGCAATCCTTTTGGCGCTGTTCCCTGTGGACAGGCGCTCCTGCTCCGGGCTAACGTAGCAGCAACAACCCCGGAAACCGGGGATAATGGGTTAGAACCTGGCAGCGAAACAGCGATCCGCTCCATCGCCCTGAGGGCAATTTTCGAGCGTTCCGGGAAAGAGAAGGTAGAGGAGCTGAAACTTCTTCCCGGGAAGAATGAGCTTTCCGGGGGAACAGAAGATCCTGGATGGTTTGCTTTGCCTGATCAAGATCAGTCCGGCCTTTTTCCCGGCGGGTCAATTTTTCACGTGGAGTTTTATGCCCCGGAGCTGCCCGGGCTTCTCTGGTATTACTTTGTGATCCAGCGGGAAGATGGAACCTATTATTATGGTAATAACAGGGAGCAGACAGGTGGCCCGGGGCAGTTGACCCGGGAGATCCCCCCGGCTTTTCAGGTTACTGTACATGCTCCAGGATTAACCACTCCTTCCTGGTTCAGGGGGGCTGTTGTGTATCAAATATTTGTTGAGCGCTTCCATAATGGCCATGGAAATACAATTTTATCTCCCAAGAAAAACAGCCTTGTCCACGCCCACTGGAACAATGACCCTGTCTACATCCGGGACGTCAAGACAGGTCATGTGATCCGCTGGGATTTTTTCGGTGGGAACCTGGAGGGAGTTCGGCAGAAGCTAACTTATTTAAAATCCCTGGGTATTAGAGCCATTTACTTTAACCCCATCTTTGAGGCCCCGAGCAACCACAAGTACGATACCGGCGACTACCACAAAATCGACCCCATGTACGGGACAGAAGAGCTTTTTGCAACCCTGTGTGACGAAGGACGGCGCCTGGGTATCCATGTGATCCTGGATGGGGTTTTCAGCCATACCGGCAGCGACAGTATATATTTCAACCGGGAAGGGAACTATAAGTCCCTGGGAGCGTACCAGTCTGTCCATTCCCCCTATTTCAGCTGGTACCGTTTCAGCGAATACCCGGATGAGTATGATTCCTGGTGGGGTATCGAAACCATGCCCAATGTGGAAGAACTGGAACCCTCTTACCAGGATTTCATCATCTTTGACCAGGACAGTGTTACCCGGCAATGGCAGCGTAAAGGGGCCAAAGGGTGGCGTTTGGACGTGGTCGATGAGCTTCCCGACGCTTTTGTCAAGAACCTGCGCCGGGTGATGAAAGAACTGGATCCTGACTCGATACTCATTGGTGAAGTCTGGGAGGATGCTTCCAACAAGATCAGTTACAGCGAAAGGCGTGAATACCTGCTGGGTGAAGAACTGGATTCCACAATGAACTATCCTTTTCGCCGTATCCTGCTGGACTTTTTCCTGGGCAAAAAAGATGCACAAGAAGCACACATGGCTCTGATGAGCCTTTATGAAAACTATCCGCGAGAGCATTTTTACAATGCTTTGAACCTGGCCGGCAGCCACGACGTAGCCCGGATCCGCACGGAGCTGGGCCGGGGGTTGCCTGCAAGCCTTGACCTTCACCACAAAGAGGATATCCTTTTGCAGCGTCAGCAACTTTTCTCCCTGTTGCAGTTCACATTTCCCGGTGTTCCCTGCATCTATTACGGTGACGAAGCGGGTCTGGAAGGTGGAAAGGACCCGGAAAACCGTAAGACCTATCCTTGGGGAGAAGAAAACCAGGAGCTGGTTGAATGGTATAAAACCATTTCCGCTCTGCGCAATCACTACGATGTCCTGCAAACGGGCGCCTGGCAGTTGCTCCATGCCGAGGGACCTGTCTATGGGTTTATGAGAATTATCGAAAATGGGTGGGATATTTTCGGGCAGCCCAAGAAAGATAACACGGCTGTGGTGCTATTCAACCGGGACATGGAACAATCAGCTGCTCTTTCCCTGGATTTGTCCCCCTGGTGTGAAGGGAACCTGGTGGACGTATTGGCCGATTACAAAGCGTTCCCGCTCCAGGAAGGCCGGTTGGAGCTGAGCCTGAAACCCCTGGAAGGGCGCCTTCTGCTCCAGGACCGCTGGAGCTCAAATTACCAGGAATTCCGGGAAAGCGGTGTGCTGCTGCATCCCACTTCCCTGCCCTCGCCTTTCGGAATTGGAGACATGGGAGATGAAGCCTTTGATTTTGTCGACTTCCTGCAGGACAGCGGGCAGAAGTTGTGGCAGATCCTGCCCCTGAACCCTCCCGGTATCGGGTTTTCCCCATACCAGTGTTTTTCCGCTTTTGCCGGCAACCATATGCTCATTGACCCGCGCAAGCTGGCCCATGACGGCCTGCTGGATGAACTCCATTTAGAATGTCCTGTTTTTCCCAAGGACCGGGTTGACTTTCCTGCAGTGGAAACTTTTAAAGCCGGACTTTTCTCCCGGGCTTATACCCGGTTTCAAGAGCGCGGCGGTCCGCAGCGTGCTGACTACCGGGATTTTTGCCGGGAAAATGCTTGCTGGTTGGAGGATTATGCCCTGTTCATGGCGCTGAAAAGTTATTTTAATGGAGTGGCGTGGGACCAGTGGGAGCATGGGGCGGCCTTTCGAGATCCCGAGACCCTGGAAAGATATCGCCAGGAACTGGATGGGGTGATCGCTTATCACAAGTTTCTCCAGTTCATTTTTTTCCAGCAGTGGGCTGCCGTGAAAGACTATGCGCAGGAAAAAGGAATTCGCATCGTGGGCGATCTTCCCATTTTTGTGGCCCACGACAGCAGCGATGTCTGGAGCCACCCCGAACTGTTTCAACTGGATGAAAAAGGCGCTCCCCAAAAAGTGGCCGGTGTTCCCCCGGATTATTTTAGTGAAACCGGACAGCTGTGGGGTAATCCCCACTACCGCTGGGACAGCATGGCTGAAGACGGCTACCGCTGGTGGAAAGACCGCTTTGCCCTCCTGTCCAGGCTGGTGGATGTGATCCGGATCGATCATTTCCGGGGTTTTGAAGCCTACTGGGAAATTCCCGCCGGAGAAGAGACAGCTATAAACGGGCGCTGGGTCCAAGGGCCCGGTGAACCTTTTTTCCGGGAAGTAATGGAAGAGTTGGAGCCGGTGGAGTTTATTGCCGAAGACCTGGGCTATATTACTCCTGAAGTGGAGGATTTGAAAACAAGGCTTGGGTTTCCTGGGATGCTGATCATGCAGTTTGCTCTTAAGGGCAAACCGGGAGAAAAGCTTGAATTTCCTCTGCACAAAAAAAACACGGTATTATATACCGGGACACACGATAATGATACCATGCTGGGCTGGTACCGGAGGTACGTGGAGCCGGAAATCGACCCGGAAAAAAAAGCTGCCGACCAGCCTGAAGTGAGCTGGCACTATATTGAAATGGCCATGCACAGTGATGCTTGCAAGGTAATTTTCCCTATGCAGGATCTCCTGGGTTTGGGTACAGAAGCCCGCATGAATATTCCCGGCACGGCGGAAGGAAACTGGGACTGGCGACTTTCCCCGGACCAGTGGGATCCGTCCCTGGCGGGACGGCTTTATGCCCTGACAAAAAAGTATCACCGGCAAGATAAATAATTAATACTTGTATTTTAAATGGCCCCGGGGAAATAAGTTCTGCAAAATTTGCCCAGCTTTTTTTGATTTCGCTTCTATTTACCCTGCCCTTGACACAATATAAATTTTCTGTTTGGTATCAAAATGGTTTTTGTAGTCATTCCTTCTCCTGCTGATATAACCTTCCAGTATTTCTTCCACCGTGAAATTTGCTTTTGGGTTGTCTTTACACATGAGGCTTTCTTTGCAGAAAATGACAGATCCGCACTGGTTGTAAGCAATAAAGTTTCTCAACTGCTCGCATGTATAGGTTTGGCCAACTTCCAACTCCTCCAAAACATCTTTGACAGACATTTCACTTCACCTCCCACCTCGTTGAAGGTAAATTGATCCTGTTAAAAGATTCGACAAAGGGTGTCCCTGTTCCTGCCAGCTTGGCAAAAGATACAAAATATTTTGTTTTTTCCAGGTATCTTCCCAGAGCTATTTGTAAGTGAATTTGTGGGGAAGGTAGAGCTCATCAAGCAAGGGGACAAATCTCTTGCAGAGAAATGTCCCCTTAAAAGGCTCCCGGAATGCAGCGAAGGTCCCGGCGGGGAAAATGAGAGGGCCCGTCCCCCTGCATCCCGCCCCCCTAACCGGAGAGTTGGCGCATTCGTCCGGACGACAGCGCCAAAACACGGTTTTTCATACTATAAAGTGACTTTTTCCAGCTCAGCATGGATGATCCGCAGTAACAGCGTGCAGGCCTCGGCGCGGGTCAAGGGTTTTTGAGGTTCGAAGCCGATGTTGGTTCCCTGCATATATCCTTTCTCTACAGCAATAGCCACATGATCACGCAGTGCATCCGAGATTTCACCCTGATCGGAGAACTGGTTGAGCAGGCTCAAGTCGGCAGTTTCGTCACCGTAGCCCTGAGCTTTGACAATAGCTACAGCAACATCCTCCCGGACTGCATCCCCACCGGGTAGAAATGAAAGTTCTCCAGTCCGCGGGTTCTCGTAGCCGGTTAAATAGTCCCTTGCCGACTCCACATCTTCAAAAGCCCAGTGGTCTGGCCCTACATCGGCGAAAGTCGGGGACGCTGGTCTGGCTGTTTGCAGCTCCAATGCCTGCACCATAATCGTGGCAAATTCGGCCCGGGTTACCACGTCGTTGGGACGGAAAGTCCCGTCGGGGTAGCCGCTTAAAATGCCTAATTCCACCATCTCCATGATATCATCATAGGCCCAGTGGTCCGGGCTTAAGTCGGAGAAAGCGCCCGGCTGAGGGGCGGGGTCGGGGGCTGGTGCCGGTTCCGGTGCAGGTTCTGCTGTGCTTACTCTTTTCCATTCATAAATATAATTTTCGTAGACAAAAAAGTTACTCGTCCCAACACGGATCTCAATATTATCTTGATCCCCGGGGTTCCCTTCTCTTCCTTGCCCCAGGAACTGGTTACACGTAAAGGCAACAGTCCCGGATTCCTGAAGAAGATATGTGGAATCCGATTCGCGAAATGTTGAAGGAGTTGTCAGATCGCCTGTTGGAAGTCCAGTGGCAAGGATATAAGCACCTTTCGCTTCTTCCGGTGTAGTCATCTTAAATCCCCGGTTGTATCCTCCATCAGGTCCAATCCAACTAAGCGTGGTAAACAACCCGCCCGGTTCATTATTTATTACCTCCAGGTTCACTGTGAAGGAAATGTTTCCACCGGCTCGGACCACCTCTGGCGGTGAATTCCAGCTGTATATAGTGTGTATATCCTGCCAGGGAAAGCTTGTGTTTCTTCTTACGCCCCCTCTTTTAAGTTCTACACGCTGTTCACTGTGGTTATAGTAATTGTTTCTGTTGTTGTGAGACCATTCTCTTTCACCTAGCGCAGCAGTGGAATACTCGTCATCCGAGCGCATCTGAACATCGTAGTATTGTTTTTCCACCAGCACCCAGGCATAGTCATCACTGGTTGCTTCCGCCGCCACACCGGCGCAGAGCCCCACAAGCAGGGCCAGGGCCATGACCGTGGCCGTCAGCAAGATTTTTTTTCTCATTTAATTCACCAGTCCTTTCTAACCAGGAATAATATTTAAGTTTCTTTGGTTGGTGATAGAGTCAAAAACACGGGACAAATAGCACAGCAAAAAGAATTGTTATTCTGTTTTATCTTCTTTTTAGCGCAGTCCATTCCAGGAGAAGCAGCAACGCTGTTATAAGCTCTGATCTGGTCCTGTGGTTTCATCTTCTTTTGGAAATATTTACGTTGCTTTGCCCGGTTATTTCTGTTTTTAAAACAGGATTGAACTGCAAGTGCTTTTTCCAGCGTCCTCTACCCTTGTAATCACTTGACTTGTATATCTTTGTTAAGAAATGTTTCGTTTTTTGGCAAGCTGCTTAAACCTCCTTTTCATGGTATTTAATTGGATTCATTTTACCTGCTTCTACCACAAAAAGGTATCACCCTTAAGGGTGATATTTGTTCTGACTTCGATTTTTTGTTCTCCAATAAGCTTCGTTTGAAAGCAGTTGTCCTGGAAAAAGAAGCTACCAAGATACTTTTGCTCCGCGGCGTGTTGGGCAATCACATAAGGGCTGGGCAGTTACCAATTTTATCCGGCGCTGGTTCTTAACAATTTCTCAAAAAGCTTCTCAGAAAAAAATCAAAAGCTTCTCAAATATCAGCGATTTTTAAAAATAATGCTTATTTGTTATCTTCTATAGAGGTCAATGGAGGATATTGACTATATAGTAGCGAATATCTTCTCAAATACTTATACCGACCCACATGATCTTAATGCTTAAATACTTGAAAGGAGGAAAAATTAAAATCCATTGAGTGTAATTATGAAGCAGGATTAAGGAAAAGGAGGAAGAATAATGAAAAAAATACTCATAGCATTTGACGGTTCTGACAACGCGATCAAATCAGCAAAAAAGGGGATTTCAATTGCTCAGGCATACAATGCTGACATAATTGTTTTATATGTAATTAAGAAAGAAAGTTCGTCCATGTATGTCGCTGAGAATAGTGTGTACGGAGATTCTCCCAGGCAGCTTTCCCTAATGTTGAGTAATACCAGCCCAGAAAAAGCAGCGGTGGAAATATTAGAGAAAGCCGAAGAATTATTTGAGGATAGGGGTCTAAAAATTAAATACCTAATAGCTGAAGGGCATGTTGCCAACAATATTTGCTCTATAGCAGAAGAGGAGCAGGTTGATCTCATTGTCATGGGCAGAAGAGGGATAAGCTCATTTAAGAAATTCTTTTTAGGAAGCACAAGCGCAAGCGTTGTGCAAGCTGCCAAAACAAGTGTTTTGCTCGACCACTAAAGCAGCTCCATTGCCTTTACGATTAAGACAGCAGAAAGCCCACGGCTTTAGCCGTGGAATGAACCCGAAACGGGTAGGATATACTTGCAAAGCGTTTCTTCAGGAATATGCCGGGCGGATTCCTGTCTTGTATCATTTGCCATTATATTCTACCCGCGCGCAGATAGCTCAGGTGCTACTCAACACTTTCTCCAGATCATGAAGAAAAATAAGGATGAGGCGTTTGAACAGGCCAGCAGGGAAAACAAACCCATATTCCTATCCATAGGTTATTCCACTTGCCACTGGTGCCAATTAAGTTTCTTGACCCATTGAGAATGGAGTTACAGAGGGTTTAAAGGGATAGATTTTTGTGATGGTAGCTGAATGGAAGGTCGCTTATGAGTTGTAGGAGAAAGGTTCCATTGGGGCAAACCACGGTGATACAAAGGGCTGCAAAAAGCCATATTTTATGGTAAAATTGAAATAAGATATTAAGATCCGGGAGGATATAACTTAATGGGAATTATTGATGATTTGGTTAATCAAATAGAAAAATTACCTCCTTCTGACAGAGCCCAAATTGTAGATAGAGTAATTAGAGATATGGCATCCCCTGATCCTCAAATTGACAAATTGTGGGCTAAAGAGGCCTCAGTACGTTGGAGTGATTATAAACAAGAAAAAGTAAAGGCAATACCCTATGAGGAAGTATTGTCAAAGTATAAAAGAACATGAAGCTTTCCTTTTTGCCTTTAGCTGAACAGGAACTTGACGAAGCTTTTTTATGGTATGAGGAACAAGTAGTTGGGCTCGGGAATAGTTTTCTTGATGAATTCAACCAGTCTGTTAAGCGTATTGTTGCTTTTCCAGCATTGTACGAACAAATAGACAATGATTTGAGACGGTGCTTGATGAATCGATTTCCTTATGGCATTATCTACGGGATTGACGGCGAACAAATAATTATCGTTGCTTTAGCTCATTTGAAAAGAAGACCTAATTATTGGTCTGATAGAAATATTTAGTAAAGGACCCGGTATGTTCTTCCATGCCATTGAAACTCCTCAACATGAATATTACATTTATATTTTACTCCCATTTTTTTCAAACTAAATAACTAGCATAACTTTTTAGAGGACAGCTTTAATTTTAGAGGTGCTCCTATGAATTATGATGAGTTGCTTGAAAAATACAAGTCATTGCTGTCGGAAAATAGTAATCTTAAAAAAGAAATAGAAAATTTAAAAACTCAACTTTGCCTTAAGGCACCCGGAGCCAATTCTAATGCCCCCTCTTTAGATGAATTCAAGCCTGAAAAAGATGAGAAGAAGAAAGTAACCTGGCAAGAATTGCCTTCAAATATTGACAATATGTCGGAACCTCACGAGAAAATCAATTTGTTTATGTCCCTTTTTAAGGGGCGGGATGATGTTTATGCAAAAAGATGGGAAAACCACAAAAAGGGGACTTCAGGATATTCACCAGTATGTTTAAATGAATGGAAACATGGATTATGCCATAAACCAAAAACACCTTGTAATAAATGTAATAATAAAGCATATGCCCCGTTAGGCGAAAATGTAGTAGATAACCATTTGCGGGGTTATAAAAATTTTATTGCGGGAATATACCCTTTATGCCTTGACGAAACCTGTTATTTTTTAGCTATTGATTTTGATGGTGATGAATGGGAAAGGGACATATCTGCTATTAGAGAAGCATGCCTTGAGTTTAGCATTCCTTTAGCTGTTGAACGGTCTCGTTCCGGTAAAGGAGCTCATGCCTGGTTTTTCTTTGAAAGTGCTATTTCAGCTGCTTTGGCACGGAAATTTGGCAGTGCACTGCTTACTTATGCCATGAGCAAAAGGCACGAGATAAAATTTAATTCATACGACAGATTTTTCCCCAATCAGGATACAATGCCCAAGGGTGGTTTGGGAAACCTTATTGCCTTACCGTTACAAAAAGAAGCAAGAGAAAATGGGAACAGTGAGTTTATTGATGAAAATAGTCAACCTTATGAGGACCAATGGGCATACTTGTCTGGCCTTCAAAAGCTGACTGAAAATGATATTGAAACCCTCACAACCCAGATGTGTTATGGTAATGAGCTTGGTGATTTAAGGGAAGATGAGGCAGAAGAAAAACTGTGGGAATCAAAAAAGCTTAAATTACAAGCACATGATTTCCCCAAGCATCTTGAAATAGTAAGGGCAAATATGCTGTTCATTTCTAAAGCGGGCATTTCCCAGCGGGCACTAAATTACCTTAAACGTCTGGCAGCCTTTAATAATCCTGAGTTTTATAAGGCTCAAGCAATGCGTTTGCCGGTTACAAGACTGCCGAGAATCATATCTTGCTCTGATGAAACTGATACATATTTATGCCTGCCGAGGGGATGTGAAACCGAATTAAATGAAATATTGACTGCCCTGGACGTAGACGTTAACTTTCTTAACAAAACAAACAGAGGAAAAAATATTGACGTTGATTTCATTGGCCACCTGCGGGATGAGCAACCTTTGGCTGTTGAGTTGTTATTGAAATATGATAACGGAATACTATGCGGGACAACGGCGTTTGGGAAAACGGTTGCGGCAATAAAGTTAATTGCTGAAAGGAAAATAAATACGCTTATAATAGTTGATAAGGTCAATTTGGTTTCCCAGTGGAGAAACAGACTGGGTGAATTTCTTGCCATAAATGAGACTTTACCGGCAAAGGACGGCGGGAAAAAAGGAGGACGAAAAATATCTAAGAGCATTGTAGGTCAATTGGGGGCAGGAAAGAATAATCTGACCAGGATTGTTGATATTGCTATAATGCAATCACTGAACAGAATGGGTGAGGTTAAGGATTGTGTTAAAAATTACGGGATGGTTATTGTTGATGAGTGTCACCATGTTTCAGCTTTTAGCTTTGAACAAGTGCTAAAAAGTGTAAGTGCGAAATATGTATATGGGTTGACAGCAACACCAACCAGAAAAGACGGACACCATCCGATTATTTACATGCAATGTGGTCCTATACGATACAGGGATGATGCAAAAAAACAGGCAGAGAAAAGGCCGTTTGAACATTATATTATTCCAAGATTTACATCTTTCCGGCTCCCGTCAGAAAAGGAAGAAAAGGATATTTTTATACAAGATCTATATTCAGAAATCATAGATGATGATTTGCGTAATCAGCAAATAATTGACGATGTAATTAAATGTTATGAGGACGGCAGAAATTGTATTGTTTTAACTCAAAGGACCGCCCATGTGAAACTGCTCGCTAAAAAGATTGGTGAAAAAATTCCTGAAGTCATATCTCTAACGGGAGGTATGGGCACGAAAAAAACGAGAGATATATTGGAGAAAATAACCGATACTCCCGGTGATAAACAATTAACTATAGTGGCTACCGGAAAATTCGTTGGGGAAGGATTTGACGAACCTCGCCTGGATACCCTTTTTCTGGCTATGCCCATATCATGGAAAGGAACTCTGCAGCAATACGCGGGCAGGTTGCACAGGTTGTTTGAAAACAAAGATGAAGTACAAATCTATGATTATGTTGATATCCATGTGAGGATGTTGGAGAGGATGTATCACAAACGACTTTCCGGATACTCCTCAATTGGTTATAAAGCAAAAGGTGAAAGTATTGCTAAAGAGCCTACCGATTTTATTTTTAATAAAGCCAACTTCTTTCCGGTATTTGTTAATGATATAGCAAATGCTGCAAGAGAAATATTAATTGTCAGTCCATATGTTACTGCAAAACGTAGCTTGCAGATGATGCAAAACTTTGAGACAGCTCTTGAACGACAAGTAAAAATAATTTTTGTTACCAGACCTGCTGAAGATTTTAAGGATAGGGATGTAGATGTCTTGCAGGACACTTTTAACAAATTGAAAGATTCCGGAATTAACCTGGTTTTTAAATCAAACATACACCAAAAATTCGCAGTTGTTGATCAAAAAGTAGTCTGGTACGGCAATATAAATTTGTTAAGCTATGGCAGTGCAGAGGAAAGCGTTATGCGTCTTGTAAGCTCTAATATAGCAAATGAACTGATAAAGAGCATTGGATAATAGAAGCAAATACATTGACTAAAATGATACTTTTATTACAGGGCATTATAATAAAAACTGATGAAGGTGGTGTGCCTTATGCAAACTGAAGATAAGCCCAACAGGCTTATTAATGCGAAAAGCCCCTACCTGCTGCAGCATGCCTACAACCCGGTGGACTGGTACCCCTGGGGTGATGAGGCTTTTGAGGTAGCAGAAAGGGAAAATAAACCAGTTTTTTTGAGCGTTGGATACTCGACCTGCCACTGGTGCCATAACATGGCGAGAGAGTCATTCGAGGACAAATTGGTTGCAGAATTGCTAAACCAGGGCTTTGTTCCCGTGAAAGTGGACCGGGAGGAGCGCCCCGACGTCGATGCATTTTACATGAAAGTATGCCAGGCATTGACCGGCCAGGCTGGCTGGCCCCTGACTGTTGTCATGACACCGGAAAAGGTGCCTTTTTTTGCCGGCACCTACTTCCCCAAGGAGCGCAAGTATAATATGCCGGGGTTACAAGAAATCCTGCATAATATCTGCGAGATCTGGGCCCAGGACCGGGACCAGTTGGAATACAAGGGAGCGGAAATGCTTCGGGCTCTGAAAAAGTGGGAGCAGGAGGTTCAGGCAGAACCGGCAGACCTGGGAGAAGAGATTTTAAAGACCGCTGCAGATGAACTGAAAGACCAGTATGATGAAGAGCACGGGGGGCTGGGAAGCGCTCCCAAGTTCCCCATGCCCCATGTCTTTGCCTTTCTGCTGCGCTGGTGGGAACGCAGCGGGGACCAGGAGGCGCTGGAGATGGCCTGTCACAGCCTGGACTGCATGCAGCGCGGCGGTATCCAGGACCACCTGGGCTACGGTTTTCACCGCTACTCCGTCGACGAAAAATGGCTGGTTCCCCACTTTGAGAAGATGCTCTATGACCAGGCCACCCTGGGGCGGGCCTACGTTGAGGCCTACCTGGCCACAGGCCGGAAAGATTTCGAGGAAACGGCCCATAAAATATTTACATATGTTTTGGGTGAACTGGAAGCGCCCCAAGGGGGTTTTTATTCTGCCGAAAATGCGGAAAGCGAAGGGGTGGAAGGGAAATATTATGTCTGGACCCGCCAGGATATTCTGGACTTGCTGGGACCGGAGAAGGGTGCACTCATCGCCTCCTATTTCGGTGTTTCGCGGGAAGGAAATTTTGAAAAAGAAACCAACGTGCTGCATGTTCCTGTGCCGGAGACACAGTTTTTGGAACAACACGATCTTAAGCCCCGCCAATGGCATTTCCTGCTGGAAGAATCCCGCCAGACGCTGCTGCAGGCCCGCTCCCAGCGGGAACGGCCTTCCATGGATGATAAAATCCTGGTCTCCTGGAACGGACTCATGATCGGTGCCCTGGCAGCAGGCGCCCGGGCTTTAAAAAATGACATTTATGCCAGTCAGGCCCGCCGGGCTGCCGATTTTATCCTCCAGGAAATGCAGGCTGAAGACGGGACTTTGTTGCACCGTTACCGGGACGGTGAGGCGGCTGTGCCAGGTTTCCTGGAAGATTATGCCTTCCTGGTGGAAGGGCTGCTGGATCTTTTTGAAACGGTGCATGAACCAGTTTATTTGCAGCAAGCCGAAAAGCTGAACCGAAAAATGCTGGAACTGTTCTGGGATGAAACAAAAGGCGGGCTGTATTTTACGCCGGCCGGGGCGGAAGACCTGCCTTTCCGGACCCGGGAGGCTTTTGACGGAGCTGTTCCTTCGGGAAATTCCATCGCTGCCCGAAACTTAATCCGGCTGGCTCATTTTACTGCTGACGAACACTTGGAGCAAAAAGCATACCAGTTGATGGAGAGCTTTTCCAGCATGCTTCAAAAGAGTCCCTCTAACTGCACAGCGATGCTCTCCGCCCTGGACCTGTTCCTGGGCCCGGTCCAGCAGGTCGTCCTGGCCGGCGACCGCCAGGACCCCGAAACAATGAAAATGCTGCATGCCTTGTCCTTGCGGTTTATGCCCCGGCGGATTTTTATGCTGCGCGATGAGCAGAGCGCCCCTCTTTTGGATAACCTGTGTCCATATGTCCGGGATAAAACGCCGTTGGATGATCATCCTGCCGTTTATCTGTGCCAAAACTATTCCTGTCAAGCACCAGCAGTGGGTTTGGAAGAGCTGGAAAAGCAGCTGGACCGTTAAGTCGGGATAAGAGGTGACATCCTCACGGGGTCAATAGACCCCGAGGATTCCCGCCGGGGTTTCTAAAAACAGTCAGGAAACCGTTGCATTCTTGCGGAAGGTCGAGTATAATTTGTTTGAAAAAAAATGGCTGCAGGAAGCAGTGTTTGACTGAACATAAGTGGAGGGGAGAAAACTATGAAACGCCGCCTTTTTCTGCTGGTTAAAGGGGTCGGTATCGACCTGATTAGGATCAAGCGCATCGCCCGGGTATATCGACGCAGGCCGGAGCGTTTTTTAAAGAAGATTTTTACCCCCCAGGAAATAGAGCTCATCATGAAAAAAGGCAATCCGCTGCCTTCTATCGCTGCTCGATTTGCAGCAAAAGAGGCCGTTGCCAAAGCGTTAGGCTGTGGAATAGGTGTTGTCCGCTGGTGTGAGCTGGAAATAATCCCGGGAAAAAGGGGCAAACCCCGGGTTATTCTTAATGGCTCGGCGGCCCGCTGGGCTGAAGACAGCGGCATTCAGGGTGTGGAGGTTTCCATGTCCCACGACGGCCCTTATGCCATTGCCAAGGCCGTTGCCTACGGCAAGTGACAGAGCGAAAATTTGTCTGTATTGCAGAGAGTTTTCCGGGTTAATTCATTTGGTCTGAGCAGCCTGAGTAATTTCAACACAAGGGGCTTTTTGTTAAAAGAATGCTCATACCGTTTTGTTTTACGCTTTTTTTGTGCTGTGGATTTTTTTGATGTTTTTCAGGATTGGTTCTTGACGTACCCAGGGGGTTGTGTTACCTTAAAAAACAAAGTTGACCGGATTGCTCGGAAATGGTTGGGTGCAATTACTTCGCAGCATTTATTTTTTTCATAATCCTGAGTAATTTAGTATGGATTCTGCGATCTAACACAGGAGGTGAAATAATTTGCGCCTGTCTGCCAGGGGGGAGTATGGTGTCCGGGCAATGGTGCGCCTGGCGTTGAACTACCGGGAAGAGCCGGTTCCTCTTAGCAAAATTGCCCTGAGTGAAGATATATCCCAGCAGTTTTTAGAGCAGATTTTTTCGACGCTGAGAAAAGGCGGTTTGATTAACAGTGTCCGGGGAGCGCGGGGAGGATATACACTGGCCTTGCCGCCGGATAAGATCTGCGTTGGGGATATTATTCGTGCCCTGGAAGGACCTATTGCACCGGTGGATTGTGTCTCTGAAGAGGCAGGTGGAGATGAATGTCTATGTGGGCGGACTGAAGAATGCCTGGTGCGCAATGTGTGGGAACAATTAAGGGACAGAATAAACGAGGTTTTGGATAACATTACCCTTTATGACATGTTAAACTGGAGAAGTTAAGCTTATTGATATTTACCTGGATGGCGGGAATGCTAATCCTGCCTCTACCATGAGTGCCACATCATAAGTGTCACCGAATACCAAAGATCAAAAAAACCACCATGGATTTGGTTAGAACTGAAAGGAGGCTCTACCGTGGAAAGAATTTACCTGGATCACGGTGCAACCACTCCCATGAAAGAAGAAGTCCTGGAAGCAATGCTGCCTTACTTTAAAAACTATTTTGGCAATCCATCAAGCCTGCATTTATATGGAAGGGAATCAAAGCAGGGGCTGGATCAGGCCCGCCAAAAAGTGGCAGAAGCTCTGGGGGCAGATCCGGGAGAAATTATTTTTACCTCAGGAGGGACTGAAGCCAACAACCTGGCTGTCCAGGGAGCGGCCAAAGCTAAAGCTTCCAAGGGGCGTCATATTATCACCAGCTCTGTTGAACACCATGCTGTCCTGGACGCCGCACACTACCTGGGAGAAAATGGCTTCGAAGTCACCTTCCTTCCCGTGGATAAGTACGGCAGGGTTGATCCCGAGGACCTGAAAAATGCGCTAACGGACCAGACCATTCTCGTTTCCATTATGACAGCCAATAACGAGATCGGAACCCTTCAGCCTGTGGAGGAGCTGGGGCACATCTGCCGGGAAAGTGGGGTCTACTTCCATACTGATGCGGTGCAGGCCATAGGGCATATGCCTTTTAACTTGAAGGAGCAGCCGATTGATATGCTGTCCCTTTCGGCCCACAAGTTTTACGGCCCCAAAGGGGTAGGGGCCCTTTACGTACGGAATAAAACCCCTATCAAGCAGCTGATTTTTGGCGGAGGCCAGGAGAAAAAGCTGCGGCCAGGAACTGAAAATCTGTCTGGTATCGTGGGATTGGGTCGGGCTATTGAGTTGGCCTGTCAAAACATTGAGGAGAAAAAACAAAAGTTGACCAGGTTGCGAGATAAGTTGATTTCGGGTTTACTGGAAATAGACGAGGTAATTTTAAACGGCCATCCCACTGAACGCCTGCCGGGGAACGTAAACGTCAGCACCCTTTATGTTGAGGGAGAGTCTCTTCTTTTAAGCCTGGATTTGAAAGGAATTGCTGCTTCCAGTGGTTCTGCCTGCACATCCGGGGCTCTGGAACCTTCTCACGTGCTGATGGCCCTGGGCCTGGATCACCAGACAGCCCATGGGTCCCTGCGTTTAACCCTGGGGGAAAGCAACACAGAAGAGCAAATCGATTACGTTGTCGAGGTGTTCCAGGAAACTGTCGAGAGGCTCAGAAAAATGTCTTCCGTTTTTAAGAAGTAGTTGCAGAGATAAATGATTTAATGCTAAAATACCGGGGGAGGGGAAGAACATGTACAATGAAAAAGTAATGGATCATTTTCAAAATCCTCGCAATGTAGGTGAAATGGACAACCCCAGTGGAGTTGGAGAAGTGGGTAACATGAAATGCGGGGACATCATGAAGATCTATATTCAGGTCAAAGATGATGTAATTGAGGATATTAAGTTTTTAACCTTTGGATGTGGAGCGGCCATTGCCAGCAGCAGTGTGTTGACAGAGCTGGTGAAGGGAAAAACACTGGAAGAAGCAGAAGCGATTACAAACAAACAGGTTGCGGATGAGCTTGACGGTCTGCCGGAAGCAAAACTTCACTGCTCCAACCTGGCCGCCGATGCTCTGCAAAACGCCATTAAAGATTACAAGGAAAAAGCTGCTTCCAACTAGCATGCCTGGTAAAACAAAAAAGAATTTTTATCCCCCTTTTTTCATAAGCATAACAGAGGTATGAAAGAGGGGGTTTCTTATGTCTTACAATCCGAAAGAATATGAAGGCCTTCGCTGGCGCGCTTCCCGGAAACAAAAATACTCACCTGCTTCTGCCCGAACGGCCATGGCCTTAATTGTTGCCCTGTCTTTTTTTCTTGCCTTTGTCTTCCCTGCCCTTGCTCCCGCCCTTTCTCCCTGGTTCCTGCCCGGGTTAAGCTATTATGCCTTTCTCGAACAGTCCTTGCCTGTCCCAGGTGGGGAAATAATGGCACCTGAAGCCAGGTCGGAGGCACAACCTTTTTCTTCGGTCTTGTCGGTTTTGGCCCAGGATTATTCCCGGCACCTGATCAACCAGGAATTTACAGGTTTAGGAGAGTTGGAGCCGGGTTTTCCTGCAAAGGATGAGTTGCCGGCAGAAAACCAGGTGCCGGAAGGGTCCCCACAGGAGCACCAGGTAGAAATACAAAATGAGGAAGAAGTGAAACCGGAGCCTCTGGGAACCCATACGCCCGGGGTGTCAGAATCAGATGGGTCCATGCATTTGCAGCAGAGGCAGGAAACGGCTCCTGCCGCTTCAGACCAGGTTGCCGGTCAACCTCCGAAAGTATTAATTTACCACACCCATTCAACAGAGTCTTTTGTCCCGGAGACAGGAACAGCTTTTAGCAAAAACATGGACAAAACCGTGGTTGTTTTGGGGAAAAAGCTGGCTGGTATCCTGGAGGATGATTACGGAATTCCTGTCCTGCATAATACCGAAATTTTTGATTTGCCCCGGAGCAAAGGGTATGCCAATGCCTTGCCCCGGATAGAGGAAATACTGGCAGAAAATCCCCAGGTGGAGGTTGTTTTAGACCTGCACCGTGATGGCGTGCCGCGCTCTGTAACCACTATGGAGATAGAAGGAAAACCGGCAGGACGGCTTTTGTTCGTCGTTGGCACCCGCCATAAGCAGTGGAGCTTGAATATGCGCTTTGCCCTCTTTCTCCAGCAGGTGGTGGATGAACGCTATCCCGGCCTGTCACGTGGGGTTAGAAAGCAAAATTATGCCTACAACCAGCATCTTCACGAGCGCAGTCTGATTGTAGAAGTGGGTGGGCATGAAAACACCCTCCAGGAGGTGCGTAAAACCATTCCCTACCTGGCGGAGGTAATTTCCGAAGCTTTTTCCTGATCCCCGTTTTCATTTTGTCACATAATGCATAATCCAGGCCCAGAGCGGCAAGGCTGGCGGATTGTAGAGGTGATGTTTTTGTTGAACAAATCGCTGGCCAGATATATGCTGGGTCTGTTTTTTTTCGAGTGTGCCTTATCGAGACTTGAACATGGTGGAGCAGAAAATATAAGAACTATTGTTCCCGGGTGGCCGGCACAGGGTTTGCTTTGGCCAGGGATAAGGGGGAGCTGGTGATTACCTTTGCTGCCAGGAATTTTGTACTTCCCTGCAGGCAGTATAGTGCTGTATTTAATACTCTGGTGGATTCCTTCAAAAGCTGGCTTGTCACCCTTAAGCCCGGATGATATAATTTTTTTAGTTAACAACTAAAAACAGTTGCTGGAGAGGAGTTTATTTTTTGAAACAAAGGGACATCCGAAACTTTTCCATTATTGCCCACATTGATCATGGTAAATCAACCCTGGCCGACCGGATCCTGGAAAGCACCCATTCCGTTACTGAGCGGGAGATGAAAGAGCAGTACCTGGACTCTATGGACCTGGAGAGGGAGCGGGGAATCACTATAAAGATGCAGGCCGTGCGACTTTTCTATGATACCGGTGGACGGCGCTATATGTTAAACCTGATTGACACCCCCGGCCACGTAGACTTTACCTACGAGGTTTCCAGGAGTATGGCGGCTTGTGAAGGGGCACTTTTGGTTGTCGATGCAGCCCAGGGAATTGAGGCACAAACCTTGGCCAATGTCTATCTGGCCCTGGAGCACAACCTGGAAATAATCCCGGTGATCAACAAGATTGACCTTCCCAATGCCGACCCGGAGCAGGTGAAAAAAGACCTGGAAAACCTCCTGGGCATAGACGGGGAGGAAGCGCTGATGATCTCCGCCAAGGACGGAATGGGTATCGAGAAGGTTTTACAGGCGATCGTTGACCGCGTGCCACCCCCATCAGGCTCTGAGCAGGACCCACTTAGGGCCCTGATTTTTGATTCCCATTATGATCCCTACCGGGGGGTCATTACCTATGTCCGGATCAGGGAGGGGGTTATCTCCAAGGGGATGGAAATTGCCATGATGCATAGCGGGAAACGCTTTGAAGTTGCGGAAGTCGGGGTGTTTCGCCCGGCCATGGCCCCCCAGGAAAGCATTTACCCCGGGCAGGTGGGCTACGTGGTGGCCGGGGTAAAAAGCGTCAAAGATTCCCGTGTCGGTGATACCATAACATCTTCGAGTCAACCGGCTCCTAAACCTTTGCCCGGCTACGATCCCATGAATCCCGTGGTTTTCTGTGGGCTCTATCCTGTGGATAACGATCGCTATGTGGACCTGCGGGATGGCCTGGAACGGCTTCAACTCAATGATTCCTCCCTGTTTTTTGAACCCGAAAATTCTTCCGCTTTGGGATTCGGCTTTCGGTGCGGTTTTTTGGGGCTTTTGCACATGGAAATTGTCCGGGAGCGGCTGGAGCGGGAATATGACCTGGAACTAATTACGACTGCCCCCAATGTTATCTATGAAGTTATCACGCGCAAGGGGGAGAAAAAGCAGATTGAAAACCCTTCAAATATGCCTTCTGCCGGGGATATCGAACGAATTGCCGAGCCCTATATTGAAGGCACGTTCATGATGCCCCAGGAGTACATTGGGCCGGTGATGGAGTTATGCCAGGAAAAGCGCGGAGAATACAAGGACATGCAGTACTTGTCCACCGACCGTGTCCTGCTAATCTATTATCTGCCCCTGGGCGAGATCATTTACGATTTCTATGACCAGCTAAAGTCGCGCACCCGCGGGTATGCTTCCTTTGACTACCAGTACGAAGGGTACCGGCCATCGGACTTGGTCAAAGTGGATATTCATGTCAACAATGAACCGGTGGATGCACTTTCTTTTATTGCTCACCGGGAAAAAGCCTACTACCGGGGCAGGGAAGTGATTCAACGGCTAAGAGATGTAATCCAGCGGCACATGTTTGATATCGCCATCCAGGCGGTTATCGGCAACAAACCTATTGCCCGGGAAACGATCAAAGCGCTGCGCAAAAATGTTACGGAAAGCCTCTATGGCGGCGATGTAACACGGAAGAGAAAACTGCTGGAAAAGCAAAAAACAGGGAAAAAGCGCATGAAGCAGGTGGGACGGGTCACCATCCCGCAGGAAGCTTTTATGGCTGTTTTACAGCTGGGTGAGGACCACTAAAATTTCATCCTTTTTCTGAAAAACGATAAAAACAAGGCAGTTCAATGCCGATATATACCTAGATAAGCCCTTTTATTTATTTGACCCGGATTACGGCATGATACCGTAAATGCAGTGGTTGGTAAGGAGATCGACCCATGAATAAAAAGAAAAAATCTGATTCTCGCAATACAACTCAATTTTCTATAGCTTCCCTCCTGGCGGGATCCCTCAGCGCACTGTTTGGGATTGAATTTGCCATCTATCTAGCTGCGGACGAAACCCAAAAAAAGAGCACAAAAATGGCCATGCTGGCTGATCGGTTTACCCCCGTGCAGAAGCGGATGTCCGATTTGGTCCGGACTGGTGACATTCAACTGAAACAGGGCCAGTATGATGGGGTAAGAAAAACCTGTCATACCATCAGTTCCCTGCTGAAGGAGTTTTATCGCAAGACTGTGTCCCCGGAATATGTTTACCCCCTGGTCGCCCGGGTTTTTTACCGGTTGATGGTCAATATTGGTGACTGTCTGTTTCAAAAAGGAGATTCCAAGGCAGCCCTGAATTTTTATATGGATGTTCTGGCGTATTATCCTGAAGATCAGCATTTGCTAAAAAAAATTGCCCGGATGAACTATACCTTGGGCTATGGTGCGCTTCCGGAAGCAGAAAAGTATTACCGCATGGCCCAACAGGTGGATCCTGAAGACCTGGAAGTCTATGAAAATATTGGGCGAATTCTGGCCGTGCAGCCGGAGAGAAAAGAAGACGCTCTTTTCCTGTACCGGGAGGCGATGAATTACTGCAAAACCGACCTGGATCGGATTCGCTTCTACCTTCACATGAGAGCACTGGATGCTGAAGATGCGGACATCCCCCTGCGGATTGGACGGCTTTACCAGCGTATGGGGATGTTTAGTGAAGCACGCAGGTACATGGAAACTGCACGCAGCTTAAATCCTGACGGATGGGCCGCCCTGGACTTGGCCTACCTTTCCATCATCTTGAATGATCTGCCCCGTGCCGAGGAACTGCTGTATGGAAACAACTTTGAAGAAGATGGGGAGCAATTTTATGCCCAGTATTATTTTCTAGGCTTGCTTAAAGAGGAAGAGGATTTTGTTGAGGAAGCCCGTTATTACCTGAGGAAAGTGCCGGAGAACAGCCCTTACTACTGGAAAGCCCTGGTGATCAGGGCACGCCTGGCCTTGCAGGAAGGAGATCTGTCCAAGGCCACGAACCTGGTCACTAAAATTCCTGACAAGAAACGATCCAACCTGGGCTGGGAATATCTTGAACTCTCTGAGTCCCTGGCAGCAAACTGGAAAGGGCAGAGCCCGGGGCAGTCAGAATACTGGCAGGAGCAGTTGAAAAACCAGGAACCCAATTACTTCCTCTGGAAGGATATCAGGAAGCGGAGTATGGGTCCTGGTTTCTGGAGGAAATACGAGGCCATGGAAGTCCTGGGAAGCGGCCCATCAGGCCAGGTTTGGCTGAGCAGGGACAGGTACCTGGGACACAATGTGGTGATTAAACAGCTATCTTCACTTTTTCTAAAAGATCCGGCCACACTCCGCCGCATTCAGGGACAGCTCAGGTCCTGGCGTGACTTGAACAGCCCCCGGATCGTGCATGTTTACGAGGAATGCTATTACAACGGGAACTTTTTTTATTCCATGGAGTACTTGAAGGGTCATACGCTTCAGGATTATATCAGGCGCTGGGCCCCGTTACCTATTACAGGCGCGGCCGGCATGATGCTGCAGCTTTGCTATGCCTTAAACGATCTTTACCGGCAGAAAAGGGATATTTCCCATGGCAACCTGAAAACGGAAAACATCTTTTTAACTCCAGGGAGTTATTTAAAAATTACAGATTTTGATTATTTATGGGCCGTTGAAGGAACCAAGGTTTTTAACTCGAAATTTTTAAAGCAGCACCCGGGCTTTTTGCGTTCTTTCCTTTATGCGGCACCTGAGCGCTTTGATGTGAAAGGAATGCTTAATGGCCTTTGGGGTAAGTTGCAATCCGGCGGAGATAACATTGAAATGGTGATGCATGGTGTGGACCACCGCGCTGACCTGTTTTCCCTGGGAGTAATCTTTTTTGAGCTTGTGACAGGCTTTCTCCCTTTCCGGGAGCCAACTTTAAAGGCGCTGCTTTCATTTCACCGCTCCAGGTCCCTTCCCTCTTTGAGGGAGTTAAACCCAACCATTCCTTTCGAACTGGAAGATATTATTCTGCGCTTAATGGCCAGGGATCCTTACCATCGTTTTAGCTCACCGCTGGAGGTAGCAGAGGCGATCAAAAAGGTCAAAGTATCCTGAGCCAGGTTTCTTTCCTGTATTACCTGTGCCCTTATTCAGTAACGAATAACCAGGTTATTTTTATCCCTGATTTTTAGAGTTAAAACTTGACAAATTAAAGTCCCGATGTTATCTTAAATAAAGACGGTTAGCACTCTCAATGTTAGAGTGCTAATTTATGCAAGGGGGTAAAAACATGGGGTTGAGCGAGCGCAAAAAAGATATTTTGCAGGCAGTTGTGACTGATTATATCAAGATGGCTCAGCCGGTAGGTTCCAGGACAATTGCCAGGCGCTATCAGGTTGGTTTAAGCCCGGCAACCATCCGTAACGACATGGCAGACCTGGAAGAAATGGGTTTTTTACTCCAACCTCACACATCTGCCGGTAGGGTGCCGACACAGAAAGGGTACCGCTACTATGTTGACAACCTCATGGAGTCAGCGGATCTGGAAGAAAAAGAACAAAACGTGATTAACCAGGTTTTTGAATATGAAAAACTAAGGGAAATTGAAGAAATCATCAAGTATACATCTAACCTGTTGTCTTCACTAACAAATTATACAACATTGGTCCTGGGCCCTCAATTAAAGAAAAGTGCTTTTAAAAAATTACAGATTATGCCCCTAGACAGCCAGAGGGCCTTGCTGGTCCTGGTAGCAGATACGGGTTTTGTCAAAAACAAGGTGATTACTCTTCCCCAAATGCTTTCTTCCGGGGAATTGAACAGGATTGTTTCTTATTTAAATCAGCGGCTGGAAGGCTTAACCATTGATAAAATCACCTCCAGGCTGATCAGCGAACTGCGCAGGGACCTTTATCATCATATCCGGTTCCTGGAAGATACCTTCACCCTCCTGGAAGAAAGTCTGGCAGAAGATGAAAGAAGGGTTTTTTTAGGAGGAACGACAAATATATTAAGTCAGCCTGAATTTGGGGATATTGAAAAAGTAAAGGCTTTGCTATCTCTTTTTGAGCAAAATTCACTACTGGCGAGTTTATTGTCCAGGCCTGTTGCAGGTGTCGAGGGAATTACTGTCCGTATTGGCAGTGAAAATATACTGGAAGAAGTCCAGGAATGCAGTTTGGTGATAGCAACGTACTGCTTGGGCAAGGAAGTCGTAGGTACCATCGGGGTTTTAGGGCCTACCCGTATGGATTATTCCAGGACCATTGCCGTACTGCAGCAGATCATCAACCACCTGCAGAGAATCTAAGTTTATAATCATTAAACTCCAGTGAAAGGGGTGAATTTCTTGGCAGAGGCAGAATACTTTTTTTATGGAAACAATCAGGAGCATAATTCAAGCAACCAGCAGGAAGGTAATGACAGGGAAAATAACGAATTAGGGCAAGATAACATTTCTGAACCAGTTGAACCAGCTGAAGGGTTTCCTCCATCAGGTAATGAAACAGGTCCAAAGTCCGAAGATCCAGATTCACTGCAGCAGAAAGTGAACCAACTTGAACAGGAAAAGGAAGAATTGATGAATAGGCTGGTGCGCCTACAGGCAGATTTTGACAACTACCGGAAGCGGACCCGTGTGGAAAAAGAAGAACTGGAAAAACAGGCCAATTTCAACCTGATCCAACGTCTCCTCCCGGTTATTGACAACCTGGAAAGGGCCTGCCAGACTTCCGGGGAAAACTCGGAAGATATTCGGGAAGGTGTGCAGATGGTTACAAGGCAGTTTAAAGAGATACTGGAAAAGGAAGGGGTTACGCCCATAGAATGCCCGGGCGAGCCCTTTGACCCCAACTGTCATGAAGCAGTTATGGTCGAGGATAGCAGTGAACATCCTCCCAACACAGTCCTGGATGAACTGCAAAAAGGGTACAAAATGAAGGATAAAGTGCTGCGAGCCAGCATGGTGAAAGTGTCTTCTGATGAATCATCCGGAAAAAAGCCGGAATCGGAGTAACCGGGCTGCTTGTTTTTACCCCGAAGGTTGTATCATGATTATATCATGATTTAAGATTGAATACACTGCGTTTGATGCAGATTGATTAAGATTGATTAAATGAATTTTCAAAGGAGGAATAACTATGTCAAAAGTAATAGGAATTGACTTGGGAACAACAAACTCTGCGATGGCTGTTCTTGAAGGTGGGGAGCCGGAGATAATTTCAAATGCGGAAGGTAGCCGTGTAACACCTTCCGTGGTCGCTTTTAGTAAAGAAGGAGAACGAATAGTCGGCCAGGTGGCAAAGCGCCAGGCCGTAACCAACTCTGATCGGACAATTGCTTCCATCAAACGGGAAATGGGAACGGACTATAAGGTCAATATTGACGGGAAAGATTTGACGCCCCAGGAAATATCGGCGATGATTTTGCAGAAGCTGAAAGCCGATGCAGAAAGCTACCTGGGTGACAAGGTGGAACAGGCTGTTATCACCGTTCCGGCCTACTTTACCGACAGCCAGCGTCAGGCTACCAAAGATGCGGGCAAAATTGCCGGCCTGGAAGTATTGAGGATTATCAACGAACCTACAGCCGCTTCCCTGGCCTATGGACTGGACAAAGGGGAAGACCAGACAATCCTGGTATACGACCTGGGTGGTGGCACCTTTGATGTTTCCATCCTGGAACTGGGAGAAGGCGTATTTGAAGTGAAGGCCACCAGTGGTAACAACCGCCTGGGTGGTGATGACTTCGACGATCGTATTGTTGAGCACCTGGTTTCTGAATTTAAAAAGGAAACGGGCGTTGACTTAAGCCAGGATCGCATGGCCCTGCAACGCTTGAAGGATGCGGCGGAAAAGGCCAAAATAGAGCTTTCCAGTGTTACAAGTGCCAATGTCAACTTACCTTTCATCACGGCTACTTCCGATGGCCCCAAGCACCTGGATATTACCTTGACCAGGGCTAAATTTGAGGAACTGATTTCCGACCTGGTTGACAAAACGGTTAACCCGATGAAACAGGCCCTTTCAGATTCGGGGCTGGAGCCGAAGGAAATCGATAAGATCATCCTGGTGGGTGGCTCGACTCGTATTCCGCTGGTGCAGAAAGTAATTAAGGATATGCTGGGCAAAGATCCTCACAAAGGTGTAAATCCCGATGAAGTTGTGGCCCTGGGAGCGGCCATTCAAGCTGGAGTGCTCTCCGGTGACGTAAAAGATGTCCTGCTCCTGGACGTAACACCTCTTTCCCTGGGCATTGAAACCCTGGGCGGGGTTTTTACCAAGATTATCGAGCGCAATACCACCATACCCACATCAAAAAAACAGATCTTCTCCACTGCAGCGGATAATCAGACAAGTGTGGAAATCCATGTGCTGCAGGGTGAACGGCCCATGGCGGCGGACAACAAGACGCTGGGACGATTCATGCTGGACGGGATCCCGCCGGCACCCCGGGGGGTTCCGCAGATTGAAGTTTCTTTCGATATCGATGCCAATGGCATTGTCAATGTGTCCGCCAAAGACCTGGGCACGGGGAAAGAACAAAAAGTAACCATCACGGCGTCCTCCGGACTTAACAATGAGGATATTGATCAAATGGTCGAGGAAGCCCAAAAATATGCCGAAGAAGACGCCAAGCGCAAAGAACTGGCGGAATCCAGGAACCAGGCCGACTCGCTGATTTACTCCACGGAGAAGACCCTGAACGACCTGGGTGAGAAAATCGAAAGCGATAAAAAAGAACAGATTGAAGCTCGTATCCAGGAATTAAGGGAAGCCAAAGATGGAGAGGATATTGATCGAATCAAGTCAGCTTCCGAACAGCTTAGCAGCGAGCTGCATGAGATTTCTTCCCAGCTTTATGAGCAGGTGCAAAAGGATCAGCAACAGGCTGCAGGTGGTGCCTCGATGGACGGGGAGCCGGGTGAACAGCAAGCAGGACAGGGAACCGGTGCCGGCAGCCAGGAAGATGTAGTCGATGCAGACTATGAGGTTGTCGATGATGATGAAGAAGAGAAAAAATAAAAGTATAACAGGAGAGTAAATGCTGTCCTGTCTTTCATTAGCTGGCCAGGGGATATCCCCTTGGCCAGCATGACTTTTTTATTTATTGTAGTCATAAAAGCTTGTAAGCCAAGTTTTAAAGGGGCGAATTAGTTATGGCCAAGAGGTGTTATTACGAGGTCCTGGGATTGAGTCAAAATGCCGGCCAGGAAGAAGTAAAAAAGGCATATCGAAGGTTGGCCCGGGAATATCATCCCGATGCCAATCCTGGAGATAAGGAATCGGAAATGAAATTCAAGGAAGTAAAGGAAGCATATGATGTTTTAAGCGATCCCAATAAACGGGCACGTTATGACCGTTTCGGGCATGAAGAAGAAGCATTCCAGGGCTTTAACGGCGGCCCTGGAGGGTTCGGGGGCTTTGGGGATTTTGCTTCCGGCGTTGAAGATATTTTTGAAGCTTTTTTTGGTGGTGGTTTTTCCTCGGGCGGTCGCCGACGTTCTTCAACGGCACCCCGGCGTGGTGCCGATCTGCGCTATGATTTGGAAATTACCCTGGAAGAGGTGGTTTATGGAAAAGATACCACCATCACCATCCCCCGTTCGGAAAGCTGTGCCCGGTGTGATGGAAGCGGGGCCAAGGAAGGAACCAGTGCAGAGACCTGTAACGCTTGCGGCGGTTCGGGCCAGCAACAGGTGGTGCGAAACACATCTTATGGCCGTTTCGTGAGTGTTCGCACCTGTGAAAACTGCCGCGGGGAAGGGCGAGTGATTAAAGATAAATGCCCTGAATGCCGCGGCCAGGGCCAGGTCAGGATGGAAAAAAACATAGAAATCAAGATTCCGCCCGGGGTGGACGACGGCTCCAAGCTGAGGGTCGCCGGTGAAGGCGAAGCGGGAAGCCGTGGCGGACCACCGGGTGACCTCTATGTTTTTATTCATGTCCAACCTCATGACTTTTTTCAGCGGCATGGCAACCACCTGGTATGTGAAGTGCCCATCAGCTTTGTCGATGCAGCTTTGGGCAATGAAATCGAAGTGCCGACCATTAATGGCAAGACCGACCTGCGTATTCCCGAAGGGACACAGCCGGAAACCGAGTTTACCATCAAAGGCCAGGGAATACCCAGTTTGCGTGGCAGGGGGAAAGGGGACTTAATTGTTAAGGTGAAAGTGGAAGTCCCCCGCAAGCTAAATTCCCAGCAGAAGAAGATCTTACAGGAATTTGCCCACGAAGGTGGCGGTGAAATTACCGGTCAAAAGGAAAAAAGTTTCTTCGACCGGATGAAAAATGCGTTTGGAGGAAAATAACGAATGCTGCCGGGTAAAGCACTCCAGGTTGATATCTGCCCCGGCAATTATTATATTACCAGGCGGGTTGCTGTCTGATGTCCGGCAGCTTTGCAACCTGTCCTGGTATTTTTATTGGAGTGATGGTTCATGTCGTCCTGGTTTTTTGTCGCACCAGAGTCCCTTGATTCCAGCCCGGTATACCTGGACCGGGAAAATGTGCGCCATGTGAAGGCACTCAGGTTGAAACAGGGAGATGCCCTGGTCCTTTCCGACGGCCTGGGCAGAGCTTTCTACGGGCGCCTGGAGCAGCTGCAGGAGGACAAAGCCAGGGTGGAGTTACTAGGCGAGGTAAAAAGTTCTCCTGAACCGAACCTGGAAGTACGTCTCTTTTTAGGGATTACGAAAAGTGATAAAATAGATACAGTAGTGCGCCAGTGTGTGGAGCTGGGCTGCAGCCAGATTGTCCCCGTGATTAATGAGCGGACTGTTGTTAATGCATCTGCTGCCAAGTGGGAAAAGAAGGCCCGGCGCTGGCGCAATATTGCCCTTGCTGCGGCATCCCAAAGCCGCCGCAGCCGTATCCCGGCGATTGCAGTGCCCCATAGATTTCAGGAGGCCCTGCTTTTGTTGGAAAAAGAAGAGCTAACTATTGTGCCCTGGGAGGAAGAAAAGGAAAGGACGCTGGGAGCTTTGTTAAAACAATATTCTTCTCCTCCCCAGGCCACTTCTATCGTCACCGGCCCGGAAGGGGGCATTTCCCGGGAAGAAATGGCAAGGCTCCAGGAGCTTTCTTCTATTTCAACGGTGACCTTGGGCCCCCGCATTTTAAGGGCGGAGACAGCCCCGGTGGCCGTTCTTTCTGTGCTCATGGGCTTTTGGGGGGATATGGCATAAAGACGACCTGCATCGGCAGGACTCAAGTGGAAAACTGCGGGAGGTGGTTGCTTGGCGTGGAAGGTTGCTTTTCATACACTGGGTTGCAAAGTAAACTATTATGAAACCGAAGCCTTAAAAGGTCAATTTCAGCAGGAAGGATTTGAGCCGGTAGATTTCAGCGAGAAAGCAGATGTCTATGTTTTTAATACCTGCACGGTAACCCATCAGGCCGATCGCAAATCTCGCCAGGCAATCCGCCGTGCCAAAAAGAAAAACCCGGCAGCACTGGTCGCTGTAACCGGTTGTTATCCCCAGGTTCAACCCGATGAAGTTTCAGCGCTGGAGGAAGCAGATCTGATCCTGGGTACTGCCGACCGTTTGCAATTGCCCGGGTTGGTAAAAGATTCGCTGTCCGGGAAAACGATCTCCCGCAAGCATATTTCCTCTGCGGCAAAGCACCTCAATTTTGAGGAAATACCCTGGCAACCCCAGCAGGGCAGGACCCGTGCGTTTTTAAAGATACAGGATGGTTGTGACCGCTTATGCAGTTACTGTGTCGTACCCTTAGCCCGGGGGCCTCTGCGCAGCCTGCCTCCAGAACGGGCCCTTCATTACCTCCAGGAAATCAGCCGGGCAGGATACCGGGAAGTCGTTTTAACCGGGGTCCACCTGGGTCTTTATGGGGTTGACCTGGAGCCTCCCCTTACCCTGGCAGATCTTTTGGAACAGACAGCCGGTATTGAGCTGGAACGTATTCGCTTAAGTTCCATTGAGCCAGCAGATATTTCCTCGCAGCTGGTCCAGGTAATCAGTTCAGATTCCCGGATTTGTCCACACCTGCATGTTCCCCTGCAGAGCGGGGATGACCAGGTGCTGGAAGCTATGAAACGTCCTTATGATACATTGCTGTTTCATTACCTGCTCCAATATTTACGGGCGGAGATTGAAGATCTGGCTGTCAGCACGGATATTATCGTGGGCTTTCCAGGTGAAGAGGAGAGCAACTTTCAAAATTCCTATAAATTCGTGAAAAAATGCGGGTTTAGCCACCTGCATGTGTTTAAATTTTCACCACGCCATGGGACTCCGGCTGCTGCACTGAAACCCCAGGTTTCCCCCCAGGACAAGGATAGACGCAGCAAGGAAATGATGGCCCTGGGTGAAGAACTGGCGCAAAAATACCAGGAACAGTTTTTGAGCCGGGAAATGCCTGTGCTGCTGGAAGCTCAGGTCCAGCAGGCATCATGCTCCGGGCAGTCCGGGAAGAAGGGTGATCAGCCTACCTGGACCGGCCTGACTCCTAATTACCTTCGCGTCCACTCCCCCTGTTCAACGGCAGTTAGAGGAGAAATCTGCCAGGTGAAGCTGGAAAGCTCTTTCCCGGGCTATATCCTGGGTAGACGGGTAGATATCCCAAAGCAGTTTTAACAAGTTGTCCAGGAATAATCCCTTATTGCCCTGCATATGATCATGAAAAGAAGATCGTTTTGCAGGGGGGAAAGTGATGAAGAAAAAGGCCAGTAGATTTTTTATTGTCGAGGCGCGCCGCTTGATTCCGCTGGTGTTTTTGCTGGTGCTGCTGTTGGGTTTAACTGTTTATGATAACTTTTTCCGGGTTGAACCAACAGCCGGAGGTCCTGATGCTTTTGAAGAGGGAATTGCTTTTACTACAACAGACTGGGGACCTTTGACTTCTCCAACATCTTTTGCCATCGCTGCGACCCATGACAAATGGACCCAGCTGTCCCGGGAAAAGGGCCTGTCACTGCCGGACTATCCTTTCAATGCCGCAGAAGAACTGGCCGTGTTTGCTGTAAACAGTGAAATCCAGGGAATGCAAATTATTCCTCGCTTTGAAGAGGTCGTGGTGCAGGTTTTGGTGGAACCCAAAGACAATTATTACCATGTGGTGACGGTGGACCGAAAAGCAGTCGATCACGAACAAGCTGTCTGGAAGTTTGTAGACCAAGAAAACAAGCTGCTAAACCGGATTGTCCCTTTCTGGCACGAAACGGAAGAAGAGGATGAAGAAGGGGAAGAGGAAGAGGAAGAAGAAGTGGAAAAATAGCTTTGATACAGAGAGGGCTAGAAGGGAACCCGGGGCAGCAATATGCCCCCGGCCCCTTGCAGGGAAACAACTGGGGTTGCTGATCAATAATTCGGTTTATTACAATGGAAGCGGAAGAGCCATTTCATCCATACGGGAGGCTTTTGATGAAGCTGAAAGACATTATGACGACAAATTATGCTGTTTTACGCGCAGGGGATAGTATTCGCAAAGCTGTGACCCTGCTTCGGGCGACCCGCCTGGACGGGATTCCTGTGCTGGATGAAGATGAAAAACTGTTCGGTGTGTTTTCCCGCATGAACCTCTACGATTTATTGCTCAAGGAGACTTCTTTGGGAGAAACCATTGATCCCTATATTACCCGAACCCCGGTTGTGGCTGACATGAATATGCCTTTTGAAGACGTGACTGAAACGGTTAAAAAAAGCCCGGTTGGGATGGGTGTTGTGATAGATGAGCAGGGCAAAGTGGTTGGACTCTTGACCAAGGTGGACATGATCATGGCCCTTTTTCAGCGTGAACAGCTCTTAAACTCGGAACTTCGGACTATGTACGACACCATGCACAGCGGTGTGGTCTCGGTGAACTGGGAGGGACGGATTTGTTTTGTCAACCACGCTGCGGAAGAGGCGTTGGGCTTTCGTGGGGAAGAAATTCTTGATCAGCCAGCAGAAGATGCTCTGCCTTTATTTGATTTTAGCCCTGCCCTGGAACGATCTCAAGCCGTCAAAGGGCAGCGCTGTTCCATTAACGGGAAAACCTTTATTGTCAATTATATTCCCCTGGTGGACCAGACCCATACAACCGGGTGTATGGCTGTATTTCAGGACATCACTGACTTTGAACAGGTTGCCCAGGAGTTGGAAAGTGTAAAAGACCTGAACCAGACCCTGGATACCGTTTTACAGATTGCCTATGATGGGGTTGTAGTTGTAGACCGTCAGGGCATAATTACCCTGGCCAACGATGCCTTTGCCCGTTTTTTCAACTGGAACCGCCATGAACTGCTGGGCCGGGAGATCCAGGAAGTTGTGGAGAACAGTCGCCTGCATATTGTTGCCAAAACAGGTGTGGCTGAGCTGAACGACACCCAGTTTATCCGGGGTAGACGTTACGTGGTATCCCGTTTGCCTATCATCAAGGGGCACCAGGTCATAGGGGCCGTGGGCAAACTTTCTCTGGGCCAGCCGGAAGAGTTAAAACAGCTGGCCGGCCGCCTGGAGTCCATGGGCA
This sequence comes from uncultured Desulfovibrionaceae bacterium, assembly GCA_964581355.1. GTDB lineage: Bacteria > Bacillota > Dethiobacteria > DTU022 > UBA8154 > CAZOOA01. The sequence continues at coordinate 74,818 of CAZOOA010000002.1, read as the reverse complement.
GCCAGTTAAGTTACTACCGGGATGAACTGGACAAAATTCGTAAAAAAGCATCGCTGTGCCGTTTTGAAGAGATTATTGCTGTCAGTCCCAGGATGCAGGAAATCCAGGAAGAAGCCAGGCAGGCAGCCAGGGGGGATTCCAGCATTTTGTTGTTGGGAGAAAGCGGTACAGGCAAAGATTTGCTGGCCCAGGCTACTCATATGGAAAGCGCCCGCAGAAACATGCCTTTTGTCAAAATAAACTGTGCAGCAATCCCCGAATCTTTATTAGAATCCGAGCTGTTTGGTTATGCTCCGGGGGCTTTCACCGGGGCACAGAAAAAAGGGAAGCCGGGACGTTTTGAGGTGGCCAACGGCGGCACCATTTTTTTGGATGAGATCGGCGATATGCCTTTGTCGTTGCAGGCCAAGCTGCTCCGTGTCCTGGAGGAGATGGCCTTTGAGCCTGTCGGCTCCCCCAAGACGGTCAATGTGGATGTCCGCATCCTGGCCGCTACCAACCAGGACCTGGACGAACTGGTTGCAAAAGGGTGCTTCCGGGAGGACCTTTATTACAGGCTCCAGGTAATTCCTATCCGGGTGCTCTCCTTGCGGGAACGTAAGGAGGATATCCTGCCCCTGGCGTATCATTTTTTGGACAAGTATCGGCGGATTTTAGGTCAGGAAATTCACGACTTTTCCGAAGAAGCCCTGGCTATGTTGGAAACCTATCACTGGCCTGGCAATGTCCGCGAACTGGAAAATGTGATTGAGCGGGCTGTAAACTTTGCCAAAGAGGGCATTATCGAGGAGAAGCACTTACCACCTGCCCTGAAACACTATTTCAAACCTGCCGGTCTTGAAACGGGGTCTGGCAGCCATTTGGGGCCGGAGTACTACCGCAGGCAGGTCAATGAAACAGAAAAAGAGGCGATTATAACAGCATTGCAAGCGACAGGAGGGAATAAGAAAAAAGCGGCAGAGCTTTTGGGGATCAGCCGTTCCTGGCTATACAAAAAAATTAAAGAACTGCAGATCAACGCTGGAAAGCCCCAAGTGTAAACCATAGAGTGTGAACTATAGTGGACATGCCGGTGAGGGAGTTCTTCCTGTTTGTTTTTTTCCCGGGCAAAGAATGCGCCAGGTTCTATCAGGACTGTTTAATCCTAAGTGTACACAAAAATGCACACCCGCCATTGAGTGTGTACTTTTGTGTACACTTTTGCTTTTTTCAGGCCATTTTTTGTCCATGGCGCCATAGCGATATTTATTTCTTGAGCCAGGTTTAATACCCTCCAAATGCAGGGGAGCACTGGACCATTCCATTTATGTAATTTCTTTGTCATGTTGGCATAGTTTTTGCTTTATTTTTAAGTAAAGTAATTATGAAATTTTAGACATTAAGAAGGAGGCTGAGCAAGGTGGAAGTTAAAAAGGTTGCTGTTTTAGGTGCTGGTTTAATGGGCAACGGAATCGCCCAGGTGGCAGCTGCTACCGGGTACAATGTTTGTATGATGGATATTTCCGATGAACTGGTTAAAAAAGGTATGAATCGGGTCCAGAAAAGCCTGCAGCGTTTTGTCAAGGCAGGAAAACTGGCTGAAGGGGACGCGGAAGCTATTATGAACCGGATTTCCACGGATACAAGTGTAGCAGGCGCTGCTAAGGGGGCCGATCTGGTCATCGAAGCCATACCGGAAAACCTGGAATTAAAGAAAAAAGTGTTTGCCGAACTGGATGAAGTATGCGACTCCCATGCTATTTTGTCCAGTAATACGTCTGAGCTCAGTATCACAGATATCGCTTCAGCGACCAAGCGGCCGGACAGGGTTATCGGGATGCATTGGTTCAACCCTCCACCAATGATGAAGCTGATTGAAATTGTTATCGGGGTGGATACTTCGGAGGAAACCACCGCAGTAATCGAAGAGGTGTCTAAAAAAATGGGCAAAGAAACGGTCCGGGTTAAAGATGCCCAGGGTTTTGTGACCAGCCGGGTGCTGGGAGCTCACATGATGGAGTGTATGCGCGTGCTGGAAGAAGGGCTGGCCACACCTGAAGATATAGATAAAGCCATTCGACTGGGGCTGAACTATCCCATGGGTCCCTTCGAGCTGGCTGATTACGTAGGCCTGGACACCCTTCTTTTTGCCTCGGAAGGGCTGACAGAGGCCTTTGGTGACCGTTTCCGGGCACCCCAAATTTTAAGAAAACAGGTGGAGGCCGGGCACTTGGGCCGGAAAACAGGGCGCGGATTCTATGATTACACTGACAAGTAAATTTGCGCCGTTTCACTTATGTGCTGCTGCCGCGGCAGGTAGCAACCCATGGCGCAGGGAAAACGCAGGAGGATTATCAGATGAACTTTAACCTGACAGAAGAACAGCAGGCGTTAAAAGAACTGGCAAAAAGTTTCGCCCAGAAGGAGATTCAGCCCCAGATAGCTTCATGGGAGGAAACAGAAACCTTCCCCCGTCATGTTTTTGACAAGATGGGTGAACTGGGTTTCAACGGGATGTTGGTCCCTGGGGAGTATGGAGGCAGTGAATTGGGGCGCCTTACTACAGCCCTGGTGCTGGAGGAGTTGGCCATTTGTGGTATGGCTGTTTCCGGTTATCTGGCCGTGCATAACATGACGGCAAACTGTGTGGCGACTTATGGAAGCAAGGAGCTGCGTGATCGCTTCCTTCCCTCTCTGGCGACGGGGGAAAAATTGGCTGCTTTTGCCTTGACGGAAGCTAATGCCGGTTCTGATGCCGCCAACTTGGAATCCACCGCAGACAGACAAGGGGATCAGTATCTTTTAAACGGGAATAAGATTTTTATCACCAGCGGTGGAGAGGCTGACGTATACCTGGTAATGGCCAAAACGGACAAGTCCAGCGGTGCCAAGGGGATCAGCGCCTTTTTGGTGGAAAAAGGCGCTGCAGGCCTGGAGTTCGGCAAAAAGGAAAGCAAGATGGGTTTTAACGCCTCGCCTACCCGGGAAGTGATTTTCAACGATTGTGCCGTTCCGGCCTCCAACCTGCTGGGACGGGAGGGAGACGGTTTCAGGTATGCCATGCATGCTTTAGACGGTGGCCGCATCAACACGGCTATTGTTGCCATTGGTTTAGCCCAGGGGGCATTGGATGAGGCGGCCTCCTATGCCCGGCAGCGGGTGCAGTTTGGCCGGCCCATTGCCAGCTTCCAGGGGATTCAGTTTATGCTGGCTGATATGGCTATGGCTGTCCAGCAAGCCCGGCTTCTGGTCTATTATGCCGCTTCCCTCATGGACGAAAACAAGCCGGCTACAGCCCAAGCGGCCATGGCCAAGTGTGCTGCCACCGATGCCTCCATGAAAGTAACTACCGATGCCGTGCAAATCTTTGGCGGTTACGGATATACCCGGGAATACCCCGTGGAACGCTTGATGCGGGAGGCCAAGATGGGACAGATTGTTGAGGGGACCAACCAGATCCAGAGGCTGGTCATTGCCCGGGATCTGCTGGAAAAGCAGCTATAAGTAAAACAATTAGCCCGGAAATACTTTGCTCCGGCTGTAGAGACCGGTTACTGGCAAGGCAGCGTTAAAGCAAAACGAGCGGCAACTTGTATAGTAAAAAAAGCCGAATTAAATATGGCCGGGTTTGGTTAAGGGAAAAAAAGAAGGAGGTTTCTAGATGAGCAATCGACAGGATGTGGTCATTGTTGCAGCGGCCAGGACCCCTTTTGGGCGCTTTGGAGGGGCAATGAAAAATACCCCCAGCCTGGAGCTGGGTGTGATGGCCATCAAGGAAGTCTTAAGCCGTGTGGCATGTGGGAATGAAATTGTAGATGAACTGTACTACGGGACCTGTGTCCTGCCGGAAAATTCCCTGGAACAAAACGTGCTGGGCCGGCAGGCTGTTCTGAAAGCAGGGCTGCCGCCGGGGACAGTTTCACTTACCCTGGACCGGGCCTGCTGTTCTTCGATGACAGCAGTTCACCTGGGATATCGCTCCATAAAGAGCGGCGAAGCCCAGGTTGTTGTAGCCGTCGGGGCAGAAAACATGAGCCGGACGCCTTACCTGGCCCCCGACGTGCGCTGGGGTAAGCGCCTGGGGCCGGCGGAGATGAAAGATCCCCTTTATGCCCTGGGCTATGAAGGGTGGAACCCAGTTTCCGTAGATGCCGGGGAAGTTGCCCTGGAGCACGGGGAAAAGCGGGAAGCCCAGGACGAATGGGCCTATAATAGCCAGCAGCGCTATGCCCGTGCTTTTGAGGAGGGCAAATTCAAAGAGGAAATATTTCCTGTGCAGGTCGGTGAAGGGAAAAAACAGGTCCTGGTGGAGCAGGATGAGCAGCCACGACCCGATGTCACCCTGGAACAGCTGGCCAAGCTGCCAACGGTTTACGGCAGCCCGACCGTGACACCGGGGAACGCACCAGGGCTGAATACCGGCGCTGCAGCCATCGTCCTGATGTCCAGGGAAAAGGCTGAAGAGCTGGAACTTGAACCCCTGGCGACTGTGGAAGCCGTGGCCAGCGTGGCCCTGGAGCCCAACTTAATTGCAGCCGTTCCCGCCCCGGCCATCCAGCAGGTCCTCCGGCGGGCAGGAAACCTGGCCCTGGACAGCCTGGAACGGATTGAAATTAACGAAGCCTTTGCAGCTATGCCCCTGGTAAGCAGCCGCATCCTGGCTGATGGAGATGAAAAACTGCTGTCCAGTCTGCGGGATAAAATCAATGTCAATGGGGGAGCCATTGCTATAGGACATCCAGTAGGCGCCAGCGGGGCCCGGATCACTTTGACAATGATGTATGAACTGCGCCGCCTGGGAGGCGGTCTGGGTGCAGCAGCCATTTGCGGCGGACTGGCCCAGGGTGATGCCGTCCTGCTCAAGGTGTAAAGGTAAAAGGCGTGTAGGTGGCGGAAAAAGGCTGTAACAGCTTATGAGTTGAAAGCAGTTCCCATTGGGGGGCAAAAAGTTAGCGTGCTTGGGGTTTGGAATTATCCATTCAAGCCATGCTTTCTGGTAAATGCCAAAAAAATGATAAAACCCTTCAGCCTTAATGAATGGCTGGATCGTTTTTAGGCTACCAGTAACATGGCTTGAATGGGGTAGTGTCCTGCCGCATAAAAATTCAGACTATTGGCCCTGTAGTGAATCGTCAAAAGATGCTCGCTTTTGAAAATGCGCAATCGCTTTGCAATGACCCTGTAAAAACTCTTGAAATCGAAGCTGCAAAAAGCTATTCCACCGGGCAAATAAATAAAAGGAGTGTGTTCAAATGATTCTTGCATCACCGGAAAAGATTCAAGAGTACATGGAAAAAGGTTGGTGGGGGAAAAAGACGCTGATCGATTATTTTAAAGAGCACGTGGAGAATAATCCCGAAACAGTGGCCTTGGTAGACCCCTATGACCGGGAAGAGCTCCTGGGCTCCTCTCCCGGACGAATAAGTTACCGGGAACTGGACCATGCGGTAGATGCCGTGGCTTCCGGTTTGCTGTCCCTGGGAATAAAAAAAGATGACATTGTCATGGTCCAGCTTCCAAATTGCTGGGAGTTGGCCATGCTGTACCTGGCTATTACCCGGGCTGGCGCTCTAATTACTCCCCTACCTGTTCAATGGCGGAAAAAGGAGCTAAGTTATATCGCAGGTCATACGGGCGCCCGGGCAATTATAACCGTTGAAAATTTCCGAGGGTTTAATCACCGGGAGATGGCGGAAAACATAGCCGGGGAAATGCCGGAAATGGAACATGTTATCCCCCTGGAACAAGTGCAGAGCTGGATAAACAACCAGCCGGACCTGGAAAAAATAAGTAGTGTGAAGCTGGATGCCAATGACATTTTCACTTTGTGTTGGACTTCAGGCACAGAAGCGGAGCCCAAGGGTTGTCCTTTAAGTCACAATAACTGGATTGTGCTGGGGACCATGGAGGTTGAAACGGCTGATATCAGGCCCGGTGATGTCATTTTAACTGCGGGTCCACTGGTCAATATGGCCTCCACCGGGACCGCCTATATTCCCTGGCTTTTGGTAGGCGGAACGCTTGTGTTGCACCATCCCTTTAATCCCCAGGTTTTTATCCAACAGATGATGAAAGAGAGAGTCAACTATACGCTACTGGTGCCAGCTGTTGCTAACATGATTGTCAAGCATCCCCAGGTAGACCAATTCGACCTGAGTTCCGTGCGCTCTATTACCCTGGGCTCGGCTCCTCCCTCGCTTTTTGTTATCCAGGAATTTAAACGGCGCTGGGGCATAGATATTGGCAATATCTGGGGTCAAAACGAAGGAACCGGCATCGTTTCCGGGCCGAAAGATGTTCCCGACCTGGATAAAAGGGTGGACCACCTGCCTCAGTTTGGAAAACCAGGTGCCAAGTGGTATTCTGATATTTCCACTTATTATATTAAAACGAAGCTGGTCAGCCCGGAAACAGGTGAAGAAGTAACAGAGGTTGGCGAAGTGGGTGAACTGGCTTTTGGAGGGCCTACAGTAATTCCAGGTTATTTCAAGCGACCGGACTTAAATGAGGAAGCCTTTGATAGCGGGGGTTACTTTTATACCGGTGACTTGTTCCAGATCAAAGACAATAACTATATCGGCTTTTTTGAACGGAAAAAAGATATTATTATCCGGGGTGGCTTTAACATCAGTGCCCAGGAAGTTGAAAACACCCTGCTGGGCCACCCCAAAGTTGCCGATGTGGCAGCAGTAGCCATGCCTGATGAGCGCCTGGGAGAGCGAGCTTGCGTGTACGTAGTCCCCCGGGAAGGAGAAACATTTTCCTTTGATGAGATGAAATCCTTCATGGAAGAAAAGGGATTGGCTGTCTACAAGATACCCGAGCGCCTGGAAATCATTGATGCCATACCCCGCAACCCTGTAGGAAAAGTATTAAAGAGTGTGTTGCGGGAGGATGCCAGGAAAAAGGCCCAGGAGCAGTAATTTCGTTTCTTTGATTGCAGAAACAACCTTGCTTGTTGTCCTAAAGGGTAGCATGATCACCAGGGAGAGGCGGCATATTTTGTCATTTAAAATGCCGCCTCTTTTCTTCGGAACGGGGTATTCCTAAAATCATTATAAAATGATATAATAAAGGGCAGAATGGACAGAAAGGGGAGTTTCTTTTTGGAAAACTGTATATTCTGCAAAATCATCGCCGGTGAAGTTCCAGCCCAGATAGTTTATGAAGATGAACATGTAATAGCTTTTAATGACATCAACCCGGTAGCTCCTGTGCATGTATTGGTTGTCCCTCGTTTACATATACCTACGTTGAATGACCTGGAGTCAGAACATAAAGAAGTTATAGGGAACTTAATGCTGGCCATTAAAGAGGTGGCCAGGCAGCAAGAAATCGCGGAAAAAGGTTACCGAGTCATATTAAACTGTGGCTCTGATGCTGGACAGGTTGTATACCATATTCACTTTCACCTGCTGGGGGGTCGCCAGTTTGGGCATAACCTGGGCGGTAAGGGTTGACTGCTAGGGGATGTGAAACCGATCATTTAATAAGGAGACAGGCTATTATATTGGTTGCAGCATTTTTGATTTGATCCATTTTGGCACAAAGGTAAGGAAAAACCCTGCAGGAAAGACCGGTATGAGGTTTCCCTTCGTTGACAGTGTTTTTTCGAAGAGGTATAATATTGTGTTGAATGGCTTTATAAGGATAAGTGTGGATAATGTGAGTGATGCCAGGTTTTGGGCGGAGGGGAGGGATATTGATGCCGGAAATCAAAGTAGGTAAAAACGAAAGCCTCGATAATGCCCTGAAAAGGTTTAAAAAACAGTGTGCGAAGACAGGGGTTCTTTCGGAAGTCCGTAAAAGGGAACATTACGAAAAACCAAGTGTGAAACGGAAGAAAAAGTCAGAGGCAGCTCGAAAGAAAAAAAAGTATTAGTGTAACCAGGTGGAGGCGATGCTTTTGAGCATTCTTGAACAGCTGATAGAAGATCAAAAGACGGCCATGCGGGCCAAAGATAAAGTTCGCCTTGGTGTAATACGCCACTTAAGAAGTGAGTTGAAAAATGCCGAAATTGCCAAGAAACAGCCTCTAACCCAGGAAGAAGTCGTTGAAGTCATTCAGCGGGAACTTAAATGGCGGAAAGAAGTGCTAGGCGATTACCAACAGGCCCAGAGGCCGGAGTTGTTAGCTGAACTTCAAGAAGAAATCAGCATTCTTACTTCTTACCTTCCCCCTCAGTTGTCGGAAGAGGAGATCAGGGAGATTGCCCGGGAAATAATTAAACAGGTAGGAGCAAGTTCAAGCAAAGAGTTTGGCAAGGTTATGGGGGCTTTGATGCCCAGGCTAAAAGGAAAAGCTGACGGCTCCCTTGTTAAACAAGTAGTTGAAGATTTGTTAGAGTAAAACTTGGGTTTTCCAAGTTTTACTTTTTGAGGAGGGGCGTGCTTGTCCAGGCGAGTCTGCGTGATCTTATTTTTTTTATTTGCTCTTTTACTGTATTCCAGGTCATTTTCCAGCTCTGTTGAGGTGTATTTGGTTCCGGTCAAAGGCCAAATTGAACCGGGTTGGCTGGTATTTTTGGAGCGGGCCCTGGGAGAAGCGGCAGATGCCGGGGCTTCAGCAGTCATTCTGGAGTTTAACACGCCTGGGGGATATATCGATACGGCCTTGGAAACCCGGCAACTCCTGGATGGAACAGAACTCCCGGCTTATGCCTATGTAGACCAGCAGGCCCTTTCAGCCGGCGCCTACCTGGCTATGGTTGCCGACGGGCTTTACATGGCGCCTGGCTCGACCATTGGAGCAGCTGAGCCTCGTTTATTGGGTGGCGAAGCCGCTGATGAAAAGCTTGTTTCGGCCTGGGAAGGCGAAATGAAAGGCGTTGCAGAAAGGCGGGGCAGGGACCCGGAGATTGCTGCAGCCATGGTTCGCCAGGAGATATCTATTGAAGGTGTAGTCTCTTCCAATGAACTTTTGACCTTGACCGCTTCCAGCGCCGACGAACTGGATTTTAGTGACGGCACTTTTGATTCCAGGCAGGAGTTGCTTGGACACTTGGGCCTGGAAGGTGCAGAGATTATCCAGACCAACCCCTCAGGCTGGGAGCGTCTGTCAGGCTGGCTTATACGGCCCACTGTCGCCTCTGTGGTTCTTTCCCTGGCCTTTCTTTTTCTAATCGTGGAAGTCCTATCTGCCGGTTTTGGTGTGGCCGGGCTTGGCAGTATCCTGTGTTTTGGTCTCTATTTTGGTGGACATTATTTTGCCGGAGTTGCCGGTTGGCCCTCCATATTCTTGTTTGTTTTCGGTGTAATTCTTTTACTGGTCGAGGCGTTTTTCCCCGGGTTTGGCATTTTCGGGGCCGGCGGCCTGGTGGCTGTAGCTGTTTCTATTGTCCTTGCAGCAGTTTCTGCTACTGCTGGCCTGATTATGCTGCTGGTTTCTTTTTTGGTGTCCGGGATTATGGGTTATGTAGCATTTAAATTTTTCCAACGGCGGGGGACCCTGCGCCGCTTTATTCTGCTGGAGGCGGCAACCCGTGACCAGGGATACAGCTCTTCCTCCAATTACAAACAGCTGGTTGGTGAAGCCGGCAAAACCGTCACCCCCATGCGGCCATCAGGGATTGTGGAAATCGGGGGAAAGCGGTTTGATGTGGTTACCCAGGGAGAGTTTATTGAAGCAGATGTTCCTGTGGAAGTCATTGATGTAGAGGGTTGGCGGATTGTGGTTAGGAAAAAGGAAGCTGACGAGTAAGCTAAACTAACCGCTACGGCCCTATTGGGCCACAACAGGGGATGAAAAACCTTGCTTACGTTCGAAGTGCTGGTTTTCAACACCCCGCCCCCTAACCGGGGAGTTGGCGCATTCGTCCGGCGACGTTGGTCTCTGTGCCTTCCACAGGGTTACCCAGTCTCCCGGACGACAGCGCCAAGACACGGTTTTTCATACTAAAATGAAGTGAAGAATGGAAAGGAGAATGTATATGGTGGAAGGTCTTTTGCCTCTTTTGGTCTTAATTGTTCTAATTGTCATCGTGTTTTCGGTTATTTTCAGTTTTATTCCCTTAAGGCTTTGGATTGCGGCCCTGGCGGCCGGGGTTCGGATTGGTATTGTCACGCTGATTGGGATGCGCCTTAGAAGGGTTGTCCCGGCCAGGGTCGTTGAACCCCTGATTAAAGCAACAAAAGCGGGGCTGGCCTTGAATGTAAACAAACTGGAAGGCCATTATTTGGCTGGAGGTAATGTAGACCGGGTTGTCGACGCCTTGATTGCTGCCCAAAGGGCTGATATCAACCTGGAATTTGAGCGGGCAGCAGCTATTGACCTGGCCGGCCGGGATGTGTTAAAAGCTGTCCAGATGAGCGTTAATCCCAAGGTTATCGAAACACCAGTAGTCGCTGCCGTGGCCAGCGACGGGATTGAAGTCAAGGCCAGGGCACGGGTTACCGTGCGGGCCAATATTGATCGATTGGTCGGGGGTGCTGGAGAAGAAACCATCATTGCCCGGGTTGGTGAAGGAATCGTAACTACAATCGGTTCAGCCAGCAATCACAAAGAAGTGCTGGAAAATCCCGATAACATTTCCCACACGGTTTTGAATAAAGGACTGGATTCGGGGACCGCATTCGAAATTCTTTCCATTGATATTGCTGATGTTGATGTTGGCAAGAATATTGGTGCCCAACTGCAGACGGACCAGGCCGAAGCCGATAAGCGTATCGCCCAGGCCAAGGCTGAGGAGCGCCGTGCCATGGCGGTAGCCAAGGAGCAAGAAATGAAAGCATCCGTCCAGGAAATGCGGGCCAAGGTGGTAGAGGCAGAAGCCGAGGTTCCCATGGCTCTTGCCCAGGCCTTGCGAGAGGGCAACCTTGGGGTGATGGATTACTACAACATGCAAAACATCTATTCCGATACGCAAATGAGAGATTCCATTTCCCGCCTTGGCAAGCCTGAAGATACTAAAGAAGACGAGTAGAGACCGTGCTGCCAAAACGCTTTGCCGTGAAGAGCAGCCGGAGTCGGTACCGGGAAACAATAACTCCATTTTCTATATTGAGGGGGGAAACCAGTGGAACTGATCATATTGTTTGTCCTTTTCATGATTATATCCTCTATTGTCAGAGCCCTGGGGCAGGGCCGCTCGCAGCAGGGCGGTGCAGGACCTAAGGCACCGCCTCCTGTGACGTCCCCACCCCTGAAAACTTCGGGTGATGCTGAAGATGCAGAAAGAACGGAACCAAAACCAGGCCCTTCGTCCAGGCCACGCATGGCGGCCCAGGATGGAATGGTCGGGGCAGAAGACATGTCTTATTATCAGCCGGCTCAAAAACGAAAGCGCGAGCCCAGCAAAGGGGGCGCTTCCAGAGATTACCCCTCGCGCGAAAAAGCGGCTCCTGCCGTTAACGGGGGAGAAATTGGGAGTTCTCCCAAAAGAGGTCCGAAAAAAACTTCTCTTTCCAGGCCTTTAACTGAAGACACCTTTGAGCCGCGGCAGGAACTATCTGCTTTGCTTGGTAGCTCCAGGGTTACCATGGGTATCGTGGTGTCTGAAGTCCTTTCAGCTCCCCGGGCCAAAAGGCCTCACCGGAAGGATTTTCGATAAGCCTGAAAAACCGAACAAAAGTAAAAGCTTGGTCATACAGATCCCCCGCTGCTGTAAGGGCGGGGTTTTTCCTGCCGGTTTTTCCGTTCATATCACTGAATAATTGGCATACATTTTAATAACATGCTTTTACCGCTGGATATGGAGGCGGAAGCTCCAGTTCTAGACTAGGGAGTGCCCGGTATTGAAAAAGAAAGAACACGGGGTAGAGCGAAAAAAATGGCAGGAATCGATTGCCGACTTTTTTGAGCTTCCCAAAGAAGTGCTCATGAATTTGCCCCGTGTCACGCTGATCGGGAATATTCAGCTTTACCTGGAAAACTATTCGGGAGTTATCGAATACAACCAGGACATTTTACGGCTGAGCATTAAAGGCGGGGAAATCGTCATTCGCGGTCATGAGTTGGTGATCAAAAATCTGTTCAGTGAAGAAATATATATTGAAGGGAACATACAGTCCATCGAATACCGTTAAAAACGAAAACCTTACGCCAAGCAAAAGCGGATATTTTCCATCATGTTTCAATAACCCAATATCCAATATAAGGGGGACAATTCTCGGGAGTTTAGATTACTGTGATTGGCTTTCTGCTCTCTAATTAGAAGATGGTGCATTGTTCAGCAGCAGGACCGGGCTTAATTAATGAAGAGGGGGATCACGATTTTGTCAGGATCCAGGTGGGCAGGCATTTGGCCCGGCTATCTGCGCATTGCTGTTCATGGTCCTCGCCTGGTAAAGTTTCTCAACCTTACCAACAGGCACGGCATTTATTTTTGGGATCTTGAACATGAAAGTGATAAACTGTTTTTGAAAATTCATCCCCGGGATTTCAAAAAATTACGCCCAATTTTAAGAAAAACCGGCAGTACTGTAAGAATAGTGGAAAAAAAGGGCGCTTTTTTCCTTTTCCTGCAGGGATGGCGGCGCAAAGGGCTGCTGGCAGGAATAGCGCTATTCGTTATTGTCTTGTATTTTTCTTCCCTTTTTATCTGGGAAGTAAGAATTGAGGGCAATAATGAGGTCAGTAAAAAGGAGATTCATGCTTTTTTGGAGAAGTACAATATTAAACGAGGTACAATGCAATGGCAGGTTGACTTGCAGGAATTGGAACGTCGCCTTCTGGTGGAACTGGACGATCTAGTATGGGCCAGTATAGCCATTCAGGGGACATCCCTGGAGATCCAGGTTGTTGAGCGGCAGAGAGAGCCGGAAATACCGGAGGTGGTTGACCTGGTGGCCTCCAAAGACGGCGTGGTTGTCGATGTGCTGGTCCTGGCCGGTGAAGCTGTAATCCAGCCGGGGGATACGGTGAAGCAGGGAGATCTGCTTATTTCGGGGACCATCTCCCCTCCTGAACCGGAAGAAGAAGTTGAAAATGAACTGGAGCAACCAGGGCAGGTTATTCAAGTTCAGGCCAGGGGTGTCGTGGAGGCCATGGTTTGGTATGAAGAATATGTCTATCAGCCATTATATATCCAAAATAGGCGCAAAACAGGCAGGCAGACCAATCAAATAATTATAAAAACTGACAAACATGAAATTCCGCTTACAAGGTCCAGGGAGATCCCCTTTCAAAGTTACGAGTTGAAAACAACGAAAAGAAAGCTGTCCTGGAGGAATAAAGGTTTCCCTGTTGAACTTATAACCAGGAATTACAAAGAGTTTGAGCTGGAAACCCGGCTTTTATCTCCATGGGAGGCTTTAAACAAAGCCAGAAGCACAGCCCTGGAGCAAATTAACACTGCTTTACCCCGAGGGGTTAGTGTAAAAAAACGAAATCTGGATGACTTCTTTTTTTTGGAAATCGGTAAAGTTGGCTGTCGTATCACCGTAGAAACCAGAGAAGACATTGCTGTTCCAGAGGTTCCCTTAAATTAAAGGAGGGATTTTCTTCTTGCCTGAAGAATATTCAGAACGTACAATTTACTTGAAAAACATGGATGAGGTGCTTCCCCTCTTGGGGCAATTTGACGAACACCTTCCAGTTGTTGAAGAAAGTTTCCCTGTAAAAATCATTCCCCGGGGGGACGAGCTATCCCTGCAGGGAAATAAAGATGATGTGGAAAATGTTTATCAGCTGTTCCAGGAATTACTTTCCCTGATCCGTGGAGGGCATATTCTAACCACCGCGGAGTTTCATTATGCGTTAAAGTTGGCCCGGTCGGGCCAGACGAGCGAAATACAAAAACTGTTTAGCGATCATCTGTTGATTACAGAAAGAGGTAAGAAGATACGTCCTAAAACCATTGGACAAAAGCAGTATGTGGAAGCACTGCGCCGCCATGATATTGTTTTTGGAATTGGTCCTGCAGGGACCGGGAAAACCTACCTGGCCATGGCAATGGCGGTTTTTGCCTTGAAAAATAAAATTGTGCAGCGACTGGTGTTGACCCGTCCGGCTGTTGAAGCCGGTGAACACTTGGGCTTCCTGCCCGGGGATCTGCACGACAAGGTTGATCCTTATTTAAGGCCATTGTATGATGCGTTGTATGATCTCATGGGTGTAGAGAACTTTTTGAAGAACCGCGACAAAGGGATTATCGAGGTGGCACCCCTGGCTTATATGCGGGGCAGGACCCTGGATGACTCCTTTATTATTTTGGATGAAGCTCAAAATACCACCTCGGAACAGATGAAAATGTTTTTAACGAGAATGGGGTTCGGTTCCAAGGCTGTAATTACCGGAGATATTACCCAGGTGGATTTGCCCCGGGGCAAGTACTCCGGATTAATTGAAGTGATGGATATTCTGAAAGGGATTCCGGAAATATCCTTTGTCCATTTCAGCGACCAGGATGTGGTCCGGCATAACCTGGTACAAAAAATAATCCAGGCTTATGAGAACTTCCCGGAAAGCGAAAAAGGCAGGCGGGGGTAGCAGCTGTGATCTGGAAAAAAATTAAAACACTATTTAGCCAATCTTTTTTTGTGGCCCGCGATAAAAAATCGAAGCGGCTTTACTTGGGCATTGCCGTCTTCGTTTTTCTATACCTGTTTCTACTTTTTTCCACCCTTCCCCTGGGTGTTTCCGTGGAGAAGGGGCGGCCCAGCCCTCAAACCATTCGGGCGAACCGGGAAGTGCCTGACTACTATACCACAAACAAGTTGCGGGAAGAAGCGGCAGAAGCTGTGCCCGAAGTTTATGACTACGATCCCAGCGTTTTGGCCAGGGGTCGCGAGCAAATCGCCCATTTTTTCGAGGAAGTTACCCGTGTGCGAAACATCCAGGTGGAAGATGCGGACGAGAGCAATGAAGTGGATGAACTGGCTTACCGGGCTGAGCGACTGAAGGAATCTGTTGGGGATGATCTGCCCAGGGAATCCCTAAAGACGATTATTGCTCAAAACAGGGAATCCTTGGACGAACTGGAGCAGCGGGTGGAAGGCATCTATGAAGAAATTATGACCCAGGGTGTGAAGGATGATGGTTTGCAGTCTTCCCGGCGGCAGATGCTCCAGGAGATCAATCTGCTACCTTTCAGCCCCGAGGTTCGCCAGGGAATGGAAAAACTCTTAATCCCCCTGCTGGAACCCAACATGATTTTTAACGAGGAGGCTACAGAAGCCAACCGGGAAGCTGCCCGCCAGTCGGTAGAGCCGGTTATGATTTTACGCAACTCCCTGATTGTTCAGGAAGGGGAGCAAGTAACCGAGCGCCATATCGCCCAGCTGGAAGCCCTGGGCCTGCTGGGCCCCCGGGTGCATCTGGGCAATTATGTAGGACTGTTTATCATACTGATGCTGTTTTTTATCATTACCGCCCTGTACCTTTACTTTTTTAACAATGACATTTTCCAAAATGTGACCTATCTGTCCCTGCTGAGCCTGATCCTGGTTTTAACTTTGGTGCTGGGGTTGGCTGCCCGGTACTTTTCCGGTTATCTCATGCCTGTGGCCATGGGGGCAATTCTGGTTACAATTTTACTGGAAGCCCGTTTAGCGGTTTTTTTCAATATCATGATTACTCTTTTCCTGGGCTTTACCACCGACTGGGAATTCAGTTACCTGCTTGTTTCCATGCTAAGTGGTATGGTGGCTGTTTTTAGTGTTTCCAGTCTCCAGCGCCGCTCGGACTTGACCCGGGCGGGTCTCTTTGTGGCAGCAGTCAATGTTGTGGCTATTGTGGCTATTGTGCTGTTAACCAAAGGCTTTCACCTGGAATATGAGTTTCTCAGGGAATTTAGTATCAATATTCTTTCCGGCCTGGGTAACGGCTTCTTTTCTGCGGTGCTGGCTATCGGTCTTCTACCTTACCTGGAGAGTGCTTTTGGTCTCACTACAGCAGTTACGTTATTGGAGTTATCTGATCCGGGGCGTCCTCTCTTGCGTAAACTGATGATGGAAACCCCGGGCACTTATCATCACAGTGTCCTGGTAGGCAACCTGTCCGAAGCTGCTGCTGAATCCATTGATGCAGATCCTCTGCTGGCAAGGGTTGGAGCTTTTTATCACGATATTGGCAAAATCCGCCGCCCTTACTTTTTTATTGAAAACCAATTTACTGGGGACAACCCCCACCGTAAAATATCACCCAACTTAAGTGCTTTGATCGTGCGCTCTCATGTCAAAGACGGTGTGGAAATGGCCCGGGAGGAAAAACTGCCCCAGCCCATTATTGACATTATTCAGCAGCATCATGGCACGGGGATGATTTCATTCTTTTACCGTCAGGCGATGGAGAATGAAAATGACAGCAACCTTCCCGAAGAAGAGTTCCGTTATGAGGGACCATTGCCGCAGACCAAGGAAGCGGCTATTATCCTGCTGGCCGACTCAGTCGAAGCTGCGGTGCGTTCTCTTTCCCGTCCTGTGGCCGGCCGGGTGGAGGGAATGGTCCGGCGGATCGTTAAAGAAAAACTTAATGATGGCCAGTTTGATGATACGCCTTTGACGTTACAGGACCTGGATAAAATCGGGGATACCTTTGTTTATATTCTCTCCGGGATATTCCATCAGCGTATTGAATACCCGGATAAGGAAATTAAGGAAAAAGAACTGAAAGCTGACCTGGAAAGAGGGAAACATAAAAATGGCAATTCTGGTCAATAACCAACAGGATCAAATTACTATTTCAGAGGGATTGTTGTCTTTGCTGGGCCAAATCGGTGATGATGTCCTGCGCATGGAAGGACAGCCCCAAGAAAATGAAGTCAGTATTACCCTGGTGGACAATGCTTATATCCAGGAGTTAAACCGGACCTACAGGGGATTGGACCGGCCAACTGATGTCCTGGCTTTTTACCTGGAAGACGACATGCCTGCCGTGGAAGAAGAAAAGATGCTCGGGGATGTCCTGGTATCCGTGGAAAAAGCGGACGAGCAGGCCCGGGAATACGGTCACAGCCTGGAAAGAGAGGTTGCATTTTTGACCGTGCATGGTATACTTCACTTACTGGGATATGATCACCATTTGCCGCAGGAAGAAGAGAAAATGAAATCCCGGCAAAAGCTATTCCTGGAACGATTTAAACTCTAATTATAAGGCGAGCAGATGAAACGGAGAAAACTTTACCAGAGCTTTACCAGCGCCTTTGAAGGGGTCATTTTCGCTTTTCGCAGCGAAAGAAATATGGGACTCCATATTATTGCGGCTGCAGTGGCTATCGCGGCCTCTTTCTATTTTCACCTGGGAACGGCAGAATTTTTGGCTGTCCTTTCCGCAATTTTTTTCGTTTTTATTACTGAGATGATTAACACGGCTGTTGAGGCTGCAGTCGATCTGAAGACGAAAAAAATTCATCCCCTGGCCAGGGTAGCCAAGAATGTAGCAGCAGGTGCAGTCTTATTGGCGGCTGTTTATGCTTTGCTGGTGGCAATCCTTGTTTTTAGTGGTCCGGTCGGGGAGATTTTTTAAAAGCAGGAGGCGTGCTGCGTGAAAAGTGAGCACGGACGTTTTTTCACCTATGGAAAATCCATGGTTTTTCTCATCATTATACTGCTGTTAAACACCATCCTGGTTGTGCTTAATGTAAACTTTCTTTACCTGAACTCTACATCCAGTGAAAGCCTTGCATCCTCGCCTGAGAAAAACGTGGCTGATAACCTGCTGGAATACAGCCAGCGCCTGGCCCAGGATCTGGGAGTCCAGGATAGGACTTCTGTCCGGGAAACGCTGGCCAGTTTCAACTATGAAATGACCATGGCTGAAGATGGAGATGAACTGGCAAGGGTGGTATTCAACCAGGGACGCCAGGTCCAGGAAACCATTGTCCGGGAGTGGGACGCACTTTTACGGGAAAATATCCTGGCCCTGGTTAACCAGGATGAAAATTTGCAGGAAGAAACGGGGAGAATTGAGTTTACTCTTAGCATTTCCTCTGCCGAAGGAGTTACTGCTGAACCCGGTGTGCTCCACCCGGAGACGAAAGATAGCATTTGGGAGTTGTTCCAGGATGGCGGTATCAGCCAGGAGCAGCTTTTTCGGCTGGAATTTGAAGAAGGACGCAGCCGTATGCTTGTCCCCTATAATCCCCTGGATTATATTCAGTCTCTAACCGAGGAAGTCGACTCCTTGCGGGTAAGCCTGCATGAATTAAGGGTGTCTTCAGGTTTTGCAGAGTTATCCGGGGAGGGTGTGGTAATCAAAATTTATGATGCCCCCAATGGTTATGCAGCCAGTGACATCATCCATGATTCCGATGTCCGGGATGTGGCTAATGAACTATTTGCTGCCGGGGCTAAGGGTGTTTCTGTGGGCGGCCAGAGGTTGATCAATACATCACCCATTCGCTGCGTGGGGCCAGTCATCCGGGTCAACCAAAAAGAGATTTCTGCCAATCCTGTTGTAATAGAAGCAGTAGGAGACCCTGATGTTTTAGCTAGCGGCCTGGAAATCATCCGTGTTTCCCTGGAGATACACCGCAACTTCCGGGTGGAAATAGAAAAAAAAGAGCACCTGACACTGCCGCCATACAGGGGGTAACCCGGGGAGTCTGAGGTTTTAAGGCAAGGTAAAGAATTAGGTTCTTGATTTTCACGTCTTGCGCAGAAATGGCAAGAAATTTATCGCTTAGATAGCAATACTAAATATTAATTATGGTTGGTTTGTTCAGGTTGGAAATATGATTTTTCGTTATTACCCAGGGCTATTTGCAAACGAAGCCGTGGGGACGGTTCTGGCGCTTCTGGAGCGCAGCGGATGACCGACTGGGATAGCGGCAGAACCGTCCCCCTGCTTCGCGCGTGTGGCGAAATAGATGGGCTGAGCGGTTACGCCCTTCCTTTGATTTTAAATCTGGTTCCGTGATATTTGACCAGAGTTGATAAGGTGGAATCAATCATGACAGACAAAAAGCTGATAGAAGAGGCGTACAGCGTTTTGCCCCGGGCTTATGCACCGTACTCCAAGTACCGGGTGGCGACGGCTTTGCGTGCCGGGGATGGCCGGGTATATACCGGCGTGAACGTGGAGAATCTTTCCTACGGATTAACTCTTTGCGCTGAAAGGGCAGCGGTTGCCGCTGCCGTAACTGCCGGGCAGCGTTCTTTCACTGCCCTGGCTGTAGTATCTGAAAAAAAACCGGAACCCATGCCCTGCGGCGCTTGCCGACAGGTGCTTTCCGAGTTTGCTCCCCAATGCCGCATTCTTGTTTCCTGTGCAGGGGGGGAGTTCAAGGAATACCAGCTTGAAGAACTGTTTCCCTTTCCCTTCCAGTCTGAATGACAATAATTCCTGCCAGCAAGACCTTAAAATCTTTATAACAAGGAAGGCAGGATAATGCGAAAGGGTTTGCCCCGTCATGAATAATAGATATATGCCAGAGATGCGACGAACACAATGGTGATGACCACAGCTGTAATGGCCAATCCTGTGTACGTGACCATAAAGATGCCCAAAAAAAGGACGACAAAAAAAATGATGTTTAAAATAAGTGCTTTGTGCCCCCGGGACTTTAGTTCCTCTTTTTGTTTTTCTTCCATAAGATAACACGTCCTTGCAATAGGGTGTAATTTAATAATAAAATAACTGCCAGGAGAAGTAAAGGAGAAAATAAACCAGCATGTATATCTCAGGATTTGTTGCCGTCGTGGGACGCCCCAACGTTGGCAAGTCAACGTTAATTAATGCCTTAATGGGGGAAAAAGTGCTGATCGTTTCCGATAAACCACAAACAACCCGGAATCGAATCCAGGCCGTGCTTACGGCCGATGACTTCCAGGTTGTTTTCGTGGATACCCCGGGCATCCATAAGCCCAAGCACCAGTTGGGAGACTACATGGTCCAGTCAGCCCTGGGAACATTAAGCGAGGTTGACCTGGTTCTACTGGTGGTGGAAGCTACGGCTCCCCCGGGACCTGGTGATAAATATATCGCTGAACTATTAAAATCCACCCAGGTTCCCATTATGTTGGTGGTAAATAAAATGGATCTGGCCCCAGCGGACTTCGGTGCTTCCTGGTTTCAACTGTACCTGGACCTGTTGCCTTTTCAGGGCCAGTTGAAAGTTTCTGCCCAGGCCGGGGAAAATATGGCGGAGTTGCTCCAGGAAATCTTGCGTTTTTTGCCGGAAGGACCCATGTACTATCCCCAGGACATGATTATGGACCGTCCCTTGAATTTCCAGGTTTCCGAAGTAATCCGGGAAAAAATACTTCAGCAAACCCGGGAGGAGGTTCCCCATTCCATTGCCGTTGATGTTACAAAACTGGCTCCCCGTGAAGACAAGGAGTTGGTAGATATCCATGCTGTTGTCTTCGTGGAGAAAGACTCACAAAAGAAAATCATCATTGGTAAAGGGGGACAGCGCTTGAAATCTATTGGCCAGGAAGCCCGTGCTGAACTGGAGGAAATCCTGGAAAGCCCCGTATACCTGGACCTTTGGGTCAAAGTAAAGCCTGACTGGAGGCGCAAGCAAAATGTTTTACGACAGCTGGGGTATGTGTAAGCATACAGGTTTGTGTTGGACAATCCGGGAGGCTGAAGATGTCAAAGCTAATTAAGGTGAAAGCACTGAGTTTGAATTCCAGGCCCCTGGGCGAGAAGGATCGACTGCTCACCCTCTTTTCCAGGGAACAGGGCAAATTAAGCGCTGTGGCACCTGGCGCCCGCAAGGTGAAAAGCAAGCTGGCGGCAGCAGTGGAGCTGTTTACCTGCGGGAATTACCTGCTGCACCGGGGTCGGTCTTTGTTTACGGTAACCCAGGCAGAGCAGGAGCAGGGTTTTCCCAACATACGACGAAACATTACATTGTATGCTTCAGGCATTTACTTTGGTGAACTGGTAGAAAAAACAGTTGAGGAAAGTGAGGCTAGCCCCGAGCTGTTTGAACTGCTCCTGCAGGTTTGGCAGCTTTTAGACCAGGGACAGGTGGAACCGGCCCTGCTGGCACGGTATTTTGAGCTTAAATTACTGGATTTGTTAGGCTATCGTCCCCACCTGGAAAGCTGTACCCACTGCGGTTTGGAGCGCGGTCCCGTTTTTTGGAGTGACAGCGCCGGCGGAGCCGTTTGTCAAGCCTGTTGTGGGGAGGAGCAAACGAACTTTGCCCTCTCCCGCGGAACCTGTGCTTTGGCCCAGGCCTTGCTGAAAATGTCCCCTGGCAAGCTGGCCAATGTCCGGGTGTGGGAGCAGCAGCACGGGGAGCTAAAACGCCTGGTTCACTCTTTTTTGCAGTACTGGGTCCTTGCCGGGCCCATCAAATCTTTTGCTTTTTTAGAAGAACATCTATAATTTTGGAAACACAGCTATGTTAAAGGAGGTCGTTTCAAGATTGAATTTTCAAGAACTGATTATTCGCCTGCAGGAATTCTGGGCCCGTAGGGGTTGCATTATCTGGCAGCCTTATGATGTGGAAAAAGGGGCAGGGACTATGAATCCTGCTACATTTTTAAGGTCGCTTGGCCCCGAGCCCTGGAACGTAGCCTACGTGGAGCCATCCCGCCGCCCGGGAGACGGGCGCTATGGCGAAAACCCCAACCGCCTGTACCAGCACCACCAGTACCAGGTGATCTTAAAGCCTGCTCCTTTTGATATCCAGGAACTCTACCTGAGCAGTCTGTATGACCTCGGAATTAATGCCCAGGAGCATGATATCCGTTTTGTCGAGGATGATTGGGAATCTCCAACCCTTGGGGCCTGGGGCCTGGGCTGGGAGGTCTGGCTGGACGGGATGGAAATCACCCAGTTTACCTATTTTCAACAGGTAGGGGGCTTTGACCTGGACATTGTACCGGTTGAACTGACCTATGGCCTGGAGCGCATAGCGATGTACATACAAAAACGGGACAACGTCTTTGACCTGGAATGGCTGCCGGGAATTACCTACGGCGAAGTCTTCCAGCTGGCTGAGCGGGAACATTCCACTTACAGTTTTGAATCCGCGGATCCAGCCTTGCTATTCCAGTTGTTCAATTTATATGAAAAAGAAGCCGGCAGGTTGCTCGATGAACCCCTTGTTTTACCTGGTTACGACTACGTTTTAAAATGTTCCCATGTTTTTAATGTGCTGGATGCCCGGGGTGCAATCAGTGTAACCGAGCGCACCGGATATATCGCCCGGATTAGAGAGTTGGCCCGGAAATGCGGTCGTCAGCATTTGCAGCAGCGTGAAGATGCCGGCTTTCCCTTGCTGAAAACCGGCCCAATGGGGGTGAGCTAATGACATCGAAAGACCTGCTCCTGGAGGTAGGAACAGAAGAGATCCCCGCCCGGTTTATGCCCGGCGCTTTAAGCCAGCTCAAGGAAAAGGCGGGCAAGCTTTTGGATGAAAACCGACTGGGTTACGGTAGAATTATGACCATGGGGACGCCACGTCGGCTGGTATTACAGGTTGAAGGGCTGGAATGTGCACAGCAAAGCCTGCGTGAAAAGAAAAAAGGTCCTTCCAGGGAAGCTGCTTATGATCCAGATGGAAACCCCACCAAGGCAGCTATAGGGTTTGCTTCCAAATTAGGGGTAAGTGTGGATGAACTGGAGATAGAAACCGTCGGCAAAGGGGAATACCTGGTGGCTGTGCAGGAAATACCGGGCCAGAGCACTCCAGAGGTCCTGCTGCAACTTCTCCCGGCCCTGATTAAAGGTCTGGCTTTTCCCAAGACCATGTACTGGGAAGAAAACAAAGTTCGTTTTGCCCGCCCGATCCGCTGGCTTTTGTGCCTGTACGGGGAAGCGGAAGTGCCCTTTTCTTATGCTGGCTTGCAGGCTGGAAGACAGACCCGGGGGCATCGCTTCCAGGCGCCGGGTCCCTTTACAGTGCAGAAGCCAGAACATTTTTTCGCTGTGCTGGAAGAAGCCCATGTGATTGTTGACCCGGTAGAGCGGAGGGAAATGATTAAAAAACAGGCCTGGGAAGCGGTAGCGGAGGCTGGAGTAGAGCCTTACCTGGAGCCGGAACTGCTTGAAGAGGTGACGTTTCTGGTAGAAAATCCCAACGCTGTCTTGTGTTCATTCCCGGAGAGCTACCTTCAACTGCCCCGGGAAGTATTGGTGACCACCATGCAGAGTCACCAGCGCTATTTTCCGACCCAGGATGCATCGGGCTCCATCAGCCCTTACTTTATCGCGGTTTCCAATAACGGCAATGCCCCTGCAGAAAATATCCGCAGCGGCAACGAAAAAGTGCTGCGGGCCCGGCTAGCCGACGCTGACTTCTTCTATAACGAAGACTCGAAAACTTCCCTTGATGACAGGGTGGAAAGCTTGAAAAACATCCTCTTCCAGGAAGAGTTGGGCACAGTATATGAGAAAACCCGGCGCATGCTTGCCCTGGTGGATTTTCTGTCCGAGCGTTTGCCCGGGATTTCAGAAAAGTACAAGGAAGCGGCCAAACGTGCTGCTACTCTTTCCAAGGCTGATCTGACCACCTATATGGTAGGCGAATTTCCTGAACTCCAGGGAATCATGGGACAGGAATATGCCCTTAAATCCGGGGAAAGCCCACAGGTGGCCACAGCTATTCTGGAACATTATCGTCCCCGCTTTGCCGGTGACCAATTCCCGGAGACCCTGCCCGGAGCCCTGGTTTCCATTGCAGACAAAGCGGATCATTTGGCAGGTTGCTTCGCTATTGGAATTCGCCCTTCCGGGTCCCAGGACCCCTACGCCCTGCGCAGGACGGGTCTCGGGTTGCTCCAGGTAGTGCTGGAACGGGAAATCGATGTTTCTTTCCAGGAACTAATCATAAACACCCTGGAACTGTTTCGGGAACGGCTGGAAAACCTGGACATTGAAGTTTTAACCCGTGAAATTGTTGAATTTACCTGGCATCGGGCCCGTTTTTTCTTCCAGGAAAAAGGGGTCGATTACGACCTTGTGGAGGCGGTTTTAAATTCTCCCCTGGACCGGTTGCCCGAAATTGCCAGGCATCTTTATTTTCTCCAGGACAAACGATCCGATCAAAGATTGGCTGAGGCAGCTACAGCATATATCCGGGTTGCCAATCTGGCAGGTAAGGCTGGGCCGGGAGCTGCTGTAGAGGAAGACCTGCTCCAGGAAGCCAGCGAAAAGAAGCTTTACCAGAAAGCCCTGGAGACGGCACAGCAGTTAAAAGAGTTACTGAAACACAAGGACCTGGAAAAATCCTTACTCCTGCTGGCTGAATTAAAGGAGGACATCGATCACTTTTTTGAACAAGTTTTGGTCATGGTTGATGATGAAAAGCTGCGTAACAACAGGCTGGCATTGTTGCTGCAACTACAAACGCTATATCTACAGGTGGCTGATTTCTCGAAAATTGTCTTTCCTTCTGAATCTTAGAAAGGATTTTTCCTTCATAGATGGAATATGAATAAAAAAAGGAGTAATTGCTCAGAGCTTCGCAGCTTATGGTTTCATCATGGGCTGAGCGGTTACCAAAAGGAAATTGCCAAGGGAGGTGTCCCTGAAATATTGCAGGACAAAAGAGAGCCTATAGTGTACATCATTTCAGACTCAATCGGTGAAACAGCGGAGTTTGTGGTAAATGCAGTAGCCAGCCAGTTTAACTCCGGCAATGTTACCGTGCGTAAAGAACCTTTCTTAACCAACGTGGAGCGTTTAAAGCAGGTAATTAAGGAAGCATCCCAGGTTAATAGCATGATTGCTTTCACCCTGGTTATGCCAGAACTGCGCCAGGCTGTTTATGAAGAAGCAAAAAAGTATAACCTTCCTATTGTGGATGTGCTGGGGCCGATGCTGGAAGGATTTTCCAAGATCATGCCTGCTGATCCGCGCCTGGAACCGGGCCTGGTGCGCCGCATGGATGAAGACTATTTTCGCCGGGTGGCGGCGATTGAATTTGCAGTTAAACATGACGACGGACAGGATCCGAAAGGGCTTTTACAGGCCGATGTTGTGCTGGTGGGGGTTTCCAGGACATCCAAAACACCTTTAAGCATGTACCTGGCCCATCGCAAACTAAAAGTAGCCAATTATCCCCTGGTTCCCGAAGTAGAACCGCCCCAGGAACTATTTTGGATTCCCAAAAACAAGATCATCGGGCTGACCATCCACCCCGACATCTTACGGGAAATCCGCACGGAAAGGCTTAACACCCTGGGTCTTAAAGCAAGGGCCAATTATGCCAGCATGGAGAGGATCCTGGAAGAACTGGAATATGCCAGGCGGATTATGCGGCGCTTGAACTGCCCAGTTTTCGATGTATCCAATAAGGCCGTAGAGGAAGTGGCCAGCAAAGTATTTCACGTGATAAAGGAGCTAGAAACGGATGAGCCAAAGTAAGCAAGTGTATATGTTCGCCGAAGGAAAAGGAGACATGAAAAAACTGCTCGGCGGGAAAGGGGCTAACCTGGCCGAAATGACACGCTTGGGCCTTCCGGTCCCACCTGGATTTATCATTACGACCGATTCGTGCAACGATTATTATCGTCACGGCGAAGTGATCACCGAAGGGCTTAAACAATCTGTTTTTAATGCCCTGGCGAAACTGGAGAAGCAAGCGGGGAAAGCATTTGGCGGGGATGAGAATCCCCTGCTCCTGTCTGTACGCTCCGGTGCCTATCACTCCATGCCTGGGATGATGGACACCATTTTAAACCTGGGCCTTAACGATGAAACTGTAGAGGCGCTGGCCCGCGAAACAGGCGACAGGGGGTTTGCCCTGGACTGTTATCGGCGATTTATCCAGATGTACAGCGATGTTGTTCTGAAGATAGGTCATTACCACTTTGAGCGGGTGATGGACAATATCAAAAAGCATCACGGGGCCAACAACACCAGGGAAATTCCCGGTGAAGGCTGGGAAAAAGTTGTCCAGCGGTTCAAGGAGATCGTGGAGAAGGAAAATCCCGGCGGGTTCCCCCAGGATCCCTATGAACAGCTCCTGGGGGCAGTCCGGGCTGTTTTTGCTTCCTGGAACAACGACAGGGCTGTAGTCTACCGTAGGCTTAATCATATCCCCGATGAACTTGGGACTGCTGTCACCATCCAGACGATGGTCTTTGGGAATATGGGTGAAGACAGCGGCACCGGTGTTGCTTTTACCCGCAGTCCTTCCACGGGTGAAAAGGAACTTTACGGAGAAATTCTCTTTGATGCCCAAGGTGAGGACGTGGTGGCAGGAATACGCACACCTCTTCCTATCTCTACGCTGAAGGAAAAAAATCCCCAGGTATACGGCCAGTTTACACTAATCTGTGATATCCTGGAAAAGCACTATGGAGATATGCAGGATATCGAATTTACTATTGAAAAGGGATTCCTTTATATCCTCCAGACCCGGACGGGAAAACGTACGGCCGGTGCGGCGGTCAAGATTGCCGTAGACCTGGTTGAGGAAGGCAAAAGCTCAAAAGAAGAAGCGCTGTTGCGTATTGATTCATCCCAACTGGTCCAACTTTTGCACCGTAGAATTGACCCCTCAAAGACCCCGGAGCCGCTGGCTACCGGCCTGCCCGCATCCCCTGGCGCTGCCTGGGGCAAGGTGGTTTTTGATGCCAACGAGGCAGAAAAGAAAGGGCTTGATGGACAGAAAGTCATATTGGTCCGTTCCGAGACCACTCCAGATGATATACATGGGATCGTAACCGCCCAGGGTGTATTAACCAACCGGGGTGGCATGACCAGCCATGCTGCCGTGGTTGCCAGGGGAATGGGCAAGCCCTGCATCAGCGGCTGTGAGGCTGTAAAAATTGACCCCCAGGGCGCTTTTTTCCAGGTAGGGGAACAGGTCTTTAAGGAAGGCGATATAATTACCATCGATGGCACCAGCGGGCACGTTTATGCCGGAGAAGTGCCTTTGATTCCTCCTTTGCTAAGCCCGGAATTCCAACTCCTGTTGACCTGGGCCGACCAGACCCGCCAGCTGCAAGTCCGGGCCAATGCGGACACCCTTAATGATTCCCGAAAAGCCAGGGAGTTCGGCGCTGAGGGTATTGGCCTCTGCCGTACTGAACATATGTTTATGGAGGCAGACCGGCTGCCTATAGTCCAGTCAATGATTTTAGCGGAAACTGTGGAAGAGCGGGCCGATGCTTTGAACAAGCTTTTACCCATCCAGCAGGAAGATTTCGAGAATATTTTCCGTGAAATGGCCGGGCTTCCTGTAACAATACGTCTTTTGGATCCTCCTTTGCACGAGTTTTTGCCCAACCTGGAAGAACTGGTTGTGGAAATTGCCCTGATGAAGGAACGGGGCCAAGGCACAGATACTGTGAAAAAGAAGGAGTTGTTTTTACGGAAAGTTCGCAGTTTAAGTGAGCTCAACCCGATGCTGGGGCATAGAGGTTGCCGCATCGGGCTGGTTTACCCGGAAATATACCAGATGCAGGTAAGGGCCATTTGTCAGGCTGTTGTTTCCCTCCGGGGAGAAGGGATTACTGTAAAGCCGGAAATCATGATCCCCCTGGTCGGGCATGCCCGGGAACTGGCGATGATGCGTGAAGTTGTGGAAGCAGAGGCCAGCGCGGTGCTGCAGGAGAGTAATAGCCGTTTTGAGTATTCCGTTGGCACCATGATCGAACTGCCGCGCGCCTGCGTAACTGCTGGCGAAATCGCTCGCAGCGCCGACTTCTTTTCCTTCGGGACCAATGATTTGACTCAGACCACCTTTGGGTTCAGCCGGGATGATGCGGAAGGCAAGTTTTTGCCTTTTTATGTGCAGCAGAAAATATTACCAGAGAACCCTTTTGTCACCCTGGACCGCAATGGAGTGGGCAGCTTGATTGCCCAGGCGGTCAAGGGAGGCAAAGACAGCAAGCCGGGATTAAAAACGGGAATTTGTGGTGAACACGGGGGTGATCCCAGTTCAATCGAATTCTTTCACCAGGCCGGACTGGACTATGTGAGCTGCTCCCCCTTCAGGGTGCCCGTGGCCCGGCTGGCAGCAGCCCAGGCAGCCCTGCGTGAATAGAGCTGAAAAATTACTAACCGCCACGGCCCATGCGGACCACGACAGGGGACGAAAATGGGTTTTCAAGCCCGCGTCTCGCCTGGAGAAGGTCCGCTTTCCCTGTATCGGCGACTTTGTCAAGCGTCTAAAAAGAATAGAAATGGATGTATCTTTTTCGGTGTGCTATGTTTGTACGCTTGCCACACCAAGGCAGCGCGGCGGGTCCGGCATATGCCAACGCTGCCATTTCAATACTATTCCATGGGAAACGGCAGGATTTCTTTAAGCCAACCAGTGAATCCACCCCAGATGCCGGAAAAAAAATCCCCGATAGCACGGAAAAACAATGCGATCCTCCCGCCTTCTTCGACATCACTGGCCGCGGAAAGAGGAAATGTTTGTAATACTTGACCATCCAGGGACACCTCGATATAACCGGCGGGTGTCCCTGCTTCTACTTTGGCAGGGATGCTTTCTGGTGTTTCGAGCTTGTATTCCACCTCATCTTCACGCTCAAAAGGGACTACGACTTCTACAGCTTTATTGGACTGAATATCTACATAACGTTCTTCTCCCCTGCTGACTTTTGCTTTTCCCACTATTTCTCCATCTTCAAAAAGCGGGTACAGTGAATAGTTTCGAAACGCGTAATTAAGCATGGTTTCTGAATCGCTTAAACGACTGCTGTTGCTGGGTGCATCCATGACAACGGTGATGAAACGCATGCCGTCCTGGTATGCAGTCCCCACCAGGCAGTAACCGGCCAGGCTGGTATGGCCGGTCTTCAACCCGTCAGCCCCCGGGTATCTGCCCAGCAGCGGGTTGCGGTTGTATTGTCTAATATCGTTAAAAATATATTCTTCTTGCGCGTGCAGTTCTAAAGATTCAGGATAGTTTTGGATAAAATAATGGGCGATTTTGGCCATATCCATAGCGCTGGTATAGTGTTCCTCATGATGAAGCCCGGAGGTGTTTTGGAATTGTGTGTTTTGCAGTCCCATTTCCCGGGCTTTCCTGTTCATCTCCCGAACAAAAAGCTCCTCCGAGCCATAAAGGTGTTCAGAAATGGCTACACAGGCATCATTGGCAGAGATGGTAGCAATTCCCGTAATCAGCTCGCCCACGGTTACCTGCTGGTCTATTTCCAAAAACATTTGAGAACCTCCGGTAGCCCAGGCTTTTTCACTGATGGTGACCTGCTCGTCCCAGGACGTTTCTCCTTTATCCAGGGCATCATATACCAGTAGCAGGGTCATTATTTTGGTCAGACTGGCTGGTGGTCGGGGTTCATCAGCATTCTTCGCATAATTGACCTGTCCCGAAGAAAATTCCATTAATACAGCGGTCTCAGCAGACAGGTCCGGAAAATCAACTTCCCGGGCTTTCACGGGTGAGGTAAAAAATGTGCTGAACAGTCCTTGCAGAAAAATAAACAATAACATAAAACAGGCGGTATGTCTTTTCCATTTACTCCTCTTATTTCTCTTACGTTCCGGCATTAAAGCTCCTCCTCAAGATGTGTATTGCCTGTCGTCTGGCGTGTTTTTACCTTCATTCTTTCTCTCATATTTTCTCACAAAACAATGTTTTAGTTCAAGCTAAAAAAAATGGAACAGTTAAGGGCTCCTGTTCCTCTAGAGGGAAAAACTGCTTTTTAGCAGGGATATGCAGAGTATTTATTGAATTATTGTATTAAAATGCTGAAAAAATTTATAACTGTAAAGGTAGGTCAGAACATTGCGTTTACGACGGGAACTGGAAGAGCAGGAATCCAACAACCTTGCTCCTCAGGCAGCCTTGAGTGTCAACAGCCGGGGGCGGCAAAAAGAGGAACCTCCCTGTGAAGTAAGAACAGCTTATCAAAGAGACCGGGACCGCATTATCCATTCCAAGGCTTTTCGCAGGTTAAAACATAAAACCCAGGTTTTTATTGCCCCTGAAGGGGATCATTACCGGACGCGCTTAACTCATACCCTTGAAGTTTCGCAAGTGGCACGTACTGCAGCCCGGGCACTTAATTTAAATGAAGACTTGACAGAAGCAATCGCTTTAGGGCACGATCTAGGGCACACACCCTTTGGGCATGCTGGTGAGGATACATTGAAGTCACTTTTCCCGGAAGGTTTTGATCACAATGAGCAAAGCCTCAGGGTGGTAGATCACCTGGAAGGCGAAGCAGGCTTGAACCTGACCTGGGAAGTCCGGGAAGGCATCCTAAAACATACCGGTGATGATGTCCCGGAAACCCTGGAAGGTCAACTGGTTCGTATCTGTGACCGGGTTGCTTATATCAACCACGATATTGACGATGCGTTAAGAGCGGGAATCCTAACACCGGAGCAGCTTCCCAGAAAAGAAATGCAGCTGTTGGGGGCTACCGGTTCGCAGCGATTAAATACTATGGTCCGGGACTTAATTGAAAGCAGCTGGCAAAAACCAGCCATCATTATGAGCGAGCAGGTTGCCGGGGCCATGAAAAATATGCGAAACTTTTTATTTGATAATGTATATATCGGTTCGGCCGCCAAGGAAGAAGAGCAAAAAGCAAAATTTATCATCATGACCTTGTACGAAAAATTAACAAAAGATAGAGCAAGCCTGCCTCCGGACACCTTATTGCAGGTTGAGAAATATGGGATTGAACGATCCGTTTGTGACTACATTGCCGGCATGACCGATCGTTACATTATCGCGGTTTATGAAGAATTGTTCATTCCCAGACCCTGGAAAGACGGTCTAAAATAGCTTAAACACTGCTCTGTTTGCATATTCTTACAAAAACAGTCCATACTATTCATATAATTTGGTTGCCAGTGGATTCCCAGATATTTTTTTGTAATTGTTGCAGGAATCTTTTAAGAATTATCGAATATTAATAGTCACCTTTCATTAGTAGGGCAAACAGGGTTTTAAGCGAAAAATAAATAGAGAGGAGGTTTTACAGGCATTTTTATTATATTAAGCGCCAAGTAAAGGATGGTTGCGAACCTGGGTTAACACCTCGTCTCTTCCGGGATGAGGTTTTTTGGTCGCAATCCTGGACATAGACATAAAGGAAAATAAAAAAAAGTATGGTGGATAGTTATGGCAAAAATTTCAGGTGATGTAGTTGAAGAGGTACGAAACCATTTTGATATTGCCGATGTAATCGCTTCCTACATTGACCTGAAAAAAACAGGGAGAAATTACGTAGGCCTGTGCCCTTTTCACTCGGAGAAAACACCGTCATTTAGCGTTTCCCCGGAAAAACAGATTTTTCACTGTTTCGGGTGTCAAACCGGCGGCAATCTTTTTACCTTTATTATGCAGATGGAAGGGCTCAGTTTCCCTGAAGCAGTGCGCTACCTGGGGGAAAAAGCGGGGATACAGGTCGACTATAGGCCTGTGACGCCTGAAGAAAAGCGAAGGACCCATCTCCGGGAAGAACTGCAAAAATTGCATGCGCTGGCCCAAAAATATTACCAGCACTGTCTATGGGAAAGCTCCCAGGGAAAAAACGCGTTACAGTATCTCTACAACCGGGGCATAGAAAAAGAAACCATTCAAGAGTTTGGGTTGGGATATGCTCCCGATGGCTGGGAGAACCTGGTTACGGTTTTTAAAAAAAAAGGCCACGACTTGGATCTGGCTCTAAAGTCTGGCCTGATAAACCAAAAAACACCCGGTCGATATTTTGACTACTTTCGCCATCGTTTAATGTTTCCCATTATGGATCGCCAGGGGAAAATAATCGCTTTCGGTGGACGCATAATGGGCAACCAGGAACCCAAATACTTGAACTCCCCGGAAACAGAGCTTTTTAATAAGCGAAAAACGCTATACGGTTTTCATCAGGCACTGCCCTTTGTCAGGCAGTCCGGTGAGGCCCTGATTGTTGAAGGATATATGGATGTCATTCTGTTATACCAGCATCAAATCAGAAATGCAGTTGCTCCCCTGGGAACATCCCTTACAGCAGACCAGGTGTCCCTTTTACGCGGGCGCCTGGAAACACTTACCCTGGCCTTTGATGCTGACAGCGGTGGCCAGACGGCAACTATCCGGGCATTGGAGCTGGCAAAAAACGAAGGCTTTCGAACACGGGTTGCTGTTTTGCCCGATGAAATGGACCCGGCGGATTATGTTTATCAATACGGGGGCGAGGCGTTTCAGCAAAATATTCTGGAAGCAGCACTACCCCTGGTGGAGTACCAGCTTTACCTGTTAAAGAAAAAAAATGACTTATCAACAGAAGAAGGCCGAGTAAACTACTGGAAATCAGCAAGAAAAATCTTGGCAGCCCTTTCGGAGCCTGTGGAAAAAGAAGAATATCTGAAAAAAATTGGAGAAGAAATCAATGTCTCCCTAGAGGTATTAAGGGGAGATTTGGAGAAGATAATACGAGGAGGAAGTAAAAGCCGAAAGCAGGTGTCCCAAAAGAGTGCCAGTAACACAACCGTGACACCGAGAGAAAAGGTGGAGAAAGAACTGTTGAGCTGTTTGTTGCGTGAACCGTCATTTGTTCCCCATGTGTTTAGACGGCTTCAACCTGAAGATTTTACCCCGGGTCCCTATCACGACATAGCCATGTGCATGGTGGCAAGGGCCAGGGAGGAAAACGAAGTTGATCCTGCATCGTTACTGGGTTACTTTTCGGACCCTGAAATGCATAAATTAATTATGAAACTGGCTTTTCCCGGCTTGCAGGAAAATCATTTCAATATCAAGAAAACAATCAATGACTGTATTCGAAAAATGAAATCCCTGCGCTGGTCCGAGGAGCGAGAGCAGCTCATCAAATCCCTGCAAAAGGAAACAAACCGGGAGAAAGTCAGTGCAACCCTGCAGAGGATACGAGATTTGAAAAAATGGGAAGATGAGCTTAACCGCCCTGGGGAAGGAGAGGATTTTTGTGGCTAAAGATGTAGAGAGAAAATCATCATTTCAAGAAATCCGGCAGTCCTTGCTCGAAAAAGGAAAAAAGAAGGGGAGCTTAAGCTATAAAGAGATCATTGATCCTTTACAGGAATTTAATTTAAATCCTGAGGTGATCGATGAGTTTTATGAAGAGCTCTCCCGCCAGGGCGTTGAAATTATTGATGAGACAATAGAAGAAGAAGTCTTGGAAGAAGAAGATTTAAAGAGCCTTCCTGAAGAAGAACTGGATACTCTTATTCCGGAAGGCATTAGTATCAATGATCCCGTCCGCATGTATTTAAAGGAAATTGGGAAGATACCTCTTTTAACGCCTGAGGAAGAAATCGAGCTGGCACAGCAAATGGAAGCCGGAGATGAAGAAGCAAAGAGGCGCTTGGCTGAAGCCAACCTGCGCCTGGTGGTAAGTATTGCCAAAAAATACGTAGGCAGAGGCATGCTTTTCCTGGATTTGATCCAGGAAGGGAACTTGGGTTTGATCAAAGCTGTAGAAAAATTTGATTACCGCAAAGGTTACAAGTTCAGCACGTACGCTACCTGGTGGATCCGTCAGGCCATTACCCGGGCTATTGCTGATCAGGCCCGTACAATCCGGATCCCCGTGCATATGGTGGAAACCATCAATAAGCTAATCCGCGTCTCCCGGCAGCTGGTCCAGGAATTGGGACGTGAACCCTCACCTGAAGAAATTGCCGACGAGATGGAAATCAGTGTCGACCGTGTAAGAGAGATATTAAAGATTGCCCAGGAACCAGTTTCCCTGGAGACCCCCATCGGGGAAGAAGATGACAGTCATCTCGGTGACTTTATCGAGGACCAGGAAGTACAGGCTCCCGCCGATGCGGCTGCTTTTGAACTGCTGCGGGAACAGCTGGAGGATGTCCTGGACACCTTGACTCCCCGGGAGCAGAAAGTATTGCGCCTGCGCTTTGGACTGGATGACGGCAGAACCCGCACCCTGGAAGAAGTGGGTCAGGTTTTTGGCGTGACCCGGGAACGGATTCGCCAGATCGAAGCCAAAGCTTTGCGCAAATTGCGCCATCCCATGCGCAGCAAGCGGCTCAAGGATTACCTGGATTAAAGGGCAAAATAATATAACAATTGTCAATTTAATAATTATATAAAGTCCGGTCCAAAATGCTTGACGTAACGGACCGGATCCTTTATAATATAATTTGTCCGTAGGTCTTCCTCAGTAGCTCAACGGTAGAGCGACCGGCTGTTAACCGGTAGGTTGCAGGTTCGAATCCTGCCTGGGGAGCCATTTTTCTGGGCCCATAGCTCAATTGGCAGAGCTACCGGCTCATAACCGGTTGGTTCTAGGTTCGAGTCCTAGTGGGCCCACCAAACGGACAGTATAGCCACACTCAACGTGGCCCCTTCGTCTAATCGGTTAGGACACCAGCCTTTCAAGCTGGCGGCAGGGGTTCGAATCCCCTAGGGGTCACCATATACGGGCGAATAGCTCAGTTGGGAGAGCACCTGCCTTACAAGCAGGGGGTCGGCGGTTCGAGCCCGTCTTCGCCCACCATCGATAAAATGGACATCCATTAAGGATGTCTATTTTTATTTTGCCAGTGCGCCCGGCATGGGCGACAGCTTGGCGGTGAAAGTCCGCTGTGGGGGGGTGACGGCCCAACCATTAGCTTAAAGCAGGGGTTTCCACGGCGTGTCTGGGCCTGAGAGGAAGTCGGAGACAAATTCCTGTCCTGAGGCTATGCACCACGTTGCACTGCTCCCTGCACAGGAAATGTTTTGCAGCTTATTCTGCTCATTTAACCGGATATTTTTAAATAGAACAGGTTAAGCGCAATTAATTAACACAGCACTGCCTGTATGTTAGAATATAAACGTATAATTGTAGGTTTGCACAGGGTTTGCAGATGGAAAGAGGTGAAGATATGGGAAACGGACGGACGCTGGAAGACCGTGGAGCAGAAGACCGTGGTGTAGAAGAAACATCTTCATTGAGCATAGAAAGAACCGGGCACAGCCCTGCGCTGGAGGGAAGCAGCAGTGAACGGATCAATCTGCTGCGTGACCTGTTGCAGTCTATTGAAGAAGAGGAAGACCTGGCAAAAGCACTGGGTGATGCCGCAGAGCGAGAATTAAGGGAAACAGTCTCTTCTCCGGGTAAAAAGCTGAAGAACTGGACCCGGTTTGGCCGCAGCTTACAGATTGCATCAGATTACTTCATTGCTTCCCAGCCGGAAAAGTACAGCGGTTTTTCCGGGTTTTTATCCCGAAGCTGGTTAAAAACCAAATCTTTTTTTGGCATGAAGCATGAAGATAATGTAAAAAACTTTAAATTCAACAATAATTTAACCCTGGAAGAGG
This sequence comes from uncultured Desulfovibrionaceae bacterium, assembly GCA_964581355.1. GTDB lineage: Bacteria > Bacillota > Dethiobacteria > DTU022 > UBA8154 > CAZOOA01. The sequence continues at coordinate 39,773 of CAZOOA010000002.1, read as the reverse complement.
CGCAGCTAAGCCAGGAAAAAGAAAGCGGGACTAGAAAATTCATCGTCAAATCAGAAAACAAGGCGGTCTTTCTGGCTTTTCCAGGCGTGGAACTGCTGGCGGGACGGGCCCTAAAGATTAATAATGCCAAATTAGACTATAAATACAATGTTCAGACCAAAAAGATTGAAGAACAAAAATTAACCCTGCATCCCGGTGCTTTTTCCCTGGGCAGTTTTTTTACCTTTTCCCTGGACAGCCCTTTGGAAGTGGATTTTGATCAATACCGGGAAGAAACAGTCTCCCTGTACATAAATAGTGCCCGCTTAAACTTGAACTTTGGAAGCAGCCGTTTTCCTGTTTCCAATATTCAAGGGTCCGGAAAAGACCTTGAATTAAGTGTCAATGGGTTTACATGGTCCAGCTTAAGCGCTTCAGCAGAGCAAATAAATGTTTTGGATATACTCACATTTTCCGACATAACCTTCAATTTCTGGAAGGAAAACAACTTTGCTGTGCCCCTAATGGATGTAGCCATTGGGCAAATCCTGTTTCAGACTGGGGGGGAGAGCTTTAACCAGGCTTTGAAAGCCGACCAGGTCAAACTTTTTTACCAGCGGCATGAGGAAGGCCCTGACCCTGGAAGCTGGGCCTTTGCCGTCGGCGACCTCAACATGTGCCTTGCTGCCGGTATTGCCGGTTTGAGCGTGGATATAAAAGACTTATATGCTTCCTTGAAAGACGAAACCGTAACAATTCAAAACTCTACACTCCGGTTGAAACTGGATAATGACAGTTTTAAAAACTTCGAGGCTTCCGGGAGAATGGACAGGATTACCTGGACCAAACAGGGGATGGACTTTAAACGGGCCCTGCTGGCGCTGGAAAGCGAAGTAGACATGGGCGGCATTAAGCTGGAAAAAAATGCTGCGGTGGAAATAGAAAAAAATAAAAGCGACCTGGAAAGGTTCCAGGTTAAAGGGGGCCTAAGTCTTGGCAGCGGCGGGACCTTTTCCGGGGATATCCGCAATGCGAAGCTGGTGGCCACCAAGGTCCGGGAAGACCTCTGGGACTACGAGCTGACTAATATAGACGAAGAGCATTTGATCTCTGCCCAGGCAAAATTCCAGGCCGGTTCTTTTGAGCTGGGTGTCGAGCTGGAAAATATCACGTACAAAGACGTGATCAAGAAGCAGGCAGATACTGAACAAGAAGCATCCGGGGACGCGCCCCGGGCTCCACTGCCCCAGGTGCGGGAGCGAACCTTTAAAGCAGCCGACGCCAAAACCTCTCTTTCTCTTTTGGGTATTGAAACCAGCGGACATTTTACCGGCCTCAAATTTGACGGGACAGATTGGTCTTTTTCCAGCCTGATATTTTCCCTGGGAGGGGCCCGCATCGGCAGTTTTTTCTCTCTCCAGGCCGGCTCCCTGGCCATCATCCCCCAGGATACAAAAGAAACCGGGCAGGACGAGGGCCAGGCTTCCAATCAAAACCCTGACAGCACCGAACAAAGCACTGACAGCTTTTCTGGCCAAGAGGATCCTGGCAAGCACTACGGGTACCAGTTCCGGGTGGACAATGCTATCCTGGACCTGGGCTTTGTCCGGTTCACTCTGGCCAATCTAGACGGCAGCGCCGACCCCCTGGGGGCTGTCGCGAGCCAGGGCCCGCAAAACCCCGCCCTGCCGGGTGGCTGGCGTTTTCATTTGAAAAACATGGAAACTTCCCTGCAGCCGGTCCAGGACTCGCTGGCCGGCCTAAAACTGTCTTTAAATGCAGCGGAGGCGACCATCGACACGCAGAAAACGGAAGGTTACATAGAAACAGCCGGGTTTAATGCGCAGTTGTTTGGGGAAGAATTTGGCGGCAGTGTATCCGGCCTGACCTGGGATGCAGATAAATACAGCTGGGACAGCTGGAGCGCAACGTCACCCGAAGAAATAAAAGCAGGCCCCCTGACGCTGGGGCAAACCACTTTCTCCATGCAGAAAGAAGAAGGTGCAGTCAGAAAAAAACTCAAAATGGAAGAGACCGGGTTTAAATTCAGCCCGGCCGAAGACACTTGCTTTGCAGGCAGCGCCACCAATATTGACTATGATCTTATGGAAGACCATTTTAAATCCGATTCAGCAGGCGTCTCATTTGCTATGGGAGGAAAAAACATCTCTGCAACCATGCATGGCGTAAACATCAGCCCTGAAACCGGTTTTGACATCGATGATGTGGCATTTACTTCAGAAGCACAAGATTCGCTGTCCTTCTTTGGTGATAAACTAAAGTTCAACAACCCATCATTTACCTACAGAAAAGAAAACAAAGCATTCAGGTTGGGCGGTTCACTTAAATTCGATACGTTGTTAAGTATTGACGCTTCCGGTGCCAGCATAGAAAAAAAGTTTAGCGAAGAGGACTTTACGGGAAATATTGACACCTTGAAGGTAGGTATCAGTGATGTTTCCGCCCAGGCAAAAAATGTATCATTCACCGATAAAAAATTTGCCTGTACTTTTGAAAAAGTGTCACTCAACATTGATGCAGGCAAAATTGTGAGTGAGGGAGTGGACAAGCTTGATGATTTGGGCCTGGGTGAGCTGCTGGGCCCTGCCAAAGGCCTGCTCAGCCTGGGAAAAATGTTGGGGAAAATGTCTTCTTCAAAAAAGTTGAACTTGAAATTCAAACCCAACCAGTTGGTCTTTGAAAACGGCTCCTTTCACTTAACACAGGGTGAAGATATTAACATGGAGAAAGTGTATGTAAATGATAACTTTCTCGAAGGCGAACTGGATCCCCAGGATTTTGCCGAGGGTTCAGAAACAAAAAATAGCGAAATCGGTTTCAAGATGGCTTACCCGGGCGACTATGATATCAACGACTATAAAAATAAATCAGAAAAACCCGTCAATGAGGACATTACACTTTACAGCACGGGTCTAGTATCTGTTTATCTCCGCCTTGAAGCGGGCTTTGGGTTTAAATATGCAAGTGAAAAAAACTTAAAGCCCCTGCGTGTTGAAGGAAGCCCGCCCAAGCTTAAATTTGACGGGCCCGTGAAGAAAGAGGGGCGCCTCTTTTTTGAGGCAGCCCTTGGTGCAAAGGCAGGTTTTGGCTCTATTGCCGGTGTAGGTGCCGAAGGGTATGTGCAGGGAGGCGTGGAGCTGCAGAACATGAAGGGAAGTCAAAATGAAGTCTCTTTTAAGTTGGAAGAAGATGCAAGTGCAGAAAAAGGATACAGCATAATTGAGAGTTCGCTGGCGCTGCAGCTCAATGATCCTGTTTACTCGGAAGCGGGGGTCCGCTTGAAAGCCACTTTACTGGGAAAAGATTTTGTATTAAAAGAGCTAAAACTGCATGAGACCACTTTTGGGCACATCACAGGCAGGTATGAATATGACTTTACAAACCAACATATTTATGCCACCCAAAAGGTCGTTTTTATGAGAAACAAGGGTCTGGCAGGGAATATCGCCGAACTGGAGCAATCCAAAGAGGAGTACGAAAAGGTTTTGCAAAAAGTGGACCACTTTTTCTTGTATGAAGCCGACGACCAGAGGTCCCCCCGGGAAGTGCTGGTCTGGCGCGCCCAGGACAGCTTGCAGGATGTTGAATCCGCACTTTATGACCATAGTTTTAAATACTACAGAGTCCAAAAAGACTTGGGCGTCTTTTATGTGGATGCAAATAAAAAATTAATTGAAAGCCGTGACCAGATCAAAAAACATGAATACAGGATAGAGAATGAAATCATGTTCCAGGAAGGGTTGAAAAAGTGGGACCCGTATAAAGACCCTCATGCGGCTCCAGGTTCAGGCAAAACTCCTCTTCCCGAGTATGGCTATTATGACCTCAAGAGTATGGGTAGTTTTAAGAAATACTTTGATTTAATTAGTAAAATTAAAACAGAGATTGAGGGCCTTTATGAAGAAGGAGAAAAAGCAGAAGATGAAAACGCAAAACGTAATAAATTCAGCAGCATGTTTGCAAAAATCCAAAAAATCAGTGAGCATATCGAAGAGTTTAATCATGAGAAACCTGCTTTTAAAACAATATCACCCTATACCCTGGAAGATGTAAAGCTGTTTTATGATTATATGTTTCCTGACTTGGCAGAAAGTAAGCGTAAAGAACTGTTGGAGGGTATTTTTACTGCGAGCAGTACAGGAGAAATCCTAAAAAAGGATGAGGAAAAAGAAAAATTAAGCTCTCAAATTAGGGAAGCTGAAAGCAAAGGCAAAACGAAGACAGCCAGAGAAAAAAGTCAGAAACTTGAAGCGATAGAGAGCGAAATGGAGCAAAAAAAGAAAGGCCCGGAAAAGTTAAACCAGATCATCCTACAAAACCTGGACAAGAAATCCATATCGCGGCTTGCCTTTGAAATCATCAAAGGAGATAAAAAAGACATCGCAGGAAATTTTAAAGAATTGATGCCGAAAGGGTTTGCAAGCAGAAGCGAACTGCAAGCGGGCAGCTTTATGCTCTCAGCCGGCACACTGGAGAAAATTTACTCCGACAACTCGGTTAAAAAGGCGAGAAAAGAAATTGAGGAAACCATTGAAGCAGTGCAAAAACGAAAAAAGACCCTTTTGCAGATGCAGATCACAAAAGAGGATATTAACAAGGAGAAAGATAATAAAACCATCGAGTCGCAAATTAGAAAAGGTGAAGAGGTAATAAAGACGCGCTTTGTCATTGTGGGTTCTGCTCAAAAGATGTTGGAACAAAAAAAGCTCAGATTAGATGCTGAAGTGAAAAAATATGAAGCTGTAAAAAAAGATGTGGGCAAAAAGTTTAACCAAGTCCAGGTTATCATCGATAAAGTGCTGAATCGCAGCGAAGATATTGCCAAAAAGAATAATGTAAAAATAAAAAAGAACTGGTGGAAAACTACAGGCAAGGTATCTTATTATTATGAATTAAAAAACAACCACCCCGAGTTGTATAAGACAAGGCTGGCTAGCCCGCTAGGCCCCCTCAATATTGAGGTCTTTGAAAATATACGCAGCAAAGACGGGAAAACAATAGAAAAAGAACACCTTAAAAAGGTTTTAAACAAAACTTACGGATTCAACCTTGAAGATATAGGGATGTTTGAAGAGCTGCAGGAGCACAAGATGAAAATCGACCCCATCCTGCAAGCGAAGAGCATGATACATCATCATATAGATTTTGACATATATAAGGCGATGAGGTCCAAGGGGATCGAGGCAGGGCTGAAAATGTATAAAGGCCAACTGGAAAAGGACGGCATTAAAGACCCCGAAAAAATCCTTACCGATTATGAACAGGCCAAAAGGCAGGTTAATGGGGCTGAGTTAGACACTTGGAAAGAAAAAAAGGATATGCTTTCCCCGGAAGTAAGCGATAATCCCGCAAAAGCCCGTGCTTTTTCCAGGATAATCAGGCAAAGGCTTGTCAACGATAAAATTAAAGGTCTCCAGGAAAAAAGCTTATATATTTATGAGCTGGCCGGCAAAGGGCTGAGTGAAGAATTTAATTATGAACAAGCGGTAATGGATATTTTAAGAGAAGAATTAGGCCGGGAAAAAGTTGTACTAGCAACCGGTCCAGAGGCAGCAACCGGTCCAGAAACAAGCAGTTCCGGCCAAGCGCTCTATGACGCAAAAACGATTAAAGAAATGGCAGTCCACAAGCATGTGCGGCGGCACGCTCAAAGCAGGCAAGACTTCTACCGGGAGAAAATCCAGCAGACGGAAGTGAAGGTTGATCAATACCAGCATAGCGTCCAGGAGCATGAAAATCGGATAAAGGGCCTGCAGGGGATGAAGGAAAAGCTAGATGAATACGTCAAAAAGCAGGAAGCACTTGCCATGGGTGAAAAGAAAACGATGGAAGAGATTAAAAGCCACCAGAATAATTACAGCCAAGAGGCAGAGGAAGTAAGGAACAACGAAAAAATGATGGACCCGGATGAAATCGTGAATAAAGAAAAAACAAAAGTAAATCAGGTGATCAAGGAAATCAATAGCAATACTGAAGAAAGTGTGCCGGAAAAAACAATTGAAGAAAAAATTGCTGAAAATGAGTGAGAACGAACACTTAAGGCCGGCAGCAGTTTATGGAGCCGGGAACGGTAATTTAAACGGGAAAAATTAACACCGGGTTGTCAGTATGATCGAATGTACGCGTGATAAAGACAAGCGGTTTTTTACTGAGACAACTGCAGGGAAGTGAGGAAAACCTGGAATTACAGAGACCTCTGATGGAAGGAGAAGTGTCATGATCGCGGAATCGGTAAAAACGTATTTGGAGAAAAAGCAGATCACGTACATGGAAGGCGAGGGCTTGGTAAAGATTGATGTGGAAGGTAAGCGGGGCAGCTGGCAGACCTACTTCAGGGTGGTGGAAGAAGAAGGCCTGCTGGTAATTTACTCCATTTTTGGCTATAAAGTCTCCCAGGAAAAAATCCAGGATGTTGCCCTGCTGCTCACGGACATTAATTTTGGCCTCAAGATCGGGAATTTTGAGCTCAACCGCTCCACCGGCGAAATCTATTTCAAGACTTACCTGGATTTGGAGGGTGAGGAAGTTAAAGAGGAATGGATTGAAAAAGCGCTCCTGGTCAATATCCATACCATGGACCACTATCTGCCGGAGATCATGAAAGCCACAGTGGAAGAGTAGCATACCAGTAGCATACCAGTTGCATGCCTGGATTGAATCTCCTGACAGAAAACAGCAGAAACTGGGTGGCGCCCCAAGCCCTCAGTTTTAAAATTTTGCCCGAACTGTTGCCAAACTGTAACTAAAGCAAAATAATAGTAGTACAATTTGGTAGAGCTTAAAGCCACAAAACCTCCTGTATTTTTGGAGGCTATTTGTGTTGGCCTCAGAGGTGGCTGGCAAGCGAAGCAGGGGATGGTTGCCTCGCTTCCAAAAATAATAATTATTTTTATAATTTAAAAGGAATATATTGCTGTTGAGTCGAATTTTACCTTTATCAAACTTTGTCACAATTCCTTGCTTTACTTTTTGTTTTTAATTCTTGGGAGCAGATTGTATCTTGACATAATTGAAATTAAGTTGGCAGGGAACATAAAGGGCGTGTTGAGTCATGGCAAACCAGTGGGATTATGAATCCGGCAGGCTGGATCAGTCGTTTTTAAGCCTCTGCCATGATTTAAAGGCACCCCTCCAAACCATGCTGGGTTTTAATGCTATCAATGGCGATATATTGAATCGAGAATTATTGCCTGACCTGGAAACCGGGGACCAGTCGTTCCAGCACATAGTCCAGCAGATTAACCGTAACATGGAGATTATTGAACGGGAAGGTGAACGCTTGTCCAGCATGATTGGCAATTTGCTGGACATATATTGCCTGGAGCAGGAAAAGGTGCACTACAACATCGAACCCTTCAGGGTGCAGGAACTGATGGAAAATGCTTCAGCCTTGCTAAAGGCCGGTTGTGAGGCCAAAAAAATTCAATGGAAAGTCTATTTTGACAGAGATCTTCCTTTAGCCCTGCTGGACCGAAGCTGGATTATGCGAGTTTTGGAAAACTTGATTTCCAATGCGGTCAAATTCACCGAGGCCGGCTCCATAGCTTGTTATGCTGTTTCCCTGGAGGATAAAGTGAAGTTAGTGGTGGAAGATACAGGTTTGGGCATACCGCTTCAATATCAAGGCAGGATTTTCGAGAAGTTTATCAAAGCGCCTGTCGATGGTGTCCAAAAAGGTTCAGGGTTGGGGTTGGCCATCTGCCGCTGTATTGTGGAACGGCATGGCGGCGAAATATGGCTCGAAAGCCGGGAGGGCCAGGGCAGTATATTTAGTTTTACTATCCCTGCTGTTTCAGCTACAGAAAAAGAGATTCTTTGCGATTCTTAACGAGCCGCAACAGGGCTTGAAAAGCCTTGTGTGTGTTAGAAATGCTGGTTTCATCACCCCGCCCCTGACCGGGGAAATAATGCATCGCCCGGAGATGTCCCAGGCTTTCGCTCAAGGAGTTTGGCGGCTTAAAGCTTTGGCAGTCCGACAGGGAAGATGTCGACTGCCGTTATAAAATTGACTTTTCTGCAACCGTAACTGCAAAGCGAGGGAATGCCGTGTTTAGAACAATACTGATTGATGATGAAGAGCTGTCCCTGGAACAACTTTCTTACGTTCTTGACGGGCAGCAGGACATCGAGATCAGCGGCGCTTATACAGATCCGGTGGAAGCCCTGGCTGATATCAAAGTGATCCAGCCGGACGTGCTGTTTATTGATGTATCCATGCCCTGCATCAACGGGTTTCAACTGGCAAAAGAAATCCAGGACGAGGGGATGCAGCCTTATATTATTTTTGTCACAGCTTACAGGGACTATGCTATCAATGCCTTTGAAGTGGAAGCGATCGATTATATTCAAAAGCCTTTTTTAGGAAACAGAATTGATGAGGCTTTAAACAAAATCAGGAGAAGGGTTGCCCTGCAAAATACTAAGCACAGGCAGCATAGCAGAGAAACTGAAGCAAAAAGCCTGGCTGACAAAGACAGGCTGAACTGGTTTCCCGTGGAAGAAAATGAATCTATTGTTCTGCTTCACGTGGACGAAGTCTATTACTGCACAGTAGATAATAAAACCACATTAATTTACACCCGGGACAGGTGCTATCCCATTACTTACACCCTCTCCAAGATAGAAGAAAACTACAGCTCCAAGCTATTTTTCCGCTGCCACAAGAGTTTTGTTGTCAATTTAAATTACGTGGAAAAAATAATCCCCTTGTTTAAGCAGAACCATATTATTATCCTCAGGGATATTAACATCGAAATTCCTGTAAGTCGGCATTATGTAAAAAGATTAAAACGCCTGCTGAACCTGGACACCCCCCGCTAGGCGAGTTGTTCCTCTATATCCCTCAAACATCATCCAAATCCATACCTTTTCCCCAAGGAAATTTCCTTTTAACCCGGTTTAATGCATCAAAACCCGCCCATAAGCAACATATTCCAAATCAATTGCTGATCCTGGCAAAACATGCCATGATAAATTAGGAAACTCCCAGTGTACGAGCTGTAGCTGACTCTTTGAAACCGCCACGGCTCTCACGAGCCTTGAGCAGGGGATGGAAATGACCGTATTATTCAAAGCTCAGACCTGTTTTTTGCTCACTGCACCGTTTGGCAGCGAGGCGCTTGCCTGGCTCGCCCGGTGCATGTGCAGCTAAGACGCAAGTTACTGCGAAACGAGGGCCGAAAGTGGGCCCGGCCGGTCTGGATGGCGGCCGCCTGGCAGCCGAAGCATGGAAGCTGAGTCTGCAGGTTGGTCCCAGTAGGACCCATTAGAGCAGCTTAACTTGCCTGAAGCGAACCTAAACCGGCGAGTCAGGCATATGCCAACGCTGCCATTTTCATACTAGAAAAAGGTGATTTTGTGAATAATACACTTAAAGATGATAAGATATTCACAGCCAGGATTAGTCGCCACGTCCTTTTCAACGGCCTCAACTCAGCTATCGTTTTATGTCGCAGAGAGCCTCAAGAAGCATCAGAGTTGATTAACTCCCTTTCCCAGTGCTTAATCTATACCTCGGAACATCAGGCGGAAGGTCTGGTTCCCCTGTCTTATGAACTGAGTTTCATCAGATCTTATTTGCATATCCAGTCCGTGCGCTTTGGAAGACGATTGAAGATAAACTTTGATCTCCAGGAAACCATGGGGTTTCTGCCGGCGTTTACCCTGCAGCCACTGGTGGATAATGTTTTCCATCATGTTATGCTTTATACCCGGGAAGAAGTGATGTTAACGGTTAAAACGACCCGGGATACAGAGGGGACCATTGTTACTGTACAGGATAATCGTGTAGGTATGGAGCCCAGCCAGTTGGAGAACTTCTGGCAAAAATACCGGGGACGTTCCCTGGACATCTTAAATGCAGCCCTGGTCAAAAATGACCTGCCAGAGCTGGCCATCGACAGTGTAAAAGGCAAGGGGACCAGTGTTTCTATCCGGGCAAAGTACCTCTAAACCCTTAATTGTAAATATGGAATCAGTTAGCAAGTCTTTTGTTCTTGAGCCTAGTCAGTGCCGGTGATATCAAAGTTTAATAGAGTTTTATTTACGGTGCGGTGCAATTTCTGGGGATGAGCAGCATACCAGTTACACATATTTTTTGTTCTGGATCGTCCAGGCTGTGAGGGGGAGCTTTATGCGGGATTTGGAAAGATTACTGAAGATGATCGTTAAAAAAAACCCTTCCACAGCTAAAGATAGCCTCCCGGAGAGCTATGCGACTGATGACCTCGAACTTCTGGAAATGCAGAAACAGCTGGGCAACCAATGGACCCTGGGCATACTGGAACAGCAGGAAAAAGAAGAAAAGAAAAAAGACGAAGAGCTAACCAGGCACCTGGCTACGCCGATCAAAGAGAATAAAAAACAACAGGATAAACCGCTGCGGCAGTTTATCCCCAGGCATGGGGATGTAAAAAAAGAAGATTTCCCCAAAAAAATGAGCGAGTTGGTCCTGCCGAAGGGCATAGTCCATGTAGGCTGTGAGTTGGACAAAAAGAAGTTGGTGCTGGTAACCGAAGAAAAGCGGGATGACCAGAAAAAAGAACCCCTTCGCAGCGAACAAAAATCCGTATATAAAAACAGGCCGCAAAAAAGGGATGAAGGTTCCCAGGACCAGATTGCCCAGGATTGGAAAAAAGGGTCCGTTGCTATTGTAGATAACTTGAACAAAAAAAGCAGCAGAATTTTGGGTGCTGTAAAAAAACAAGTGGAGTCTGAAGAAAATAGTGGAAACCTGGCAGAAGTGTTTCCTTTTTTAGCCCAGAAAAAGGAAGAAACAGAAAAACAACAACTATTAAGGGAGAAAAGCCAGTTTAACCCCTTATTTGGCAAGGAAGGCGGTTCCAATAAAGCCAGCCGTAAAGCAGAACTGGAGAAAAAGATAGCCAAAAAAAATGAACTTGCCGAAAAAAAGAAATTCAAGGAAGGGGAGTTGAGCAAAAAATTAACCAAAGACCTGGAAAAAGTCAAGAAAGCTCCGCAAAAGCTTAGCCAAGACGATTTCTTTGGTCTACTCTGGAAAAAAAGAAGGAGAGAGGCGGAAGGTAAAGGTCCGGACTGGTCCTACGCGTGGCTGGGGACAGAGCAGGAACAAAAGGAAAAACAAAAAGTCAAGCAAAGAAAAAAGAAAACCAAAAAAGGTTGGGGTTTGTTAGGCGCCGCTTTAGCAATAAAAAAAACCAAAGACAAGCCCAGGAAGAAAAAAAGAGAAAGTGGAAGAAAAAGGGGGTGGGGTTGGGTTGCCGGCCTGCTTGGCAGGCAAAGCAATAAATCCCGGAAAAAAAAGAAAGCAAGCAGAAAGAAAAAAGGCGGAACAGCGTAGCAATATGAGTTTCAGACGGAAAAATATCCGTCAATTTCAGCAGAAAATATCGTAACATAGCCGGACTATGTGCATCTTGGCAATAAAATGCTGAGAGAAAGTGTTGCAAAAGGTAAAATAGGGTCAATATATATTTGACCAGAAATGACAAAAAATAAATGAAAGGAGGAAGCTGGTTTTAGATCCACGTATCTGAAATCGGGACCAAATGGCGGAATATCTTACACCAGGCGTATATGTAGAGGAGTTTGATAGTGGTTCGGTACCTATGGCCGGAGTCAGTACCAGTACGACAGGATTTATCGGCCTGGCAGAAAAAGGCCCTGTGGGAGGTTTGCCTGAATTAATCACCAACTTTGGCGAATTTACAAGAAAATATGGAGGGTTCTTGCCGGAAAACCAGTTCGGTGAGTATCGCTACCTGGCGTATGCGGTCCACCAGTATTTTGTCAATGGAGGCTCCAGGTGCTACGTCTCCAGGGTTGTCCCCGGCAATGCAAAGACCGCATCTTATCAAAATAAAGAAGGGGTCAAAATTAAGATATCGGCCAAAAATCCTGGAGAATGGGGCAATAAAATTAATTTGACGTTTACCCCGTCCAGCGAAGCCAAAACCCCCATCCTCGAAGTGATTGAAGTAGCCGACGGTAAGAGCAAATACCGGGTCAAGAGCAGCGCCGGCTTCAACGTGGGTGATGTGGTTGTTTTTGATGATGGTGCGGAAAAAGTGTTCAATACAGTCTCTGACGTCGAAGAAGGCATCCTGCAATTTGTGGACGACTTCATGGTAGACGTGGTGGATACCCAGTTAGTGCCGAAGAAGATGCTGTATTCTTGCGAAATGGATATGGAAGTAAAACATATGGATCTTGTGGAAACCTATGAAAACGTATCCTTCAATATCAACGCCCCCAACTATATTTCCAACAAGCCGGCCAAATCAGAGCTGATCGAGCTGGAAGTCAGTGCGGAAGAAGGACATATTCCTCCCTTTCAACTGCTCTCAGGGGAAGAGGAAGGCACCTACTCACTCACATTAAAGGGCGGCAGTGATGGCAGTAAAGAACAGGTAGACAGCGGCACATATATGGGAGAGGACAAAGGACCTGGCAATCGCACAGGAATACAGGCTTTTGTTGATAACGGCGAGGCCAGCATTATGGCTATCCCTGGCATTACGGATCCCAATGTCCAGTTGAGCCTGGTTGCCCACTGTGAAAACCTGGGCAGCCGTTTTGCTGTCCTGGATATACCCAGGGAGGAAAAGAATACCTCCGACGTACTGGCCCACAAGGACCTGATCGATTCCCAGTATGCGGCCCTTTACCACCCCTGGCTGCTCATTTTTGATCCCCTCTCCAAAAAGAATATCAGCGCGCCTCCTTCTGGCTCTGTAGCAGGGGTCTATTCCCGTACTGACCAGGAGCGCGGTGTTCACAAGGCGCCGGCCAATGAAGTGGTCCGGGGCTGCGTGGGCCTGGACTGCCAGTACAACGCCGGCGAGCAAAGTGTGTTAAACCCCAAAGGTGTCAACCTGATCCGTTCGTTTACAGGACAGGGTATCCGGGTTTGGGGCGCCCGCACCTGCTCTTCCAACGCGCTGTGGAAATATGTCAACGTTCGCAGGCTGTATATTTTCCTGGAAGAGTCCATAAAGGCCAATACAAACTGGGTCGTCTTTGAGCCCAACTCCGAAGTGCTGTGGGTGCGGGTCAGGCGAACCATTGAAAATTTCCTGACCGATGTCTGGAGAAACGGTGCCCTGGCCGGAACATCACCGGAAGAAGCTTTCTTTGTCGATATTGGCAGGACGACCATGAGCCAGGATGACATTGATAACGGTCGGCTGATCTGCGTCATCGGGGTTGCAGCGGTGAAGCCCGCGGAGTTTGTCATCTTTAGAATTACGCAAAAAACAAATGAACAATAATCATTAAAAGGGAGAGGTGAGAAAACATGGCCGAACCAAACCTGGAATTAGTCCAAACGTATCGATTTGCCGTCACTATTGATGGCCTGGATGTCGCCCATGTGTCAGAAGTATCCGGGATCGATGTTTCGGTGGAAGTCCATGAATATAGGGAGGGTGAATTCCCGGAAAACTATGTCCGGAAAATCCCCGGTCTTAAAAAATTCGGAAACATTACCCTGAAAGCAGGCGTGGTGACCGACAACTTTTCATTCTTTGAGTGGATCAAAGAAGACCCCCCGGAACAGAAAAACGTTACCATTGAAGCCCGGGACTGGGACATGTCTACAGCCCTGGCTACCTGGACGGCGGAAGGTGCCTTCCCGGTCAAATATACCGGCCCCGAGTTCAGTGGGACAAAATCGGAGATCACCTTTGAGTCACTGGAATTGGCTATCGAAAAGCTGGAAAGAGAAGAATCTTAATAATACCAGGACCGAGTAGTGGATATCAGCTGTGATGTCCACTACTCGCCCCTATTTAGGAGATTGGGAGGAGTAATATGTCACTGCAAACGGAGTTTCCTTTTGAACTGCCCAAAGGGTACCTGGACAAAGATGGAAACCTGAACAAAAAAGGCGTTATGCGCCTGGCTACGGCAGCCGATGAAATACTGCCCATGAAAGACCCCCGCGTTCAGCAAAACCAGAGCTACCTGAGCATCATGATCCTGTCCCGGGTCATAACCGAACTGGGCGATTTGAAAAACATTGACGTGCGGGTTATCGAGAAACTGTTTACAGCCGACCTTGCTTACCTGCAGGACTTATACCAGAGTATCAACCAGGTGGAACCACCCAAATACAGATTTGACTGCTCCAAGTGCGGGGAGCCCAACGAGGTGAGTCTGGGTTTTTTCGAACAATAAAATGCTATCCCCGTGATAGCATGTACGAGGAAATGGCGTTTATCGCCTATTATTTTCACTGGTCCCAGCAGGAGATCATGCACCTGGAACACCGAACACGGCGCCAGTGGTGTGAAGAAATATCGAAAATCAACAAGAAGTTGAGCGCAGACAGCGAAAAGAAGGATATTTTTGATATATATTAGGAGCTAGTTATGGATATTTCAAACCTGAGTCTTTCTGACCTGAACCCCCTGGACATGTTGATGGGCAAGAAGAAGCATAAAGTTGCCAGCAAATTTGCTTTCTACTTCGGCTTGCTGGTCGGGGGTTGCGCCAAAGTGAAAAATATAAAAAGAAAGACGGACAGGGAAGCGTACCAGGAAGGCGGGTTAAACGAAAAGCCGATCATTTTGGCCAGCCCCCAGGCAAAGCTGGAACAGCTGGTCCTGGAGAAAGCCTTTGTCCGGATGAACCCCATGCTGGCCCTTTACTCTGCCGAGCCTTTCTTGAAAAGCCATATTATTGCCCCCGGGGCATTGATGGTTTTAAACAACTATAAAATTCCCATCCGGTTGTTTGTCTTTGAAAAAGGGATTATCAGCGAATGGAGCGTCACCGACCTGGATGCGAAAAGCCCGGAAATTATGATTGATTCCGTGACTATTGAACATTCAGGGTTGATTGAAATGCCTGTTTCACTATAAGGACTGGTTAAGATGATTATCATTAAAAAACCTTTAACAGCAAACTTCAAACCGCTGCAGACAGTGGGGAAAGATTTAACAACCCTCCCCCTGCCCGGTGACCGGCAGCAGGAGCAGGTCATGGCCCCGGAGATGTTCTATAAGCCCGACAGCCAGGGCCAGGGCAGTTTTGCTGAGATTATCCTGAACCTGCTGTTGCAAATTCGCAACTTGAACTATAACCAGTCTTTTTTGATTAACAACAGCGCCAGTTTAAAGCGGGAACTGATCAAACAGCTTAAAAGCCACCTGACCCAGGTAAGCTGGCATAAAACCGAACACACGCAAGAAGTTCATGTTTTACAGAATAACATCAACAACACGAATTTCTTCTTAGATAATAATAACTTGGATGCTGTTATCGACGGGCTCAATGTAGAGGTAAAAAAAAACCAATTGAACCGAAGGTAGGCAGCGGGGATCCACCGGAACAAGGAGCAGCAGTGGAAGGTCCAGGGGATAGCAGGCAGAGTGCCTGGCAAAGGGAGCTGCATGGTTCCAGGCAGTTCGCGGATTTGCACATTTCCCGGCAGTTTCTTCCTTCTACCGGACTGCAGGGTGAAGAGTTTCCAGCCCTGAGAACAGCACCCCTTTACCCAGGCTGGCAGCTCTATGCCGAAGGCTACACCGCAGGAAGACAGCTTCCCAGCAGAACGGATTACCTGGAACCTTTGTTGGCGAGAGCGACGCTTCTCAGCCGGCAGCACCGGCGCAAGTGGTCTTACTACCTGGCTGGCGGCCCCCTGGAACAGCAGCACCTGGAGCAGTACCTAAAGATGCAGTATGTTCTATCCCAGAGCCGGATGATTGAACATCGCCGGCCTTTGGAGCGGCTGCAGCAGGATACCAGAGAGAAGGAAACTACAAAGACTGTCATCCGGGAGTTGATTCCTTCAGAGCAGGAGTTTATACCCCCGGGATTATTGCAACAGCAGCAATGGTTGCTGGAAAATATACGCCAGGCAGCACCGGTGGACAGGCCGGAGCAGCGTCCTGGATACCGGACCCAAAAGGAAACTGCTGTTTCGTTATTGACCGGGGACGCTCCTTTAGATTTAAGCCTGTCAGGGCAGCATGAGCATGCTGCAAGCAGGGCCGCTTACTGGTTTGAGCAGTTGGCCCACCACGTTCATCGACAATACCACCGGCTTCACCAGCACTTCCTGGAAAAGCACCGGGCTTTTCAGCAGCAGTTCCCTGGATATTTCTTGGGCAAAACTGCCGGAAAGCTGGTGCAAAGGGTGTATCTGCCAGGGTTGGCTTTTCCTGGCCAGGCTAAACAGCAGGGTCTGTTACCGGAGCATTTGACCGGGGGAGCCGCCTGGCTGCAGCAGGGGACCGCCCTTTACGATGCAGGCGCCCCAGTGCCGGGTTTCCGGGAGCAAGGCAGAAAAGCGCCTGTTCCCTTCAGCCCAACCTTTATTGCCTGGTATTCGCAGCCCGCTGCTCAGGCCCGGGCTGCCGGGCCAGAAGTGCACCTGGTTTCCCGTCATTTAAGCCGGTTTGCCCGGGAGATCATCCAACGGCAGACCATAAAAGCCGGCTTGCCGCAGCCAGGTCAGCAACCCGGTCCGGCGGTTTGGATGGTTCCAGGGCAGCGAAGCGCAACACAGGCTGCCGGTCAAGCAGAAATATTTTCCCCGGCAGCAGTGTCCTTTCCTGGCCAGGCTAAACAGCAGGGTCTGTTACCGGAGCATTTGACCGGGGGAGCCGCCTGGCTGCAGCAGGGGACCGCCCTTTACGATGCAGGCGCCCCAGTGCCGGGTTTCCGGGAGCAAGGCAGAAAAGCGCCTGTTCCCTTCAGCCCAACCTTTATTGCCTGGTATTCGCAGCCCGCTGCTCAGGCCCGGGCTGCCGGGCCAGAAGTGCACCTGGTTTCCCGTCATTTAAGCCGGTTTGCCCGGGAGATCATCCAACGGCAGACCATAAAAGCCGGCTTGCCGCAGCCAGGTCAGCAACCCGGTCCGGCGCAGTGGCTGGGTCCGGGGGTAAAGGGTGCAAGCCAGCCGGGCTGGCAGGGACAAGATGTAAAAAGCGCAAGTCAGGCGGCCTTGCAGACAGATCTGGCGACCATGCCGGCACTAACTTTTCCGGCACACGTTCTACAGCAATCGCTGCTGCCCGGGTATGCTTCCAGGGTGGCAGTCGAAGCGCAGCGCAGTGCTGATATTGAATACAGGACAAGCCAGCATTTCCTGGAGTCCCGGGAGCAAAGAAGAGATCAAGCTATACCGGAACAACAGCCGATGGAGGCCTTGCGCTTCGGTCAAACAGATTTTTCTCAAGCCATTGTCAGCAGGGACCTGGAAAGGGTTTTGGCCTCTTCCCCTCTCCGGGTGATAGAGCATATTTTGTCCAGCAGTTATCTGCAGCTAAAGGAAAGGTTGGCAGGGCTTCAACAACATTACAGCCGGCACTTTAGCCGCTATTTGAGCCAAGACCAATCTTTCAACCAATTCGTAAACCAGCAAGGGGTAAAGCAGGCACAAGTTCAGCCTTTGCACCTTCAAATATATCAACAGCAGCAACAGAATGTGAGCCAGCTTTTGCATATGACCCGGCCCATCAGCAGGTTTGCCTACCAGGCGCTACCGGAAGACAAAGGTGTTCAGGCAGCCTTGCCGATGAAAACGGATTTACGGGATCAACTGCAATGGCCCGGGACAAGGTTCAGTCTGGCAGTGCATACTGTGGAGCAGTCGCTGAAGACTTTTCAAGAACTTTCGTTTAAACATCACAGGATGCTTCACCGGGCCCCGCAGCAGCCCTTGGATGATGTTTTATCCCGGCCGATGAAGCTGCCGGAGCACGGTTATGAGGAGGCATCACTTTTCGCTGATCTGCCGCAAGCGGAACTTCCAGGTCGGCGAGCTTTACAGGTTGTCCGTTTTTACCCTGAAGAAAAACTGCCGCAAAGGATGTTTTTCCATCCGGCAGAAGAGAAAAAAGCAGCAGGCACAAGGGACGACAAGGCTGCAGGTCCCCTTCTCATAAGTTCTTTTACAACACAATTTTTCCCGGCACAAACACTGCTTTCAACCCAGCAGGTCCACTCAGCCGCCCTGCAGCAGTTCAGGCAACCTTTGCAGTCCCTGCTTTTTATCCACCCGGACAAGCGAACCGTGGATATGAAAGAAAAGCAGGAGTTTTTCCAACGATTCCAGCATCTGCCGGTCGGGGAAAAGCCAGTCCGTCACACGTCCTTGGCCAACATGACTTTGGAGTTATCCGGGGAGTTAACCAAGCCGTTAAAACTGGAGCAGCTTGAACCGATAAAATCTTTTCCCAGGCAGGTACAAGCACTTTCAGCGGCAATGGCGCCGGGCTGGCAGCAAGCTGGCCGGGAACCCTTGCAGCAGGAGGGCAGGACAACCGGAAGGCGGGATTATCAAGGGACCGACCCGCTCTCCCTGCCCGGGGCGGTTGCCCGTTATACAACCGCTTTGATGGAACAGCACCTTTTGACTCATCGCAGGGCAGGTGATGTTTTCCCTGCCCCTGCCTCGGGGGCTCTGGCTCAGGGTGTGCAGGCCGGGAAAAGGCCTCTTCCCGGGGAGTTTGAACAAGAACCCGGCCAGGAACCATACCAGCTTGCAATGCGGCAGCAGATTCCAGCAGCCCTGTCTTTTCCGCAGGTTTCTGGGGTCCTTTCCGGGGCCCTCCCTTCCGGAGCGGGTGAAGTTTTCCCTCCAGGGGAAGCCTTATCCGCTGATTCCCGGCAGGATTCCGATCCGGGCCTAATCCACCGGACCAGCAGGCCGGCAGAGGAAAGCAGGCAGGTTGTCCATGAAGAATATGAAGAAGAGGAAGAGCCGATTATCGAGGAGATCACAGAAGAAACCCGTTACGCTCCCGTCACCGAGGAATATCGCTTTGAAGACCCGGAAGCGAAATGGAACAAGTTTATCGAAAAGTTGGACCTGGAGTCCATGATTCCTCTTACCTCCCTGGAAGAAAAGATTTATGCCAGGATAGAAAAAAAGCTCATCAGTGAGCGAAGGAGAAGGGGTTTATAAATGAGCTTCGAGCAGGCTTATAATAAGATAAAAGAAAAACTAGATGATTTCTACAGCCATGAAAAAAGCGGCCCCGATAAAGCCAAAATCAAGATACTCAAATCTGATGAATACGGTAAAAAAGCGGACCAAATCAACATGCCCGAAGACAATGAAGAAGTAGTCAAATTTGTGCAGTTAAATCCCAATAAAATCACCGTAAACGATGGGGTAAACTATGGCCAGGAGTCGATCAAAAACTTTTATGGGAGAAAAGTCCCTCACACCCAGTATTCCAACCACAATGCCAGGGAATTAACCGTGGAGCTGCTTTTTGACACCTATACCACGTATAAAAAAGAAAGTGACAAAGAAGATGTGAAAGAAAAATACATCGATGAATTTTTAAAGCTGATGAATCCGGAAGCCGGCCAAAATCAAGGCGATTACAAGCCTCCGCCCCTGGTCTTTTTCTCCTGGGGTTCCATCCAGTTAAAGGGATACGTGACCATCATGAACTGTACCTATACCATGTTTACCAGCACGGGCAAGCCGGTCCGGGCTACTGTGAACCTTACAATCAAGGAATATTTTCATTTTGAATAATTAGCGGGTGAATCTTTCGTGGCCAAGCACGCTTACCAGGACTTATATAATAGCTACCAGGGCTTTATCATGCCCACCTACAGCATTGTCGTTGGTGGCAGTGATACCTTTACCCAAAGTGACAACCCACCTATTCATTCTATTCAGGTGGAGCTGACAGCAGGGTATGAGGCCAGTGCCTGTAACCTGGAATTTTACCAGGGGGTGGACCTGGATGAAGCCAAAAACACATTCAGCGTAAGCCAGACCATTCGAGATAAGCTCAAGCTGGGCAGCACCATTGAAGTGCAGCTTGGATATTTAAAAGAAAAAAAATCGGTATTCAAAGGAATTATCACCGGTGTTGAACTGGAATACGAAGCATCCAGCGGTTTTCAGATTCGGCTGGAGGGCATGGATATAAAAAGGCTGATGATGAACAGTTATCATTCCACGCAACCCAGGAAAGACTTGACAAAATACGGGGATGCAGTCAAAGAGGTGTTAAAAAAATATGCCAAAAACATTGACAAACAGACCATCACCCTGACCCAGGAAAGGACGCTACCCCTGGAACAGCATAATCAAAGCGACTACGATTTCCTGGTCTCCATCGCCAAACGGGTCAATTATGCGTTCTACCTGGTTAACAACGAGCTCTTTTTCGAAGAGTTTGGCCAAGATAAAGATTCTTTACTGGAACTGCATGCCCAGCACCTGCACTCCTTTTACCGGGAGGTGACCCTGGCAGACCAGGTATCCGAGCTTACAGTCCGGGCCAATGATGAAAGCGACCCCGGTAATGTGTTTGAGTCCACCGCCAAGACTTTTACGGCCATAGGAAAAGGAAAAAATGCCGGCCATGATATCACCAATATTGCCAAGGAAAGCGCCAAAAAGACACTGATCGACCCTTCCATCAGTTCAGCCAACGAAGCCAAGGCCCGGGCGGAAGCGGAGCTGGCCAGGCATGCCTTCAAGTTTGCTCACGGCACTTTTAAAACCATCGGGATACCTGAAATTGTGCCGGGGAAAATGATTACCATAAATGGTTTTGGCGAGGAGTATGACAACGATTACTACCTCAAGAAAGTAATACACCAGTACAGCTCCGGCGGCTATTTCACCAAAGGGGAGTTGGGAGTGAATAAAATTTGAGTATCCTTGATGTATTGCATGATGAAAATCAAAACAGCAAAGCCAGGGATTATTTCCCCGGTGTCACCGTAGGCGTAGTGACCGACATCGACGACCCGGAAAAGCTGGGAAGGCTGAAAGTCAGGATCATCAACCGGGACTCATCGGACTTTGAAACGGAGTTTATCCGGGTGCTAACCCCGATGAGCGGCAAGCAGTGGGGCAGCTTTTTCTTTCCCGAAGTCGGTGACGAGGTCCTGGTGGCCTTTAACCAGGGCGATATCAACAGGCCTTACGTGCTGGGTTCCCTCTGGAACAAAAATTACAAGCCGCCTTCCCCCATCGAAAACCAGAAAAACGACATCCGCATGATTAAAACCAGAAGCGGGCATGAGATCGTGTTCAATGATGAGGAAGGTAAGGAAAGCATTCAGTTGAAGACCCCCAAAGAGCTTTCCATCACCCTGGACGATGAAAAAGAAGTGATCACCATCAAGGATAAAAATGAAGACAATATTATGGATATAGACTCCAAGAACGGGCAGATCCAGGTTACGGCAGACAAAAAAATCACCCTTAATTCGGGCAAATCCAATATAATCCTTGATGCGCAGAAAGACAGCATCAACATAGAAAGCAGTTCTTCCTTGAACTTAACTTCTCAACAGATCAGTATCAAAGCCAAATCGACGCTGGAAATAAATGCCGGGAGTTCCCTGGTGGTCAAATCTGGCGGGCCTGCAACGATTAAAGGGGCAACGGTAAAAATAAATTAGAGGTGAAGGGCATGTCTGAAACCATCAAAGGCTGGAAATTTCCCGTGGAGATCGACCTCCAAACAGGAAAATTCAAAACCCGGGAAGGGGACGAAGATGTCAGGGAAGCGATAAAAATTATTTTAACCACCAAGATAGGTGAACGGATTGGCAATCCCCAGTTTGGCAGCAACCTGTTCAACTTTATGTTTACCAGCATTAATTACACCGAGCTAAAAGAGTTGGAGTATGAAATCACTCAGGCTCTCACCCGCTGGGAACCCCGGTTACGGAACCTGGAAGTGGAAGCGAAGGGTGATCAGGGTCACATCGGGAAGGTCCTCGTCTCGATAAATTACCGGACTTACCGGCAGATGACACCCGAGGAAATGAATTTCGTCTTTGAAGTGAATGAAGGTGTCAATTTATAGCTAAGGATGGATATAGATGAGCTATCCGCAACTTGATCCCAGGGACAAAGAAACCATCAAACAGCAAATCAAAACCATGGCTTCCTATTATGTGCCCGAGTGGAGCTTTTCCGGCGAGGGCGTTGATGTTGGCGAGGCCCTGGTGGACATTTTTGCCCAAATGTTTGTAGATACGATCGCCAGTGTAAACAAGCTCCCCTATAAAAATTATCTCAACTTCTTAAATTTTATCGGCCTGAAGCTATTGACCGGTTCTTCGGCCAAAGGATATGTCACCGTGACTTTGAACCAGGGGGCGCAACCGGGGGTCTATATCAAAACAGGCACGCAGCTTTTTGTCGACCCGGGCCCGGAGATTGGCCAGGTCCTTTACGAAACACAACATGATCTTTTCGCTGTGGACAATGAAATCACCGGGATTTTCTGCACCAATGAACTGCGTAATTCCATCGTCAAACCCTATGACCCGGAATTACAGCAACCGGGAGAAAGCGCCAGGCTGTTTGATTTTGCTTCTTATGATAATTTGCAGCGCCACATTTTGTATTTGGCCAGCGCCGATATTTTGAACCTTCAACAGGGTGCCCAGGTGGAAGTGGAAGTGAGAAACAGGGTGCGCAAATTGCAGGAGACTGACCTGGCCGGCACCCTGGCTGACAAATCCCTTTTCCGATGGTCTGTCTTGACCGAAGAAGGCTGGTCAGAGATCAGTGCTGTGGATCATGTAGGAAACAGGGTGGCTTTAACGGTGGAGCAGAGTGTTCCCGTGCTTCCCCTGGAGCAGCAGGAAAACCGGTGGTTGAAATGTGAGTTTAAAAACTCCGGGGCACTGCCGGAAATTATGGTGGATCAGCTGGGGCTGGCAGCAAAAGCAGAAAATATTCAACCGGAACTGCTGATTAACAATGATCTGCAGCTGGAAAATAAAAATTTCTTGCCCTTTGGCGAAAACTTTGCGGTTTACGATGATTTCTATATTGCCTGTGAAGAGGCTTTTACCAAAAAAGGAGCTCATGTTCAGCTTAGTTTTGACCTGGCCTTTAAGCGCTATCTTCCCCCCCTAACCGGGGAAGAAGAAGCGATCAACTGGAAATTAATCATGAAAGAAAGCGCCTTTAAAAAGAAGGAGCCTGATGAAATAACTATTCAAGAAGTGATTTGGGAATACTGGAACGGCAATGGCTGGGCCCGGCTGGTTTTCGATGAAAAGATGCAGGGGACATTCAAACCGCCAGGGCAGGATGAAAGAGAAGAAGTCAGGCGGGTGCAGATTTTTTTTGCCTGCCCGGAAGATGCCGACTCCAGCTTTGTCGATGCACATGAGAACTACTGGCTCCGGGCCAGGATTTCCAAGGTGAATAATGCCTATAAACCCAACGCTGTCTATATAAGCCCCTTCATCGAGCAGCTTTCCATAGCTTACAAATACCGTTCGGAAACCAGGCCCCCGGACACTGTATTGCTGGAGAAAGATCTTGCCTTGACGCCGCTGGGTTTCAGCGAAAAAAAAGAACAGGTTATTTTCAGCAGTCCGGGCCAGCCGGAAATAGCAGCCTATTTATGCCTGAAAAATTTTATCCGGGGAGGTCCGGTAACCCTCTACCTGGGCGGGGAGCGGAGAAAAGATCAGCCTTCTTTCCCCCTCTCCTGGCAGTACCTGGGCGTGGACCAGGGCCGGGTAAAATGGCTGCCCTTAAAAGCGTCTGACGAAACGAGGATGCTGACTCAGAGCGGGCTGCTAACCTTTATTGGCAAGAACAATTTTGCCCGGAAAAAGTTGTTTGGGCAGGAAGGGTGCTGGATCCGTGCCTTAAACCACGACAACACAAGTGACAAGCTTCCATTAAAAGAGCTTCCTGAAATATCGAGTCTTCATTTCAATACCGTTAAGGTTCAGCAGCAGGAATCCATGCCTGTGGAATACTTTTCTATTGAGTCTCAACAACCGGGGAAAATATGCCAGCTTGTGGGGGAAAACCTGGTCTGGCTGGAAGTATGGGTTGATGAGCGGGGCAGGCTTACGGAACGGGAACAGTTCCGGCTGATAGACGAGGGAAAACACCGGGTTGAACTGACCCGGGACGAAACCGGACAGGTTGCCAATGTCTGGGTCGAGTGGGAGGCGGTGGATGATTTGCTGCTGGCCGGCCCGGAAGATCGCTGCTTTATGGGCGATTTATACAGCGGAAGAGTGTATTTTGGCAATGGGAAAAATGGAAAGATACCACCGGCGGGCGAAAGCGATACCATTAAAATTCTTTATAAAACGGGCAAGGGTAAACACGGCAATGCCCAGACCGGTGAAATTAAAACCTTTGCCGACGCGGTCCCTTATGTCAATCAAGTCTTTAATGCCGAACCGGTGTTGGGCGGGTGCAGCCGGGAATCCATCCAGGAAGCGCTAAAACGCGGCCCGGGCCTGCTCAAAAACCAGGAAATGGCCGTTGCCGACGAGGATTTAATGTCCCTGGTAAAGCAAGCGGATAGCAATATTGTCCGGGTCAAGTGCTTGGCCCACCGCGACCCAAACGGGGTGAAACAGCCCGGCGCCATCACCGTAGCGTTTTTACCTGTCTTTTACAACAGCCATTTCAGTTATTTTGACAACATCAAGGAAAAGGTCTGGGAGAAAATCAGAAGCTCAGCGCCCTGCGTCGTCTCTTTTAGCGATAAAACCTATGTTGTCGAGGTGTCATACCTGGAAATCAATCTAGATCTTAAGCTGGTCATAGCCGACTATAACGATTACCAGTATGTCCTGCAGGCAGTGGAAGAAAAACTGAGGAAGTTTTTAGACCCTATCTCAGGGAACTATGATGGCAGCGGTTGGGAGATCGGCAGTTTACCCGGCCGGGAAAAGCTCTATAACGTAGTCAAAATGGTCGACCGGATCAGCCGGTTGGATTCCATTCATTTAACAGCCAGCCTGCTAACCCACCAGGAAAGGCAACCGGTAGACCTGGCAGCAGGTGCTGATTTCCCGTTGAGTGTCCCCTTGTGTGGGGAAGTGAATATATCTATCGAAGTGGAGCCTGATATTTAAAGGCGTTTAAAGGGAGGTGATGGTTTTGCTGGAATTGCCCGATTTGAACCAAGTGGATATGGACCAGATTGTATCCGAAGCAAAAAAACAATTGCGCAACCTGCATCCTCAATGGACGGATCATTCGCCTCATGATCCGGGTATCACCATCCTGGAATTGCTGGCTTACTTAAAGGAAAACCAGCATCAAGCCATCAATACCATCGGCCCGAAGCATAAAATGAAATACCTGGAACTTTTAAATATTCAGCCGGAACCGGTCCAATGTTCCTACACGGAAATAATTTTTTCTGCCCCGGATTTTTCCGTATCTCTGCCCGGGGGGACCAAACTAAAGGCCAACAATATTATTTTTGAAACCCTGGAGCGGCATACATTGTTCAGCAATGAACTGGTTGCTGTCATGGTCAAGGAAGAAGAGGAAAAAAGATATTTTTCCCTGGAATCGAAAGAAAAACAAAACCGGGACTGGTATGCTTTAGGCCGGGAACCTAAAGCCGGCAACCAGTTTTACCTTTCTTTTACCAAAGAATTTCCTGCCGGGGAGGCATTGCTGTTTAAGTTTCAAATGTTCGAAGACTACCCGGTTAAAAGAAATCCTCTCAAGAACGGGGAGGCATTTTTCCCCCTTGTTGAGCTGCAGTGGGAATACTACGGGGAAGAAAAAGGTGTGGAAGGCTGGCACCCCCTGGAGGTTAAGGATGATACCACCCACAACCTGCTTTTCCCCGGCTTTCTTACCTTCCAGGTCAAAGGAAAACAGCTTCCTCTTCCGGAAGATGAAGATGAAAACTTACAAGGCTTTGCCTTCAGGTGCACCCTGGTTGACGGGCAGTATGATGTGCCTCCCAGGGTCAGGAACATTTTTTTGAACTGTCTGCCAGTCTGGCAGCAGGAATCGCTGTTTCGCAGTTACACTTTCAGCTACCGGGATGTGAAAGAAGACCGCATCCTGCTGGACTCCTACCTGGCCTATTTCGGTTATATCCGGGTTTTTACCCGGGAACAGGGATACTGGGTGGAACTGGATCACCCGGGCGGGTTCCAGGTGGAAAGGGAAGAAAGTAAGAAAAACTGCCGGATCCGGCTGACATCTCCCCTTGTCTTTGAAGGGGAGGAAAGTGAAGATAGGAAAGAAGAGGGGCCTGCGTTAAAGGTCATCGCCATGGAGAAAGACTGCCTGGGACAGGAACTTGTCGGCAGCAGCACCGGGTTTATTCACCAAGCTTTTGAGCTGGAAATGAAAAACATTCTCACCGCCCATTTTAGCCTGATGGTCGGTGAGGCCTTACCGGGCCGGCAAAGAGGCTGGGTGGACTGGCAGCAGGTAAATAGCCGGAACAAAGCCGGCCGTAATGAAAAGTGTTACGAACTGGAGACTGCCCCGGGGCGGGTAAAATTTGGCGATAACCGTAGAGGCGCAGTCCCTCCCAAAGGGGAAGAGAATCTGCTGATCACCGACTGTGTGGTCACCAGGGCAGAACAGGGCAATATCCAAAGTGGCAACATCGACAGCTTTAAAGAGCAGGATGCCCACTTTGATCTCCTGACTTTCTACCAGCTGTTTTCTTCTACGGGAGGTCGGGAAGGGGAAGATTTAGCCCGGGCGGAACAGAGGATGCTGCAGGAATTAAAGACAGGCCTCAGGGCTGTCCGCATAGACGATTTTGCCCGCCTGGCTCAACTGGTGCCGGGACTGATGATCGAACATGTAAAACCACTGCCCCTGTTCAAGCCGGGACTGGAAAAATATCCTGAGGACAAGGCCGACAATTGCGTGACCCTGGTTATTGAACCTTATAGTGAAACAGGGCAGGGCAAGCTGACGGCGGGATACAGGAAAAATATCGTCCATCACCTGGAAAAATACCGCCTCATTACTACGGAAATTCATGTGGTCGAACCCACCTATGTGGGCCTGGAAATATTTGGTGAGATCATCGTTAAAACAGGATACAGTCAAGCAGAGAAAATTATCGAAAAATCCATCGTCGATTATGTCAATACCTTCCAGCGCAGGCAGCAAGGCCAGGTCCACTTGAGCCACGGTGACCTGTATGGGACTGTGGACCTCTTGGATTGTGTTTCTTACATACGTTACCTCTTTGTCGAGCCTTTTGGGCGCCGGGTAATGAAGAGCAGCCGGACGGACACTATTATCCCGGCAGACTGCAGGTTTTACGTAAAAAGTTGCGAATTGACATTGCTTCATGGCGGACAATGATTCCATGGGGGATTTAAAGGGGTGAGCAGATGAGCAGCCACAAATCTTTTGTTATTACGCTGGAAAACGATTTCTTTCCGCTGGAGCATCACAAGTCCGATCACCAGCTAAAAAGAGGTGCTTTCATCAGCCGTGGGCTGGACAGCCTGGAAAACGGCACTGTCTGGCACCGGTGTAAAATTAACTACCATCTTCCCCCTGATACCCGGGTATATATCTCTTATTTTGCCAGCGACCGGGAAACCGTCACCTTCCAGGGACAGCAGCAGAAGCTGGACGAGGTTATCCGTTCTCCACAGGTGGATTCCAAAGAAAAAGAAGCTCTTTTGGCCGGCTACTGGCAGGAAGTAATCGTCGATGGTGCTGATTTTCTCCTGCACAGCGCCCGGGGCCGGTTCATTTGGTATAAAATCGAATATATTTCTTACGGTGGAGAACAACCCGAGATTGAAGATATTCAGGTAGACTTTCCTTTGCAGCCTCTGACCAATTATTTGCCGGAAATCTACCAGGAGGAGCAAAACTCTGCCGACCTTCTAAACCGTTTCCTGGGAATTTTTCAATCCCTGCTGGGAGACCTGGACAAGACCATCGAGGATGTAAGCCGCTATTTGGACCTGGATCTGGTCGATGGGGAGTTTCTCCGGTGGTTGTGCACCTGGCTGCAGGTAAACAACAGCGAAATCTGGCCGGAAGAAAAACTGCGCCTATTGCTGCGACAGGCCTATCCTCTCTACCAGATCAAGGGGACACGGGAATCCATCGAGCGTGTTGTGGAGCTATATACCGGGGAAAAGCCGTTTATTGTGGAATATCATTCCATTGCAGGATACCGCTCCAGGCTCTACGAGCGGCTCTATGGTGATAATCCCTATATCTTTACAGTAATGGTTAAAGAACACTCACTGCCGACAACGCAGCATTACCTGGAATTGAAACAGGTTGTCGATAGCTTCAAACCGGCATATACCATTTTAAACCTGGTAGCTTTACGGTCTTACATGCTATTGGACAGTTACGTATACCTGGGTGTAAACTCGGAACTATCCGGCAGCACCAACCTGTTTCTTGATGACAAGGCAATGATACCCTATGATACTACGCTAGAAGGAATGGAGGATGGTTAGATGAAAAATAAAAATTATTATCCCTTTGAGCGCAACCATTATTTTTACGGAAAACTTTTAACGGTCCGGGACTTTGAATTAGAGCAGAAATACTTTAACAATAAAAGGCGGATCCAAAACAGGTTGCTGCATGGGGCCGGAGTGGTTGCCGGCCTGGATGTTGTTATGGTGGACGAACAGAGCATCTCATTGGAGATGGGGATGGCCCTGGATTACCATGGCCGGGAGATCCTGGTCCAGGAACCGGCGATTAAAAAACTGCACATGCTGGAAGGGTTTGAGGAGGTCAAACATTCAAACAACATCTATTTATGCATTGAATACGATGAAGAGTTGGCCGAGCCGGTTCATACTGTAGCTTCCACACCTGCCGAGACATCGGAAAGCAGCCAGTTTAACCGCATCAGTGAATCGTATCGGCTGTTTTTGACTGATGAACCCCTGCCTTCGGAAGCGCTAACTTTCTATAAACTCTACCAGGAGAAAAAAATCCTGTTCCAAAACGACAAGCTCACCGTGGAGCAGGTTGTCCCCAGGTATGTCCGGCAGGGGCAAAAACTGGATTCCACCATCCTGATCACGAAAAAGGGTTCCATGGAACCGGTGGAGCTGCAATATGAAATAGAATCCGAGCACCTCTCCAATGAGCAGGGTCAGCGGGTAACGGCTGTTTCCTTCCAGGAGAAAACCAGTAAAACGGAGTTTAAAGTCCAGGAACGCCATTCCTTTTATGCCAAAAACGTCAAACAAACCACAGATCAGCTGATCATTAAGCAGGATCGGTTCAGCATGAAACTGGGTGAAGAAGAGTTTGCACTGGAAGAAGATATCCAGTTCCAGGTGCAGATCATTGATCAACCCGTGAATGAGCGGATCCTGGAAGACTATTACCGCCAGGATTTCAGCGAACTTCTCTTCGTCAGCCAGCAGGCCAGGATATTTTTGGCCAGGATCAACCTCATTACTTCCGATGACCTGTATATCATCGATTCCCTGGAAAAAATGCCCTACCAGCAGTACGTGGTCAACAGCGAATTGTTCCGGGTCATGCTGGAGGCAGGGGGCGGCAATGGCACAAAGGTTTGGGAGCAGGGCTCGACCGGTGATATGGAAGAGGAAATCAGAAAAGTGATGGCCGAGTACCTGGCCCATGATGAAGAGCAGGAGAGCGACTGGGCCACCGGGGTGGAAGAAATGGACCTGGGTTTCGAGAACACGAAAAACAAGCGGTTTTTCAGCAATGAAATTGCCCACGGTCTGGGGACTGGCCCTGTTGCCCTGCTATTTGCCCTGGAGGACGTGGAGAATATCCTGGAAGACAAGGAGCAGAATGTGCTGGTTTTTGGCCAAAACAGCGTCTTTGACCAGACCCTTCATGAAACAGGTTTGCCAGATTACCAGGTCGGCGCCTTGGCCTATCCCAACAAAGGCACCTTTCGCCTTGGCCTGCGCCTTTTTGACAACCTGGAGACAACCACGATCAAGATCAGGTGGTGGGCGTACAAGCACCCGGGCGAGGAGCTAAAAGAAGCCAGCTTGCTGGAGTTGAGCAAAGTCAAGGTGGTTGTTTCCCCGGATACTGTCAATCTTGCCCCCAGGGAAAAGACCCATTTCACCGCCCATGTGGAAGGCACCAACTATAAGGAGTGCCGCTGGTACGTGAAAGATGAAAAAGGCGGCCAGGTGGATCACAACGGGGTTTACGAAGCGCCAAATCACGAAGGGGTCTTTGAAATTGTGGCCGAAAGCGTGAAATATCCCGAGAAAAAAGGCTCAGCCTTTGTGGTGGTAAAAGGATGAAGTGATAAACATTTTAATTCTTACGTAGTGGCTTAATCCGTATCAATTCTGATTCGCCTGGGCTGTTCCGGGTCGGGAGATTCGGCTTCATCGTTTTCATCGGTTTCTTCCTCTTCCTGGACAGTCACTTCACCGATTTGCTCTACAGGCAGCGGCGCATCTGCCCTTTGAGCAGGCCCCGGAGCAATAAAGCGGGTGTAGATAATGACTAAAAAGACGACGATTAAAGCAGCCAGTCCTACATTTTTAATTATCTTCAGCACGCTTTTTCGTGCCTGGAAATATTCCTTGATTTTGTCCCAGGTGGAAGAGGTATCAATTTCCTGAACATCCTTTTTCAGTTCGGGAATGGATTTATACAATCCTTTCTCGCATTTTTCGATGATAAACAGCAGTTGTTTCTTTTTCCGACTGGCCAGTTCTTTGGCAAAGAGAGTTTTTAGCAGGGCAGCGATTCCCTGGAACGGGGCCGATTTATCTGCAGGGTCAGCGAAATGCTGGGGTTTGAGAGAAAAGTTAAAGTAAGCCGTTCCATCGGGGGAAACATTAATATTTTCCGGGTCTGTCAGGGCCTGGAGGATGATCGGGGAAAAACGTGTATAAGAGGATAGTTGAAACAGGTAATTATTCATTAACGTTACTTTCTCAGGGAAGGACAGCGTGTACTTATTTAAAAAATCCATGAACAGGAAAGGTTTTGCATACTTGAACACCAGGTACAGCTTGGAATTGAGGGTGAAAAGGTCAACGAACTCAGAAAAATTGTCATCTTTTTGCAGTGAAAGCAACTCGTCCAGGTAAGTGCGAATCATTTGAGGAGACTGGATCTCATTTACCAGGTAGCGGTTTTCCTGGTCGGCTCCCTCCCGGGCGAGATAGACATAAACATCTTGATAAGAGCCTAAGGTTTGGTAAACAGTGAATGTGCGGTTTTTCGCTTTGAGGCGCACAGTTGGTTCCTCCTCCCGATAATAAGATAACTTGGCTGTATTATAACATATTTTCCACTTAATGGGGTGATAATCCGTGTCCAGGAGGCTTGCAGTTTTACTAATTATTCTTCTTTTCCTGATCCCGGTTTTGGTTTATGTATATACAGAAGATATCGCTATTACATATTCCAGGGATGAAGGTTTGAGATTTCAAGATCAGCAGAGCATCAATCATATTATTGACTATTATGTTGATCAAGATGGCAGCTACTATTACCTGGACTATGAACAGGACCAGGCAGAAACCTACCTGTACAAGGTAACAAAAGACGGAAAGCTTGTCTTTCGCAAAAAAATGCCATTTACTGTGGACGAAATGCAGATGTATTACAAGCTTGTCATCGTCGATGAGGCAGGCAATATTTATATTTCTGCCACAGTCACCCCAAAGGACAGCCGGATGATCGCCAAAGAGGTTATCCGGAAATATGATCACAGGGGCAATTACCGGGAAACGGTCCATGAAGTGCTGCAGGAAGAACCGGTGGACCTGGGCAATCCCTTTTCCGCTTTTAGCGGCCGCTTTATCAACATGCAGCTATTCAATGAGACAATCTATGCCTTTGATAAGCGCAGCCAGCAGGAAGTCGCTCTTTTGGCGATTGGCCTGAACCGGGAAGATGAAGAGGCAGCTGTGGAAAGAAAAATTCTCCAGCTGGATGTTTCGGTGTTACGGGAAATCATTTATACGGCCCAGGGCGAGATCTACTTCCTGAACCGGCAGGCCCAGATACGCCGCATTACTGAACAGGGTGTCCTGGAGCAGGTTGAAACCCGTTACGATGCTTTCACCGAAGTAATACCTTATACACTCACCGCCGACGGGCGTGGCAACATGTATTTTACCGACGCCCATAGCGGCAATTTCGTCAAACTAACCTACGGGGCCAGGATCCCCAGGGTTCTCTATGATCTTTCCCATGTGGTCGACGAAGAAAAAGGCGTTACCCTGGGGGATTTGCGGAATATTCGAGTTTTTAATGAAAGAACGCTGGCAGGCCACTCCATGGTTTCACCGGAAGAAATGCAGATGATTGCCACCCTGGAGGGCGCTTCCGGAAAGGTGGTAGACCAGGTTGGGCTCACCTTTGGACAGGCATTGCGCGCTTATGGGCCAATGCTGGCCTTAATCATGGCGGGGGTCTTACTCCTGCTTCTGGCCGGCTATTATCTATCCAGGCGGCTGGGACTGCTGGCCAAACAGCTCCTGATCTTCCTTCCCGTATTCCTGGCGATTATGATCGGGGTGGCGCTCTATCTTACCGGCATGATCAGGGACCAGACCGTTGATATGGCCTATGAGAAGGTGGCCTCCATGGCAGAATCATCATCGCAGTTAATTGAAGCAGATAGGATCAAGAGCCTGGATCACCCCCGGGACGACTTTGGGCCGGAATTTCGGGATATCTCTCAAAGGCTGCGCGTAAACCGGGAAGGGATCTATTATGTCACCTACTTTGTCGAAGACAACCAGGTTTACGTCGGTGTTGCGGCCAACATGCAAAGCCATACGCCCATTGATTACCTTTACGACGGGAAAACGGTCCAGTACTACCAGGAAGTGCTGCGAACAGGGGAAATTCAACTGGGGTCAACCATCGACAGCTTCGGTGAATGGATGTTTGCCCTGGCTCCCATCGTGGATTCCCAGGGGCAGACGGTAGGCATCCTGGAGCAGGGTTGGCATGCCGCACTGATCCAGGCGGAAGTAGACAGGACACAACGAAACCTGTTAATGCTCTTTAGCGGCATTGCCATCGCTGCGGCGCTCTTCTTCGTTTTGATGTTCAAGTATTCCCTGCGGGCTTTGGACGTGTTAAAGCTCAGCGTTTCCGAGGTGGCTGCCGGCCGCTGGAATACCAAGGTCAACATCAAGACCCGGGACGAGTTCCGGGATATCGGGCAGGCCTTTAACAAAATGTCCGACCGGATCCAGGATTATATTGATGAAATTACCGAACTGAACCAGGCCTACGTCAAATTTGTTCCGGAAAGAATTATCTCCCTGCTGGGCAAAAACACTGTGCTGGATGTGCAGTCAGGGGAGCAGGTGACCGGTCAGATGGCAGTTATGTACGCCAACGTGCGCAATATAGAAAAGTACTCCAAGCAGATGGACATTGAGGAAAATTTCCATTTCGTAAACCAGATCCTGGAGATGATAGCCAGGAAAGTTAATGAAAACCAGGGGCTGATCGAGCGGTTTGAAGGAGCAGGGGCCATCGCCCTGTTCAAGGAATACCCGGAAAATGCCCTGGTATCTTCCCTGCGGCTGATGGAGGAATTAGCGCAGTTCAACAGGGAAAGCAAGCAGCAGGCAGAACTGGGGATTACCATCAGTACCGGACAGGTGCTTTTGGGGATCGTGGGCCATGAAAACCGCTTGGCCACCACGGTCATCTCCGACGAAGTAAGAAATGCCCAGGTGCTGGAAAAAATCAGCGCCAGGTTGGGCATCAAGCTGCTGTTAACCCGGGCGACTGTGCAGGAGCTGGTAGCCCTGGAGCATTACCAGTACCGCTATGCAGGCAGGGTGAAAGACAGTGAAAGCCCCAGGACCATTGAAATATTTGAGTTCCTGGACGGTTATGAAGCGGAATCGAAAAAGCTCAAGTTGACCACCAGACCCCTGCTGGAAGAAGGGATCGCCTTCTATCAGGAGGGGGACTTCCAGGAAGGTCGGAAGAAATTTATCGAGGTGATTCGTTTAGACCAGGGGGATATGCTGGCCAAAGCTTACTTGTTCCTCTGTGAAAAATACAGCAAAGAAAACGTGAGTCGGTGGGAAGGCATTTTAGAATATTACTAGAGGTGAAGTGAGCCCATGATCGACCTGTTTGCGAAAAGAATCGGCGCATTGATCAGAAAACAAAGCAAAAAAGTACAGGCCAAGCTAAAAAAATTAACCAACCTTCGAAAACTGTCGACCAAGCTTTTCAGGGCCGTTATGTCTAAGGTCCGCGGAATGCTTTCTTTAAAACCCCAATCGTATGACGATTACATCAAAAGCGGCGAAACCTTTATTGCCAAAAAATTGCTGGTCTTGCTGGTTTTGGTCGTCCTGGTTGTTCTGTTTGTCCTCAACTGGTTTCTGATCCCCT
Organism: uncultured Desulfovibrionaceae bacterium; assembly: GCA_964581355.1. GTDB lineage: Bacteria > Bacillota > Dethiobacteria > DTU022 > UBA8154 > CAZOOA01. Next base: position 5,701 of record CAZOOA010000002.1, on the reverse strand, counting down.
GGGCTGAAGGTAGGCTCTGGATCCCCGAGATTGTGATCAATACGGACAAGTTCCACGGCTATACCGGGAAAGCCAGGGTGTTGACTGAAGAGGGAAACCTGCTTTACGCGGGCGAGCTCCAAAATGGCAGGATTACCGGGGAAGGAAACCTCTATGACCTTGATGGCAACCTGGTCTACCGGGGCGAATTCCAGCAAGAGGAGTATCATGGCTCCGGCCAACGGTACGACCGGCAGCGCGAGCTGATCTATGAAGGTGAGTTCGCCGATAACCACTACCATGGCGAAGGAAAGTTGCATGAAGATGGCGCACTGGTCTACGAAGGCGCTTTCCAAAACGGGATCTTCCACGGGGAAGGCCGGCTTTATGAGCAGGAAGCCCTGGTCTATGAAGGCGAATTCCAGGAAGGAAAGTATCACGGCGAAGGCCGCCTGTATAATCCAGGCCAGTTGATTTATGAAGGGCAGTTCCAGAACAACCTTTATCACGGAGAAGGAGACAAATACCACGACAATGGGTACTTGAAATACACCGGTACTTTTCGACTGGGCAGAATGGACGGCGAGGGCAAACTCTATAACCGGCACGGAAGGCTGATTTACCAGGGCTCTTTCGTCGAGGGAGTCTATGACGGGGAAGGGGAAAAATTCAACGAAAACACGGGCCGGATCATCTATGAAGGGCAGTTTAGCCAGGGGGAATACCACGGGAT
>CAZOOA010000002.1:0-4889 GCA_964581355.1 uncultured Desulfovibrionaceae bacterium | reverse complement strand
ACACGGGCCGGATCATCTATGAAGGGCAGTTTAGCCAGGGGGAATACCACGGGATCGGTTCTTTATACGACGATGACCTGGGGCGTTTGAAATACGACGGGCACTTTAAGGAAGGGCTGTATTCCGGCCAGGGCACCCTGTACAACTGGAAGGGGCAGAACATTTACGATGGCTATTTTTACCAGGGAGATATCGATTATTACCGCTATATCGACCAACCCGTCAACATGGTGAGGGAAGAGTTTGGCGATGAAGACGAGGTCATCTTTTTCGATTTCCATTTCCTGATGGCCTACGAACCATTCCAGGTCTTGTTTGCCTTCGAGTTCCCTGAAGAAGACCAGCCCATTGTAGATAAAGTCATTTTCCTGGGTGACCAAAATATTTCCGGTGCCCATATCGGGAAGCCCATGGATGAGTTGCCGGAGCATTTAGGGGATGTTTATTCCGATTTCTATTACCTGGTTGACGAGGAAAAAAGAGAAATACTGGCAAGATTGGGTCAAGACCGCGACCGGGAGTCACTCTACAGTGAACGGTATCTGTTGCATGATGAAGCGTTTTTGCGCTTTTATGCCCTGGAACCCCGGGGAGATGTGTTGTATTACGAAATGGGAGGTCTTTAGGCTATGGAGAAGAAAGGGAATCAGGCCCATAGGGACAGGGGAAATCCTGGCAGGGGGAGCAGGCAGGGAAAGAGCATGATCATCTACGGGCTTGTACTGTTGCTGCTCTGCTTTTCTTTTCCCATTTCCGGCCCTTTTTCAGCACCAACTGCCGGAGCAGCCAGCCATCTAAGCCTGGAAGAAGCCGTTTTTCACACCAAGAAAAACAGCAGCGGACTTCGTGATGCCACTGTGGATCGAATCAAAAAGACCGCCGAGCGAAAAGAAGCGGTGGAGGCCGTCAGGATGGCCAGGCGCAGGGAAAAATATCCCTGGTTTACCCTGCTCATGAACGTTAACCTCCCGCAAAAACACGGCCTGCCCAAGGAAATCGAACTGCTGATGAAGCTGCCCGAGGTCAATACAGAGCTCCAGACCCTGCGGAAAAAAGAAGAGCATGAGGTCCTAAAAGCCAGGCATGATGCTACTTTGGCCTACCTGGATGTGCTGCTGGCCCGGTATCACCTGGAGCGAAAAGAAAAGTATCTCCGGGAAACAGAGGAAGCCTTAACTCGTATCAGAAGGCAGTACCTGATCGGCCGGGGCGATAAAGAGGACGTGGACTACCTGGAAGAAGAGCTGGAAAGCCTCCGCGGCGAGCGCCGCAAAGCGGTGCAGGACCTGGAGACCCAGCTGGACAAACTGGGGCGCTTGACCAACCTGACGCTGAATACCAGTACAAGGTTTGATGACTACCTGCCCCAGGCCGACATAGACAGGCGGGACCTGGACAACATGGTTGAACATGCCGTCCAACATGACTTTGACCTCTTCCAGGCCACCCAGGACCGGAAAATTGCCCAAACGGAAGTCCTGGAGCTGATTAAAATCTATGAAAACCAGTGGGGCGGCAGAGTCAGGAGCATGACCAATTATATCAAAAGTCAGCTGGGACGCCAGGTGGAAAAACTGGATGCCCGGTTGGATTACGATCATTTCATGAATAATTTCTACGAACCCGCGCTGGACAGGATCGAAGCCCCCTGGAGGGGTAGTTACAGGTTCCGCATCCTGTTTGTAACCATCAGGATTCCCAAGGAATGGTTCAAACTGGGCACCCTGGGCGAGCGCTATTTCGAGGATGAACAATACGCACTCTTTACCGCCCTGGTGGACCGGGAAAAAGCCATCGACCTGGAAAATGACATCCGGGAGGACCTGATCCAGCAGGTCAAAGACACATACAGGATCTTAAAACAAATGGAGCAATCATACGAAGAAACCCAAAGAAACCAGGAGCGCAGCGAAGGACATTACCAGCACAGCCTCAGGCAAAACCAAATCGGTCTGCTGCCTTTCCAGGAACTGCACTCGGAGAAGATGAACTTTTACGGCCAGGAAGACAGCCTTTTTGAAATGCGGGTGGATTACGGCAAAGCCATTGCCACTTTGAACCTTTATTCCAGCGGTTACCTGGATGTGCTGGAAGGGACTTTTGAAACCACTGACTTGTTTGACGGCGACTCTTTCCTGCTGGAGGATGTATCAGAACCGGGCTGGTTTATCCAGACCCTCTTAAGTGATTACAAGTTCACCTTCGGCGTCAATATCCCGGATGAGTATGGTCTTACCGACTTTGAGCTTTATACCGCCAACCATGAAAGAATTGGTGCCAAAACCCAGATCAGTGACACGGTCAGCCATCTTCCGGTTATTTTTGAAGATACCACCATGCTTTATGTCAAGCTCTACGATGACGATGAGTTGAAATACATCGCCGAACTGGACGGTTTTGACATTTACGGCCCCCTGGACCTGAAAGAGGCCGACCAGTTTGAGCTGGTCCTGGAAGAAGAAGTCATTGGTGTGGTGGGTGCCTGGTCAGCAACCCGGCCCAACGACTTCCAGGCTTTCTTTGAATTCGACCTGGACGAAGAAGTGGACCGGGAATTGGCCTGGGACCAGTACGGGCTATACTACACGGGAGAAGAAGAAAGACTGCTGGGCGGCCAAAGGTTTGATCCAGGGCAGCCTTTACGGCATTTGCCCGGCACTTTTTCCGACCCGGACCTGCTCCTGTTGAAACTTTTCCAGGATGGCGATGTGGTTAGCGAATTCAACCTGGACATGCGGGAAGATGAACTCGGTTTGCTTATCGACCCGGAACGGTAAGGCATATCAAGAAAGGGAGATGAAGATGAACAAATGGTACCGTAAAATACGGGTTTTTATCCCGCCCCTGACTCTGCTATTTCTGTTTTTATTTAGTGGCAACTCCCTGCTGGCCAATGCAGATCTCCGCCCTACAGCGGAACAGACTCCAAGCCAGACACTGATCATCGGTACCCACCTGATTTCCTTCCAGGCCTTGAGCCAGGAAGTGCTGGAGATCGCCGAAAAAAGCGTCGATGAGACCAAAAAAGGCGAACCCGAAGATGTCCAGGACCGGGTCTTCTACAAGTCCGAACTCAATGACGGCGTCTGGTACGACATTACACATTCCGAGTCCATCCTGGATATCACAGTCTCCAGCCGCAGGGCGGTTACAAACAGCGTCATCGATGACCTGGTGCTGACCCACTGGACCCGCAGCGACGGCACCACCATCGATTTGACCACCGGTGAGCAGGTCAGTCTGCATGAGCTCGATTCCCCCGAGGACCCGCTGAACATGCCGGAACTGGAAGTGCTGGCCATGGAGCAGGAAGTGCAGCAGGGCAAGTATGAGGCCCTGCAGGAGCTGGCTGAAGATAAAGAGGGCGAAGAGCGCAGAGAAATAGAAGAGCAGCTGGACGGCATCAGGGAAATGTTGGAGAGCATGGACCGGGTCTTTGCCGAAGTTGAGGATGAAGAAGAAATTGATGAACTGAACCAAATGCTGGAGCAGTATGAGGATATGAGCCAGCAACTGGTTGATGAAATAGGAGCTTCCGACAGCATCGTTAACCTGGCCCGGGAAGAGAAGGACCGGGTCAGGGCCCAGAGGGACCTGGCTATTTACGAAAAGGTACAGGAACGGCTTAGCGATGAGCTGGAAGTGGTCGGCCTGCTGGAGGAAACAGATATTATCGACCTCTACGGAACGGCCTTGGACGAGATTAACCAGACAATCACCGAGCTGCAAACAGAGACAGATGAAGTGGAAGAGGAAAATACGCTGGACCTCATGTCCAGCCAGATGGCAGATGTCTTCCAGGACCAGGTCGTTGCCGCCAATCCCCAGGCAGGATATGAGCAGCTGAAAAAAATGCAGGCCGTCAACGACATTTTCGAAGAAACCATCCGGGACCGGGAGCTGGAGCTGGAGTTGATTGAAGAGGCAAAAAGCTCCCTACTGGAAGAGATTAGGGACAACTTTACCGGCGGTGAACCCCAGGATTACCAGGAAGCCAAAGCAGCCGGCGAGTCCCAGGCAGTACTGGACGGACTGCTGCAGGATATTTTAAACGAGTCTGGACAGCAGATGGAAGAGCTTGATGATTTGATGGAATATTATCTTTTCCGGGTGGATTTTTCCCCCTTACTTCAACTTCAGGCCGCCGATGACCTGGCGGAGGAATTAAATGATCTCCTGGACAGTGTTCCCGATGATGACCTGAAGGAGGGCGCAGAAGACCTTCTGAACGATCTCCTGGACGACCAGAACAGTTTGCGTGCCGGGTTAAAAGCGGAGCAAGATGAGGAGATGGCGGCAAGGAAAGACGCAGTTGATGATTTGAGAAATCAAGCTGATGAACTGGAAGAAGGTTACTATCTTGCCACAGAAGAGGGTGACCAGGAAGAAATGGACCGGCTGAAAGAAGAACTGGATGAGGTCAATGACCGCCTCAATGAGGAACAGGACAAAGCCGCAGAGGAATACAAAGATCTCCTGGATGCCCATGATCAGCTCCAGGACAGGCTTGCAGAGGCGGAAACCGCTGAAGAACGAAAGGCCATCCGGGAGGCAATCGATGATGTGCTGACAGAAAAAGCCGGCCTGGAGCCCTTGTTGGAAGAAAAGAACCGGAACAACCTGCAGTACCTGGATGAACTCAAAGACGAGCTTAAAGATGCCCTGGACAGCGATGATCAGCGGGAGATCAGCGCTGCGACCGATGAACTGATGGACCTGCTGGACTTGATCCCCGACAACCTTTTCAGTGACCAGCAGAAAAAATCCCAAGCAGAAGAAATTATCGAGCAGCTGGAGAAGAAGGCAGAACAGCTGGAAGCGAGGGGGAATACCGGGGCGGCGCAAAATATGAGCGCTCTGGCGGAAGAAATGGAGGAAAGGATCGTGGA
>CAZOOA010000001.1:0-145467 GCA_964581355.1 uncultured Desulfovibrionaceae bacterium | reverse complement strand
ATAAACCAGCCTTACCGCCAGGGTTAAAACCCTGCGGCTTGCGGCAGGTTAGATTTTCTGTCAATTTGGTATTTGGATAGACCTCCTTAATCCCATTATAGATAAACCAGCGCATCACCGTCATCTGACCCTCCGAACGAAAACCTTTGTCCAATGGAGAAAAATGATCTTTTAGGTTCTCAGCATGGAGCTTGTCGTGGCAGGTCTTGCAGAGGGTAATCAAATTACCCGGTCTGTCGCCGTAAGTCTTGCGACTCCTGATATGGTGAACATTTAATACCTTATCCTTGGTTTTACCATTGCAGTACTGGCAGGTATGTTTGTCTCTAAATAGTACATATTCACGGACATTCCAGAAACCTAACTGCTCGCCCTGCTGATATTCTACACCTTCAATTTCAGGGTTCTTAAGCTTCTGAGTATCAAACTGGGCTACTTCTATCGTAATGTTTTGGATCGGCAGAATACTCGTAACCAAATTGACAAGCTTGACATGTGTATCTACCTTGTTCTGGACAGACGGCGGTAACCAGCCCTTGTTACGGCGGCGGTTATCGAACCTTTTCTTACGGTAACGGGTCTTGCGGTTACGCCTGGAACCACGTAAAGAACTACGGGTCGAAAGTAAATCCACTATATCCGTACGAAGCTGGACATCAGCCTCGAATAAAACCTCTTCTTCCGTAGTAGCCAATAGACCAACGTTGCTCGTGCCAGCATCTACACCTAAATTTACTGGCTGGACATGGCCAGGTGTATCGTACAGTAGCTGGATCGTGAATGGAGTCTTTCTAACTACTTTTGCTTTACCTTGATTTAATAGGTGTCTTACTTTGCCATGACGCTCAGTCGGCATTAACGGGTCGCCTTGTTTAGATAATACATAAACCATAATAAAATCTCCTTTAAGAGATAATGCAGGACTTGCGTCCTGTAATACTTCCTCGCCAATGTTATCCTGCAGTTTTCAGCAGCAGCACTGTTCCTACCTCTCAGAACTGTTTAACCACTGCTCGTAGTGCCTGGAGCTGGAAGAGCACCCCAGGGTACCTATATATTTGCAAGTAACGTAGCCAATCAAGGCTTAGGCTGGAAAACTAGGGCTCTTTACAAGCCCACGGCTTTAGCCGTGAGGTAGTTGACCATTCTTTCTGATTTTGGCGATGAAAAACCCATCTAAATCATGTTTATGCGGCCACAGCTTAACAATGCCTTCCCCTGTTTCTGCATTCTGCAGCTCTTGAGGAAGAAGTGGAGATAGCAGCGCCGGACTGCTTGATTTTTCCTCAGAGATAAAGTCTGCTATCACCTGGTCTGTTTCTTCAGGCTCCAAAGTACAGGCACTATAGACAAGCACTCCTCCAGGTTTAATGGCACTATACGCTTCTTTTAAAAGTTCTGCCTGAAGCAATTTCAGGGAAGTGATATCTTCGGGCACCCTTTTCCATTTCAAATCGCCTTTACGCCTGATGACTCCCAGTCCGGAACAGGGGACATCCAGGAGGGCACGGTCGAAAGAACCTTTTAAGGCAGAAGGAATGTTGCGCCCATCAAGGCGTTTAGTATGAATAATGGAAACACCCTGGCGCTCCGCAGCTTCATTAACCAGCCTCAACCGTTGCGCATAAAGATCAGAAGCCATTATTTTCCCCTGGTTTTGCATAAGCATGGCCATATGAACAGTTTTGCCGCCCGGCGCACTGCAGAGATCAAGAATAAACTCTCCCGGTTGTGGGTTTAACAGGGTTGAAACAAGCATGGAAGATTCGCCCTGCACCTGGAACAAACCTTCCTGGAAACTCTTTAGCCCGGATAATTTTCCATCCAATGACAAGTGGAGCCCTTCAGTCGTATAGTGGCACTCCCGGGCCTTTACCCCTTCTTCCAGCAGTTTTTGTTTTAATTCCTGGCGGGAAATACGTAAGGTATTGGTTCTAACAGTTAAGGGAGGGACAGCATTTCCTGCAATACACAAAGCTTCCGTATCCTCGAAACCCAGAAGGGACAGCCAGCGTCGAATAATCCAGGGTGGATAGGAATAATGAAGGGAAAGATATTCTTCTTCGTTTTCCTTGCAAGGCCAGGGTAATTGCTCTTTTTCGCTGCTTACTTTCCGCAAGACCGCATTGGTCAAGCCGGCGACGCCTTTATGACCGAATTTTTTGGCCAGTTTAACTGATTCGTCCACTGCAGCAGAATCGGGAACACGGTCCAGGTAAAGGATCTGGTAAGCACCCAGGCGCAGGATCGAGCGGATCCAGGGGGTGAATTTTCCCAGCGGTTGGGAGAGAAAAAGAGATAGCACCCAATCCAGAGTGTTCAAACGTTGGATTGTTCCATAAACAAGTTCTGTTAGCAGGGCACGCTGCACCCCGGGGAAAGAGGAACGGTTTAAGACCTTGTTAATAGCCAGGTTTGCATATGCATTTTTTTCCTCTATTTCTTTCAATACCTGGACGGCCATTTCCCTTGCTTTAAGGCCGGGTTCTTGAGACGGATTATTTTCCTGGAAAGCATTTTCTTTGTTCACGTAAAAACTCCCATACTATGGTTTATTCTATCGGTACCAGGGTTCATATAACGCTGTAGACTTTTCTTGTCCGGACAAAATAGCGTCCCGGAGGTGAAGCGAACAGACCGCCCAAGCGCGCATGAGAAGAGTCATACTCAACCCCCACAACTTCAACACGATGGACATCCGTTGATGTCGTAATGTATTTTTGGACCACCCAACCTAAAGGAGGCCCTAAAAATTGTGCCGCCAAAATAGCTAGCAGGACAAACAGGATACCAAAATATCCTGCACTCCAGAGCACATAAATAAAAAAAACCGATGCGACAAAGTTCGCGGCCAACATACTTGTACCGCACCTTCTGTGAATAGCCAGCTCGTGCTCACCCTGCTGCAGCCTGGATAACCCCACCCTTGCTGCTTCTTCTACCAAACCCGGGTCTACCGGACCCTGGAGAATAAAACCGTTTTCTTTCCCCATACCTGCCAGGTTTAAGCAGCCAAACTGGCTTTCAATCACATTAATGGTAGCATGTTCCAAAGCATGATTAACCCGAAGCTGCTTGTTGAAAGCGATTTTTACCAACTGAAAAGGAATGGTAATAATATTAAAAATGGAATAAAGAGCAAATTGAAATGGTAAAAAGATTAAACCGAAAAGAACAAACAAGCCAATAAAAAATAGAATGATCAAGAAAAAAAGCATTATTCTTCCCCACTATAGCTCAATTAGTATGAAAATGGAGTTTTAAGTTTCCCGGTATCGGCTCCGGTTATCTTCGCGGCAAAGCGCTAAAGTTCCCTCGGGGTTCTCGGGCGGCCTACCCGGTTTAACTCCCGTCCGGGTCGATCCCGGCGGCCGACGTCCTGTCGGCCGGACCGCCCGAGGACCTTCGGTCACCAAGCGCCTTTGGCCACAGAGACCAACGTCGCCGGACGAATGCGCCATCTCCCCGGTTAGGAGGCGGAGTGTTGAGGACCAGCACTTCAAAGGAAAGCTTGGTTTTTCGTCCCCTGTTGTGGCCCGCAAGGGCCGTGTCGGTTAGTATGAAAATGGCGTTTTAAGTTTCCCGGTATCGGCTCCGGTTATCTTCACGGCAAAGCGCTAGGGCTCAGTTCAAGCTTCCGCCGACCTAGTCACGTCCCCTGAGTAGAAGCAGCCTTAATAATTGGGCCAAGGCCATGGCTAAAGCAGCAATATAAGTCAATGCCGCTGCATTCAGGACCTTTTTAGCCCCGGAAAGTTCTTCTCCCTGAAGCATGCCCCCACCTTCCAACAACTCTATAGCACGGCTGCTGGCATTTAACTCGACAGGCAGTGTTATAGCCTGAAAAATGACAGCAAACAAGAAAATGGCGATCCCTATATCCATGAGAAAACCCTGCTGAAAGATCATTCCCACCAGAAACAAAGGAAAAGCCGCTTGGGAACCGAAACCGGCCAGGGGGACAATGGCATTACGGATAGTCAGGGGAGCATAGTCCGTTCCATGTTGAATGGCATGGCCCACCTCGTGAGCAGCTATGCCAATAGAAGCCAGGGTGCTTCCCCGGTAAACATCAGGGGAAAGACGGACAACTTTTTGCCTGGGATCATAGTGGTCCGTCAACTGTCCCTGGGTCTGTGTTACTTCAATATCGTCCAGCCGTGCCCCGTCCAGCAAGGACCGCGCCACCTGGGCTCCTGTCAATCCGGAACGAGATGACACACGGGAGTAGCGTTCATAAGCACTTTTTACCTTAGCCTGGGCATAAAAAGCAAAAATCATGGCTGGTATAACAAAGATGATAAACCCACTGTCTAGAAACCACATGGTAGCAAAAAACCTCCTTTAGTATAAAATTGGAATTTTAAGTTTCGCTTAAACATTGCAAGTGGATGTTTATCGCCCTTTCCAAGGCATCCAGGTCCACTTTCGTATTTAAACAAGGCCCTTCAGGGCGCTGGTTCACTACACCGATGACAGGCAGAGGGAAGCTGTCCAGAACACCGCTGGAAAGATCACGTTCACAGGCCACGGCAACAACAGCCCGGGGGGCATACTGTTCCAGGGCCCGGCGGGCCATGGTCCCTCCGGCAACAACATCTACTTCAACCCCTTTTGAAGCTGCTACATCGATAATGTCCCCAACCTGGCAGTTCCCGCATTTTTTGCAGTTATCGATACTTAGAGTTATTTTATGCGGGCAGGTATCATTTTGCAGGCAATGAGGAAGCAAAATCATGCACCGGGCAGAATCGGTTTTTGCCTGGCGGGCACGGACAAGATGGTTGTTGACCTCAATAAAGGAACGCTGTATTTTATCCTGGGCGATATGAAACATTCTTCCCAGATACATTACAATAGGGAACAAAAGTAACAATGTCTTGTCGATCAGCCAGTGCATCCCTGGAAGAGGGCGGCGACCCAGGATAATTAATGTCATGGCCAGCAGGCCGGCAAAAAAGAAGAACACCAGCAGAAAAAAAAAGACTGTCATGATTATTACTATGCCACGGAAGACAAGGGAATGAGGATCACTGGCAAAAGCCAGCAGGTATATAGCTGCTCCCAGCAAAAAGACCAGGCACAGCAGGACCAATCCCATAAAAACCCTTTTCTTTTCCTGTCCTTCCAGGATCGTCTTTTCAGCCAAGTGTATCACCAACCTGAAGATTGTATCCTCTTAAAAAGTCGCCGGCCGAGATCCTTTTTTTCCCTTCCGGCTGCAGTTCTGTTATTTTTAAATACCCCTGCCCGGCAGCGACCAAAAAATTATCTTTTTCTATCCAGCACACCGTACCGGGAACATGCTGCCCCGTTTCTGAGCATAACGGGGATTTATCACCCTGCTTCTGCCCCGGTTTATGCACCGGGATTACTTTTCTAAGTTTCAACCGTTTACCGCTGAACCAGGTATATACACCCGGCGAAGGCTCCATGCCCCGGACCTGGTTATAAATCGCTTCGGCGGTCTGTGACCAGTCCAAAATTTCGTCTTCCGGGGCCAAAGGAGGAGCATATGTGGCTTTTTCCTCCTCTTGCGGAATGCGTGGAGCTATACCCTGCTGCAGCAGATTAAGCGCCTGCTGCAGCAGTTCAGCACCCACCTGGGCCAGTCGGTCATGCAGCATGCCATAAGTCTCTTCTTCTGCGATCAAAACCTGTTCCTGTAAAATAATATCTCCTGCATCCATTTCTTCAGCCATGTACATTACAGATACACCCGTAACCTGCTCCCCCGCCATGATAGCTCTGCGCACCGGGGCCGCACCCCGGTAGTTTGGAAGCAGGGAAGGATGGACATTGACACACCCCAGCACAGGGTGCTCCAAAATGCGGGCAGGTAAAATCATCCCATAAGCAACATTAATAATGATGTCGGGATGGGCCTGCTCCACTACCCAATACAATTCCTCTTTCCCTTTGGGCTGCAGCACTTCAAGCCCCAGCTCTGCAGCTGTTTTTTTAACAGGGGGAGAAAGGAACTTCTTCCCCCTTCCTGAGGGCCGGTCAGGCCGGGTTACAACTGCAAGGGGGCAGTAATCGCTTTTTGCCAGCAGCTTTAAAGAAGGGACGGCAAAGGGTGCAGTAGCTAAAAAGATAATCTTTGGACTGGACACAACATCACCTATTTTTTCTCGCTCAATTTTCTTATTTCCCCTGCATCAAGGAGCTGTTCTACCTTATCCAGGAACAACACACCGTCCAGGTGGTCAATTTCATGCTGCAGGACCCGGGCCAGTAAATCCTGGCCTGCGATAATGAAATCTTTTCCATTTCGGTCTTTTCCCTGCACCTTGACCTCTGCAGCACGGGTGACTTCTCCATAAACCCCCGGGCAGCTCAGGCAACCCTCGATATCGGTATCTTCACCCTGGGCCCAAGTAATTTCAGGGTTGACAATTTCAAACACTTCATCTTCATGGCGGAGCACCACTACCCGCTTGGAAATACCAACCTGGGGGGCCGCCAAACCAACACCTTCCGCTTCGTGCATTGTATCAACCATATCATCGATTAAGCGATGAAGGTGGGGGGAAAAACGCCTAACTTCGTCCGCTTTTTTGCGTAATTCAGGATCGCCATCTTTTCTGATCTGCCTGATTGCCATTACACACCACCTCTATCATTTAACATTATAACACCAAAAGCGGGTTAAAATCCACTGTTACCCTGATATCTCCGATCAATCCTTTTCTGAAACTCCAGACGGTTTCCCGGAAAAAATCATTTTTTTCCTGAAGATCCAGACCCTTATACACTAATTGATAGCGATAGTACCCTTTTACGCGCTTCACTGGAGCAGGGGCAGGCCCCAATAATTCATCGCCCTGCTCCAGAGCTGGTTCAAGCCGAACTTTCAAGTTTTCAGCCACCTGGGCAGCATCTTTTTCTTCAGTTGCACTACAGCCAAAAATAATTAAGTCGGCAAAAGGGGGGTAATTCAGCAGGCTTCTTCTTTGGCTTTCTTCTTGAATAAACTGCATGTAATCCTGAAAAGAAGCAGCGACAATGCTGTAATGATCCGGGGAAAAGGTTTGAACCAGCACTTTGCCTTGTTTATCACCACGTCCAGCCCGGCCCGAGACCTGGGTGAGCAGTTGAAAAGTTTTTTCCCCGGCCCGAAAGTCGGGAAGGTGAAGGTTAATATCCGCCGCGATAACCCCGACAAGGGTTACTTCCGGGAAATCATGCCCTTTGGCTACCATTTGGGTGCCAATCAGAATCGAAGCCTTCTTCTCTTTAAAGGCCCGCCACATTTTTTCATGCACACCCTTCCCGGTTGCAGCATCACTATCCATACGGATAACTTCAGCGCCCGGGAAAGCTTCCTTTACCTGCTGTTCCAGTCTCTGCGTACCCAGACCAAAGTTTCCAATGGAAAAGCTGTGACAGTTGGGGCAGCTTTCCAGGGGTTCTCGCTTGTAATTACAATAATGACACTGCAGGTGTTCAGGGTGATAATGGTAGGTCAAAGAAACAGAGCAATAAGGACATTCCACCACATGCCCACAGCGGCGACACAGGGCAAAGCCGGCAAAGCCTCTCCTGTTCAGGAACAGAATCACCTGCTCTCCCTGCCCCAGGGCCTGTTTAATCTGCCCGTATAGTTTCGTGCTGAAAACACTCCGCCTCCTGTACCTGGTTTCTTCCCTCATATCAACAACATCAACCGCAGGGAGGGTCCGCCCGGCCACTCTTTCTTTCAGTTCCAGCATTTTAACCTTTCCTTTCCGGGATTCCAGGAACATTTCCAGGGAAGGGGTAGCACTGCCCATAAGCAGCAATGCATGATGAAACCTGGCACGCCACCGGGCTACATCTCTGGCGTGATAGCGGGGCGAGTCATCCTGGCGGTATGTATTTTCATGTTCTTCATCCATTACGATCAAACCCAGGTTTTTAAAGGGGGCAAAAACAGCGGAGCGAGACCCCAGCACGATTTTAACTTTTCCTTCCCTGATTTTCCACCACTGGTCGTAGCGCTCGCCGTCAGGCAGTCCACTGTGCAGCATGCCAACCTGGCCTGGGAACCGTCTTCTTAGCTGCTCTACCATATGGGGGGTCAGGGCAATTTCAGGGACCAGCACTAAGGCCTGTCGTCCTTCCTGCACCACTTTTTGGACTGCTTTAAAATACAGCTCCGTTTTTCCACTACCTGTAATACCAAATAGAAGAATATCCTTTTCCGGGTTTTCCAGCGATTGTTTAATCTCTGCCCAGGCGTTCTCCTGTTCCCCTGTTAAGGTTAAATTGGCACAGTTTCCGTTCGAAGGGAGTTCCCCGGACCAGGGATCCCGTTCCCATATTATGGGCCGTGCTTTGATCCAACCCTTTTCCATAAGGGCATTTAAGCTCTGCCGGCTTGCTCCCGTTTTTTCTCTAAGTTCAGGCCAGGTCATCCCTTCCTGGGAAGAAATCGCCAGGTACTGGAGAACGAGGGCCTGGCGGAAGGCTTTGCTCTTGATTCTTTCCGCCTCTTCAAGCAGTGCCTGCCCGTCAACCAGAGGATAAACCAACTCATTATATTTTTTTTTGACCCTTTTTCTGGCTGGGGGCAGGCAGAGCCCAATGGATTCAGACCAACGGGTAAAAAACCTTTTTGCCACCCAATAGCTCAGCTGGACCATTTCCTCGCGAAGACCGGGTTGATTTTCCAATACCGCTAAAAGAGGACGCGGCTCTTCAACCAAAGGCTCATCGTCGAGTTGGACCACAAAAGCATTCATTTTGCCGGAGCGGAAAGGGACCAGGACCTGGGCCCCCAGGTGAACCTGCGAATGTAAATGGAGCGGCACTTGATATTGAAAAGGTCGATCAAGAGCATCGCTAACCTTATCGATAATTACCTGAACATATTTGGCTTCATTTATACCTTCCTTCATTTGAACGCTCCTTCACACAATCGTCTTTCAGCTATTTCAATGTCAGGCAGATTATATTATAATAAAAAGAAGGTCAGAAAAACAATAGGCTTGTTAACCAGGAAAGGCACAAAACATGATTATTAAACCAGAAACCAGGGTTATCCTGCAGCAAAACATCAGTTGGCTGATAATTTCACTGCTTTTCTTTTTAATCGGGATTATCATTGCCTACACAGCGCCCCGCAACGGGTTTTTGTTTTTTGGAGATGTCACCGAAGGCCAACATCAATTTTTGCAGGAGATGGCCAGACTGGTTTTTGAAGGCTCCCCCATAAGGGGGATTGCAATTTTGTTTTTCAACAATCTGCTGGCTTCTCTTCAGGCAATGTTTTTAGGAATTATTCTTGGAATACCAACCCTGTTGGGTCTGTTTACCAACGGCGCCCTGTTGGGTTACTTAATGAAAGAGTTGTCCCTGGAAGGGGTATCCCTTCTACCTTTTATCTCCCTGGGAATCCTGCCCCATGGCATTTTTGAACTGCCTGCTTTCTTCTTCAGCACAGCGTTTGGACTTAAGTTGGGCTTTCACCTTGTTTTTCCCCTTCCCAACAAAAAAAGAGGCGAAAGCCTCAAGCAGGTGCTCAAAGAATATTGGACTATCCTGCCCCTGGTAGTTTACCTCCTCGTTATCGCCGCAGTAATTGAAGTCCTGGTCACCCCGGCGCTGTTAGGTTTGGTCGTAGACTTTTAAGACCTCTTCTTTTAAGTAAAATGAGAACTATTATTCCACTGTTTGCTGCCGATTCATTCGTTCTAAAATGTGATCCAGGATGTAGTGGGCCAAACGGTACTTGGACATGAGCGGCACCTGCTCCTGCCCGCCATCCTTGTCCAGTAAAGTAACCAGGTTGGTCTCCGCTTGAAAACCTGCCCCTTCCTGCCCCAGGTCATTAGCAACAATCATATCCAGGTTTTTGCTTTCAATTTTTTGCCGGGCATTGTCAATCAGCTGTTGAGTTTCTGCGGCAAACCCCACCAGGAAACAGCTGCCTTTTCTCATCCCAATTTCTTTCAAAATATCCGGGTTGCGGACCAACCGGAGAAGCAGTTCATCCCCTTTTTTCATCTTCTGATCCTGGATATTTTCAGGCCGATAATCTGCCACAGCTGCCGCTTTGATCACAATATTTGCCTCGGGCAAATTATCCATGACTGCCTGAAACATTTCCTGGGCAGAAGTGACCGGGATAAAATCAACCCCTGCTGGCGGGTCAAGGTTGGTGGGTCCACTTATCAGAATAACCCGCCCTCCTCTTTCCTGGGTCGCCCGGGCCAAAGCATAGCCCATCTTGCCGCTTGAATGGTTGCTAAAAAAGCGCACTGGGTCCAGGGACTCCCGGGTAGGTCCGGCGGTAACAAGAAGTGTGTAGCCGGACAGATTCTTTTTACTAGAGATGATTTCCCGGGCTTTCTCCAGCAGGTGCCTGGGTTCAACCATCCGCCCTTTGCCCACTTCCAGGCAGGCCAGGTCACCTTCGCCAGGTTCAACAATAAAATAACCCCGGTCTGCCAGGCGTTTTAAATTGTCCTGAACGGCGGGATTTTCCAGCATAGTTGTATTCATCGAAGGAGCCAAAATAACGGGACAACGGCTTAAGTCGATGGCCAGCAAAACTGTAGAAAGGAGATCATCGGCGATGCCAGAGGCCAGCTTGCCCAGGATATTGGCTGTAGCAGGTGCTACAACAGCAAGATCCGGCTCCCGGGCCAGATCAATATGCCCTGTAGCCGTTTTATAAGCCGGATCATAAAGGGAATTATATACTGGACGTCCGGTAACAGCCCTCATGGTCAAAGGAGTAATAAACTCCCCGGCGGACTCCGTCATTACGGTCTGAACATCATAGCCCGCTTTAACGAACAAGCGGGCCAGTTCAGCCGCTTTATAAGCTGCCACACCTCCGGTAATACCGAGCAATACTGTTTTTGTGATTTCCTGTTCATCGCGCACAAACAACACCTGCCAGCATGAAGTGAAATTTGGCCTTAAGTTCATGTGCTGTAATGCTGCACACTCAAGTCCAAAGACTACTTGATCCCGTCCTTGGTCCGCTCATAAGTTATCCTATCATTGGATATATCTTCTAACGCGGCGGTAACTTCCTTAAAAGAAGCTACATCTTCCCTGAAAGCTTGGTTTTCCCGGAGCTGCCTGGCCCTTTTGGCAGACAGTATTACCAGGGAGTACCGGCTGTCCACTTTCTCCAGGATGTCATCGATAGAGGGATAAATCATTTTTTTCACCTTCCTTAAAAAGGTTTTCCACCATTGTTTTGTTGCGAAGGACTCGACACTTCTCGCTTTGAATGATCGACTCAATTTTTTCTACCGTAGTGCTGACGTGATTATTTTTATTCACAACAGCGTATTCATAATTCCAAACCTCTTGGAGTTCTCGAAAAGCCGCAGAGTGCCGTTTCTTAATGACCTCCACAGGGTCTGTTCCCCGGCCTTTAATTCGTTCCCATAACTCTTTCATCGACGGAGGCAGCAAAAAAATGAAAACTCCTTCGCTGTAGTTTTGTTTCACTTTTTTTGCCCCTATGGTGTCTATTTCCAGGATAACATCAAAACCGCTGTTCCTGACATCTTCCACCTTCTGCAGGGGAGTTCCATAAAAGTTATCATGGACCTCAGCCCATTCCAGCAGTGCGCCTTCCTGGCGCAGCCTGTTAAATTCATCCAGGTTGATAAAGTAATAGCTTTTTCCTTCCACTTCACCTTTCCTGGGCTGACGTGTAGTTACAGAGATGGAATAATGAAATGTTGCATTCCGCCTGCATATTTCAGTACATACAGTTCCTTTGCCAACCCCGGAAGGGCCGGAGATGACAATCAATAATCCTTTAGACATGGCATTCTCCCGTTATAACAAACAATTAAGACTTGGAACCCTCTTCAAGAGCGGCTTCTTTGCTCTGCAAACGATGTTTCACTGTTTCCGGCTGGACGGCCGATAGAATGATATGTCCGCTGTCAGTTATTATGACAGCTCGAGTGCGCCGGCCATACGTTGCATCAACCAGCATACCCCGATCCCGGGCTTCACTGATAACCCTTTTGATCGGAGCTGACTCCGGACTAACAATGGCCACGATGCGGTTTGCCGATACAATGTTACCAAATCCTATGTTTATTAATTTAATTTTCATAAAAAACCCCTCCTTATAACAACCAGCTGCCTCCCGGCTGTCCAGGACAGATATTCGCACCTCCTGTTGGTTAAAAGTTTACGAAACCCGACTATTCATGGTAAGCAAGGCGTGGAATGTCTCCTTCTTACAATCTTTCACCTCCATGGCCAAGTTGCACCAGATAAACTACTCAATGTTTTGTACCTGTTCCCGAACTTTTTCAATCTCGCTTTTTGCCTCTACCACCAGGTGGGAAACTTCCAGGTCATTGCTTTTTACAGAGATGGTATTGACCTCCCGGTTCATTTCCTGCAAAAGAAAATCCAGCTTTCTTCCAATTACTTCGTTCTTGTTTAGGTCATCCCGGAATGCCTGGATATGGCTCTCCAGGCGAACGATCTCTTCATCTATACTGCACCGTTCCGCAAACAGTACAACTTCAGTAAAAAACCGCTCCCGGTCAAAGTCTTTGCCGTCATGCAGCTCTTCCAACCGATTGCCCAGGCGACGGCGGTAATCTTCCAGGATTCCCGGGCTTCGCTGTTTGATTTTTTCGGCTATACTCTGTAATAGCTCCAGTTTATTCTCAATATTACTGGCTAGCCGGCCACCCTCTTCTGCTCTCTGGGTCAAAAGTGCGGAAATGGCTTCAGAGAGAGCTTTTTCCAGGACAGGTGCCAGGGTTTCCTGGTCCAGCTGGTTTTTTTCCAGCGATATCACTTCCGGCAGCAGAGCCAGCTCGTTGACTGTTATCTGCTGCTCAGCCAGGTTGAAATCGGCCCTTAAGTCTTGTAAAGCATCATAATAGGCCCGGGCCAAAGCCTTGTCGACAACGACGTTGTTTGCTTTCTCTTTCGTTGCTTCAAAATTAACAAACACTTCAAACCGCCCCCGGGAGAGCTGTTCCTGGACAAGCTTTCTTACTTGCTCTTCCAAAGCGGAAAGATCTCTGGGCATACGTATTATTACATCCCTGTGCCGGTGATTTAACGCTTTTACTTCCACGATAAATCGAAAACCGTCACTGTACTCTTCTCCTCTTCCATACCCGGTCATGCTCCGAACCAAAATGATTCTCCTTTATTGAAAAGTTCTAAACGGTTAGTATTTTCCCTGTATACACCTATTTTACCACAAAATTATGCATAATCAAGACATACCTTGGACTTGTTTGGATTTTGGACGTTTTTTCTACTTTTTCTGCTCGAAAGTAAATTTACTTGCCCGAAATAAACGCTCAATGCACCAGAAAGAGAAGCTGAAAACATAAGGTAAGGCTGAGAAGGAAAAAATAGTCAGCCAATCAAACAGGCTAAGAGCCACAGTCTGAAAAACATCCTGGAAAAAAGGATGGTAAATATTGATGAATAGCAGCAAAAAAGATAGTAAAACGGAACCTGCCAGCAACGGGTTGGGCGGCAGTGATTTATCCCAAAATGATCTCTGCTCCGAACGGCACTCGAACACATGAAGCAGCTGCGTGGCAACCAGGGTGGCCAGGGCCATGGTTTGAGCATAAACCAGGTGCCCGGTGTTGTAGTAAGCCAGGGCAAACATAACCGTTGATGTAATCCCGATAATGAAACCGCGGGCCAGGATTTTGGCCCAGAGGCCGCGACTCAATACACCTTCTGTTATGGATCTGGGAGAGCGAAACATTATTTCTTTTTCCCGGGCATCAACCCCTAAGGCCATGGCAGGCAAGCCATCGGTAATCAGGTTGATCCAGAGAATTTGGATCGGGCGCAGGGGCAAAGGAAGTCCCCAGAGCATAGCCATGACCATAGTTAGTATTTCCCCTGTGTTGCAGCCCAGCAAAAAGCGAATAAATTTGCGGATATTATCATAAATACCACGGCCTTCTTCCACTGCAGCAACAATCGTAGAAAAATTGTCGTCGGCCAGGACCAGCGCGGCCGCTTCCCTGGTTACTTCAGTCCCTGTCTTTCCCATGGAGATTCCGATATCCGCCTCTTTAACCGCCGGTGCATCATTAACCCCATCCCCTGTCATGGCTACTATATGTCCCCGGGATTTAAGGCAGCGGACAATGCGCAGCTTGTGTTCCGGGTTAACCCGGGCAAAAACAGCAATACTTTCTATTTTTTTTTCCAGCTTTTTATCATCCAGCTTTTCCAGCTCTTCCCCGGTAACTACTTCTCCAGATGAACCCAGGATCCCTGTTTGACGGGCAATGGCTATGGCAGTATTGCGGTGATCCCCGGTGATCATCACTACGCGGATACCTGCTTTCTGGCAGGTACGGACCGCTTTCATTACTTCAGGCCTGGGCGGATCAATCAACCCCAGGATCCCGGAAAAGATAAGCCCGCTTTCTACTTCATCCTTTCCCGGTTGATTCGTTGGCTCCCGGGAGGGGCCATTTTTTTTCCATGGCTTATAAGCCACAGCGATTACCCGGAGCGCCTCCATAGTCATTTTTTCCACCTGTCCAAGGAGTTTTTCCCTCTGTTTATTTGTTAACACTTCTATTTTTCCATTGTTTAGGGTATGCGTAGACATGGACAGGATCCTTTCCGGTGCCCCCTTAACATAAGCCTTTGTCATCATACCATTGCAGCAGACAACAGCCATATATTTTTTCCGGGAATCAAAGGTATATTCCTTTATACGCTGATATTCTTGTACCCTGCTACGTACAGCGGAATAACTATAGGCGCAGCGCAAAAGGGCAACCTCTGTCGGGCTTCCGTGTATCCTGGGTTGAACCTCCTGTTTTAAAACCAATCTGCCCGCACCCTGGAGACTGTCTTCCAACCAGGCATTATTACACAAGGCCGCTATGAGCAGGCATTGCTCCAGGTCGGACCAGTCCTGGGACCGCTTTCCCTCTTGAAGAACATTTTTATCTATTTCCCAGGATCTTTCCCCGGATGCCACCTTTTTTACCACCATTTTATTCTGCGTAATTGTCCCGGTCTTATCTGAACAAATTACCGTAGCACAACCCAATGTTTCTACAGCAGGCAGGCGCCTGACGATGGCATTCCTTCTCACCATACGCTGGACACCCAGGGCCAGGGAAATGGTAACAATGGCCGGCAAGCCTTCCGGAATAGCGGCCACAGCCAGGGTAATACCGGACATAAGCATCTTGTAGAGTCCCTGTTCCCGCCATAGACCGAGAAAAACAACAAAAGAGCAGAGAGCCAGGCAGGCGCTGACCAGGGTCCTTCCCAGGCGGGCCAGGCGCCTTTGCAGAGGAGTCAGCTCCTGTTCGGCTTCCTGGATCAGGGCAGCAATAGCACCCAGTTCCGTATTCATACCTGTAGCCACGACGATACCCTGTGCCGATCCGCTGGTAATCATGGTGCTGCCAAAGACCATATTTTTCACGTCCCCGATAGAGGAAGGAAGTTCTTGTAAAGGCTCCGCTGTTTTCTCTACCGCCTCTGATTCGCCGGTTAAAGGTGATTCATCCACAATCAACCCTTCGGTATCAATCAGCCGAACATCGCCACAGACCACATTTCCGGCCTGTAAAAGAAGGACATCCCCGGGAACCACTTCCTCCGCAGGGATTTCTGTAACCTTCCCTTCCCTCACTACCCGTCCCATGGGAGCAGCAAGTTTCTGTAAGGCAGCAAATGAACGTTCAGCCCTGAATTCCTGGATAAAACCCAGCAGGGCGTTAAAAATGACAATAATAATTATGGTGATAGCATCACTATACTCACCCAACAAACCTGATACAAGTGTGGCACCCAGCAGGACCAGGATCATAAAATCTTTAAACTGGTCCAAAAAAATGCTGACTACATTTTTTTTCCGGGTTTTTTGAATCCGGTTATAGCCCCATCTTTCCCGACGATTGAAAATCTCTTGGGCAGAAAGACCCCAATCCGGTTGAACATGAAAAAAATGATAAATTTCTTTTAACGGTGCAAGGGCCCACATTCTGGCTTTTTTCACTGTCCACCACCATATTCCTTGTATTGTTCCCCTAAGCTCATCCTTATTCATATTACCAGGGGCAAAAAAAAAGAACCCGGAAGGTTCTTTTTCCATAAGCAATATACGTGTTAGATAGGAAGAAGGCAGGATTAAAAATGGATACCGTAGGATTTCCACTTCTTAGACACCTGTTCCCGAATCCCGGAATCCATTTTTATTACTTCCGGCCAGTCACCGTCTCCTCCCTCCTGCAGGGTTTTTGCTGTAGCATCGATCCCGATTTTGCCTCCTATTCCCGGGTATCTGGCAGCATGATCCAACCCGTCAGCAGGTCCCTGGCTGAAGAAGAAATCGCGCCCGGCATCCAGGTTGGAAAGCACCTTCCAGGCCACCCCAAAGAGATCGTGAGGGTCCGTGTCCCTGTCAACTACGATAATAGCCTTGGCAAACAGCAGGTGGTCCAACCCCCATAAGGCATGCATTACTTTTTGCGCCTGCCCAGGGTATTTTTTGTCTATGGAAACGATAACGCAGTTGTGAAAGCCTCCCTCGGCAGGAATGGCCAGATCTATGATCTCTGGCAGGCTGACCTGGAGCAGGGGAAGAAAGATCCGTGCCGTCGCATCGATCAGCAAACTCAATTCCCCGGGGGGCTTCACGGGAATAGAAGCGGGAAAAACAGGATATTTTTTTCTTGTCATCCCGGTTAACTGGAAGACAGGAAAATCTCCGGGACGGGAATAATGTCCCGTGTATGAACCGGCCGGCCCCTCACAGGCCAACTCTTCAGGATCAATAAAACCTTCCAGAACAAAGTCTGCCTGGGCCGGCACTTCCAGCTTCACTGTCCTGCAGCGGGTAATTTCCAGGGGAGCTTTCTGCAAAAAACTAGAGAATACCATCTCGCTAAAGCCGAAAGGCAAAGGCGCAAAAGCCGCAAAAAAAGTGGCCGGATCCGAGCCGATGGCTATTGCCGCCGGGGCCTTTTCACCGCGTTTTTGGTAGCGCCTGAGGATCTCTGCGCCATCTTTATGAGCATGAACCCGAACAATGGCCCTTTTGGTATCCAGAACCTGCATACGATAAATGCCCATGTTTAACTGGCCCGTATCCGGATCGCGAAGGATAACCAAAGGGCAGGTGATAAATCGTCCCGCATCCCGGGGCCAGGACTTGAGCAAAGGAAGCTGTGTCAAATCGGGGTTCTTTTCCACCACTTCCTGGCAGCTGGGCCGCCGGGCCTGCCGGGGGACAAAGTTTTTCATGTGAACCAGCTGCGGAATATATTTCAACGTTTCCATTATACCCTGCCCGGGACGGAGAAAAGGCTCAAGGGTGTCCCTTATTTCAGCAGCCAGCTCATCAAGGGATTTTACCTCAAAAGCCAGATTGAGCCTGTCAGTAGAGGCAAACATATTTACAGCCAGAGGGTAGGGGGAACCTTTGACCTTCTTGAACCAGAGAGCCGGCCCCCCTTGCTCATTAACCCGGGAAACAATTTCTGCAATTTCCAGCTCCGGGTCAACCTCTTCTTCGACTTTGACCAGCTGCTCATTTTTCATCAGTGTAGCCAAAAAGGATCTGAAATCCTCATAGGGCATAAGTACAACCTCCTTCCATGGATTCTGATTGATTTTTATTGTTATAGCAGTTATACTTTTAAAAACAGACCTTAGCCGGTACCGGGAAACTTAAAACTCCATTTTCATACTATACAGGAAAGCAGGATTAATATGGCCTTTGACGCATTTGTTTTGCATGCTGTAAAAACAGACCTGGAAAAAAACATTGTCCAAAACAAATTAAGAATTCACCGCATTACCCAGTTGAACTCCACTGACATCCTGATTGAATTTCGCGGACCGCAAACAGTGGAACCTCTATTTATTTCCATCAGCCCCGACAGAAGCAGAATTCACTTTACCTCCAGGCATTATTCTAGGCCTCAGTCACCGCCTGCCTTCTGTATGCTTTTAAGAAAACATTTAACCGGGGGACAGTTAATCTCCCTGGAACAACCCCCCCTGGAACGCATCATGTATCTCCATTTTCTGGCAACCAACGAGCAGGGACGTGAAACCCGTAAAACCCTTGTAGCGGAAATCATGGGCCGTCACAGCAACCTTATTCTGACAAGTCCACGCCCGGAAAGCGAAGGCCCTTTTATTCTGGGCTGCCTAAAGCCTGTCCCCCCGGCTATTAATCGATACCGGGCGGTACTTCCAAACCACACCTATTTCCCCCCGCCACTCCAGGAAAAACTGCACCCCTTTGCCTTGAATTACGACTATTTTCACCAGGAAATATTACAAAACCAGGGGAAAAAGGTAGACCAATTCTTTCTGCAAAATTTCCAGGGGTTCAGCCCTTTCCTGGCCCGGGAAGTGGCCAGCCGGGCCGGCGTTTTCACGCTTTCTCCGGATTCGGCACCTGTTCTCTGGGAGAAAATGCAGGAACTAATGGAATTATATCAGGTCGAGGCATGGCAGCCCACCATGCTGCATAACGCCGCAGGACAACCTGAAGATTTTTGTGCTTTTCGACCTCAGCAAGCCCTGCCAGGCCATACCCGCCTGTTTTCCTCCATGAGCAAACTGCTGGATGAGTTTTTCCAGTACAAAGAAAAGAATGAAGAAAAGCACAACCTGTATCGTTTGCTGTCCCAGCAAGTCCAGCGGAACCTGCAGAAGAGCCAGCGCAAAGAGAAAAAACAGCGCAAAGAACTGGAGAACACGCAAAAAGCAGAAGAATACCGCCTCTACGGTGAATTAATTTACATGAACCTGAAAAATATCCCCGAAAAAAGCAGCCAGGTTGAAGTGAAAAATGTTTTTGATGAACACAACAAAACCATTACGATCCCTCTTGATCCAAGCATATCCCCTTCGCAAAATGCCCAGCGCTATTTTAAAAAATACCGCAAGGCCAGGCAGGGGACCAAGGAGATCACGCGGCAATTGGAATCAACCCGGCAGGAGATCCAGTACCTGGAATCAGTCCTTTATTCCCTGGAAAAAGCAGATATAGAATCTATGCGGGAAATCCGGGAAGAGTTAATTGAAACCGGCTACATTGCCATCCAGAAACCCGGGAGTACAGGAAAAAAACAATCTGCTGCAAAACCTCTCCAGTATATCTCTTCCCAGGGCGAAACCATCCTGGTGGGACGCAACAACCGCCAAAATGATTATCTTTCACTGCGTCTGGCCGCCAAAACGGACTACTGGCTCCATGCTAAAAACATGCCCGGCGCTCATGTCATTGTACGTTCTTCAGAGCCCCATGAAGAAACGTTGAAAGAAGCAGCCCTGCTGGCAGCTTACTACAGCCGGGGGTCCAGTTCATCCAATGTCCCTATCGACTATACCCGGGTAAAAAACCTTCGTAAAATACCCGGGCCCATGCCCGGAATGGTAACATACTCCAAGTACAAAACTATCTATGTGACCCCGGAAGAACAGGTCATAACCAATATTTTAAGCCGACCCTTCCCTCGGCAGGATGAATAAACCAGCACCTGCGGGCCTGCGCCTGGTTGGCCTATTCCGATTCCCCTGCGTCCGCTTCAATCCCGTTGCTGTCTTTCTCTTTTTTGGGTTTGATAATCAAGACTTCATCGTATCCATCAATTTCTTCCAGGCAAACAGAAATGTTTTCCATGTGGCTTGTAGGGACATTCTTCCCGACAAAGTCAGGGCGAATCGGCAGTTCGCGATGACCCCGGTCAACCAGAACAGCCAACTGGATCATCCGGGGCCTGCCCCGGTCAATCAAGGCATCCATAGCAGCCCTGACAGAACGGCCTGTGTAAAGCACATCATCCACCAACACAACAATCCTGGACTCTACAGAAAAGGGCAGATTGGCTGCCTGCTCTCTGGCCCTGTTGTCTTCCAGTTCGTTATCCAAATCGTCCCGATACGGCGTAATATCTAAAACGCCAACAGGCGGCAAAAGATTTTCTATCTTGTTAATCGCCGCTGCCACACGGTGGGCCAGGGGCACACCCCGCCGCTTGATTCCCACAAGGACAAGATCCTTTGTCCCCTTGTTTCTTTCCACAATTTCGTGGGCGATCCGGGTAAGCGCCCTGCGGATGCCATCACTGTCAATTATCTGAGTTTTGTATGCATTCATAGTTTTCTCCCCTGGCTAAAAAATTCTTGAACTCATCTCCCGGTTCCACCATAAATTCCATGTACTCATTGCTCTTAGGATGCTGGAAACCCAGGGTGCCTGCATGGAGCAATTGTCCCATGTTCCGGTACGGGGATTTTTGAGGTCCATACAGGGGATCTCCCACAACAGGACACTTTAGATATGCAAGATGAACCCGAATCTGGTGGGTGCGCCCTGTCTCCAACTTCAACGAGAGCAAGGAATAGGGCCCCAAAATTTTTAAAACCTGGTAATGAGTAATGGCAGGCCGTCCTGCTCCAGCTTCTCGGACAGTAAATTTTTTCCGGTCTACCGGATCTCTTCCCAGGGTGGCATTAACAGTCCCGGAAGTTCGCCTGGGCTGTCCATGGACAACAGCCAAATATTCCCGCTTCATCTCCCGGTCCTTTAACTGCCGGGCCAGGCTGCCAAAAGACAGTTCATCTTTTGCCACAACAAGAAGGCCTGTGGTATCCTTGTCCAGCCGGTGGACAATGCCCGGCCTTAATTTTTCACCCACCGCAGGAAGTTGCTGGCAGTGAAACAACAGCGCATTAACCAGCGTGCCTGTCCGATGACCCGCCGCAGGATGAACAACCATGCCTTTCGGTTTATTTACAACCAGCAGATCTTGATCTTCGTAGATAATTTCCAGGGGAATGTTCTCCGGATCCGCGACCATTGCCTGTGGTGCAGGAATGTGGACCTGGATCATTTGCCCTGGTTTTAATTTAAACGCTGGTTTTGTTTGTGCTTGACCATTAATGGTCACATTGCCCTGCCGACACATTTTTTGCCAATAGGACCGGGTATAGCCTGGTTCCTGTTGAGCCAGGTACAAGTCCAGGCGCATTTCACTGCTTTGTTCATCAACGATGAAACACTTGTTTTCTGCAGGTTCCATGGCAGCTATCCCTTTCGTTCCTGGATAAAGGCAGTATTTTTGAATAAGCTGATCAGCAGAAAAATCATCCCTGCTACTATGGCAATATCGGCAATATTAAAAACCGGCCAGATTTGAAAATCAATAAAATCAATCACATACCCAAACCTTATTCGGTCAATAAAGTTGCCCATGGCACCACCAAGCTGAAGGGCCAGAGCGAGGTGGATGAAAACATGGCGAGTGGAAAACAAACTACGCCCATACATAATCAGGACTATCATTATAACAGTAATAACGATAAAAAAAGTTGTTCTTTCCGCCAGAATACCAAAGGCTGCCCCAGGATTACGGACATAAGTCAGATGGAAGATTCCCGGGATCAATGGTACTGAATCACCAAGATTGAAATTCCCGACCACAATGATCTTTGTTGCCTGGTCCAACACAATAACCATGACAGCGATGATTAAAAAAGTCGCCAGCCCCAATCGCAAATTTATCTTTTTTTTCTGTCCGAAATCCATTATTATCCTCACTCCAGTTCATCAGGTCCTGCCATTTCTTCCGGGGTATCCTGGGGCGAGCTGGCCGTACCATAACGGGCTACTTCCTCCCAGGCACTTTCTTCACCATAACGATGAGACTCCCCTGCCAGGATGCGTTCAAAAGGAGGGAACAGGTGCCGCTCCTCCACAGGACGCACCGGGCTTCTTTCTTCCCCAACCTGCAGTTCCCTGTGCTTCTGGCAGGCGGTACAATATAGTGCCTGGGGGAGAACTTTTAAACGCTCCCGCTCAACCAGGCCTGTACAGCCCGGGCAAATCCCGTATTTCCCCTCGGCGATCCGCTGCAGTGCACCTTCAACTTCCTTTAGCATCTTGATATTTTTACTGTGAAATGCCAGGTCTTTAGAGCGCTCAAACAGTTCTGAGCCGGAATCAGCGGGATGGTTATCAACCACTGAAAGCTCCTGGATTCCCTCTTTCAGGGCCGTTTGCCTGGTGATCCCTTCCTGCTCCAGGGAGAGAAAAAGCCTTTGCCTTTCTTCCTGCAACTGCCTGGCAAACTCCCCAACATCATGCATGTGCGTCATATCCTTACACAACCTTTCCATATAATCACCGTCAACGGTAAAACCGTATGTGTAGTATACTACAGGTAGGTAAGGACTATGCGCACAAGCTCAGCGATAAAATCGCCGATTATAGGAAGGTTCAAAACAACCAGCCTCTGCAGCACATACAGAATCAGGGCACCCAGTATGGTCATCCCCAAGGCGATTCCAAACCCCCGGGCCAGACCGGCCAGAAAATTGATCATTAAAAACCGCCTGGGGCTGTTCAGCAGCGTCATGTATTCGGCCAGGTTATATTTCTCGATCTTTGCCGATAAATCAGCAATTTTATCTTTCAAGTCCTGCTCTTCCTGCTCTTCCTGCTCTTCCTGGTCATTTTGTTCTTCATGTCCATATTCTTCCCTTCCATCTTCGCTAAAAGACAATATAAAACAACTCCCTTAGCCTGTTATCAGGATATACAATCTTTCACTCCGATATTTCTATTTTCTCCAGGATGGAATTGCACCGCTGGCAGACATTGTCATGGGTTTTTTCTTCCACCACCGAAGGGCAGAACATCCAGCAGCGGGAGCATTTTTCTCCAGGTGCTTTTTCTACTTTCACCCTCAAATCTAGGGTCTTCGCGGCCTCCACCCTATCCTCTGAAGAAAAAGCAGGGGTTTCATGCAGCCTGCAGGAAGAGACGATAAAAAGGGCAGGCAGATTGGTTTCATATTCTTTGATCCTATCCAGGAGTTCCGGTCCTGGATAGAGGTCAACATGGGCCTGCAGGGAGTTGCCGATCAGTTTCTCCTGCCGCGCTTTTTCCAGCGCCCGGTTGACTTCATCTCTTAGTTCACCCAGCACTTCCCAGCGCTCCGCCAGTTCGTCGTCCAGGTAATGGTGGGGCAGTTGAGGCCAGGACGCAAGCATAACGCTTTCTCCCTGCCTGAAAGGAATATGGGTTTGAATTTCGTCAGCTGTAAAAGGCAGGACCGGTGCAATCAAGCAGGTTAAAGTCTGCAAAACTTCACACAATACAGTCTGAGCCGCCCTCCTGGAATGATCATCTGCTGGCAGGACATATAACCTGTCTTTAATGATATCCATGTAAAAATTGCTCAGGTCAATCACGGCAAAGTTATGCACCGAATGAAAGACATGATGGAATTCATAGTCATTGTATGCCTGATCGGTCCTTTCTGCCAGTTTTTTTAAACGGTGTAAAAGCACACGATCCAGTTCTTCCAGCTGTCTGTATTCAACAGCGTTTTTTTGCGGGTCAAAGTCATGCAGGTTGCCAAGTAGAAAGCGGCAGGTATTGCGGATTTTGCGGTATACCTCTGCCAGCTGTTTTAAAATGTTTTTGGAAAGATGAATATCACTGGTAAAATCAGCGCTGGAAACCCAAAGCC
Organism: uncultured Desulfovibrionaceae bacterium; assembly: GCA_964581355.1. Classification (GTDB taxonomy): domain Bacteria; phylum Bacillota; class Dethiobacteria; order DTU022; family UBA8154; genus CAZOOA01. The sequence goes on along the minus strand of CAZOOA010000001.1, from coordinate 121,978 downwards.
GAAGAATATCAGCACCATACTGCTCAATAATCTCTTCCGGGGCGATGACATTACCCATGGATTTAGACATCTTACGTCCTTCGCCATCAACAACCCATCCATGGGACAGGACACTTTTGTATGGGGGCTTCCCCCGGGTTGCCACGGCCGTCAGCAGGGAAGATTGGAACCACCCGCGGAACTGGTCACTGCCTTCCAGGTAAAGGTCTGCTGGCCAGCTTAAATCTTCCCGCACCTCCAGTACAGCATCATGGCTGGAGCCGGAATCAAACCAGACATCCATGATATCCTCTTCTTTTCGGAAGGATTTCCCGTTGCAATGATTGCAGGTATAACCGCCTGGGAGAATCTCTTCCGCTTCATAAATATACCAGGCATTGGAACCTTCCCTGAAGAAAAGCTCCTGGACTGATGCAATACTGTCTTCCGTTAAGATCGTTTCCCCGCAGTCCCGGCAATAAAAGATAGGCAGAGGGACACCCCAGACCCTCTGCCTGGAGATACACCAGTCCTGTCGGTCAGCGAGCATATTTTTCATCCGGCCTTCACCCCAGGAAGGGATCCAGTTCACATCCCGGACAGCCTGGAGGGCCTCCTCCCTGAATTTACGAATCGAAGCAAACCATTGTTCAGTCGCCCTGAAAATCACTTCTTTTTTGCAGCGCCAGCAGTGGGGATACTGGTGGGTCAAAAAGGAGAGGTTTAACAGGGCACTTTCCCTCTCCAGGGCCTGGGTAACCGCTTTATTTCCTTCATCAAAGCGTAACCCGGAAAATTCACCGGCATCCTCAGTGAAAAAGCCTTTTTCATTCATGGGAGCATAGATGGGCAGATCATACTTCAGGCCCGTGTCGTAGTCCTCCTGGCCATGCCCCGGGGCTGTATGCACACAACCCGTTCCCTGCTCCATGGATACATAGTCGGCCAGAACCAACTTGGACTCTCGGTCATAAACCGGGTGACGGCAGACAATCCCTTCCAGTTCGGCTCCTTTGAAGGTGGCACAAATACGACCCTTCTGTACACCTGTTTCATTAATTACATGTTCGACCATTTCTTTGGCCAGCAGATAATATTCATCCCCGCTCTTTAGTAAAACATAGTCCGATTCCGGGTGGACAGCAACAGCCAGGTTGGCCGGGATAGTCCAGGGTGTGGTCGTCCAGATCAACACATGGGTCGGCTCATGTTCGCTGCCCCACTTTTGACCATGCTCCACGACAGGAAATTTTACATAAATGGAAGGAGAGCGTTTCTCCAGGTATTCAACTTCGGCTTCCGCCAAGGCAGTCTCACACTGGGGACACCAATATACCGGCTTTAGACCCTGGTAAATAAAGCCCTTTTGTGCCATCCGGCCAAAAACCCCAATCTGCCTGGCTTCAAAAGCAGGATCCAGGGTAATATAGGGGTTATCCCAGTCACCGAAAACGCCCAGCCTTTTAAACTGCTCCCTTTGGACATCCAGGTAATGAAGGGCGTATTCCCGGCACATTTCCCGAAAATCAATGTCTGACACATCTTCCCTGTTAATTTTTTTGGTTTTGATTACCTGGTGTTCCACGGGCAAGCCGTGGGTATCCCAACCCGGGACATAGGGAACATGAAACCCTTTCATAAATTTATATCGATTGATCATATCTTTCAGAACCTTGTTTAACGCCGTGCCCATATGAATGTTCCCGTTGGCATAAGGCGGACCGTCATGCAAGACAAAGTCCGGGGCGCCTTCTCTTAACTGTGCCATTTGGTCAAAGATTTTTTCCTCTTCCCATTTTTCCAGGATCAACGGTTCTTTTCGGGGAAGACCTGCCTTCATGGGAAAATCCGTTTTAGGCAAATTTAGTGTTTTACTATAATCCATTTTATTTCGCCCTGGCTTCAAGCGCTTTAACAACTTCCTTGGAAACCCGGGCTCGAACCCCCTTATTTTGAAGTATTTTTATAAACAATTAATTAAAAAAATCTCGCCTGAGGGACGAGACTTTCCCGCGGTACCACCCTAATTGTTACATCCAAACGTGTAACCACTTAAACAACAAGCTGTAACGCAGCCTTGGCGTTAACTTCTACCGGGGAAGCCCTTTCGAAGTTAAAGTTCACGGGCGATCTTCGATACAGTCGTTTTACCGGACTTCCACCAGCACCGGCTCGCTGTGAAAACAATACCTGTATCTACTCTCCCGGTCATCACATTTTTGCTTAAAACTATTAATACCTATTATATCCTGGAGGAGGCTAATAATCCTTTTGAGACATAATTATTTGTCCTGTTGAAATGTTTTTCGCAGATGATTGACGCATACCAGAAGCAGAAAACCTCAATCGGCATCTTCTGGCCGCTGCTCCGCATCCTCATCTGCGTTTTCCATGTGCAGCCAGTCTTCAAGTTCCATGGAAGCCAGTTGGGCTTCGATAAAAGAACGGAAGCGCAGCTTAAAGATCTGGGCCTGCTTATATATTTCTTCATGCTCAGCCAGGATACGGCTGGCCTTATACCTGGACTCTTCAATAACCCGCTGGGCATCTTTGTCGGCTTCCCTGCGGATTAGCTCCGCTTCCTTGCTGGCGTTGCGCTTAATATCTTCCGCTGTTTCCTGGGCTACAATGATGGAATTATGGAGAGTATTTTCCAGCTTTTGATACTGGGCCAGCTTTTCTTCCATCTGCTTGATTTTTTCTTCCAGGGCCATTTTTTCCTTGATCACCTGCTCAAAATCTTTTGCAACCTGTTCCAGAAATTCATCGACTTCAATTTGTTTGTACCCTCGTAAGGATTTTTCAAATTCTTTGTTCTGAATATCAATTGGGGTTATGCTCATCATTTCCCTCCTTCTCTGCTAAGAAAACCGGGGCAAAGCCCTGTTATTCGTTATAAGCTCTATTTAAAAGGATTTTCGACAATTGTTCGGCTATTCCTGCTGCAACGTAAATTTTTCCTTAAATTATTCGATGAATCAACAGGTGCAGGCGACCTTTCCGGGTTTCACCTGATGAAGAAACAAGCTCAATCCTGCCTTTGCCGGCCAAAGAAATCATATCGCCCAATTTCACCAGTCGTGAAGGCTGGTTGATAACCTGGTGATTAACTTTTACCTGCCCCCCTTTAATCAACGGAGCAATCTTGGAGCGGGAAAGACCGAAACCCAGTCCTGCGACCACATCAATCCGCATTGATGGGACAGTGCCTTTAATTTCTTTTACCCGCTTCGGAGGTAGAACCTGCTCCAGCTCTTCCAAATCCAAGGTGCTGACTTCAACGGCATAACGACCGACTTCCTGCAAACCCTGGAGAAGAAAAGGCACCAGGTCTGCATGGATTATAATAAAGGCGGTATCGCCACCGCGGTAGATAATATCTCCGACCATCTCCCGGCGAAGGCCCAAACCCAAAACGGCCCCCAGGAAATCCCTGTGAGTAAGAGTATGGGCTGGGAACTTTCCCTTAACAACCAGGCAGCCTACCTGGCTGGACTGGGTCATTTTAACTTCTGGAAAAGGGGAAACGAAGATCCGGGCCCTTTCAGCCTCCGGAATGCCACCCCAAAACAAACATTTTAGCTCCGAATAGCCCTCGGCTATATCGCCAGCAATTTGCTGCTGCCTGGGATCGGCAAAGGGAGTGCACAGCTCTACATGTTCATTTGCGACTTTTTCCAGTATCGACACAAAATACTCAGCCCATTTTTTTTCTGCCGGATTTAAGTAATCCTGAAGGTCTCGCTCGTGCATCCTTTTTCCCCCAACGCATACCGTATTTTATAAAACACCCAGTAACAGGTTTCGAATCAACCTCAGAACAAATAAAGCAATAATTGGCGATAAGTCAAGGTGCCCCCCACCCATTCTTAAAGGGGGGATAACACTCCTGAACGGAGCTAAAAAGGGCTCTGAAACGTTTCTTAAGAAGTAGATTATATTCATCAATGTGGGGTTTCCATACGGGTTGACTGGAAACCAGCTTAAAATAATACGAACAAAAATTAGCACGACAAGAATATCAAAAAAAGCAATGATCATATCACGAAGTAAAATATCTCTCACCCCCTGTCCCCTTAAGTTTAAACATTATTTCAAGGGCGGTCAACCCTAACCGCTAGAAATTCGTTATACCTGCTGGCTGATAAATAAATTTTGCGCTTAAAATATTTCACAAGCGCAAGGATTTTCCAGGAAAGGTGTCGAAAGGGAATAATCATACAAAGATTTTCATCCTAATTGTTCAATCATAAGTGGGTGCTTAACAAGGGAAAGGAGAGAAAGCATGGAACATGGTTTGTCAGAGTTTAAGCGGAATGAGTTGGAAACCAACATACTTGTGGTAAAAATTTTATGGGGTATTTTTATTGCCGGCTTCACTCTGCTCGGGGCTTTAATCGTTACGGATATCCTTCGCACCACCTGGCTTGAAATGATCTTGATGGCAGCAGGGATGGGTGGGGCTTTCCTGCTGGCAACCCTGATTTGTCGATACTACCAGGAAAGCGGTTTTGTTAAGTATGTCCTTACCGCGGCAAGTTTTGTCGGGTTTGGGTTTATTGTCTGGATAAACGAAGTATCCCTGGCTTTATCCCCTTTTTGGGTGCTTCCTATTGTTATTACGATTTTATACTTTAACCTGCCGCTGGTCATTTTCAGCGGGGCGCTGGGAATCGCTGGAAATGCTGTTTTTGTTTTTACCGATCCCGGCAGGGGCATGGAAGCGGCTGACATTTCCGCTCTCTCTGCCAATTCGCTGGTTTTCTTGCTGACGACAATTGCAATTGTTTTTGCTTCTTACAGGGGAAGGACTTTAGTCGAAAGGGTGATTCAATTTGAAATGTCATCAAGGGATCTGGCAGAGTTCAACAAGGCCATTGTGTCTAAAGCCAGCGACACCTGCGAACAAACCACTTCCCTTAGTGAAAACATTGCCCGGGCTACCGAAAACCTGACCTCATCCTTTGAAGAAGTGGCCAGCGCCAACAATGAGCTGGCTTCCAGCTCCCAGGAGTTAAAAGAACATACACGCAAAGTTTCCAATTATGGAGAACAGGCAGCTAAGGAGGCGGAGCAAGGCAAACAGGCCCTGGAAGACTTTACAGAGCAAATGGAAACGATTAGACATTCCTTTGACCTCTTCCGGGAAAGCATCACCAACCTTGCCGGGAAAGTAAATAACATCGAACACATACTTGAAGTTATTAACTCTATAGCTGAAGAAACCAATATGCTGGCTCTCAATGCGGCCATTGAAGCCGCTCGCGCCGGGGAACACGGAACTGGTTTTGCCGTAGTAGCTGACGAAGTGCGCAAACTGGCCAACCAGGCTGCAAAATCAAGCGGTGAAATCTCAGAGATTGTCCAGGATATCCAGGGTGAGTCAGATACAGTGGTTTCAACCATTGAAGACCGGGCCAAGGAAGTGGAAGCCGGCAACAAAACCGTTCAAAGTACCCGGGATGTAATCAATAATGTTTTACTTGCCATTGAAGAAATTAGCAGTGAAATCGGTGAAATAGCTTCAGCGGCAGAGCAGCTTTCAGAAAGCGTGGAAAGTATTGCTGCGGCCTCCCAGGAACAAGCCTCCACGGTAACTTCCATTAATGAATCGACAGAGACCATGCGAAAGCTTTCCCGGGAAATGCATACGCAGTTACAAATGACTGAGGAGCAAAACAGTTAGCAGGAAAATGGCGTTTCCGTTTCCCGGTATCAACTCCGGTTATCTTCGCGGCAAAGCGCTAAGGCTCAGTTCAAGCTTCCGCCGGCCGACCTGCAAACTTAGACTTCCTGCCACGGTTGCAGGCGGCGGGTGTCCATGCCCGCCGGGCCGGCTCCTGTGCTTTCACTTCGCCAAGCACTTATAGCCGCTTGACAAAGTCGCCGTTACAGGGAAAACGGACCTCATCCAGGCGGAAAGCGGTTTTGGAAACCCATTTTCGTCCCCTGTTGTGGCCCGCAAGGGCCGTGGCGGTTAGTATGTAAATGGCAGCGTTAGCGTATGCCGGACCCACCGGTTTAGGTTCACTTCAGACAAGCCAAGCTGTCCTATTCGTCATTATTCTGAGTAATTGTTATTTGTCTTTAAAATAAGGGTCCATATCTGTAACGCGATCATCCTGCCTGGCCAGGCGGGATTTTATTTCTGAACTCAAAGAAATTCCTGAAGGTGCAAAAACGAAAATATGATTGCTGATTTTTTGAGACGTTCCGTTTAAAGCAAATACGACCCCGCTTAAAAAGTCAACCGTCCGCCGGGCTTCTGCAGCATCGAGATTTTCCAGGTTAACTACCACAGGCCGCCTTCCTTTCAAGTGACCTGCCGTATCCTCAACTTCGGAAAAACCCGTTGGCTTGCTGACAACAAGCTTGTACTGCTCTTCCGGCGGCTGAAATCGGACCACGTTGCTTTTTTTATTTGAATGTTTGTCCTCATAACCTTCTTCGCCGTCAACCCCCGCATCAACTTCAATTAACCCCAGGGCATGTAAAAACCGTTCCCAAAGACGCACAGACCTGCCCTCCTTTAACAGTAATTTTTCGGCTAGTAAGGGCGCTTGCCAAAAAGTGCCGTTCCCAGGCGAATCATGTTGGACCCTTCTTCTACGGCAACTTCAAAATCATGGGTCATGCCCATAGAAAGGTATTTCATTTCCACCCCGCAAATATTGATACTGTCAAACATCTCTTTCATTCTTTGAAAATACGGCCGAACCTCTTCCGGATCCGGGAGATAGGGTGCAATTGTCATCAAGCCGAGCACTTTTATATTAGGCAGTTCGGCCATTTCCTTGAGCATCTCGTTAACTGCTGAAGGATGGCATCCCGATTTACTTCCTTCATCGCCAATATTTACCTGCAGCAGCACGTCAAAAGCCCGTCCCTGCTTTTCCCCTTCTTTTTGCACTTCTCGGGCCAACTTCATCCGGTCTACAGACTGGATTAGCTGGAACTGCTCCACTGCCTGTCTTACTTTATTGGTCTGCAAATGTCCAACAAAGTGCCAGCAGATATCTGCAGGAAGAGATGAGATTTTTGGCAGTGCCTCCTGGACCCGGTTTTCAGCAAAATGTTTGAGCCCCAAGTTCCAGGCTTCCCCGATAGCTTCCGGGGAAACGGTTTTGGATACAGCTATCAATGTGATGTCTTCCCAGTTCCTGTCCATACGAACAGCAGCCCGTTGAAGCCGCATCCTGATTGTGTCCAGGTTTTCCTGCATGGTCACCTTTTACTTCACTCCCAGGTTATCATTTGTCAAGGTATTGACTTTATCTTGAAACCCCCACGAACTCCTTTTTAATTGCTGGCAGATTACTGGTAGAAACGCTGCCCCTCCCGGACCCTGGATGGATTCAGGACAACTCTGTCATAAGGGGATATGCCTTCAACCAGGTAGTGCTCTTCTTTTTCCGCCACCACATCAACTTCCTGGAACTGAACTCTCCCATGGTCGATTATAAATGTTCCTTCAGTACCTTCTTTCTCCCAGAAAGCTTCCTTGGGCAGAAGTATCCCTTCCAGTTTATTGTAGACAATCTCGGCCCCTGTCCATCTTTGCCTGTAGTAATCCCCTACTTTGCTATTAATGCGCCAGGTAACCTCGTAATCTTGTCCTGAGGTTTGTTTTACCTCAACGACCTGGCTTTTTGCAGGCTTGTCCTGCTTGAAATCAAAATACAGCGTCGAGGTATAATGTTCAGTAATTTTTTTGCCGTATTCTGCAGGCAAAAGGGTACTGTAATACCAGGAGTAGTTATCAATAATCCGCAGTACCGGCATATTGCGACTGACCCGCTTACCGGAATACATGACCTGATATTCTTTCACCTGCTGTTCAAACTCTTCTTCTGTGAGGTAGATAAACTCTGAATCCGGTCCATAATCTTCCCAACCGTCGATTGTCAGGCATACTAAGCCCGCATGGGGCGAATTAAGTCTTACAGCCTCTCTTCCCGGGAACAGGTGAGCATAGTTTTCCAGATCACTGTCTTCGGTATCAAACAACCAGTTTTTAAACTGCTGGAAGTATGTATTCCGCTGTTCTTCATCCAGGCTCTCACTGGCCTGCCCTTCCATTGGAAATTCAGAAATACTGGCGATATTATTTCCTACAGGAACTCTTTCTCCGGTATCAACATTATAATAAACAAAACCGGCCATGGGGGCAAGCACAACCCGTTCCTGGAATGTTATCAGTCCCGAACTGTTGATTCTTTTTTCATATGTCCCTTCACTAACCAGGTCAGTTTTTATGGCTGAGCGGCTGATAGAGACCCAGACCCAGCCGACCAGGATTTGAGCCAGCAATAAAAAGGCCAGGACAAGCAGCAAAAGGTGCAAGGGCTGCCTGGTTAGCCCGGCAGTAATATTTTTTTGTGGGTTTGTTCCAGCCCCGGGAATGACTTTTAAATGGCTTTTCTTTTGTTTCCGCTTCATTTCATCACCCTTACCTTCAAGCCAAATAAATTATTCCCATCATGCTGCCGGTTGGACCGCCCTTAGACCTCCTGTAAGAATAAAAAAGCCCCGGCTTACAGCAGGTACAGAGCTGGCTAGCATAAATGTGACTTTCCTGGACTCCGGCCGCTGTTAAGATGTTGCGGTTTGTGGCAGTTAGATCCAGGTGCTGTCTTTTCGGGCCAGGCAGGAAAACCACCTGTGCTGACCAGGAAGTAGCAGCTGCACCGTTTTCCACTTCTTCCCCGATTTCAAAGCAGCAGGGCTTGATGCAGGGCCCGAACAGACACTGAAGATGGTGCCTGTTGCTGTTGTAATTACTTTCCATAACCTCTACGACGCTGGCAACGATTCCCTGTAAGGTCCCTCTCCAGCCCGCATGAGCTATACCGATGACTGGTCCGAAGGGGTCAAAAAAAAGGACCAGCTGACAGTCTGCTGAATAAGCTCCCAGCAGCACTTTCTTCTCCGCAGTTACAAAGGCGTCTGTAGAAGGAACGACCCGGGATCCTGAGTTCAAATAGTCATGGTCAACAACAAATACATTTGCCCCGTGAATCTGTTCACCACTAACTAACTGGTTTTCTTCTTTGCCCCAAACGCTTAAAAAAAGAGAGCGATTCCTGGCAACGGCAAGAGGATCATCTCCTCCTTTGAAACCCAGGTTTAGTGACTCGAAAGGACCGGAACTCACTCCGCCTTGACGTGTGGAAAAACCGTGGCCCAGGTCTCCCCGATGTTCCCATTGCGGAAAAGAGAGGTAAATGATTTTTCCCTGCTCATTTTTTGTTAAAGCTTCCCTCATTAAACCATACCCCTGTTTAAGGTATGAACGCTAATATGCCCAATCCCTGCTTCTTGTAACCTTAAGAGCATTTCTTCAGCACCTGCCGGTTCCGTTCCAGGCAGTAAATACAAGCGGCTGGAATATCCCGCGGAGCAATTTTGTTGCAATAGGCTTTCCAGCTCAATCTTATGCTGCAAACCTTCATCTTCTTGAAAAAGGAAAAAAGAAGGGCTGTAAAGTTCGCGATCTGTCACTCCCCGCACCAGCCCAAACTCCCGGCGGTCAATTTCTGTAAAGTGCTTGAGATGGGGAGCAGTTATAGCACCACTTAAACCAATGTTCAGGTCAAATTCACGGGTAAACATCTCTACCCGGCGTTTCATATGCTGGATTATTTCTTCCACCAGACCAACGACCTGATCATGATCCCTCGATTTATCGCCGAGCAAAACCCGGACCGTTTCTGGAATGCCTGTAAAATTTATAGTCAACAAACCATTTTTTAACGCATCCTGGATGGGTTCCGATGACTTAAGCTTTTCACTGCCCAGGTACATCTTTTCACCCATCAAGAAGGGAAGATCCCGGCGCTTTAATACAGCCAGCACTTCGTAGCGGTTTAACAACTGCCGGACACCCTGTCGCAGCAGTCGGTCCAATTCAATAAAGAATAAGGCTTTATCCCCCGCAGACATTGCCAGACGGGGCAAGTTCAGGGTTACAGTGGCAATATTACCTCTTCTGTGACCTCCAACCCGTCCTTGCCGGTTTTCCCATAAACGAAACCCACTGCTAAAGTAGAGGGGAAAATCATCGCCTTCACTTTTTTCTCGCTCATTATCCAGGAAAACAAAAGAAATGCCGTTGGCCCGGGCTGCCTTCAGGGCCATGGACAAAAGATCGTAATTAGGAGTATTGTTTAAACAATTTACTTCCCGTTTTAATAAAAACAAAAAGCGAGGCCAGTGTCCAGGGAGAAGTGTACAGTTTTTCAGGTTTTGCAGCATGGCACGGGAAACTTCCCTGCCTTCCTCTGAGGAGTCAAGACCCACCTGGATACTGCATTTCATGGGATTCCCATCACCAGGAGAAGGAAGTTCACGCAGGTAAGATAAGAAGCCTTTAATCGCCCCAGCTATTTCTCCCCGTCCTGGCTTTTTCCCAAACTTACGTATTATTTCCCCCAGGTTTTGATCAAAAGCAGGAAGAGATAGTTCACCGAAAATATCATTATTCCCTTTCTGAATGACCGCAGCCAAGTTGAACAAAGCTGCAAAAAGCTCACCAGATGCAGAAATATCCTGGTTATTAACACCGAAATCCAGGGCTGTTTTTTCGGAGAAATGCAGTTGGAAGCTATCTACAGTCTTGCTGTAATAGCCCAGGTCATGTATGTACAATTGTCCGGTATTATGAGCGCTGGCCAAATCTTCTGGAAGCAAATTATCAAGGTAGTATTTTCGACTGGCAGTAATTGCGATTTGCTGCATTTTCTGGGCCGGAGAATGGCTATAATCCGTTTCCAGGCCCTGCTCCCTGCTGCCTTCCAGCAAGATATCTTTTACCACATCCATTAACTCAGATTTTGCATCCCGGATGCGGGTTCTTTTATCCCGGTATAAAATGTACGCTTTTGCGGTTCGAGCATGTCCCCGCTCGATCAGCACTTTTTCCACTGCATCTTGAATCTCTTCAACTGTCGGAATTAATCCCGGTATCTTATTCCCGTCTAAGAATGAAATAACTTCTCCGGTCAGATGTTCAGCCAGTTCATAATCCTCCCCACCGACTGCCCGGGCTGCTTTGAAGATCGCCTGGGTTATCTTGTCAGGACAAAACTCGACAATTCGTCCATCCCTTTTTTTAATTTCCCTGAAAGGGAAGGTTTCTTCTGTCAAGTGATCACCTTTTCTTTGCCAGATAGCTTTTTACTTTAAATAATCATTTTTGTTGGAAAACAAACCGGCTTGTTAGCAGTCTTTGCCCAGAAAGTCATTTACTCGGAACCAGGGCTTTGCTTGCGCATTGATATGACCTTATCCAGCTCCTCTTTAAATTCTTCGATATCCTGGTAGCGATGGAATACCGATGCGTAACGAACATAGGCAACTTCGTCAATTTGAAGCAGTTTATCCAGGACCATGTTGCCGATCACTTCCGAATTAATCTCCTGGATCTCTTCATTTCTCAGTTCTCTTTCAACTTCATCAACGATATTTTGGAACGTCTGCATGGAAATCTGGCGCTTTTCACCGGCCCTGATTAAGCCTTCCATAATTTTATTGCGGTCAAAAATTTGTTTAAACCCATCCCGTTTCATGACAAAAATCGGAACCTCTTCCATTTTTTCAAAGGTGGTAAAATGTTTCCCGCACTGCAAACATTCCCGGCGCCTACGGATGGATTCGCCTTCATCATAAGAACGAGTATCTACTGCTTTGCTTTCATATTCACCACAATAAGGACATCTCATCATGTCGCAGCCCTCCTCTTCTCCCTCTCTTACTCAAGTAATTTCATTATATAACAACCGTACGGTCAGTGTCCAGTTATGCCTCTTCTGTTTCCACGGGATAGTCTACCAAAATTGTATCCACACCTACTTTTACAATCTTATCCCAGGGGATAACCAGGTCTGCCTTTTTACCCAGCACCCCCATGAAGCCACCGGCCCCCGGAATGACAATTGCTTTTACCGTACCATTTTCTATATCCAGGTCGACGTCACTGATAACACCCAATCTTTTGCCATCATTGACATTTACAACATCCCTGTCTCTAAGATCGTTGATTCGAGCCATAACTGCGCCTCCTCTTTCCCGGTTTTCCCAGGTTTTATCTTCCTTCATTATATTACAAATCCAAGACCATGCATAGGCCCAACAATAAAACTCGCCGGGAACCCGGCGTTATCACACTCTATCTTTTTCTGTCCACTTTCTTGTCTTTGTTGTCTTGCTTGACCTTTGTTTCATCTCTGCCAGTATATTTTACATCCTGCTTCTTGGAGCAATGCTGTTCCCGGTGCCTGGGCTTAAGTTCTCTTCTTCCCGGTCCGTTAATACCTGTTCAAGCTGCGTCATTCCGGCCAAATTTTGCAAGTTATAAGCAAACACGGCCTCGTTGTGATCAACAACCGGGGGCAAGAGAAAGGTGCAGCATGCAGCAACCAGCATGGCCATTGCAGGTTTTTTGTTATTGCTGGGCTGCTTCCACATTATATCCCCTCCTTTACAAGCGGTTAGAATTATTTTGTCCGAGACAGCCGTGAAAAGAAAAACGGTTTCATTGAATATTTTTCCGAATTTGAGTTAATGCTGATTTTTCCAGCCTGGATACCTGGGCCTGGGAAATACCTATTTCTTCAGCAACCTCCATTTGTGTTTTGCCCCGAAAAAATCGCAGCATTAAAATGTTCTTTTCCCTGTCGTTCAGCTGGTGTAAGGCATCTTTGATCGATAATACTTCCAGCCATTTTTCATCGCAATTTTTTTCATCGCTTATTTGATCCATGACAAAAATAGGATCTCCACCGTCATGATAGATAGGCTCAAATAAAGAAACCGGTTCCTGGATGGAATCCAGGGCCAGAATTATTTCTTCCCTGCTGAAATCCAGTTCCCTGGCTATTTCTTCCAGGCTGGGTTCTCGGGACATTTTATGGGCCATGTGATCCCTGACCTGCAAAACCTTGTAGGCAATATCCCGCAGGGAACGACTTACCCTTACAGGAGTGTTATCACGAAGATAGCGGCGGATTTCACCGATAATCATCGGAACTGCATAAGTGGAAAACTTGACATTTTGTTCCAGGTCAAAATTGTCGATCGCCTTAATTAACCCGATACAACCTACCTGGAAAAGGTCATCTACCAGCTCACCCCGGTTATGAAAACGCTGGATGACACTCAAAACCAGCCTTAAGTTGCCACTGATCAGTTTTTCCCTGGCCTTGCTGTTTCCCTCCTGAACCTGAACAAATAACTGGCGCATCTCATTATTGGTCAACACGGGAAGTTTGGCAGTATTCACTCCACATATTTCAACCTTGTTCACTGATCGATCCTCTCCCTGTTGAACATTGACTTTATTTACATTTAAATTATTTCCTCCCAAATCTGTTTTTATTCCAGATGTTATTATTCCATTTTTTTTATCTCTTTTTTCAACCTTTTGATGATTCTTTTTTCCAGTCGGGAAATATAAGACTGAGAAATACCTAACAGCTCAGCGACTTCTTTCTGTGTTTTTTCCTGCCTGTTGTGTAAACCAAATCGTAATTGCATAATCTTTTTTTCCCTGGCGGAAAGCTTGTCAATAGCCATGTAGAGAAGTTTCCTATCCACTTCCTCTTCAAGGTTGCGAATAACCAGATCATCTTCCGTACCCAGCACATCAGAAAGGAGCAATTCGTTTCCGTCCCAGTCCACATTCAAGGGTTCATCGAAAGATATTTCCGCTTTAAGTTTGTTGTTCCGCCTCAAATACATTAATATTTCATTTTCAATACATTTTGAAGCGTAAGTGGCCAGCTTAATGTTCTTATGAGGATCAAATGTATTAACCGCTTTAATCAGTCCAATGGTCCCAATAGACACCAGATCGTCCACTGCCAGTCCCGTATTTTCAAACTTTCTTGCAATATAGACTACCAACCGGAGGTTCCTTTCGATTAATGAGGTGCGAACCTGCTCATCGCCTGTCTTTAATTGTTCCAGCAGTGAAGACTCCTCTTCCCGTGTAAGTGGCGGTGGCAACGCTTTGTTGTTGCTGACATAGTAAATAATTTTCCCATAGCTTAAACCAAACTTTCGGGTTAAATGAAGCAGCTTAAGCCTTACATTCCAGTAACGACGTTTCATTTTTTCCATTTTGTTCAACACTCCCCGGCCTCCACTTGCAACCATATTTCCAGAGGCAAAAGAATTTCAAAATCCTCTCCTGAAACTACACCAGGCTTTTCTTTAATGGCAACCAGCAGCGTGTTGGACACTGCGGTCCACTGTGTTCCATTCCAAACACTTACCTGTTCAGGTTTGAACGCCAGCAGGAAACCACTGCCACCAATGCTATGGTAAGGAACCCAGGTAAATATTTCCGGTTGGTCCAGCTGTTTATAGACATTCTCCATTTTCATCCAGTCCAGACCAGGGGATTGGCGGATAAGTTCACAAACCCCTCGGGGCAGCAAATCCTGCACCGCAGAATACGCTGCCACGGCTACTGGCATGCCGGTAAAGGGTTCCTTGAGCATATTTCCTGTATCCAGGTAAGCATGCATCGTTTTCTTTTTGCCTTGAAAAACAAGTTCCAGTGCCAATGTTGATGAAGGCAGGCGAAAACGAAGCCGCCGGGACAACAGTGGGTAAACCAGGAAGCGAAGGAACAGGTAAAGCCCGGAAGCGGCAATTATAAAAAATGGTACAGACGGCACGGCATAAAGGCTGCTTTCCGCAATATTTTGCTGGGAATGGGCAATTACAGCGCTGAAGGAGATTATAATACCACCGAAGAGAAAGGTGGTCAGGGTAAAAACGAAAAACAACAACAAAAAATGTTCCCAACAACGGGGACGGAAAGCAACCCAAAGCATTAAAAATGGCAGCAGGAAGCGAAACACCGACACAAACGGCACAATCCCAGGCTCGTATAAGAAAAGCAAGCAGGAGGCTCCCAGAATACCGCCGGACAGCACCCTTAAGGAAGTGGTTCTTTGACGAGCGATAAAACCGGTCAGGGCAAGTAAAAAGGTGTTCACAATAATGTTCAAAATGATTACCAGGTCCAGGTACATACAATGGTCACCTGCCTGCCACCAGCGGACCAAAATCAAGATTCCATCTAATTATCATTATAAAGGCCAGGCCTTTAAAATTTTGTTACAATCTGGCTTTGGAAATAAAAAAAGGCACGGTATTTACCATGCCTTTTGGGGAATCAACCCTATTGTTGTCAATAAAACGAAAACGCCAACAGTATATTACTGGCTGGAACGGCGCCGCCTTAGAAATGCCGGAATATCAATATCTGAATCGCTAACGGGTTCTTCCGCTGCCACTTCTTCTTTCGTCCGGGAAGTTGGAGCAGCCTTGTCAAACCCGGTGGCAATGACAGTAACCCGTGCTTCTTCCTGGAAATTTTCATCAATAACAGCCCCAAAGATAATATTGGCATCATCATCAGCAGCATCTATAATGGTTTCTGCCGCCTCATTGGCTTCAAAGAGGCTTAGATTGCTCCCCCCGGTTACATTAATCAGCACACCGCGGGCCCCATCTATTGAGGTTTCCAGTAAGGGGCTGTAAATTGCATTTTTCGCCGCATCCACGGCGCTGTTTTCACCACTGGAACTTCCCACACCCATCAAGGCAGTCCCGGTTTCCTGCATAATCGTCCTCACATCGGCAAAGTCGAGATTGATCAGACCAGGAATGGCAATCAGATCAGATATACCCTGAACACCCTGCCTGAGAACATCATCGGCGATCCGGAAAGCCTCGACCAGGGGAGTACGCTTATCCACTACCTGCAGAAGCTTATCATTGGGGATAATAATCAACGTATCCACTTTTTCTTTCATCTGCTTAATGCCTTCCTCTGCCTGGTTCATCCGTTTGCGTCCTTCAAAAGTAAAGGGACGCGTTACCACTCCCACTGTTAATGCACCCAGGCTTTTGGCAGCTTCTGCAATAATAGGGGCAGCACCGGTGCCGGTTCCTCCCCCCATGCCAGCAGTGATAAAAACCATATCGGAACTTTTCAAAACAGATTCAATCTCTTCCCTGCTTTCCTCTGCCGCCTGGCAGCCGATATCAGGATTGCCTCCAGAGCCCAACCCTTTGGTCAGTTTTGTGCCGATTTGAAGCTTGGTACCTGCTTTGGCCAGTTCCAGGGCTTGCGCATCGGTATTAACAGAAATAAAGTCCACACCTTTCAGTCCTGCAGCGATCATCCTGTTGACGGCGTTATTTCCTCCGCCCCCAACACCAATGACTTTTATCTGAGCATAAAGTTCCATTTCAATTTCAAATTCGATCATGGCTTCCAGACCTCCCCTTCGTTTACATTAAACCACAAAAAATAGATGCCGGAACCTGCAAGATTACTCCCAAATATCAGCCAGGAAGGTTTTCACCCTTTTCCATAAGTTACCAAAAAAGCTCACTTTGCCATCCTGCTTACTGTAAAATCCGCTGCTACCCTGATTGCGAATGACATAATGAATAATTCCTACAGCTGTAGAGTAGATTGGGCTTTTTACTCCCAGGTATTCCGGTTGGGCCACCCGTACTGAGCTATCAAAGTAGTGTTCAGCCAGCTCGGTAATTCCCTGCATAAGAGAAACACCCCCGGTCAATACAACTCCGCCGGGAGGCAGTTGGTTATAGCCCATCTTGGCCATTTCGCCTTTACACAACTGCATGATTTCCTGGATACGGGGCTCAATAAAAGTTGAGAGCTCTTTTACAGAAATGGTGTGCTTTTCTTTACCGCTGATGCTATCAATTTCAATTTCCCGCTCATCTGTTACAATGCTGGCATCGGCAAATCCATATTCTGTCTTTACCTTTTCAGCCACATCAAAATTGGTTTTCATCCCTACGGCCATATCATTGGTAACATGATCTCCACCTACAGGGAGAACAGATATATCTTTTAACACCCCATCTTTAAACAGTGCCACTTCCGTTGTTCCCCCACCAAGGTCAATTAAAAAAACACCCAATTCCTTTTCATCCCTGGACAGACAAACTTCACCGTTAGCCAGGGCACTGAGGATCAAGGAATTCACTTCGTGCCCGGACATGCTCAAACACCTTAAAAGATTTCTTAAAGATGTCATGGCGCCAGTAATAATCATAGCTTCAACTTCCAGCCTGACACCCAGCATTCCAACGGGATCCCTGATCCCATCATACCCATCGACTATGAACTCCCGAGGGATTACGTCAACTATTTCACGATCCTGCGGCAGTGCAATAACCTTAGCGGCTTGCAAGACTCTTTCTACATCCTGTTCTGTGATTTCTTTATCATCTCGGGATACAGCTACAACGCCCCGGTTATTAATCAAACCTATATTAGAGCCAACAATACCCACATTAACTGCTTCAATCTTGGTGCCGACCATTCTCTCAGCTTCAGCAGTTGCCTTGGAAATCGACTCGACAGTCCTTTCCAGGTCAATAATCACACCTTTGCGAATTCCTTCTGAGGGACTTGTCCCAACACCGACAATGTTAACTGCCCGGTCTGTAACGATTTCCCCGACAATGACCCGTACATTTGATGTTCCAATATCTATTCCTGCTACGATTTCTCGTCTAGTCAACCTGACACCCCCTAAGTAACGGCCTTCAAAAACCCCATTCTTTTTACATATTCCACATTTATAATATATTTCCTTTTTCACTAAAAATTATTTTTCAAATGGTTTGAAAACTGGAGTTTCCGCCACACGCAAATCAAGGTAGCCGGAAAAAGGCTCGTCACCGGCCTGTAAGAGCCTGTTGTGAATCGACTGCAAAACATCCAGCTTTTTCGACAAGTCTTCCTTGCTGCCTAACCATACTTCCATTCCCTCTCCAGTATATACAATAATTCTCTGCGGGTTTTCTACATTAATTTCCGCCAGGGGAAGAGATGGGTTTTCTTTAAGGACAGCCAAGAATACTTCAATAATTTTCCCCCTGGTCTGGTCTGGAATCGATGTGCCAACCTCCATCTGCCCCCAGAGCAGGCCGCTGATCAACGGGAGTTCACCCCGGTAACCATCCTTTAAGCCGATAAAAGTGCCATCGGGTGCCAGCTCCAGGTAATAGCCGTGATATGAAACCAGGGCGATGGGATGTTTTTCTTCAATCTTGAAAACTATAGTTGAAGGCAAAACCCGGTCCACCTCAACCGTTTTCACCCGGGGAATCGACAGAACTCTTTCCCGCAATTCCGGTGGGCTTATTTTCCAAAGATTCATCCCTTCCTGGATTCTGGCAGCATTTTTCACTTCACCGGATGAAACCTTTTCCAAACCGCGAATATCTATTGTTTCAATTACAAAAAGGGACGAACGCAAAAAAAGAATTAAAAAAACATTACAGGCGACAAACAGCAATACAAATAAAAGAGTATTTTTTAGTCTTTTTTTTTCCTTCTGCTCAACTATGTAAGTATGTTGACCATAGGAGCTGCTGCTTTTGGGCAACTGCCGCTGCATGTTCACCAACCAACACCCCCGGCCAAACGGTCGCTTTCTTTTCGTTCCTGAAATGATGATTCCGCTTCAGTATCTTCAAAAAGCACCCTTGCCTTTTTTTTCCTGAAAAATCGCCACAAGCCGTCTTGTGCGCTTGGCTATCAGGGAAACTACCATATACCATAGATTCTTTTTCCAGGCAGAAAAGTCCTGCCAGAAACCGCATCTTATTCTTAATTTAACAGCCAAATAGATTTCGTAAAAGAGGTGGAAGGTTACGTAATCTTTAAAAATTCTCTACACTGCCAGCAGGGCCGTTAACCCTGCTGATGCGTGCTCCCAGCTGATTTAACTCTTTTTCCATTGCTTCGTAACCCCGGTCAATATGCCAGACATTGTTAATAACCGTAGTGCCTTCGGCTGCCAGACCTGCCAGGACAAGAGATGCGCCAGCCCGCAAGTCCGTGGCGTCAACCTCTGCCCCAACCAGGCGATCTACACCAGTGATTAAGGCATTTCGTTCCCGGACCGTTACCTGGGCATTCATTTTAACAAACTCTTCTACATGTTTAAAGCGGGCCTCAAAAATACTTTCCACAATTAAACTATCCCCTCTCGCTTTTGTTAGCAGGGCCATCATGGGAGCCTGGAGGTCTGTAGGGAAGCCGGGATAAGGTAGTGTCCGCAAAGTTTCGACAGCCTTTAACTGACCATTGTGTACAGACAAACTGTCTTCTGTAGCCTCAACCTCAACGCCGGCCTCTTTTAACTTGGCCACAACAGCATCCAGGTGAGAAGGGATAATTTCCTTCAGGGTAATATCGCCACGGGTTATGGCCGCCGCCATCAGGTAAGTCCCGGCAACTATACGGTCAGGAATAATCCGATAACTGCATGCAGAAGCAGACTTTACTCCATCAATGCGAAGCTTCTCCGTCCCGGCACCTTTTATCTGACATCCTATTGCATTCAAGAAGTTTTGCAGGTCCACAATTTCAGGTTCTTTGGCTGCATTATGAATTACTGTTTTCCCCTTGGCCAAAACCGAAGCCATCATCAGGTTCTCTGTCGCTCCAACACTGGGATAATCCAGGTGGATCTCCGTTCCAGTCAGTTCGGAAGCAGAAGCTTCAATATACCCGTTTTCTTCACGGATCGAAGCTCCTAAAGCTTCCAGCCCTTTGAAATGCAGATCAATGGGCCGGGGGCCGATAGAACAACCGCCCGGGTAAGTCAACTTCACCCGACCGATACGGGCCAGCAGCGGCCCCATCAGAAAAATGGATGACCGCATCTCCCTCATTAGCTCATCGGGTATCGAGTAATTTAATGCTTTACCCGGGGATATGAGTAAAGAGTTGTTTTGAAATTCCACTGTATATCCAAGGGATTGCAGGATTTTCTTCATGACATGCATGTCGTAGATGTTTGGGATATTGTACAGTTCCACACTGTCACTGCTGCTGTTCAAGACAGTGGCGGCCATGATCGGAAGCATGGAGTTTTTGGCTCCCTTGATGTTCAGCGAACCATGAAGCTTGCTTCCTCCTTCAATGATAAACCGCTCCATTTTAATCTCCCCTATTCAATACCATCTTTTCCCACAATCTTGATTTCCAGTTCCAGCTCAACACCCCGGCTTGCTCGGACCCTTTCCCTCACATATTCTATTAAATCCAGGACATCACCTGCTGTTGCTCCGCCTCGATTTACAATAAAATTGGCGTGGAGCGTGGAGACCTGCGCACCTCCAACAGTATGCCCTTTCATGCCGGCCTTTTCAATCAAAAAACCTGCCGCCTGACCGTAAGGGTTCCTGAAAACACTACCGGCACTGGGTTTTTGAGGCTGCTTGTTTTTGCGCGTTTTTTGTATTTCTGCAACTTTATTTAACATTTCTTCCTTGTCTGCTGCCTCTAGCCCCAGGGCTGCCTCAATAATAATGCTTCCTTCTTCCTGGAAAGTACTTTTCCTGTAAGCAAAGTTGAGTTCTTTCCTGCTGCGTTTTGTTTTATTTCCCTGGTAATCCATGGTGGTTACTTCTTCGACCAGGTCTCCAATACAGCGGCCATATGCACCCGCATTCATGTAAAGGGCTCCCCCCAGGCTTCCAGGGATACCGATAGCGAATTCCAACCCACCCAAGCCTTTGTTAATTGCCTGACGCGCCAACTTAACAACCGGAACTCCCGGCCCGGCCCGAACGGTGCTGTCGGAAAACGTGATCTCCGGGCTGAATCGGGCCAGGTTGATCACCAACCCTCTGATGCCTTCATCTTTAACCAGGAGATTCGTGCCCTGGCCGATAAGAAAAAAAGGTACATCCTCACCCCGGGCAATATCCAGTAATGCCTTTAGTTCATCCTGGTTTGACGGAAAAGCCAGCACTTCAGCAGGACCGCCAATTCGCAGGGAAGTATGAAAACGCATCGGTTCATCAAGTAAAGGAGGTGTATTTAAAACCTGCGCCATTTGTTTTTTCCAGTCCAATGATTTTCACCTCTATTATCTTACAGTCGGCCGCCCTGAAGAGAATCTCATTTCCATATTACATGTTATGCACAAGGAGAAAATGAAGTTCCCAGGAGATTACTTGTCCCAACGAATTTCCGTTAAAGAGCAATCAGCTTAAAAATGTTTTCAGCCGCATCCGGCTTGCCCAGCTTTCGGCTGTTTTTGCTTAGCATCTTCAACTTTACCGGGCTGCCCAGCAGATCTTCAATTTTATCTTTCAAGGCAGGTGCTGTCAAATTATCTTCCTCGATCATAACAGCTGCCTCCTCCCGGACCAGGGAAAGGGCATTTTTTCTTTGATGGTCATTTACCACATTGGGAGAGGGGATCAGGATAGATGGAACACCCAGGGCCGTTATTTCCGCTAAAGTTGTCGCCCCGGCACGGCTGATCATTAAATCGGCTGCAGCCATAGCGGACGGCATTTCCCGCTGGTATGCCTTAACCTTTAACCGATCGCCCAGGCGGTCAAAGACCTGTTTTTTTTCTAACCGGGAAGTAATCTCATCATAGTATATTTCCCCTGTAATATACAATACCTGCATCTTGCCTTTTTCCGTTAATTTTTCCAGGTAATCCACCATACACTGATTAATTCTCGCTGCTCCCCTGCTTCCACCAAATACCAGCAGCAGAGGCAATTTATTGTCCATGCGCAGAGATTCTCTGGCTGACTCTTTGCTTAGCAGTTTCATGTCGCTGGACCTGGGATTGCCCGTGACCAACACATTACTTTTATTTTTATAATAGTCCCTGGAAGCATCAAAAGAAACACACACCTTATCTACCCAGGGAGACAGAAAACGATTTGTCATGCCAGGAATAATATTCTGTTCATGAATGATGGTTTTTTTCCGCCCCAGCAATGCGGCAAGTAAAGTGGGAGCCGAAGCATAGCCACCTGTCCCCATTACCACATCAGGCTTAAACTTTTCTATGATTCTCCTGGCCCGCGCACAGGAACTGCCGAGCCTGAAAATAGTAGCAGGGGCATGAATCAGCTTCTTACGGGAAAAACCTTTCACGGCCAGTGTTTCCAAATCAAACCCTGCTTCCGGAATAATATTTTCTTCCATTCCCCCGTCGGCCCCGATAAACAAAATTGCGGCCTGGGGAACTTTTTTTTTCACATATCTGGCCATGGACAGGGCCGGGTAAATATGCCCCCCCGTACCACCACCAGAAAAAATGATGCGCACAACTGTCCACCTCAAAGTTAAAAATTACCGGGAATGCCTGGAAATATTCATCAGAATTCCCATGGCAACCATGGTGAAAAACAGGGAACTGCCCCCGGCACTGATAAAGGGAAGGTTTATGCCTGTGATGGGGATGGACCCTGTGACTACACCGACATTAATCAGCACCTGGACGGCAACCATGGTAGTAATTCCTACAGCCAAAAGACTGCCAAAGTTATCAGGTGCCAGCAGAGAGGTTTTAAACCCTCTCCAGATCAGAATAAAAAAGAGCAGCATAATGGTTACAGCGCCCAGAAAACCCAGTTCTTCACCGATAATAGCAAAAATAAAGTCATTTTGTGGCTCCGGCAGGTAATAAAGCTTCTGCCTGCTTCTTCCCAGACCCACTCCAAACAGCCCACCGGGACCCAAGGCATAAAGAGATTGGATAATATGGTAACCGGAATGCAGTGGATCAGCCCAGGGATCCAGGAAGGAAAAGATCCGCCGGATGCGATATGGTTCACTCAACATCAGGTAAAACACAAAGGGAACACCTGCTGCCATCAGTGCCGTTAAATGTTTCCAGGGAATACCCGCGGAAAAAATAATCGTCAAAGTCACCAGGGCCAGTGCCAGGGCCGTCCCCAGGTCGGGCTGTAGCAGGATTAACAGGAAAGAAGCGCCCATAAATGCCAGCGGCACAAAACTGCTGTGCCAAAAATTTTGCATATCCAGGTTCTTTTTGCTTAAAAAAGCCGCTGAAAAAATTATCATGACCAGCTTGCTAAACTCAGCCGGCTGAACATTAAAAGCGCCCAAACCGATCCAGCGCCTGGCCTGGTTGACTTCGATCCCGACACCAGGCACAAAAATCAGCAGCAGCAGCACAAAGTTTAAAAGAAGCAAAAGAGGTAACAGTTTACGCCACTTCCAATAATCAAAACTGGAAGCTGCCAGCATACCCACCAGGCCCAGAATCAACCAGAACGCCTGGCGACGAAGAAAAAAGAAGGCGTCCCCCCGGGATTCAAGGGAAGTAATATAGCTGGCGCTAAAAACCATCACCAGTCCGAACCCGGTTAAAATTAACACGGTAAAAAAGATAGAGAAATCCGGTGATTTTTTTTCTTCATGCTTTGTAGGGGCTTTTTTCATCATGAAAGCTCTCCTCTATTTGTGAAACTGCCCTTTTAAAAGCATCTCCCCGCTCTTCAAAGCTGGCAAACATATCCCAGCTGGCACAGGCCGGCGAAAGCAGAACTGTATCCCCTGCCGAAGCCTGTTGAAAAGCCTGCTCAACTGCCTCCTGCATGGTGGAAACCATGAAAATGTTGACAAAACCTTGTTTATGTGCTGCCCTTTGAATCAAAGGCGCTGTTTCACCCAGCAGGATAAGGCTAGAAACATTTTCATCCTGGAGCTTTTCAGCCAGTTGTTGGAACATGGCCCCTTTATCCAGGCCTCCGGCGATCAGGATTTTTTTCCCTGCAAAAGAGCCGAGAGCCATTAAAGTTGCCTCGGGATTTGTTCCCTTGGAATCATTGATGAAGGCAACGCCCTGTTTTTCTCCTACAAACTCCAGGCGGTGAGGAACCCCTTTAAACTTGCTCAAAACCTGGCCGATATGCTCTATTTTAACTCCCCCGGACCAGGCAATACCCGCAGCAGCTAATGCGTTCTCCAGGTTATGAGGACCGGGTAACTTTAAATCCTTTTTCAGGCAAACAAGAGCTTCCTTTCCGTCTTCTACTATTACTATGCGGTCCTGGCGCAAAAAAACCCCTGCATCCAGTTCAGCCGCCCGGCTGAAAAACAATCGTTTCCCTTTCACCCGGGGAGCAAGCCTTCGCACGTTGGGATCATCATAGTTTAAAATGGCTGTGTCATGCAAGCATTGATTGTCTAAAATCCTGGCCTTGGCCTCAACATACCGCTCCATTGAACCATGGTAATCCAGATGATCAGAGGTGATGTTCAGGATAGCAGCAACTGGAGCCCGGAATGTTTCAGTATTTTCCAGCTGAAAACTGCTTAATTCGGCCACAATCAGGTCTTCCCGGCATGCAGCAAGGACAGCCTCGCAAAGGGGATGGCCTATATTTCCAGCCACATGAACTGTAGGGAATTGTTTTTTACATATTTCCCCCACCAGGGACGTGGTCGTTGTTTTTCCATTGGTTCCGGTAATGCCGAGGATCACTGCCGGGCTGAACCAGGAAGCCAGTTCAACCTCAGAGTATACAGGAATAGAACGCCGGTATGCTTTTTTCAGGATCGGTAGATCCGGCCTGATTCCCGGGCTTTTGACCACCATGGCCACCCCGTCCAGGAGATGCACGGGGTGCCCTCCCCCAACCAGGGTAACCCTTGTTTCATCGCGCCAGGAATCAACTGCATCCTGGAGCAGTTCCAAGCTTTTATAGTCATTGGCGATAACGTGTGATGCGCCTGCTTTCAATAACAAATGAACCGCTGCCAAGCCGCTTCTCGCCAACCCTAAGACCAGGATCTTTTTTCCCTCAACCAGGGACTTCACAGGTTACACCTCCAGTTTTGCCAAGTACAAAAAACAAGCCATAAAAACCCGGGAAGCAGCCTGCTTTCCCTGCTCAAATTTAAAACAATGGTGTAAATTCCAGCAGGCCCAGCAGCGCAAAACCAAAAGCCAGCCCCCAAAAGCCCGTTACCACCTGCCACTCAGACCATCCTTTTAATTCAAAGTGGTGATGCAGCGGACTCATTAAAAAAATCCTTTTCCTGGTCAGCCGAAAAGAAACCACCTGGATAATCACAGAGAGAGTCTCCAGAACGAAAACTCCGCCAATAATTACCAGGGTGAGTTCCGCTTTTAAAATAATGGCGATCACCGCCAGGGCTGTCCCCAGGGAAAGGGAACCTACATCCCCCATAAAAACCCGGGCGGGGTGCATATTAAACAGTAAGAATCCAAAGCAAGCTCCCAGCAGGATGCCACAGAGATAAGCCACCTCAATAGCTCCCTGGCTGGCGGCAATAAACAGAAAAGCCAAAAAAGCCAAAATGGCCGTTCCCGCAGCCAGTCCATCGATTCCATCTGTCAGGTTTACGGCATTA
The DNA here is from genome assembly GCA_964581355.1 of uncultured Desulfovibrionaceae bacterium. GTDB lineage: Bacteria > Bacillota > Dethiobacteria > DTU022 > UBA8154 > CAZOOA01. The sequence continues at coordinate 96,768 of CAZOOA010000001.1, read as the reverse complement.
GACGTCCCGGTAATCATTAAAAATATCAGGACCGGGTAAAAAAGACCCAGTTCCACCTGGATAGCTGTGAAAGGGATGGAAACGGCTGTGGAGTGTCCCAGGTAGGCAAGTGCCAGGTAAAAGCCGATGGAAAACAAAAGCTGCCCGAAAAGCTTCTGCCGGGCCTTGAGTCCCAGGGAATGATTGCGGACCACTTTTCGGAAGTCATCAAGAAATCCCAAAAAGGCACTGATCATGATCAGCAGCACAGCAAGAATGACCATCGGTGAGCCCGGGGCAAACCAAATGGTTGTAATGAAAAAAGAACCGAGAAAAATGATGCCACCCATGGTTGGGGTTCCCGCTTTTTGCAGGTGCTGCCTGGGACCATCCAGCCTGATCTGCTGCCCAAACTGATACTTTTTTGAAAGCCGGATATAAATTGGCGCGATGGCTAAACTGATTAAAAAGGCAAATATAGCTGCCAGATAAACAGGTCCCATAATACCCTCCCTGGTTGATAGTTATCCTGTTAATTTTTTTTCAATAAAACGAAACCCACTTAACCATTATACTGGCCAATCAACGATTCCGCAATCCTCTCCAGCCTCATTCCCCTGGATCCTTTGATTAATAGTACCGCTTCTTTCTCCAGCAAAACATCCAGGCACGAAACAGCCTCTTCCACGTCCGGGCAACAGAACACTAACTCCCGGGGAAAGCCTGCCTGAACAGCACCCCGGGCAATAAACCGTGCCTGTTCCCCAACTGTCACAAGGAAGTCAATTCCTTTTGCCTGTACATATCGCCCCACCTCCAGGTGTAATTCCTGGGAATCTTTGCCCAGCTCCAGCATATCTCCTAAAACGGCAATTTTTTTCTTGGGGCCGGACCACTCTTCCAGGAAGTTTAGGACAGACTTAACCGAGGTAGGACTGGCATTATAAGCATCATTTATGATCCAGTAACCGCCATTTGTCAGGGTGCGTTCCATTCTCATTCCTGAAAACTCCGCCGCCGCAAGGCCTGCCCTGATTTCCCGGCCGGTAAGTCCGAGCCCGTTTCCCACAGCCGTGGCGGCCAGGGCATTGTAAACATTATGTTGTCCCGGCAGGGGGATCCAGAACGTTTCGCTTCCCCCTCCAGGCAGAAGGGCTTCAAAGCAGTATCCAGGCTCACTGGGCCAGTATTTAAGGGCACGGAGATGGGCCTTTTCAGCAAAACCATAGAAAAAGACCCGTCCGTTAAACCTCTCACCCATCAAGCGCAAGGACAGGTCATCCACATTTAAATATACCGGATCATCCGGGCCCATAAACTCCAGCAACTCCCCTTTGGCCCGGGCGATATTTTCCCGGGAACCCAGCATCTCCAGGTGCGCTTCACCGATATTGGTAATTACACCTGCCGTCGGCCTGGATAAGGAAGCTAAAAGAGCAATTTCCCCGTAACCGCTCATGCCCATTTCCAGGACCACTGCCTGGTGTTCCGCAGTTAAACGGAGCAGCATTAATGGAAGGCCGATATGGTTGTTCAGGTTGCCTTCCGTTTTCAGAACATGATACCGCTGAGCCAATACCGCAGCGATAAAGTCTTTCGTTGTTGTTTTGCCATTACTCCCTGTCACTGCGACCAGGTGGATATTGAACCTGTTACGGTGATACCGGGCCAGCTCCTGCAGACAACGGAGGCTGTCTTCCACCACCACAACGGTTTTACCTTCGGGGAAAACGCTGTCTTTAAAATGTTCCAGGGCCCAGTTTTCTGCCAGCGCACCGGCAGCTCCCCGCTCCAGGGCATCCAATATGTAATGATGGCCATCGGTTTTTTCTCCCGCCAGAGGGAAAAATAGATCTCCCTCCCTGGCTTCCCGTGAATCAATAACCGCCCTGGAAATAGTAGTTTTTTCCGATCCGGCCAGGAGTCGCCCGCCTGTTATTTCCAACACTTCTTTTACAGTAAAAATCATCGTTTATCCCTTCATGTCATGTTTTCACTCTTTGTTCTATAAATTTACTGGCAACTTCCTTATCGCTAAAAGGTATGGTGCGATCGGCAAAAATTTGATAGTCTTCATGCCCTTTTCCTGCAATAATTACAATGTCCCCCGGACGGGCCAGCTCCACACCCAGCTTGATGGCCTCACGCCGGTCGGCCTGCACCGAATAACCGCTGCCGAAAGACTTTTTCTCCTGCAATCCTGCCTTGACCTCTTCAATGATCTGCCAGGGGTCTTCACCGCGGGGGTTATCCGAAGTCAAGATGCAGTAGTCGCTGTAATGTCCGGCAATACGGCCCATAACAGGGCGTTTGGTCCTGTCCCTTTCCCCTCCGCACCCAAAGATGGTAATGATTTTGCCTTCGGCAAAACCTTTGACTGCCTGGAGAACATTTTCCAGCCCGTCGGGCGTATGCGCGTAATCAACAATAACAGTAAAATCCTGGCCCAGTGCTATTTTTTCAAACCGGCCTGGAATTCCTGCAATGTTTTCCAAAGCCTGCTTGATAGTCTTTAGGGGTACTCCTTCCAGCAAGGCTACGGTGGTTGCTGCCAGGGCGTTATACACGCTGAATGTTCCGGTCAGGCGCAGGGAAAAACTTTTCACGCCCCAGGGGGAAACAAGTTCAAAGCTGACACCTTCATCTTTGACAGAAATATTTTTAGCCGAGACAGTCGCCGGATTGTCGATACCGTATGTAATCCACTGGGTGGTTGCCTGTCGCTGGAAATAAAACGCGTTTCGGTCGTCAGCATTGATAACTGCATAGCGGGGTTTATTATTTTTGATAAAACTACCCCCCAGTTGAGAAAACAACTTCCCTTTGGCTGCAAGGTAGCGTTCAAACTCACCGTGAAAATCCAGGTGGTCTTCTGTCACATTCGTGAAAACAGCTACATCAAAATCACAACCGGAAACCCGGTTCAGCTCCAGGGCGTGGGAGGAAACCTCCATGACCGCATAGGCAACCTCCTTATTAACCATGGTTTTTAAAATTTTTTGCAGGTCCGGGGCTTCAGGAGTTGTAGCCAACACGGGTAGCTTTTCCGGGCCTACCTGGTAGCGAATAGTCCCTAAAAGCCCGGTCCTGGAACCGTGAGTTGATAAAATAGCCTCTATCAGGTGAGTGGTTGTCGTTTTCCCATTTGTGCCTGTAACCCCAATCAGGCGCAGCTTTTCAGAGGGGTTTCCATAAAACAGCTGAGAAAAAGCAGCCATGGCCATACGAACATCGGGAACACGAATTTTTGTTGCCCCTTCCACTTCCCTGTCTTTTTCCAGGACAACGGCTGAAGCCCCTGCCTTGACCGCTGCGGGGATAAAATCGTGACCATCAAGGCGGCTTCCTGCCAGGCAAAAAAACAAAAATCCCTGTTCCAGGCGTTCGGTATGATATGCCATGCCTCGCAAAACAAGCCCGGTGTTTCCCTTGACCTGGTCAACATGGACGAACTGTAATAAATCATCCAGCTTTCTGATCGCTTCCATGTAGCTCTCCTTTCCCGTGTCCTATGTTTGCTTTTGTTTGTTCATCAATAGCTTTCAGCCCAACTTTGCTTCATACCTTGCGAAGCAGGGGGACGGTTCTGGCGCTTTCCCATTTGGTCCTTCGCTTTACTCAGGAAACGCACGAACAGTCCTCACAGCCTAGCTTATAAATAGATCTGAACAATACATCTCCTGAGCAATTACATTCATTGTATCTTTTTTCTCCTTCACAGGCTACTAGTATTTACACCAAGCAGGATACAAATACCGGTTTAACCAAAGAAGTTTAGTCCAGGGGCGACGAAAAGCGAACCTGAACCACAGAATCCTGCTCAATTAACGTCCCTGGCGCAGGTTCCTGGTCAAAAACAATTCCTGATCCTTTCCGTTCCATCTTTAACCCGATATGACCCAGGATTTCACCGGCCTCTTTTACCGTCATCCCTTTCAAATCCGGTAAAACGATTTGATTTGCGGCCTCTTCCCTGAACAGGTCATCCAGGTAAATGACGATGTTTGTTTGCATGGGAACACGAGCCCCTGCTTTTGGGGTTTGATCCACGATCACGCCATCATTGCCTACCAGTCGCACCAGCAGCCCCTTGGTATCCAAAAGCGCCCCGGCTTCATCCATCGTAAGCCCTTTTAAATCAGGGACGTTTACCAATCGCTCTGGCTCCTGGTCATTATCTTCTTCCGGAATCTGGGAAGGAGGGATCTCCAGGTATGAAAGCGCATCTTTCATAATTGAATGGAAAAGCGGCGCACTAACCTGGGAGCCCCACTGGGGTCCGCGCTTCGCCCCATCTATGGCCACATAGAGTAAAACCTGTGGATCTTCAACAGGCGCGAAGCCAATAAAAGAAAGGACATATTCACCCGCCACGTAGCTTCCTTCAGACACTTTTTGCGCCGTCCCTGTTTTACCGGCAACCCGGTACCCTTCAATTCCGGCATTGACTCCGCTTCCCTCTTCAACAACTCCTTCCATGGTCCGGGTCACCCGCTCAGCTGTTTTTGCTGAGATTACCTGGCGGATAACTTCCGGCTCCCGCTGAAACAAGGTTTCCCCTTCACCATCAGTGATTTCCTGGACAAAATAAGGACGCACCAAACGACCGCCGTTGGCAAATGCGGATACAGCCATCACCTGCTGCAGGGGTGTAACAGAAAGACCCTGCCCAAAAGAAGAGGTAGCCAGCTCAACTGGACCGATTTGTTCCGGCCGGAATATTTGGCCCTGCCCTTCTCCGGGATAATCAACACCGGTAGGCAAGCCAAAACCAAACGCTCTTATGTAGTCGAACAATTGCTCCGCACCCAGCTTCTCTCCCAGTTCAATAAAAGCGGGGTTGCAGGAATGATAGACACTTTCTGCAAAATCGATGGAACCATGCCCTCCCTTATGGGAGGTCCAGCAGCGGATAGTCTGTCCCGCCACTTTGACAGAACCGGAGCAGTAAAAAGGTTCGTTTTCGTCAAAAAGATTCTCTTCCATGGCAGCTGCCAGGGTAATGAGTTTAAAGGTTGACCCGGGTTCGAACGTATCTGTGACAGGAAAAAGGCGCCAGTAGTCATTGTTGTATTCATTGTAGCGGTTGGGATCGAAATCCGGTTTTGAGGCAGATGCCAGGACTTCTCCCGACTGGGGGTTGACAGCCAGGGCCATCACCCGCTTGGGATCATACTCCACCATAGCCCGGGATAACTCCCTTTCCACGATGAATTGAATGGTTTCATCAATCGTAAGATGGAGGTCCTTGCCTTCTTTGGGAGGGATAAAACGGCGAACCCCGGGTATTTCCCGTCCCCTGTTATCCGTGGGGTACATGATACTCCCGTCTCGACCTTCCAGAACTTCTTCATAATATACTTCCAGCCCGGCCCAACCCTGGTCCGTCCCTACAAAGCCCAGCAGTTGCGAAAGCAAATTGCTATTAGGGTAATACCGCTTCGGCTCCTGGGTAAAAGTGATACCGGGCAGGTTGAGTATTCGGACTTCGTCAGCCACCTCTTCATCAACCCTGCGTTTCAGGTAAACAGCAGCTCTTTCCTGGGTTAACAGCTCAAAAATTCGCTCCTGGCTCATATCCAGCACAGGAGCCAGAGTTCTGGCTGTAAAAGCCGGGTCATTCACCTGGGGGGGAATGGCTACAACGGTTTCTACTGTCGCGCTGCCGGCCAGAAGTTGACCGTCTCTGTCATAAATATCACCCCTGGAAGAAGGAGCCGGAATGCTGCGATTCCATTGCTCCCACGCTTTGGCTTGTAACTCTTCTGCCATCACGAATTGAATCCAACCCAAACGTAATACCAGGGCCAGCATCAAAATAACCGTAAAGAAAAACACAAAAAGAAGACGTTTTTTCAATTGCATACTGGAAACTTTTCGTTTTGCCATATTCTCACCTGGCTATTGCTCTTCCCTGGCTGATAATCTCAGCCATTGTTTTTGTTCCGGGTACTGTAACCCCAACTCGTTTACTGCAATGGTTTCAATCCGTTCCAGGGAACTTAAACTCCGCACTTCCAGGGCCAGGCGCTCTTTTTCTTCTTGCAGCTGAGAGATTTCCCGGTCTACCTGCTGAACCTGGTAGTTCACAGCAATAACCCGGCTGTATTGAGCAATAAGACCGATACTTACAGCGATTAAAAAAAAGATTAAAACACACAGCAGCAGGCTCTCCGCAGGATTTCCTGCAAATGAATACCGTGGAGTGGAAGAAACCTTTCCCCCGGTGCGGCTATTGCGATCCTGGGACGGTCTTTGTTGGGGGACAAATCCTGCTTTTGGTTTTTCCTTTGTTGCTAACACCTTATTCACCTGCCGATCGTATTAGAACTTTTTCCTCTGTTCTCAAGCTTTTCAGCAGCTCTCAACCTGGCACTTCGTGCCCTGGGGTTGATTTTGACTTCTTCGTCTCCAGGAAAAATAACTTTTGGGGCTGTCAGCTTAATCACCGGCGTAAGGCCGCACTGGCAAACCGGGAATTTTGCTGGGCAGTTACACGGGTTCGCTCGTTCCTGCAACCTTTTTTTTACAATTTCATCTTCCAGGGAATGGTAAGAAATCACCACAATCCGACCACCGGGTTTTAACCATTCAATGCCCTGCTCCAGGCCGGCTTCCAGGTTTTCCAGTTCCCGGTTTACGGCAATCCTTAAAGCCTGGAAAACACGTTTTGCCGGATGTCCACCCTTTCTGCGCGAAGCAGCAGGTATGGCATTTTTAATGACTTCCACCAACTGCCCGCTGTGGGTCAGCGAACCTTTTTGTGTACGATACTTTTCCACGAAAGCGGCAATCCTGTCCGCCCACTTCTCTTCTCCATATTGTTTAAAAATTCGGGCAAGCTTCTGCCTGGATAAAGTATTCAAAAGATCGGAAGCGGTCTGCTGGGCCTCGCCGCTCATACGCATGTCGAGAAAAACATCTCTCTGGTAAGAAAATCCCCGCTGGGAGCTATCCAGTTGATAAGAAGATACTCCAAGGTCCATTAAAACCCCATCAACACCGTCCAACTCCAGGTCCGGTAAGATTTTTTGCAGGTTGGCAAAGTTATCCTGGATGGCGATAAAAGCACTGCCAAAGGGTTTAAGACGCTCTTTGGCTGCTTCGATGGCATCCTTGTCCAGGTCCAGGCCGATTACTTTGCCGCCTGGGGTCACCTTTTCCAGGATTGCTTCCGAGTGCCCTCCCCCGCCCAAGGTCGCATCCAGGATGATATCTCCAGGAGTTGGGTCTAAAATCCTGAGCACTTTAGTTAACAATACCGGGACATGCTGAAAACGTTCTCCCTGGTTTCCCGGACCCATTTCCTGCCTCCTCATGCAAGTTTAAAACTGGAAATCAATCATTTTTTCAGCTACCTGTTCAAAAGAGAGATCCGATTCATTGCTGTACTCTTCCCAGTTTTCCTTGCTCCAAATCTCGGCCCGGTTGGAAACCCCGATAATAACAACTTCTTTCTGCACATGGGCGTGTTCGCGCAGCTGTGGGGGAATTAAAATACGGCCCTGTTTATCGATTTCCACTTCTGAAGCGCCGGAAAAAAAGAAGCGCATGAACTTTCGGGCCTCGGCTTTGGCCAGCGGAAGTTCTTTTAACCGGTTTTCCAGGTTAGCCCATTCCCTGCGTGGATAAAGGAAAAGACAGCGATCCAGCCCCCGGGTGATCACAAAGCGCTCACCCAGTTCATCGCGAAAGCGGGACGGGACAATCACCCGTCCTTTCTTGTCCAAAGTATGTACGTATTCTCCCATCAACATAACAGCTTAACTCCACTTCGCAATGAATTGGCCAGCCTGCTTCTCCACTTCAAACCACTTTAAACCACTTTTTATATTTATTCTACCCCATTTTTAAAATTCCTGCCACTAAAAAATTAAAAAAATAAAAAAAAAAGAGAAAGGTTTTTGTTACAACCTTTCTCTTTTTATCTTTTTTTTCGAAAAGAGGGGGAAAAAAAGAAATCCCGCCTCATCAGGAACCATGAACCGCCTGTTTACAACAAAATATCGGTTGGTTAGACCGGGTTAAATCAGGTGTTCCATGAAGGCCGTGGCTATCCAGAAATATATAAGCAGACCTGTCACATCTTTGATCGTAGTCACAAAAGGACCTGCTGTAATGGCCGGGTCAATACCGTAATGATTGAAAAACATGGGCACCAGGGTGCCGATCAACGCTGCCAGGGTAATGGTGCTGAACATGGCTACACCCACAACTACCCCCAGTAGGGGCATTCCCTGCCAAAGGGTAGCGACCACAGAGACAAAAATACCGTTTACAAGTCCAATCGTCAACCCTACCCGGGTCTCCCGGAAAAAGTAGCGCCAGACCTCGGCAGGCCCAATTTCTCCCGTAGCCAGGCCCCGGACAAACAGAGTGGAAGACTGGGTCCCCACGTTTCCGCCCATATCCATAATAACAGGGATAAACACCGCCAGAATCACTATGGTCTCCAGGGTGTTTTCAAAAGCACCGATAACACTCCCGGATAGTAACCCCCCCATTAAGCTGATTAACAACCAGGGCATCCTTTTGCGAGCCAGCCCAAAGACAGAGGCCTGCAGGATGTCCACCCCGGTTACTTCGCCGGTCCCGGTCAATCTATAAATGTCTTCCGTAGCCTCTTCTTCAATAACATCGAGGATATCGTCTACAGTAATGATCCCCAGCAGGCGGTTATCCCCGTCAACCACGGGGACAGCCAACAGGTCATAACGGGAGACAACCCGGGCCACTTCTTCCTGGTCCATCTCAACCTGGACGCTGATAATGTTACGGAACATTATATCGCGAAGCAGTGTTCCATCGTCTGCGGCAATCAGATCTCTCAAGGAAAGGACCCCGCTAAGCTTGGTCTGGACATCGACCACATAAACATAATAAACAATTTCCGCATCCGGAGCGACTTCACGAAGCCGGGCAATAGCTTCCTCTACAGGTATGTCTTCCGGCAGGGCAATAAATTCCGTTGTCATGAGTCCGCCGGCTGTATCTTCGGGGTATTTTAACAGCCCCTTGATTTCTTCTGCTTCCTCATCAATCAAGGCAAGAAGCTCCCTGGCTTCTTCTTCCGGCAGCTCCCCCACCAGGTCTGTGGCGTCGTCAGCAGACATTTCCCTTAAAATTGCTGATGCCCTGTGTCGGGTTAAAAGCCGCAGAAGAGAAACCTGGTCAAAATCCTCCATCTCCTGGATGATTAAAGCGGCATCTTCATCGGAAAGAAGGCCAAACAGTTCTTTTTTCTGTTCATCGCCCAACTCATCCACCAGTTCTGCCAGGTCGCTGGGATGAGTCCCTTCTTTTACCTGCCATAATATTTCCGTTAATGTTTCCCGAATGGGTCGTGCAGCCACTTCCTCACCCCCGGCAACAAAATACCCGACTCAACCATCAAGTCAACTGTCTATTAAGTATTCATCCCTCGGCTAAAGCCGTGGGCTTTCTGCTGGCTTGATCGTAAAAACAGGCACAAATAAAATAACCCCACTGTGCCGTGGACCGCTTGTTTTGAACGCCCTCTCTCAAGGTGGGTGCCCTCTTACATGCTTTGCAGGTCCTCGTTCCGACCAAGGCTTCTGCGCCGCATGTAAAGTCCAGGCTCCCATTTCGTTAGTGTTAGCTCAAAACATTCGCGATTTTACACGCACACAGTAGGGAATATCCCTTGCATTTTTCGCAATTTTATGATAGCACACTTTCCGCATTGATGCAAGGGGAAATAATACTTGGAATCATTTCCTGCAGCGCCATCCCTGCTCCCACAGCCTGTTTATTCCTTATCACCATTAGTTTCTTTTAAAACGGGAGAAATATGCAGTTCTTTCAGCTGCTCCGGCGCAACCGGCGTAGGCGCACCGGTCATTAAACAATTACCCGAAGCCGTTTTGGGAAAGGGAATCACATCCCGGATGCTCTTTTTGCCAGCCATTAGCATAATTAACCTGTCCAGGCCAAAAGCAATCCCCCCGTGAGGAGGGGCACCATATTCGAATGCCTTCAGCAAAAATCCAAATTTCTCCATTGCTTCCTCTGCAGAAATATTCAGGAGGGAAAAAATCCTTTCCTGCATCCCTTTATCGTGGATACGGATGCTTCCCCCCGCCACTTCAATTCCATTGTAAACCAGGTCATAAGCCTGCGAGCGAGCTTCCAGGGGATTTTGTTCCAGCCTGGGAAGATCCTCCTCCAGGGGAGCTGTAAAGGGATGGTGGTTGGAAACAAACCGTTTTTCCACCTCGTCATAAGCAAACAGGGGAAAATCCACCACCCAGAGGAAATCATCCACATCATCCGGGATAATCTTTAACTGCTGGGCCAGGTGCAACCGCAATTGCCCCAATATTTTTAATGCTGTCTCCTTTTTATCCGCTACAAAAAGCAGCAGATCCCCGGGGGCGGCTTCCATTTGCTCCTTGATCCCGGCCAACTGCTCCCCGGAAAAAAATTTGCTGACAGGAGATTTCACTTCTTCTTCCGTCATAATCATCCAGGCCAGTCCTCCGGTGCCCCAGGATTGAACCATGGCCGTGAGGTCATCCAGTTCTTTTCTGCTGAAAGTCCCTCCACCTTTTACCTTAAGCCCTTTCACCGCTCCTCCCTGCTCCACAACTTTTTTAAATACCTTGAATTCCGATTGCAGGGAGATGCCTGAAATGTCAACGATCTCCATTCCAAAGCGGGTGTCGGGCCGGTCACTTCCGTATTTTTCCATGGCCTGATCGTAGGTGATTACTTTAAAGGGAAGGCTGATTTCCCTGGATAGAACGCTGGAAAACAGGTGCTGCATCAACCCTTCGACCTGTTCCATTACCTCCTGGCGCTGGCAGAAGCTCATCTCCAGGTCTATTTGAGTAAATTCAGGCTGGCGGTCCGCCCGCAAATCTTCGTCCCGGAAGCATCGGACAATCTGGAAGTATTTATCTGTACCGGAAACCATCAACAATTGCTTGAACAGCTGGGGAGATTGGGGCAGGGCGAAAAAACTGCCGTGTGCTGTTCGGCTGGGTACCAGGTAATCCCGGGCACCTTCCGGTGTGCTGCGGGTCAGTACCGGTGTCTCGATTTCCCAAAAACCTGCTCTATCCAGGTATTCCCGGGTAGCCATAGTTACCCTGTGCCTTAGCTGCAGGGATTTCTGCATTTCTCCCCGCCTTAGATCCAGGTAACGATAAGCTAAACGCAGGTTTTCGTCTGTATCCAACTCGTCTTCAATATAAAAAGGAGGAGTTTTTGCCGTGCTGAGCACTTCCAGGTCTTCCGTGGTAATTTCTATTTCTCCGGTGAAAAGCTTGGGATTCACTGTTTCCTCTGAACGGGCCACAACCTCGCCCTGAACTGCAATCACATACTCCGAGCGCAGTTTCTCCGCCTGGGAAAAGAAATTCGCGTTTTTTTGCTGGTCAAAAACCACCTGAACCATACCCTGCCGATCCCTCAGGTCAATAAAAATAAGTCCGCCATGGTCCCGGCGCCCCTGGACCCAACCGGCAACAACAACCTGCTCACCGATATGGTCTCTATTTAGTTCACCACAATAGCACGTTCTTTTTAGTCGCATTGGTTTCCAGCCTTTTGGCTGCGTCCCCCTTCCATGTTCCCTGTTTAATTTAAAGCACCATCCTGTTCCCGTTCATCCAGCAATAGTTGCTCCGCCGCGCCAGGAGGATACTTCTGCTGCTCTCCGCTGCCCATATCCCTGATTTTCCAGGTCCCCTGGTCTTCTGTTTCCTGATCCAGGATGACCACATAACGGAACCTGCCGCGATGGGCATTTTTCATCATAGACTTAAGGCTGCGCCCCATATAATCGGTTTCCGCCCTGATCCCAGCACCGCGAAGGCGGTATAAAAGCTTTGTCCCTTCTTCCTGCAGGGCAGAAGTTCCCGCAGCGACATAAACGCCTTCCAGGCCAGTTGCCGGCAGGGAGATCCCTTCCTTCCCCATGGCCAGCAAAATGCGCTCCACACCGACAGCCATCCCTACGCCCGGGGTCGGGTTTCCGCCGCAGACTTCCACCAAATTATCGTAACGGCCTCCTCCTCCCAGGGAGCTCTGGGTCCCCAGCTTGGTCGAAACAAATTCAAATGCCGTATGGGTATAATAATCCAGTCCCCTGACCAGGTATGGGTCGGGTTTGTAATCAATGCCCAGTAAGTCCAGCTTGCTTTTTACTTCCTGGTAGTGAGACTGGCAGGGCTGGCATAAGCTTTGGTCTATCTTGGGAGCATCGGTTGATGCTTCCTGGCAGCCGGGTGATTTGCAGTCCAGCAAGCGGAGAGGGTTGGTTTCAAGGCGTTTTCGACAATCGGCACACAGTTTGGAGGCGAAAGGCTGGATAGCAGTTTTTAACTGCTCCTGGTACGTCGGCCGACAGCTTCTACACCCAACACTGTTAATATGTAACTCCAACCGATCAAACCCGACCTGTCGAAAAAAATCATAAGTAAACTTGATCACCTCTACATCGGCTGCAGGAGCCGTTGACCCAAAAAGTTCGATTCCCATCTGGTAAAACTGCCGCTGTCTACCGGCCTGGGGACGGTCATAGCGGAACATAGGTCCCAGGTAATAGAGCTTTACCGGCTGGGGTTGATTATGAAAACCATGTTCGATAAAGGCCCTGGCCACTCCGGCTGTACACTCAGGCCTTAAAGCCAAATGCCTCCCGCCCCGATCGGTGAAGGTATACATCTCTTTTGCCACCACATCGCTCTCCTCACCCACACTTCGCGTAAAAACTTCCACGTCTTCAAAAATAGGTGTGCGAATCTCGGAATAACCGTAAACATGGCAAAGCTTTTGAAACACGTTCTCCAGGTAATGCCAGGCAGGCATGTCTGCCGGCAGCACATCTCTTGTCCCGCGCGGTGCTTTATTCTTCATCGGATAGCCTCCATGAGTAACTGCTCAGCCCACTTACTACACCACACACCGCGAAGCAGGGGGACAGTTCTGTCGCTTTCCCTGTCGGTCCTCCGCTACGCTCCGGAAGCGCCAGAACCGTCCCCACGGCTTCACTTGCAAATAGCTCTGAGCAATTACCTCCGTGATTCGTTTCGTTTTTGTTCAGATACAAGTTGATTTTAAGCTAATTAACCAGGCCTTGTCAACTTATGAATCTTTCCTGAATAGGTTTTTGTCCGCAGCAGCTATATTTCTGGCAAATTGTCGCCTTTGCAAATTAGTTAAAATATGCTAAAATTCATGCAGGCCGCCTCCAGGTTTCCAAGAGACAACTTTTTGAGGTCAAGCATAAAAACCTTGTTACTGCTCCGCCCTGGTGTGATTACGCGACACGCAGCGAAGCAGTGGGGCAATACTGGCGCTTTCCCGTTATTCAAAAAATGAAGGAACACCGCTAAATACCAGAGAAATGTCCCTGAAGCCTGTGCTGCGTCCCAGAGGCGCCGGAACGGTCCCAACAGGTTCGCTTGTAAATAGCGCTGATCAGCTAAAAATTCTTTTCATCCCCGTTTCTTTTCATCCAAACAGGAGGCTAGCGATTATGTTCAAGTATGCCAGGAATACAAAAGAGGCGAAATTCAACAGGTCCGGCGGCACCTCTTTCATTATTGGCCTGTTGATGACATCATTTTTGCTGCTACTTTTCTGCCCGGCCCCGCTGTCGGCTGAAGCCACTTTCGATCAGCCTGCCGTCCAGGTTGAAGCTTCCCTGTTAAACGTCAGAACCGGACCTTCAACTTCTTATGAGCAAATCAAGCAGGTTTCATCAGGACAGTCTTTGGAAGTTTACTCTTATGACCAGGATTGGATCCTGGTTGCACTGGAAGGCGGGCACTCCGGGTGGGTCGATGCTTCCTACACCAGTTATAATACGGAACTGAAGGACAAGCTGCCAGACCTTTTGGAAGTTGAAGCTGAAGTTGAAATCAACCTGTTAAATATGAGGACAGGACCGGGGACAGATTACGACCAGATCGGGACATTGCCGCAAAAAAAAGAAGCAACAGTTAAAGAAGAAAAAGAAGGCTGGTTGAAAGTAAAGGCTGGGGAAGAAAGCGGCTGGATCTCTGAACAATACATCCGGGTTATAAAAGACAAACCGCAGGAAAAAGAAAAAACCGAACCGGAAACCTATTTTCAACTGGCCAAAGTAGTGCCAGAAATACTCCGGGTACGCTCCGGCCCGGGGCTGGACCGGGAGCAAACAGAACAGGCCTTCCAGGGCAACCACCTGTTAATCCTGGATCGGGAAAAGGGTTGGCACAATGTACTCCTTCCGGGAGGGGCAGAAGGTTGGGTCAGCAGCGATTACACGGAACAAAAAGAAATCCTCTCCTTCCGGGAGGATCATCAAAGCTCAAACCCGGACAAAAACCGGGATCTTCAGGGTAAAACCATTGTCCTGGACCCGGGACATGGCGGAAGGGACGGCGGCGCTACCGGGATCAACGGGCTAAAAGAAAAAGAAGTGTGCCTGTCCGTGTCCCTGCTGCTGGAAGAAAAGCTAAAGGAAAAAGGCGCCCGGGTGGTCCTGACCCGAGATAGGGACAAAGACTTATCCATGGACCAACGGCTGGAGATCGAGTCTGAAGCCGGGGCAGATATTTTGGTCAGCATCCATGCCAATGCCCACCCCAACCATTTTGTCTCCGGCACCGAAACCTTTTATCACCCGGGGGACACCAACAGTGAAAAAAGCTACGAGCTTGCCTCCAGCCTGCAAAAGGAGTTAACCCGATCATTCCAACTCCCCTGCCTGGGTGTTAAAGAGGCAGAGTTTACTATCTTAAAAGAGTCTACCACTCCTTCTGCACTGGTTGAGTTGGCTTTTCTCTCCAATGCAGTCGATGCCAAAATACTTAAAACAGAAAAGACCCACGAACTGGCAGCCAACGCTTTAAAAGATGCCATCCTGGGCTATTTTCAGGAATAGGCTAAATTGTGAACCAGGGCTTGGTCAGCCGCCCGGCAACCACGGCATTTGCCCTACAAGCCGGGAACCGGGAATAGGGGCCTTTGTTCAAAGAAGAAGAAAAAGGGGGGGAAAACCTGTTTCTGTCCCCGGCACGGGGCCTGTTGGCCGCGGCGGCTGGCTCAGAATTGCTTCTTACTATCCAACAGGATGGTTACAGGGCCATCGTTATCTACCACAACCCTCATTTCCGCCTGGAAGACCCCGGTTGCGACCCGGATTCCTTTTTCACGAAGATTTTCACAGAGCAGGTTGTACAGCTCTGTAGCCCGCTCCGGCTCAGCGGCCTGGATAAAGCTGGGCCTGCGCCCTTTGCGGGCATCGCCATAAAGGGTAAACTGGGAGATGCAAAGCACTTCGCCTTGGATATCCAGAAGGGAACGGTTCATTTTTCCCTCGGCATCTTCAAAAACCCTGAGCCCGGCAATTTTTTCTGCCAGATAACTGCAGTCTTTTTCGGTATCGTCCTGCCCCACACCGGCAAAAACCACCACTCCTTGCTCGATACTCCCCACGGCCTCATCATGGACATATACACTGGATTGTTTTGCTCGCTGCACAACGGCCCGCATTGCTAAAATTAACCACCTTTCCGGTATTTGTTCCGCGAAGTTTTTTCCTTGTCAGAAACAGCACTTGTATGCCGCCTGACGGAAAAAACATCCTTGACCCGCTTGACCCGGTTCATGATAAACTCCAGGTGGTCCAGGTCTTTTACAATGAATGTCAGGTGAACAATGGCAATTTTATCCTTGGTGGTCCTGCCGTTCACGGCGGTAATATTCACCTTGCTTTCACTGACCACCTGCATTAATTCTGCCAGAAGATTAGACCGGTCCATGGCAGTTATCTCTATTTCCACTGGATAGGAAAGGTCGCTGTCACTCTCCCAAAATACATTGATATAGCGATCCTTGTCACCGCTGACACCCTGGATGTTGGAACAATCTTTTCGGTGAATGGAAACGCCACGCCCCCGGGTGATAAAGCCTACAATATCATCACCAGGCAGGGGGTTACAGCACTTGGAGAAACGTACCAGCAGATTGTCCACGCCCTGGACCTTGACGCCATGGGCAGCCTTGGCGGCCCCCTGCCAGGGCTTGATTTCCACCGGCTTGGGCTGCTCTTCTTCACCGTATTGCTTCTTGTATTCATCTCGCAGCTTGGATATAACCTGCTGCACGGATACCCCTCCATAACCCACAGCAGCGTAAACATCATCCACGGAGAGCAGGTTAAAGCGCTTACCCACTTCCTCCAAGAGCTGCTCTTTTAGCAGCAGCTTGGGATCCAGATGCAGGCGCCGAATTTCCCTATCCAGGCTTTCCTTCCCTTTGGCAATGTTTTCTTCCCGGCGTTCTTTCTTGAACCAGGACCGGATCTTGCTTTTAGCCTGGGAACTCTTGACCATCTTCAACCAATCACGGCTCGGCGTCCCGCTTTTACTGGTAATAACTTCGATAATATCCCCGGTTTGGAGCTGATAATCCAGGGAAACAATGCGGCCGTTAGCCTTAGCGCCAACACAGTGGTTTCCGATATCGGTATGAATTTTGTAGGCAAAGTCAAGGGGTATGGAGCCGGCCGGGAGATCGATCACGTCACCCCGGGGGGTAAAAACAAACACTTCATCGGTGAACAGGTCAATCTTAACATGCTCCATAAATTCGTGGGCATCTTTTAATTCCTGCTGCCACTCCAAGAGCTGTCTTAACCAGGAAAGCTTTTCTTCAAACTCGATGTCATCCCTGGTTTTTTCCTTGTAACGCCAGTGAGCGGCAATCCCGTATTCTGCTGTCCGATGCATATCCCAGGTCCGGATCTGTACTTCTAAAAGCTCATTTTCTGCAAAAACAACAGTGGTGTGCAGGGATTGATACATGTTGGACTTGGGCATGGCAATATAATCATTAAAATGACCGGGGATCGGTTTCCATAAGGTGTGGACAATACCCAGAGCTGCATAACAATCTTTGATGGTATTGACAATAATGCGGATGGCCGTCAGGTCGTAGATCTCGTTAAAGTCCTTGCCCTGCTCCTTCATTTTGGTATAAATGCTGTATAAATGCTTGGGACGGCCCGTAATTTCCGCATCAATTCCGGCATCACCCAACTGTTGGTTTAAAATAGAGATGGCTTCGCTAATAAACTCTTCCCGCTCTTTGCGCTTTTTGGCCAGCTTTTCCACCAGGTTGTAATAGTCTTTTGTATTCAAGTAGCGAAAAGCCAGGTCCTCCAGCTCCCACTTCACCTTATAAATCCCCAGGCGATGGGCTAAAGGCGCATAAATCTCCAGGGTTTCCCTGGCAATCTCCTTTTGCTTGTGGATGCTGAGGTGCCTGAGGGTGCGCATGTTGTGGGTCCGGTCAGCCAACTTAACCAGGATCACCCTGATATCCCTGGCCATGGCCACAAACATCTTTCTCCATGTTTCCGCCTGGTGCTCTTCCTTTGAGCGAAACTCCATCCGGCTCAACTTCGTGACCCCATCAACCAGGTACGCGGTTTCCTCCCCGAATTCCTGTTCAATTTCATCGTATGTGAACGAGGAATCCTCCAGGACGTCGTGCAACAAGCCGGTAATAATCGTAACCACATCCAGCTCCAGTTCAGTTAAAATCAAAGCGACCCCCAGGGGATGTATAATATAAGAGTCCCCTGAGACCCTGGTTTGGCCTGAATGAGCCTTAAGCGCAAAATCATAGGCTTTACGCACCAGTGCCCAGTCTTCTTTTCGGTTGTTGTAGTTGGTAAAACGGTCTTTCAGCAGCTGCAGGCTCATCAAGCACCCCCCCTCTGTCTCAAAGAGCTCATACCTGTTGCTCCAGATAAGCAGCGATTTCTGCTCCTGGAGTTTCCAGGAGATATCCCTGCCATCGGACGAACTGTTTCCAGCGCTTTCTTTCTTGCTGAAAACTTTCCGCCGCTGCCACTTCTTTTAACATCTGGCAGTATTCTTCTGGCTCTGTTGGCCTTATATTGATATATTTATCTCCATTTTGCTCGAGATATGTAGTTTGTTGCAGGATAGAGAGGCACCGGTCCAATAGATAGGAAGTCACGGCAAGAACAGGGTTTTTTTTCAAGCTGCTTTTCACTTCCTGGAGATCAACGCAGCGACCGCCCGCCGTTTCATGAAGCAGATGAAACACCTGCTCAATGGAGCCCGGGGACGGGATAGTGGCAGCAAACAGTTTTAAATTTTCCTGGAAATCCTCTTCATCATACAATAAATGTATGTGCAATAATTCTTGTTCCCGCTGTTGATGAAGATATTCAAGTAACTGGCGCAGTTTTTCTTCCCGCAAAGGGAGATCATAAAGCACCAGGTGCAGCGGTCCGGCCTTTACTAAGTGCGGGGGGACTGTGCCCTGGTGGCTGAAATAAAGTCCGGGCCACCGGCTTAATTGTTTTTCCAACCGCTCTTGTTTTTGTTTCGTATTAACCACGACAATAACGGTATTCTCTTTTTGCAGCAGGTTTTCCAGATAACGGTTTTTCTCCTTTACCCTCCGACGGTCCACCAGGGTAAAGGTTGCACTGGAAAATTCGTCATTGTAGGTACTCTGGTGAACCTCTAACTGCAAGGCCTCATTTCCCCGCCACCGGTCGAAAGTAAGGGAAAAAACCAGGTCCATCTCCCTGAGCAGGTCGGCATGCTGAAGCTTGGTCTTCCCATTAAAACAAATTGCCTGAAACAGCCGGTCCCCTTTTTTCACTTTTAACTGCAGGTGATTTTTTGCCTTTCCCACTTCTCTTTTCTGTTCCAAAAACCACCGGCTGCCCAAAAAAAAGGGTTGAGGGTTTCCATTTCCATACGGTGCCAGTTTTTCCAGGGCCCGGACCAGCCCTGGACTGATCTCTTCCGGCTCAATGACTGTATCAACGAACAGCTCCGGGTCGGGATCAGCCGTGGCAAAATAATGACGCGCCTGTTCATCCAGGTATAGATAAAGCTCCCGAATTTGATCCTCTTTAACCGTCAACCCTGCAGCCGAGGCATGTCCTCCAAAACCTACCAGCAAAGAACGGCAGCCGGCAAGGGCTTCAACCAGGTTGAAACCACCGGAGCTTCTCCCTGACCCCTTGCCGACCCCCCCTTCTTCCAGGGCTATCAGTAAAGCAGGCAAACGGTACTTCTCGGCAATACGGTTGGCAACAATTCCCAACACCCCCTGGTGCCATCCCTGGCGGGCCAGCAAGATGAATCTTGTTTCGGGGTCCCTGGCAAGGATATTTTCGGCCAGGGCACCGGCTTCAGCAGCAATCCCTGCTTCCAGCTTTTGCCTTCGACTATTTTCCGCGTGCAGGTATTGGGCTGCAGGTAAAGCCTCTTCGATATATTCAGCCAGGAGTAATTTCAGCGCATTGCCTGCATCCCCCAGGCGGCCTGCAACATTAAGCCTGGGAGAAAAGATAAAGGCCAAATCCTCAACGGTAAATGTATCTCTGTCCAGGCCGGCAGCGCTGCAGAGAGCCTGCAGTCCCGGCCGGAGAATCTCTTCCATCTTTTTCAGCCCAAAGGTGACAAGTACTCGATTTTCGCCAATTAGCGGGCAGACATCGGCAACAGTTCCCAGGGCAACCAGGTCCAGGTAATCCCAGGCTTTACAGGTGCTGCCCACCCTCTCTTCCAAAGCCTGGGCCAGCTTAAATGCAACCCCAACTCCGCTAAGGTGCTTAAAAGGATACGCGCATTCCGGTTGAAGAGGGCTTACAATGGCCCCCGCCCCGGGAAGGCTTGCCGGGGGATGATGGTGATCGGTAATGATCACTTCCATACCCATTTCTTTCGCCAAAGCAACTTCTTCCTTTGAACTGATACCACAATCTACTGTAATGATAAGGGATACACCCTTACTTTTCAACACTTCAAGAGCAGAATTGTTCAAACCATAGCCTTCAGACAGCCGGCTGGGGATATAATACGTGACATCAGCTCCCAACCGGCTTAAATAGCTATACACCAGGGCGGTAGACGTTATGCCGTCCACGTCATAGTCACCGTATACAGCTATTTTCAAGCCTCGCTGCAGGTGATCCTGGATGATGGAAACGGCCCGCTCCATATCTTTAATGGAAAAAGGGGAATGAAGCCGTGAAAGACTGGGATTGAAAAATTCAATACCTTCTTCGACGGTGTGAATTCCCCTGTTAACTAAAACCTGGGCTACAGGTGCCGGTACATTCAATTCCCTGGCCAACTTGTTGCTGATTTCTTTTTGCTGGGGATACAGGTACCAGCTTTTATTAATTTGTCTTCTTGCAGCCATGTTCTTTTTCCAACCCGCTTTCCTGCTCAAGATCTTTTGTCGTCATCAATTTCTATATCGTTGCCCGCACCCTCTTCTTCTGTAGAAGGCAGATCGTCCTCCTGTGCTTCTTCTTCGGACTGCTCCTGGAAAGCGAGACCTTCTTCCCGTGATTTTTCTTCGGCAGCATCTGCCTTTGTCTCCTCTTCCCGGGGCGGCGAAACTGCCTTGTCTTGTCCCAGTGCAACGGCGGCCTGTCCACCGGCCGATGCCTCAACAGACTGGTCTGCCTGTGTGACAAGTCTTTCCCGCTCTTTTTCCAGTTCCTGGGTTTTGTTCTTGTAGCTTTCCAATTCATTGCGCAAACTGCGGATCTGAAAGCTCATGCGAATTTGGCGGAACATGCTTAACAGAAAGATCACTAACGCTCCCAGGATCGCAGCGCCTAAAATAACAACAATTGCAGAAACTTCCGCTTTGCCGTAGAGGTAGTTCACTTCAATCAACTGGTTATTGGCTATGGCAAAGATGGCGATGATTAAACTGAAAATAAGGGCCAAGATAACTCCAAACTGGCTCAACTAGATCACCTCCCAAAGTGTGCTAATTTCTAAACCCCACCCGGGCCAAAAGCTTCAACTGAGCCTTAAAGCTGAGCCTCAAAGCCTTAGCGCAAAGCTAAATTGAGCCTGGGCCGAAAAAAACTTCCTCAAGTGTCATAATTCGCCACGGCAACCTTTTTTTCCTGTTTGGCAGCGGTTCAAGCTGCAGCTTTTTGCTTTTCATCTTTATTGCGCCAGGAAAACCAGGTAGGGCTGGCAATAAAGATAGATGAATATGTGCCGCTTAATACCCCTACCAACAGGGCCAGGGCAAACACACGTAAATCCATCCCCCCGACGAAATAATTGAAAGCAACAAAAAGAGAAAGCAAAACAATCAACGTTGTTACGGAGGTGTTTACCGAACGGACCAGGTTTTCATTGATACTGTCGTTGACCACCTCTTTCAAAGTCCGTTTGCGGCGGAATTTCAAGTTTTCCCGGACCCGGTCAAAAACCACGATGGTGTCGTTAATGGAATAGCCGATAATGGTCAGCACGGCAGCGATAAAGGGACTGTTAATTTCCAGCTGGAAAACAGAGAAAAAAGCGATGATAATAAAGGCATCATGAAGCAGGGCAATAATACCGGCCAGGGCAAATTTGAACTCAAACCGGAAGGTAATATAAATGATCATTCCCGCCGCGGCCAAGGCCAGGGCAAGGAAAGCCTCCCGGGTCAACTCCTGTCCGATAACTGCCCCTACGTTATCAACTCGTAAAATGTCTTCCGTTGTCATTTCCGTCCAGCGCTCCTGGAAGGTAGAGACAATCTCGGTCCGGGTCTCTTCCTCCAGAGGCGGTGTCTTGATGATCACTTCCTCACCGGTAGGTTCGCCTTCCCGTCCCACGCGCTGCAGCGGAACTCCGTCCAGCCCGTACGGTTCAAGAACATCCCGGACCTCCTCCATCTGGTATCCACCAGCCAGGCGCAGGTGCAAAATGGTGCCCCCGGTAAAATCAATGCCCAGGTTCAAGCCATTGAGCAGCAGGGAAACAATCCCGATAAGAATCAAGATCCCGGAAAAAAGAAATCCCTTGGAACGATATTGTAAAAAATCAACTTTTGGTCGCAGCATGATTTAATTGCCCTCCTTGTAACCCAGGTAAGCCGGGCTGGGAATAATCCTGTAACGGGCAGCAAAACGCAGTAAAAGACGGGTTAAAAATATGGCAGAGAAGACACTGCAAACAATCCCCACCAGCAGGACTAAAGCAAAACCCCGGACCGGACCGCTGGCGACAACAAACAGCACCACTGCAGCGATAACCGTCGTCACATTGGCATCGATAATCGCCCGAAAGGCCCGCTCAAAACCGGAATTAATCGCTACCAGGGTTGTTTTTCCAACATCAAGTTCTTCTTTAACCCGTTCAAAAATCAGGATGTTGGCATCCACTGCCATACCGATGGACAGGATCAGTCCGGCTATCCCGGGCAGCGTCAGGGTGGCGTTAAAAGCCGACAGGATTAAAAATACCAGGGCCAGGTAGACCACCAGGCTGATATCGGCGATCAACCCGGCAAAGCGGTAGTAAATGAGCATATAAACCATGACGATACCCAGCCCTACCAGGCCGGCAGAAAAGCTCAACTGGAGCGCATTTTCGCCCAGGACAGGGCCCACGGAACGGGTTTCCAGTTCCACCAGGTTTACAGGCAAAGCCCCGGAACGAAGCATAATAGCGATATCCCGCGCCTCGTCCGAGGAATCAATGCCGGTAATTACGGCATTGCCATCGGTAATGATATTTTCCACTGACGGCGCCGAAACAAGTTCATCGTCCAGGTATATATAAATGGGTTGGCCCAGGTACTCCCGGGTCGCCTGGGCAAACTTCTCGGCCCCTTCCGCATCAAACTCCAGGGCGACCAGGGGCTCGTTCATCTGCCCCCGGGTAAAGTAGGCCGTATCCAGGTTGGCCCCGGTTAACAGCTCTTCCTCCTCCGGGCTGACAAAAGTTAACCGGGCTGTCCGGCCGATCACTTCCATGGCCTGGGCCTGATCTTCAATCCCGGGAAGCTCGATCCGCAACCGCCGGTCCCCTTCCCGCTGCAGGACGGGTTCGGCTACTCCCAGTTCGTCAATCCGGCTGCGGATGACAGTTATGGCCCTCTGGATGGCATCATGGTCCAAGTCCTCGTCATCCACGGCCTCCGCCTCCAGGAGGACATAAACACCGCCCTCCAAATCCAGGCCTTTACCCAGGTAGTCCTCCCAGTTGGCCAAAAAAAAGGCCGACCCGGATACAAGTATTAAAGATATGATTGTAAAGATGACCAGGCCGGTCCTGGTTCGTTTTTTTCGAGGCAAATCCAATCATCCCCCTCTATCTTTGTATTAAAGCAGCTGTGCCTCATTGATCACCAGGGAAAAGCGGGTGGACAAAAAGTCCGCCGCGCGACGGCATAACAACATGCGCGTCAGGAAGATTTCAAAGTATTCCATAACCCTGCTGATATTAGTGTCAATTTTCAGCTTGAGCGTGATGATCCGTTCTTCAGGATCCAAATCCAGCATAGACTCTTCCACGGCATAATTAACCCTGTCATGGATATCAAAAGTGGAATAGTCCCGGTTTTGGACCCGCGAGCGGTGCACATCCGCCTTGTCGGCCAGGATCACCGCCGCGGAAACATTGCTGACCGGCCGCCCGTTGGCCTCGTCGTGATTTCCGATGGCAGCAGCTACCTCGGCAATCTCCAGTTCATCCATACCCATCTCTTTCAACAGCCCCATGGCGATCAGGGCGCCTGTGTAATAATGGTGGCTGCGTTCCACTACGTTGCCGATATCGTGCAGGTAGCCGGCTATGGCCGCCAACTCTGCATCCCTTTGCTTGAAGTCCAGGTCTTTCATCACCCTGTAGGCCGTATTGGCCACCATATCCGTATGCCGAAACCCGTGCTCCGTATAACCCAGGGAACCCATATTGGCATTGGCTTTTCGGATATAGGCCACAACAGCCTGGTGATTCTGGATATCGTCCAGCGTCAATAGTTTTTTCGAAACCTGCTCCTGTGCCAAGATCAACACCTGCTTTGTCAAAAAGTAACACAACTGCACACAGGAAGCAAGGGGACGGTTCTCATGCTTCCCTGCTTCCTTGGGAGCGACCGAACTGTTCCACAACCTCGCTTACAAAAGCCCTGAGCAGTTGGATAAAACCTTACATTTATTTTATCCTTTTTTTTGCCCGGTGCAAAGGAAAAATATACAATCTTCCGGGAATACTCATATGTTTCCTAGAAGAAAATCATCCAGGGTTTTTTTTAGGAGCTTCCTGGAAGGAGAACGGCAAACAGTCACGCCGCCCGCTTCAACGGGCAAGATAAAAATCAGGGTCTCCTGCTCCCGCTTTTTATCGTACTGCAGGGCTTGTTCCAGGCTTTCGCCGGTTATAAATCCGGGAGGCTCAGGCGGGTTCAACCAACGGACGACCCGGATAATCCGCCTTTCTCGCTCCAGGCTTAAAAGCCCTAAATAACGGGACAGGCGGGCCGCCAGGGCCATACCCCAGGCTACCGCTTCACCATGCAGGAAATAGGTATAACCCGTCGATGCTTCCAGGGCATGGCCAAAGGTATGTCCCAGGTTCAACACCCGGCGCAAACCCAGTTCCTTTTCGTCTTCCTGGACCACCTTCTTTTTCAGCAGGACCGACCGGGCAATGAGCTTTTTCAGCATCAGGCTGGAGGGTCTCAGGGCCTCTATTTTACTCACCCCTCCATCCGGGCTCAGCGCTTCCATACGCTCAAAGAGCCTTTCATCGCCGATAAGGCCGGACTTGACCATTTCAGCCAGGCCGGCATTGAACTCTCGTTCCGGTAACGACTGGAGCAAAGCTGTATCGGCACATACTAAATTGGGCTGATAAAAAGCCCCGATCAGGTTTTTACCCCGGGGATGGTTTACAGCCACCTTCCCCCCCACGCTGCTGTCGATCATGGCCAGCAAAGTGGTGGGAACCTGGATGAAGCCAATACCGCGCAGGTACGTAGCGGCAACAAATCCAGCCAGGTCACCGGTAATACCTCCCCCCAGAGCCAGGACAGCATCGGACCGATCCAGGCCCACTTCAATGGCCCGGTCATACAAGGCAGAGGCTGTCTCCAGGGATTTATGGGTCTCCCCGCCCTGAATTTCCGCCAACTTGACTGAGAATCCCCCGGCTTCAAGAGCAATCCTGCATTCCCGGGCATACAAGGGGGTCACCCCTGCATCGCTTACAAGTAGAATGGCCCGGGCCTTTACATGATTTTTAAGCACCGGGCCTAACCTGTCCAGGAACTGACACCCGATATAAACGGGGTACCGGTCACTTCCAGTTTTTATTGGAATTTTAAATATCATTATTCTTTCTCCACGTACAAGTTTTTCATTATTTCCTGGTAATGTTGAAAGGACTGTTCCAGTTCGGTCATGGAATCCCCGCCAAATTTCTCGCAAAAGGCACGGGCCAGCTCCCAGGCTACAACTGCTTCACCTACAACAGAAGCAGCAGGCACGGCACAAACATCGGACCGCTCAACGGCCGCCTTCACCGGTTCCATGGTGCGCAAGTCAACGCTGGGCAGAGCATTAAGCAGCGTGGGAATCGGTTTCATGGCTGCCCGGACCACCAGCTGCTCACCGTTAGTGATTCCGCCTTCCAGCCCGCCGGCCCGGTTTGTCTCCCGGACAAAGCCGGCTTTTTCATCAGTTAAGATGGCATCGTGGACCCTGGAGCCCTTCCGCCGGGCCGCTTCAAACCCCAGACCCACTTCGACCCCCTTGATCCCGGGGATACTCATCAATGCTGCTGCAATGCGTCCATCCAGGCGCCTGTCCGCCTGAACATGACTTCCCAGGCCTGGAGGCAGGCCGTCTACCCGAACCTCAAAAATACCGCCCAGGGTATCCCCTTCTTCCCGGGTCTGCAAAATCGCCTGGATCATCTCCCTGGTAGCCGACAGGTCAGGACAATATAACTCCGACTCCGCCACAGCCCCCCGGAGTTCAGCCAAAGGGAAATCTCGCTCCGGGACCTCCGCCTCTACATCGCCTACGGAGAGGACAAAGGCGGCCAGGTCGATTTGAAAGTGGCGCAGCAGCAGGCCGGCCACGGCACCGATAGCTACCCGCATGGCTGTCTCCCGGGCGCTGGCCCGTTCCAGGACATTGCGCAGATCCCGGTGCCCGTATTTCAATCCCCCGGCCAGGTCGGCATGCCCGGGGCGGGGACTGGTAACAGCCCTGCTTTCGCCTTCTTTGTTCAGCCTTGACTGATCATTTTCAGCATCCCCCGCCTGCTCAGGAAGGGGTGAAGGTGACATTATATCCTGCCAGTTTACCCAATCCTTGTTTTCAATCAACAGGGTCACGGGGCTGCCTAAAGTCCGGCCAAAGCGCACACCGGCCAAAAAACGGACCCGGTCCTTTTCCAGGGCCATACGCCCCCCCCGGCCGTAACCACCCTGCCTGCGGGCAAGTTGGGCAGAAATGAACCCTTCGTCCAGCAGCAAACCGGACGGCAGGCCTTCAATAATACCTGTCAGTGCAGGCCCGTGGGATTCACCCGCGGTTAAATAGCGCATCCTTTGTTCCCCTTTCCAGTTCCAGCAACCCTTTTTTCCAGGTCAGGCCCGAACCGAATCCCACCAGGTTTCTCTTTTGCCCCACCACCCGGTGGCAGGGAATTAACAAGGGAGTCCGGTTACGGGAAAGCGCCTGTCCAGCTGCCCGTGCTCCCCCGGGAGAACCGGCGTTGGCCGCAACCTGCTTGTAAGAGCAGACCTCCCCGTAAGGGATGGCAGATGCAATCAGCAGCACCCTGCGGGTCCAGTCGCTGTATTCTTCCAGGCAAACCGGATATTTATTTACTATCGGCATGCCCCGAAAATAATTTGCCAGTTCGGTCTCCAGGTCCGGCCACGGCAGACACTCAGCAGGGCTCGCCCTTGACAGGAGCAGGTCATCGCTTTCCTGTCCCAGGGTTATCCGCTTAATTTGATCCCGGGTAAAGTAGATAACTACTGGGCCCAGCTGTGTTTCGATCTGAGAATACTCCATCTTGCTCGCTTCCCTTTTGTTAGATATGATACATTATTGTATCGTCCTGAATGTCCTTCTGTTTTTCACAGATATCTTCCAGGATAATTTCCCTTAGCGTCTGCATGATGCTTTCATGAACATCAAGCCAAACTGTTTGCAGTGCACATTTTTCCTGCCAGATACACGTCTCCGTTTCAACGGCATCATCGCGCAAGCATCCCACCGGCGCACTGTTACCCTCCAGGGCAACCAGGATTTCAGCCAAGTTGATCTCCCCGGACGGTCGTGCCAGGAAGTAGCCTCCCCTGGGACCCCTTACGCTCTGGACCAGTTCAGCTTTTTTCAGTAAAGCCAGCAGGTGTTCCAGGTATTTGGCAGAGATGCCCTGCCGGGTGGATATCTCCTGGACTGTCAAGGAACCGCTTTTCATCAGGCCCAACTCGATCATGGCTCGAACGCCATATTCACCCCGAGTCGACATCTTTAGCATGATTTCCCCCCTTCCTGGAAATAAGTTCACTGACCACTTCACCGCTGCGGACCCCTGAAGCTTCCAACAGGACCAGTAGATGAAAGAGCAGATCGGCCGTTTCATAAACCAGCTCTTCCCTGGAGTCGTTCTTGGAAGCAATTACCACCTCAGCCGCTTCCTCCACCACTTTCTTCAACATCCCGTCTTTACCTTCCTGCAACAAAGAAGCAACATAAGAACCTTCCGGTTGGCTGCGCGCTCTTTCCCGGATCAGTTCTGTCAGCCAGGGCAGCAGTTCATGTTCATGTTCACTTATCGCTGCAGACTTTTTTTCTTCCGGTAACCCCTCTTCTGGCCATCCTTCCTGGAACAAAAGATTAAAAAAGCAGGTTCGCTCCCCCGTATGACACGCCGGACCCGTTTGCTTGACCTGGATCAGCAACGTATCGGCATCACAATCATAGTGGATGGCTTTTACTTCCTGGATATGTCCCGAGGATTCCCCTTTTTGCCAGTATTTTTGCCGGCTGCGGCTCCAGAACCAGGTCAGTCCCGTCTCCAGGGTTTTTTCCAGGGACTGCCTGTTCATATAGGCCAGCATGAGCACCTCACCGTTTTCAACATCCTGGACAACGGCGGGGATCAATTCATGTTTTTCAAAAGCGATTTCTTCGATTTTATCGGTTTTCTTCTCTCTATTATCCCTGCTCATGGGTCATACGCACCTCCACACCCTGTTGCTGTAAGTAGTTCTTTACTTCCATAACAGAAAACTGGCGGAAGTGAAAGACCGAGGCCGCCAGGGCTGCATCTGCCTTTCCTTCGGTCAATACCTGGGCAAAATGTTCTATTTTGCCTGCACCGCCTGAAGCAATTACGGGTATGTTTACCCGTTCCGCCACTGCCCGGTTTAATGGAAGATCAAATCCGTCCTGCCCCCCGTCGGCATTCATGCTGGTCAGCAGGATTTCTCCCGCGCCCAGGCTTTCCACCTCTTCCGCCCATTTTAATGCTAACATTCCCGTTGGGGTCCGCCCCCCGTGGGTGTAAACCTCCCAATCATCCAGCTCTTCGTTCCAGCAGGCGTCAATGGCTACCACGATACACTGGCTTCCAAAGGTATGAGCTCCTTCCCGGATCAACTGGGGAGTTTTTACAGCAGAGGTATTTAGCGAGATCTTATCGGCCCCCGCTTTGAGTATGGCCCGAATATGTTCCAGGTTATCGATCCCCCCACCGACAATAAAGGGGATGAAAACCTCCCGGGCCGTCCTGCGAGCCACATCAACCATGGTCTCACGCTTTTCGTAGGATGCAGTTATGTCCAAAAACACCAGTTCATCTGCCCCTGAACTGTCATAAAACCGGGCCAGTTCCACTGGATCGCCTGCATCTCTCAGGTCAACAAATTGAACCCCTTTCACCACTCTTCCATCTTTCACATCCAGGCAGGGAACTATACGCTTTGCCAACAACAGATCCTCCCTCCAGTAAACAAATATGATCTTGAAAAGCCTTGCGGTAAACCAGCAAGTATAGTTGAAAATGATAGCATCTGGCTCAGCCTTGATCTGATTGTGTGACTTGCCGCGAAGCAGGTGGATGGTCCTGGAGCTTTTCCTGTCGGTCCTCCTCTTCACTCCGGGAGTACCAAAACAGTCCCCAAAGCTTCGCTTAAAATAGTGCTGAGCAATTACAAATGATAAAATATTAATTCTGTACAGCGGCCAGGGCTTCCTGCAAGGTGAACTGCCCAGCATACAGGGCCTGACCGATAATAATGCCGTGGACTCCCTCAGATTTTAGCTTTTGAACGTTTTTCAAGTCTTCCAGGGAAGAGATCCCCCCGGAAGCAATAATGGGGATGGTTAATTGTGCAGCCATATTCTCCAGGGCAGCAAGGTTGGGCCCCTGCAGTGTGCCATCCCGGGAAATATCCGTATAAATGATTTCTTTGACACCATAATCCTGCATGGTCAGGGCAAATCCCACCGCATCAAAGCCCGAACCTTTCACCCAGCCCTTTATGGCCACGATCCCATCCCGGGCATCGATGCCGACAATAATTCTATCCCCGTATTCCTGGGTCAGTTCCCGAACCAGGTGGGGATTTTCCACTGCAGCCGTTCCCAGGATGACCCGCTGAACACCCAACTCCAGGGCCTTGGCAGCAATCTCCCCGCTACGGATACCCCCCCCAAGCTGAACAGGGATAGACAGGTTGGAAACAATCTCTTCAATAACAGGCGTATTTACCGGGGCACCGTCAAAAGCCCCGTCCAGGTCTACCAGGTGCAGGCGATGGGCTCCTGCCCGCTGCCACTGCAATGCCACCTGGGCCGGTTTATCGCTGTAGACAGTTTCCTGGTCTCTTTCCCCCATCAAAAGGCGGACACACTTGCCCCCATGGAGATCAACTGCTGGAATGATCTGCATCGGCTACCATCCTTTCAAAATTTTTCAAAATCGTCAGCCCCAACCTGCCACTTTTTTCCGGATGAAACTGCAAGCCGTATACCGAGTTTTTCTTTACTGCAGCAGCAAACGATGCACCGTAGTTGCAATGGGCCAGGGCGTGTTCTTTGTTTTCCGGGCTGGCAAAAAAAGAATGGGCAAAGTAAAAATGGCTTTCCCCCGGGACCTGGTTAAAAAGAGGATCTTCTCTTGTAAAATAGACCCGGTTCCAGCCCATATGGGGGACCTTCACCCCGTGGGGGAAGCGAATGACCCGGCCGGGCAAAAGGTGCATCCCTTCAAAGCCCGGGTCTTCTTCACTCTCATCAAAGAACAACTGCAGTCCCAGGCAAATACCCAGGATAAACGTTCCCTGCCTTTCCCGGTGTTGTAAGTACTCCATCAACCCTTTCTGTTCCAGGTCATCAGCAGCACACCCAAAAGCCCCCACTCCAGGCACAACAATGCCTTTACAACGGTCCATAACCAGGGTATCATGGGTCAAAACCGTTTCAATGCCTAAAAGTTCGAAACCATTGCGCACACTGGTTACATTTCCCATCCCGTAGTCTACCACTGCAATCAACGTTTTTTACGGCCTCCTTCTGGTCAAGCTCTATCGTCATAGATGAGCCGGATTAAAGTATAAACCAGTGCCTTTCGTTACTGTCAGAAACCGACATGAACAAAACCACTTTGATAAAATTCTTCATACTGGGGGATAATCCTCTCCACAGAGAAATTTTCCGCTTTCTTCCGGGACAAAAGTCCCATTTGATGGTGCAGCTCCGGGTTGTCCAAAATGGACTGCATAGCCCCCGCCAGGGCGTTGACATCGCCCACAGGGACCAAAAGCCCGGTTTTCCCGTGCTCGACGATTTCCGGGATCCCCCCTGTCTCTGTAGCCACAACGGGAACACTGCAGGCCATCGCCTCCAGGGCTGCCAGCCCAAAGCTTTCTTTCTCCGAGGGGAGGAGGAACAGGTCCGCAGCAGAAAGTAAGGGGACCAGATCCACCTGGGTTCCCAGGAAAACTACACGGGATTTGATTCCCAACCTTACAGCCATCTCTTCGATATTGCCCCGCTCTTCCCCGTCCCCGGCCAAAACCAGCACTGCTTTTTTAAAGGTCTTGCCCAGGCGGGAGAAAGCCAGGAGAAGATCATCAATTCTTTTAACCGGGCGGAAATTGGAGATATGAAGAATAATCTTTTCGTCGTCTCGAGCCAGGGATTTCCTTGCAGGACTTTGAGGAAGCCGCTGATAAAAATGGGTGTCCACGAAATTATAGATCACCTGGACCGGGTTCTCCAGTTCCAGGTTGGCCCGGACATCGCTTTTCAAGCTGCGGGATACCGCGCTGACAGCGTCACTTTGCTCCAACCCGTAACGAATAACCGGTTTAATGGAAGGGTCCTTACCCCAAACCGTCACGTCCGTGCCGTGGACTGTGGTAACAATACGGACATCCCCGGCGATCTCCCGAGCCAGGACAGCGGAAAGGACATTGGGAAGCGCATAATGGACGTGAATGATATCCAGGGAATACGTTTTGATTACCTCCACAATCTTGGCTGTTATTTCCACTGTCAGGAAAGGGTGCGGAAAAAGAGGATACTGGCGCAGGTTCACTTTATGGTAGTAGATATTTTCTTGAGCTCCCAGGCGAAAGGGCAAATCATAGGAAATGATATGAATTTCATGTCCTTTTCGCGCCAGTTCTTTTCCCAGTTCGGTTGCTACCACTCCGCTCCCACCAGGGGTCGGAAAGCACAATTGACCAATTTTCATCTTGACCCACTCCACTCAACAAGATCTGGAATTGCCGGTTTTTCATTGACCACCATTCCCTCTCCCCAAAGAGCGCCGATAAGCGTTCCGAAATAACTATCCCTGCTCCTGATATAACGCAAAAAAATGGGTATATTTACCATGGTGGGTTCCTGGTCAGAACGTTGTAGAAAAAACTGGCTCTGGTGGGCCTTAATCGCTTCTTCTTTTTTGTCGTAAACAGACGAAACATCCAGGATCAGGTCCGGCTCCCGCTGCACCGATAAGAGGAAAAACAGCAGTTTTTGCGGGCGAAAAGGTTCGCCTTCCACAGGAAACCGGCGCAGTCCCGAAAGGTATGCGGCACGGCGGACCAGCTCACCGGTGGCACTGTGGTCAGGGTGCCTGTCATCCCTGTAATAAGGGGCCAGGACAACTGCGGGCTGGTATTTTCGCAAGGCGGAAACTACCTTGTAAATGCCTTCCTGGTTTACTTCCAGGTGGGCATCAGGGAGTTGAAGACATTCCCGGCTCAGGCAGCCCAGAGCTTGTTGGGCCTGCCAGGCTTCATGCCGGCGCTCTTCCACGGTCCCGTTACTGGCCATTTCACCTGCAGTCAGGTCAACAATACCACAGCGATAACCCAACTCCGCATGAAGGGCCAAGGTTCCACCGGCGCCAATTTCCACATCATCGGGGTGCGGGCCAAAAGCCAGCAGGTCCAGCTTCATCATCTTTCACTCCCCAAGGAATACAGATAGTGTCCTTCCTGTTCCGGAAAGTTCCGCGAGAAATCTTCCCAAAAAGGCCAGCCGTGCCGGAGCAAAAAAGGAAACAGGTTGAATACTCTTTCCTGGGGTCTGCACCGGGGCCAGACATAGTGACGGATCATTTCCTTTTCCACCGGTTCTCCTTCTTTTTTTGCCGGATCCTCACAGGCAGAGCTGGCATAGGTCAGGGCATCGGCAAAGGAAAACCCATGTTTCTGCTGCAGCTCCTTTTGCCAGGCTTCCAACAAGGTAACCCCCAGGCGGGGAAATAAAACAGGCATTTCCAGACCAAACAGCCGGTACACTTCTTGCAACTGCGTAAAATAAGCCAGTTCTCCAGGGCCGGGGATATACGCCAGGTTGGGGAATAGGCTGTCCTGGAACAGGGGGCGGAGCAAGACATTGGGGCTAAAGCGCCACGGTTCTGACTGGAACATGGAGATCAGCTCGTAGCGGGTCAGGGAAAGCTCCCCTTTTGCCGTAAAAAAAGTGTCTCCATCCCTGTACAGGGCGTACCGTCGTCCTTCCCAGACTATCATGAGAAAAGACTCCTGTCCAGTTCTGTCAACCTGGGGAGAAAAGCCTTTTTGGGCCAAGCTTTTCTCGGCTGAGTCCAGGCACTGGTGTATTTGCGGCCCCAGTTCCACCGTTTTGAGCAGCAAAGGAATATATGCACCGTTTTTGGACAGATCCAAAGGATCCAAAAGGGCCAGTTTGTGCTGATGAAAAAGAAGTTGCATCAGCCCTGCAAACCAGTCCGTCATGGTGCTGGAGTGAATCGTTATTTCCCGTAAGCTTTGCAGCACTTCATTTTTGTACGGACTTTGCGGGGTTAATTCTTCCAGGCGTTTCAACACAGCCAGCATGTCATCCTGGTCCAGGCAAATTTCCCCTACAGGAGGGCCAAATCCGGGAAAATTCAGGCGGACCCGGGCCAGTTTGCCCTGGGAATCCAGCAAGAACAACCGGACTAAATCGAAAACATTATGGTCTTCGCCGGCGATCCAAAACAGGGGCTGGACAGGCCTTTGCAGCTGTTCCTCCAGGCGGGCAGCCAGCTTCACCGCTGTCATTGCTTTATAAATTCCGTAAACAGGACCGGTCAGCAGACCCGGCTGCTGACCGGTGATGACAAATAGCGTGTTTTCATCCAAAATTTTTTTCTTCAGCAACCTGGACAGCCTGGACTGGTTTTTTAAAATCCCTTCATTTTGTTTCGCCACAAGCTTTTTCGGCAGCTGCCAGGGGGGACTTTCAGCAAGCCTTGCCGCCAGTTGTCGATAAACGCCCATCTCCTGGTACGGAACAGCAAAACAAGACAGTACTTCGGGATCTTTTTGCACATAACGGGCAAACAAGGAGGGATAAAGTATCCCCAGATCCTCAACCTGTTCAAACATATATCTCAGTTCTCCTAATAATTAAAAGTGCTGGTAAAAGGTTAAAAATCGGGAAACAGGGTCATGAGAGGCCAGGGAGAGCCAGAAGATCATCCGATCTTTTTTATAGTAATAATTATCCATGCTCAACTGCTGGGCATGATATATTTTTTCGTCCTTCAGGTAAAATGAGTTCGCTCTTCCACCATTTCGCCCCTCTTCTTTCAGGCGAATGTTCATTTTCTCCAGGTGGCTTGCCGCATCTTCCAGGCTTTCCAGCTCAAAAACCCAGAGAATCACCTGTTCTTCCCTGTGCCGGTAAAAGGCCACATTGACATGAGTTAAAGGCGCTTCGTCACCGTGAATCCTTTGGGATAACTCCAGAGCTTCTTCCCCCGACAAGAGTTTTTCCAGGGTAAAATGACCGATATAAGAAGGGAAAGACAAATCATCCCCCGCCACCCGGACTGCTTCAGGCTCACCGACCGGGCTTACATCCAGGCCTGCAGGTTGACTATTGTTCGGCTCAGCCTGGTTTACCTGCTCCATATCCAGGGGATTGTAAAAAACCAGGCGCTGCCACAGGGATTGCCAGTTATACCGGGTGAAATCCGTATGTTGGCCTAGAAAAAAACCGCTTAAAAGAAAAAGAAGAGCAAACACTCCCCCAAGCAATACCTGCCTGCACAAAGCCTTCCCCCACCTTTAACCTATCCATATCTTTCCTGGGTTTGATAAGTTAATTATTCTTCTTTTCCAGGAAAAATCCTCTTTCAAATGCAATTTTATCCGTCAATTTCTTTTAACCGATCAAAAAACCCGGGAAACGACACCGGGACGGAGTCCACTCCGTCAATCACGGTTTCCTGTTCAGCAAAAAGTCCTGCAATAGCCAGGGACATAGCGATGCGGTGATCCCCATGGCTAAACACGCGGCCGCCTGAAATCGTCTTGCTACCCTGAATAGAGAGTCCGTCAGGGAACTCTTCCACAGGGACCCCCATTTTTTTCAGTTCCCGGCTTAAAGCCTGCAGCCGGTCGCTTTCCTTTACCCTTAATTCCCCTGCCCCCTTGATCCGGGTTTCTCCCTCGGCAAAAGCTGCTGCCACAGCCAGAATGGGGATTTCATCAATCAGGCGGGGAATTATTTCGCCTGGCACTTCCACACCCCGGAGACTTTTACCCCCTTTTACATGGAGGTCCCCCACCGGTTCCCGGTTGTGTTCCCTCTGATTTATCACCCTTATTTGGGCATCCATTTGATTTAACACATCCAGTATTCCGGTGCGGGTAGGATTTAAACCCACATCCCGGATCAACAGGTCACCCCGGGGAGCCAGGGCCGCAGCGACCATAAAAAATGCCGCCGAGGAGATATCTCCCGGGACCTTGACATGATCGGCGGCCAGTTTGCTCACCGGGCCTTCCAGGATGATTTCCCCCCTGGGGCCCCATTTAAGCGGGACTCCAAAATGGAGCAGCATCCTTTCTGTATGGTCCCTGGACAACCCTGGCTCTGTAATGGTTGTTGTCCCCCCGGCCTGCAGCGCTGCCAGGAGCAGGGCAGATTTTACCTGAGCACTGGCTACAGGGGAATTGAAGTTGATCGAGGACAGATCTTGCCCCCGGATGGTCAAAGGCAAAAGAGTGCCTTCTTTACGCCCATCGATCTGTGCTCCCATCTGCCGCAAGGGTTCGCTGATCCGGCCCATGGGGCGTTTTCTTAGCGAAGCATCCCCGGTCAAAACCGTATAAAAAGGCTGGGCAGACAAAAGCCCCACCAACAGCCTGGCCGTAGTGCCTGAATTGCCGGCATCAAGGATATCGGGAGCTTCTTCCAGCCCCTTAAGGCCCCGGCCCCGGATACGCAGGGTTTGCTTAACTTTTTGCTCTTTTCCTTGTTCCTGATCCCCTGTCTCGTTCACTTCAACACCCAGCATTTTCATGCATTCCAGGGTTGCCCTGGGATCCTCGGCATTGAGAAACCCTTCAATCTCCACCTGACCATTTGCCAGGGAAGAAAAAATCGCTGCCCTGTGGGAGATGGACTTATCCCCGGGCACCGAGATGGTTCCCCGGCACCGCCCTGCGGGCTCTATAGTTATCTGCATGATCAAGTTCCCCCTAGATTATAATCTGCTGGTTTCCTTTATCCTTAGACCCTAAAAACCAGCGTTTACACATAGAAACCCCGTATTCTCCCCCGGGAGGAGGCCGCCAACTCTTTTTCTATTCTTTATTAGATCTCGTTAGCCTCGTTAGCCCCGTTTCCAGCAGCGGTAGCCTGCTTCTTCCAGGACTAAAAGCGCCTCATCACGTTCTGCCAGCCGGCCGAACCCCAGGCGGATGCTGCCGCCTTCATTTTCCCGGTTTTTCAGCATTTCAACTTCACTGATATTTAACCCGGCTTCACCCACCAGTGTGGCCACTTTTCCAATGACCCCCGGCACATCGGGAAGCATGATAATCAGTTCAAATACTTCAGGCATGAGCCCTTTGCCGCGGTAAGGCAGTGCCCTGCGGTATTTCCTGGCTTGTTCCAGCTCATCCCGGGCTTCTTGTTCCTGTTCATTTTCCAACAGGGACCAGAGCTGGTCCACTTGCACCTGGAAAGCCTGGAGAGCTTCCTTTAAGGAGCGGCTGTTGGTGGAGAAAATATCATACCAAAGGGAAGCGTCTCCCATGGCAATGCGCGTGGTATCCCGGAAACCTCCCCCGGCCAATGCCGGCAGGAGTTCTCTTTCCCCTGGAGAGCAGCGCAATGTATTGACCAGGGCCACAGCAAGCAGGTGAGGCAAGTGGCTGACCAGGGCAACCAGGTGATCATGGCTTTCCGCCTGGAGCACCACGGGGTACGCTTTCATAGCGTAAACCATTTGTTCCATTTTTTCAACTACATCACGGGACACATTACTTGCCGGCGTCAGCAGGTAAACGGCATTCTCCAGCAGCAGGGGATCTGCAGCTTCAATACCCGTTTTTTCTGAACCAGCCATGGGATGGCCCCCAACGGCTGATATGCCGGTGGGAAGGTATGTTTCCATGGCCTGGACAATGCTCTCTTTCGTGCTTCCCACATCGGTGACCACAGCGCCTGCCCTCAAGTGGGGTCCAATCTTTTTTAACATTTCAATTGTTTGACGAATGGGCAGAGCCAGGACCACCAGGTCTGCACTATCAAGGGCCTGCTCCAGATCTTCTGCCCGGTCAACAGCGCCTCGGGACCGGGCTTCCTGCATCGCCGACATGTTTTGATCAAACCCCCAGCATTCCCGGGCCACCCCGTAACGCTTCATGGAAATACCCAGGGAACCACCCATCAGGCCCAGCCCAATGATGCAGCACTTGTCAAACAGGGGGTTGTTAGAGCGTTCTTCCAATGCTTTGTGCCACCCTTTCCACCATCGTCTTCATTTCGAGAAACTTATCGGGAGTCAATGACTGCGAACCGTCAGAAAGCGCTTCCTGGGGCCTGGGGTGCATTTCAACCATCAGGCCGTCAGCCCCTGCAGCCACCGCGGCCAGGCTCATGGGCGTAACCCAGCGCCAGTCGCCAGTCCCGTGGCTGGGGTCGACAAAAACAGGCAGGTGGCTCAATTCTTTGGCGATGGGGACAGCACTGATATCCAGGGTATTGCGGGTCATAGTTTCAAAGGTCCTGATTCCCCGCTCACAAAGTATCACCCTGGAATTCCCCCCGCTGACAATGTATTCCGCCGCCATCAACCATTCTTCTATGGTAGCCGACATGCCCCGTTTAAGCAAAACCGGTCGGTTAATTTGACCCAATTCACTTAACAACCTGAAGTTCTGCATGTTCCGGGTCCCTACCTGGACAATGTCAGCGTACCGGGCGACCACTTCCACGGAATGCTGGTCAAGAACCTCGGTGATGATTGGCAGGCCGGTCTGGTCCCTGGCTTCAGCCATAATTTTCAACCCTTCTTCTTCCAGGCCCTGAAAACTGTAGGGAGAAGTGCGGGGTTTGTAGGCGCCTCCTCTCAAGAAATGGGCCCCGGCTTCCTTGGCCAGCTTGGCGGCTTCCAGGAACTCATCCCGACCTTCCACAGCACAGGGGCCTGCCACAAGGACCAGCCTGTCACCGCCGATTAAAGTGCCTCCAACTTCAAACTCGGTCCTTTCCTTCCGGTATTCCTTGCTGACCAGCTTAAAGGGCTGGGAAATAATCACCACCTTTTCCACGCAGGGCATCACCTGAAGAGCATCCCTGGCGTCTTCCTTGGGCGCTCCAAGAGCACCTAAAATGGTCCGGTTTTCCCCCGTGGAGCGGTGCACACCAAAACCCAACCTCTTCAACCTGTCTTCAACCTCTTTGATTTCAATCTCTTCAACGCCCGGATTCAAAACGACGATCATTTTAAAAAACCTCCCAGTTGTATAATTTTACCCCTTTGAAGACAATTCATTACGATGGACAAGCCATAACACGAACAAGCCATAACAGAGATGAAAAAAATTGCTTCCCTTCAAAATACCGGTTTTCAGCACCCGGCACCTTCCCAGCGGAGATGGTGCCACTCCCGGCAGACGTGCCCATGTCGGGCGCAGAACCAAAAAAGCTTCCGTCCCTCAGGGACGGAAGCTTTAGCTTCACGCGGTACCACCCTGGTTGAGCAGCCAACGTTCATTGCCTGCCCCACCTCGTTTCAGGATACGGACCTGAGCCTCCCAGGCCTTATATCCCCTCCATTTTAACGGCTGGAGTTCCCGTCAGAGCCTACTGGCCGCAAACACAGGAAATGCTGCCTGCAATGCGTGCTTTCGGTCTGCTTCTTCGGGGTGTATTTCGGTAGCTGGAAAGCACCGGTTCGCAGCTTGCCCGGCTCTCTGCAGCCATCCAGGGCTACTTACTTCTCCCCATCATGGAAGTCACACTATCTAATGTAACAAACATTGTAAACTGTACTGTAAGCTTTTGTCAAGCATTATTTTCGCGCGCTTGGATCAACTCTGCTCTGACAGGTGGAAGTTGTCGTGCAGGGTTTTTACCGCCAAGGCCAGATCCTTCTGCTTCATCAGCAAAGAGATGGTAATATTGGAGTCACCTGACTGCAGTATTTCCACGTTTTGCTCGTTCAACGCCTTGACCACCCGGGCCATAACCCCGGGCATGCTGTGCATGCCCACTCCGACAACAGAAACCTTGGCGCAGTCCGTCTCCATATGATACGAGACTCCCAGGCTATGCAATATGTTTTCCACTTTGTAGCTGTGCTCTTTTTTAACGATAAACGCATTCATTTCCGGGAAGACAGTGATCAGGTCAATGTTCACACCTGCCTCACCAATGGATTGAAATACTTCCAGTTCCTGAGACGGATCCGGTTTCTCGAAGCGAATGACAAACTGGACCAGGTCAGTAGAATGCGCGATGCCGGTAACGGCCCGTCGGCCGCGGGTACTGTAACTGCCATCTCTCAAAGAAGATTCCCCCGTTATTAGCGTCCCGGAACCTGAGTCATCCGGGTTTTTTACCACTACAGATACATTATTTCTCATGGCCACTTCCACGGCCCGGGGGTGAATCACCCGCGCCCCCTCATAGGCCAGCTGGCAGACTTCGCCGTAGGTGATTTGTTGAATGACCCGGGCTTCCTTTAACAGCCCGGGATCCGCGGTCATGATCCCTGAAACGTCAGTAAAAATCTCCACCTTTTCAGCGTCCAGCGCAGCGCCGAGAATTACTGCCGACGTATCGCTTCCGCCCCGTCCCAGGGTGTTCACCTCCCCGCTGACGTCGGCACCCTGAAAACCTGCCACCACCGGGACATGCCCCTCCCGCAGCATGTCTTTCACCCTGGAGGGCTGGCAGTCAACAACTTCAGCTTCACTGTAATGGCCATCGGTAATAAAACCGGCCTGGATGCCTGTCATGGCACAGGAAGCAACCCCATTATTGGAGAGGGTCGCCGCCATCACCACGGCAGAAATCGTTTCTCCGCAGGACATGACCAGGTCAAGCTCCCGCAAGGCGATATCGGGGTATGAGTCCAATCCCAGGGATTTCAGAGTATCGGTGGCGTACGGATCGCCATGGCGGCCCATGGCCGAGACAACCAGAACCACGCTGTAGCCCTGGTCAAGGGCTTCCTGGACACATTTTATTACTTTTTCTCTTTTCTCAGGGGTCGATACAGAAGTTCCTCCAAATTTTTGAACAACAATTTTCAAGTTTACGTCACCCCAGTCTCCCAAAAAATTCGATTATTCCTTGCTGGATATAAGCTTAAATTAACAGTTCCGCGATTTGGATGGAATTTGTGGCTGCACCTTTACGAATATTGTCCGAAACAACCCACATATTGAGCCCATGCTGAACAGAGCGGTCAACGCGAATGCGCCCGATGAAAACTTCATCCCGGTTTTCTGTGTCAATGGGCATGGGATAAAGCAGTTCTTCCGGGTTATCCCAAACAAGAATTCCGGGGGCCGAGGAAAAAAGTTCCCGGGCTTTTTCCGGCGATAGCGCTGCATTCAGCTCCACGTTCACCGCCTCGCTGTGGCCGTTAAACACCGGGACCCGCACCGTGGTGGCAGTGATAGGCAGTTCAGGAAGCCCCATGATTTTACGCGTTTCCCGGATCATTTTCATTTCTTCCTTGGTATAGTCGTCTTCCTCGAATACATCAATATGTGGAACCATGTTAAAGGCAATCTGGTGATTTTTAGGCGCGCCCTTGAACGGAATCCGCTCCTTGACAACTTCCTGGTCATCCAGGATGGCCCGGCTCTGGTCTGTCAGTTCGTCCACGGCTTCCTTCCCGGCACCGGAAACAGACTGGTACGTAGCCACAACGACGCGCTTCAACCCGGCAGCCTGTTGAAGGGGCTGCAGCGCCACAACCATCTGGATGGTGGAACAGTTGGGGTTGGCGATTAACCCTTTGTGCTTCCGGGCCGCATCAGGGTTCACTTCAGGAACCACCAGCGGCACTTCTGGGTCCATGCGGAAAGCACTGCTGTTGTCAACAACTACAGCACCTTGTTTAACCGCTTCGGGCGCCAACTCCTTGCTGATATCGCCCCCGGCACTGAAAAAGGCAAAATCCACACCGGCAAAGGCTTCGGGCTTGGCCTCTTCTACGGGATAGTCCTTCCCGCCAATGTTGATCACCTTGTTGGCCGACCGGGCCGAAGCCAACAATTTCCATTCCTTCACGGGAAAGTTTCTTTCCCGCAACACTTCAATCAGGACCTGGCCGACGTTACCCGTTACGCCGACGATAGCCACATTGTATCCTGCCATAAAAATCATCCCCTTTGATCATATTTCATTCTATGCGTATTTTAGCGAAACTGAACCGTGTTTTTAATCCGCTCCATGGCTTCACGCATCCTGTTCTTGTCCACGGTCAGGGCAATGCGGAAATATCCTTCACCGTGCTCACCAAATCCTTTGCCCGGGGTGACTACAACCCCCGTCTCTTCCAGCAGGTGGGCTACAAAATCCTGGGAGGTGTAGCCCTTGGGGACAGGTGCCCAGACATAAAAAGTGCCCCGGGGCGCTTCAATGGGCCAACCCGCTTCCTGAAGTGCATCGACCACCACATCACGCCTTTCACGGTACATTTCCCGCAGTTCCTTGATAAAGGGCTCCATTTTGGGATTGCTCAACGCCTCCACCCCTGTGTACTGAATGGCCTTGAATAGCCCGGAATCTACATTGGTTTTAAACCGGTACAGGGCTTCCACGGCCTGCCGGCAGCCCACGGCATACCCAATCCGCCACCCGGTCATGTTAAATGTCTTGGCCAGGGAGCCAAACTCGATGGCTACATCCTTGCCCCCGTCCACCTCGAGGAAGCTTAAGGGCTCGTAATCGTCAAAGGCCACCTCGCTGTAGGCGGCATCATGGCAGACAACCAGGTTATGTTTTTTGGCATACTGCACCGCTTCCTGGAAAAACTCCGGGGAGGCAACAGCGCCAGTGGGGTTGTTGGGGTAGTTTAAAAACAAAAGCTTGCTTTTTTGAGCGGCCTCTTCCGGGATATGGTCAAAAACGGGCAGAAAATCATTTTCTTTGACCAGGGGCATCAGGTGAGGAGCTCCCCCGGCAAACTTGGTCCCGATACCATATACAGGATACCCGGGATCAGGCACCAGGTTCACATCACCGGGATCGGTAAAGCAAAAGGCAATGTGAGCAATACCCTCCTTGGAACCGATTAAGGGAAGGACCTCGGTCTCGGGGTCCAGGTCCACTTTGTGCCTTTTCTGGTAATAAGCAGCCACCGCTTCCCTGAATTCCTGCAACCCTTCATCGGGAGGATAGGTATGATTGCGGGGCTTGGCCACTTCTTCCTTCATGCGCTCGATGATATAGTCTGGCGTCGGGGTGTCGGGATCGCCGATACCCAGCTTGATCACATCGACTCCCTTGTTCATGGCCTCTTTAATCTTCTTGTCGATCTCAGCAAACAAATACCGGGGTAGCTGGCGAATTCTTTCTGATGTTTGTTCGTTCATAGAGCATGCCCTCCTAAAGAAAGATAATTTCAATAACCCATAAGACATCTATGATGTTCCGCTTTACCAGCAGAAAGATGAAAAAAGTGATCTGAAGCGCGCGGAATTATATACAACAAAAGTTATGTTCTGGGCAAACATCAATGAAGCCCGAGCTTCAATATCTAATGGATCAAAACATTTAAGCGCTATTCCAGGGCAAAGTGCAATTAGAAAGAACAGTCTTTTTACTGTATGCGCTCCAAAGAGACTTCCCCCCGGTATACTTCCTCAGCAGGACCCTCCATATAAACAGGCTGCCCTTGCTTCCATTGAATAGTCAGGGTGCCCCCGGGAAGGTGGACTACAACATTTTCTTCCAGGCGCCCTGTAATAACACCCGCCACAGTTGTAGCGCAGGCCCCGGTACCGCAGGCCAAAGTTGGGCCTGCCCCTCTCTCCCAAACATTGACCCGGACTTCGCCTGGCCCAAGGATTTCTACAAATTCCACGTTGGTCCGCCGGGGAAACATGCTATGGTTCTCCAGCAAAGGGCCCCATGTTTTCCAGGGGATATCTTCCAGGGAGTCCACAAAAATGATGCAGTGGGGGTTGCCCATACTTACTGCGGTGCACTTAAAGGTCTTGTCCCCGGCGGTAATGGGCTCATCGATCACTTTTCGCTCAGGACCTGCTACGGGAATCTGCTGGCTGTCCAGGATCGGCTGTCCCATGTTCACCCGGATCCCTTTTACCTCCGAACCCTGGATATTCAATGCCAACTCCATAATCCCGGCACCGGTCTGGATGGAAACCCTGTCCCCGTTAATCATCTTCCGGTCCCAGACATACTTGCCCAGGCAGCGGATGGCATTACCGCACATCTCCGCCTCACTACCGTCGGGGTTAAAGATCTGCATGGCAAAAGGAGCTTCCCGTGAAGTGTTCAGCAGGACCAGGCCGTCTGCACCGATACCAAAATGCCTGTGGCAGAGTGATGGAGCTTTTTTCGCCATCTCTTCCGGACTGTGCTGCCCTTCCAGGTTATCTACAACAATAAAATCGTTGCCCAGGCCGTGCATCTTGGTAAATATCATCTTTTTACCGCCCTTCCGTCAAAAAATACCAACCTCCACAACCCAAGAGGCCGCTACAATACATCCAGCGCAATCAAATCCTCGTACGATTCCCTGCGCACAACAATCCTCGGCTCACCGTTACGGACAAAAACGACAGCCGGGCGGGGATTCCGGTTGTAATTGCTGGACATGGAATAACAGTAGGCGCCTGTGCTGAATACAGCAACAATATCACCGCTTTCCAGGGGCGGCAGATAAATATCCCGGATCAAAATATCCCCGGACTCGCAGGCTTTCCCGGCCAGCGTAACCAGCTCCCCGGACTCCTGGCCTATTTTGTTGCAGATAGCTGCTTCATATTTCGCGCTGTAAAGAGCCGGCCGGATATTGTCCATCATGCCCCCGTCAACGGAAACATAGCGCCGGATCCCCGGAATATCCTTAATCACACCTACCGTATAAAGTGTTGCTCCGGCTTCCCCCGTAATGGAACGCCCGGGCTCCAGCATCAACTCGGGCAGGGGAAAATCCTGTTTCTGGCAGGCGCTTTTCAACGTCAGGGCAATATTTTCCACGAACCTCTCAATGGAAGGAGGGTCGTCTTCCTGCTTGTGGCGGATACCCAAGCCACCGCCCATATCCAGTTCTTCGGCCACAAAACCGGTTTTGTCCCGGACCCGGTCCATAAACTCCACCATCACCCGGGTGGCAACGGAAAAAGGTTCCAGCTGGAAGATCATCGAGCCGATATGACAGTGAAATCCTCTCAGGTCAATCAAATCTGAAGCTTTCAGGCAGGACTCCACCGCCTCCATGGCACTGTCGTCCGCTAGGCCAAAGCCGAACTTGGAGTCCTCCTGCCCTGTAGAAATATATTCATGGGTATGGGCTTCCACACCGGGCTTGAGGCGCAGGAGCACCGAGACCTTGCCCTCTGCAAACTGGGCCGACAGTTCTTTAATTTCTTCCAGTTCCGGGATACTGTCCACAACGATCCGGCCCACCCCGGACTTAATGGCGTCGACTAACTCACGGGTCGACTTGTTGTTTCCGTGGTAATAAATCCGCTCCACGGGAAAACCGGCGTTCACTGCCGTAAAAAGTTCGCCCCCGGAAACCACGTCCAACCCCATTTCTTCCTCGTGTACCAGGCGGGTCATGGCCAGGGTTAAGAAAGCCTTACCGGCAAACAATACCATCCCCTTCGGGTAGTGCTTTTTCAAGGCATTCACATACTGCCTGCAGTTATTTCGGATCTGTTCTTCATCCATCACGAACAGGGGCGTCCCGAACTGTTTAGCCAGTTCTACCGTATCGCAACCCCCGATTTCCAGGTTCCCTTTTGCATTGATTTCCATCGAACCGGACATGATCATACATCCACCCCCTCAGGGAAATTTTAAAACAAAAAAGCGACCAACGATAAACCCGTAGCCGCTTTAAACCGCAAGAAGCAACCTCAAAAATGCCCACAGCGAGATAGCGCTCCACCCGGGAAAAGGGCCTTTCGAACGGGTGACAGTTTGCCAGTTATTCACTGGCAAACCAGCTTCTGGCCTCCGGCCTTGGACCAAAAACTTCGGCGGCGGCACCTTTCTGTCCGTTTCATCAAGGACCGTCTTTTCTC
This sequence comes from uncultured Desulfovibrionaceae bacterium, assembly GCA_964581355.1. Classification (GTDB taxonomy): domain Bacteria; phylum Bacillota; class Dethiobacteria; order DTU022; family UBA8154; genus CAZOOA01. The sequence goes on along the minus strand of CAZOOA010000001.1, from coordinate 51,942 downwards.
GAACATACTCTTTGCCAGCCGCACCTCTACCCCACCCCGGCTCGAAGAGATGAGGTAATTTTAATTTGCAAGGTATTTTAACACAACCATTCACTTTTTGCAACAACAGTTCTTTCCACATGATGAAAACCGTTTTTGGACAGCTGTTATCAGTCAAGAGGGCTGGAGCTTGCGAAACGCGCTACGCTTCGCTGTCCCCGGTGAGACCCGGTGGGCTCCGGAGATCTCCCCGGCAGCATGGACAAAAGCATGTGGAAGGATAGTGACGGTAGAGCGCGGGAGTTTCATCCCCACTCCCTCCAGGAATCAGAGGAGAAACTCTCGCCTCATCCGGCTCCTACAGCCCGGAAACATGGAAGTATGGGGAAGCAGGGAAGGGGCAGCATGGGGACGGTTCTCTTGCTTCCTTTTCCACGTTTCCTACGCTCCCCTGACCATAGGTATCGTACCGTACTGTTGTTTATTCAGCGCACTCTTCGTCCCCTTCTTGTTCCACCAGGCGTGCTTCCTCGGGGATCTCCGATTCATCCACCACAGCTGTAATGACTGCCTTGAAGCGGGTCCCACTGGCAAACTGGGCATCTTTGGCCCGTAATACCAGGAAAACTGCAACCATGACCACCAACCCGATCAAGGCCCCCCAAAGGTCGGGACTGCCTGAAAGCTCCTGACTGATAGCAATACTCCTGCCACCGAAAAGGCCGCCTAACAGGGCCAACAAGGGGACAATATACAGAAGGAACGCAGCCAGGAGCATTTCACTGGCCCGTGCTTCCAGGCGCACCAACTCTCCCCGTCCTGCACCGATGGGGTTTAATACTTCTACCAGGTTTTCCAGCTTGCGCTTGCTGGGATCACCGAAAAATGTCGCCGCCCCACAGCGTCCGCAATTTTCACAGGACAGATGCTGCCTGACCTTGACCAGGGCTTTTTTATCGCTGGTTAAATCCACAACCTGCCCGTATTGCTCCATTTCACCATTCACATCCCTTTTTGCTACTAGATTATTACTTTTCTCTACCTAATAGTATAGAGATTTACCCTTTAAAAATCAAGAAAACATTGAAGCAGGCAGGCTTAAAAGCCTCCACTTCACCAAGCGCTTTTCGCCGTCACCTAACATCTTACAATTCACTTTCTACCGCCGCCTTCAGGACGGTTGCCGCCACGGGACCGGCAACCCGGTTCCCGGAACCGCCGTTTTCAACGATGACAACAAAAGCCAGGGGATAATCATCCCGGTCCAAAAAACCCGCGAACCAGGCGTGAGGCGTTTTCCCGCCACCCACTTCAGCAGTCCCGGATTTGGCGCAGAGCTCCAGGCCCTGGAAACGCTCTTCACCATAAGCACTGATGGTGTTATTGCGCATCATCTCCCCCAGTATGGCGGCAGTTTCTGCCGGGAGCATCCGATTTTTTTCCTGGAAAAGATTTCGAAGAGGCGAAAGAGGCCCTTCGTTTCGCAAAATGCTTGGTGTAATACCCACCCCGTCGTTGCCGATGGCCCCCATAAAAACCATAAAATTTAACGGATTAACCGTATTGGTGTACTGCCCAATACCCGCCCAGGCCAGGTTGGCTCCCTTCGCCCGGGAGACATCCACATGACCTGTAGCCGTCTGAATACCGTCAACCAGCACAGCCGAGTTAAAGCCGGTCCGGTCCGCATACTTCTGCAACGTATTCGCCCCCAGTTCAAGGGTGATCTCAGCAAAGGCCACGTTGCACGAATCGGCCAAGGATTGCCCCAGGTCTACATCACCATGGGCCGACATGCAGGTAACCATGTCTTCACCAACAGGTATTTTACCCTCACAGTGATAGTGCACCTGATCCAGGTCGCCGAACCGGTCAATAGCGGCTGCCGCTGTAACCAGCTTGAAGATGGACCCCGGGGTATACCTGGCCGAAAGAAACCGGTTCAGGTAAACCCCTTCGTAGCGCTGGGGATGAGCCTGCACATCGGAAGGGCTTGCCGGATCAAAAGAAGGCGAACTGACCATGCAGAGGATCTCCCCCGTCCTGTAGTTATAGACACCAACCGTGCCCCGGCGCCCATCCAAAGCGCGGTAGGCTACGGCGGATAAATCAGCATCGAGGGTTAAGGTCAGGTCCTTTCCGGAGCTTGCCCAGCCCCCAAAGCGGTAGGCGCCCTTAAAAACATTCCAACCGCTGAGCCGGTCCCGGAAAACGACTTGGGCGCCGGTAGCCACATTGCTGCCCGGGTCCCCCGTGGCATGCATCAGGGCTGTGCGCACCGTCTTATCCTCATGGTAGCTTATTTCCCCGTCCACCGTCTGCATGAGAACCTCGCCTCTCCGGTCATAAATGGTCCCTGAGCTGGCCAGTTTCCCATTGGCATACAGGTGCCTGTTGGCTGGATGCAGTGCCCATGTAGAGGCATTACTGAAGAACTCCAGGGTAAAGGCCAAAAGACCCGTAACCAGCAGCAGGGAAAGTATCAGCAAGACAAAAGCACGGCTGGAGATCAGTTTCACCCTCGATCACCTTCTTCATGGATTATCTTTTTAACCTTTTTTTTCTTCTTGCCGGAAAAGCCCGCTTTACCCGGCCTGCCGCGCTCATCAGCCGATTGAATCAGGGCCAACAGTCCCCAGGAGGCCACCATGGAAGAACCTCCCCTGGAGATAAAGGGCACCGTTAATCCCGTAAAGGGGAGAATATCGACGGAACCCAGGACATTCAATGCTGTCTGCAGCAAAAAGATAGCTGCCGCCCCGCAGGAGGCAATCGCATAGAAAGAGGAACGGCAGTTTCTAGTAAGCAATACAGCATAAAAAGCGTAAAATACCATGATTGAAACTGCCGTCAGCGCAACGACCAATCCCCACTCCTCGCAGAGGATGCCGAAGATTAAATCGGTATCGGCTGCTGCTATCTGAGCCAGGTAGCCATGTCCGCCACCGACACCCAAGAGGCCGCCGCTGGCAGCGGCAATCAATGTGCGCGTCTGCTGGTAGCCCGAAGTGCTGGCATACTCCCAAACATTGCCCCAGGTGGCAATGCGGGAAGCAATATAGGGCATAAAAGACACCGCAGCTACACTTCCCAGGGCAGCCCCGGCCAGGGCAAAGGCAATGGTCCGCAGATCGCCCGAGCGCATAAAAGCGATCACGATAAAGGCACCAAAAAAGACCAACACAGTGCCAAAATCCCGGATCAGGACCATGACACCGATGCATACACTGGCAAAAACAATAAATGCGGTCATATCCCGGGTTGTCAGCAGTTTATCCAGGGTTGCCGTGCCAGCCAGGACAAAAGCAATTTTTACAAACTCCGAAGGCTGAAAGGTGATCAGGCCCAGGTCAATCCAGCGTTTCGCCCCAAAACGTGTCTCTCCCATAACCAGGTTTAAAACCAGGAGGACAAGGGCAACCGCAATAAAGAGATATTTTAGCCTGCCGGCCTGCCCCAGATCGCGCAGCATCAGCCCCAGCACCGTATACACCGTCATTCCACCCACAATAGCACCCAATTGTTTAAACAGGGCACCGGGTGCTGCCGAGGCCACAACGAACAAGCTTAAGCCGCAGAGAAAATAGCAGAGCAATTCAAACTCGATATAATTACGGCTGATCAAGCGCATAATCCCGTAATGCAAAATTTGGGCAAGAATGAACAGGCAAAAAGTCAAGGGTACTGCTGGATTAACTTCGTCGCCCATGGAAAAACAGAGCTGAAGAGCTCCCAGGAGCTGAAAAAGCAGGATCAGCAGCAATGTTGAAGCAGCATTAAACTTTTTGCCGGGTCGGATCCCTCTGCCGGTTTTACCCCGGCTACCAGGCTTGCCCTGCCCCCTTGCTTCGCCGCGGGCGGCAGATTTTCCCATAGCATCTACTTCAGATCTTCCGGCAGATTTGTTCTTTTCGCTAGGGGATCCATGGACTCCCGGCTTGGTTGGGCGCATGGAACTTTCTGCAGGGTCGGAACCGGGCACGGCTCTTGGAGATGGCAGTGGTGGCGCCGGAGATGACTGCGGCGGCGCAGGCATGGATTCAGGCTTGGACCTGTCATTTTGCTGCCGGTTCCCGGACGATTTTTTGTTGGTCAAGTCCAGCTCCAGCTCCAGACCCCCCAGGGAAATTGTGTCCCCGTGCTCCACGGTCTCCGCCTGCTCCACCTCCACCCCGTTTACCTTCACCCCATTTTTTGAATTCAGGTCGGCAACCGACCAAGCACCCTGGCGAAAGGTAAGCACAGCATGGCTCCTGGAGATAAAGGGAAAGTCTAACACAAGATCGGAAAGCCTGCTCCGCCCGATAGAGTTTTCCCAGTGCCGAAGGGGTAAACGGGTCCCATCCTTCATCTGCAGGTATCCCCATACAGCGCTGCCCCTGCGTTCCTGCAGCAGGGGCCGGAGACAACGAATAAAAATGATTAGAGCCAGCAGGGGGAAAACCCACCTGACGACCAGCGTATATATTTCCGCCAGTAATTGGAATTGCAAAAAGAAACTTCCCATAGTTTCCAGCAAATCCAGGTCAACCACTTTTGCAAACAGCACGTCCAATAGCTCTTTTGCTCTTTCCAAAATATCCGTCATCACAGGCCCCTCTACAAATAATCAGGTGTTTTCTATAATCTATTATAAGCTATTCGGTCCTTAAAATGTATCATCTTTTTTATGCTTCCCGATAGGCGTGAATGCCTGCCACTTGCACTGCAGCAGAAGGCACACCTTTGCAGACCGGCCGGGGAAAGCTTATACTGTCCGCCACAACCCTTACGGGCCAACAGAAGATGAAAAACCTTCCTTTAGATTCAAGCGATGGTTTTCTGCGCTACTCACCTAACCGGAACTGATATATCTAAGGTTAAAACTCTATTTTCCTGCTATTTTGCTGCTGTTTTGCTGCAAAATCATACTTTCGAAGGATGGATTTTTTTAACTGGATAAGGTTAAATAGAATTAATAAAAATTACGGAGAAACCCTGATGAATGAACCAGCTTTTCGTAGCAAGCCTATCCTTTTTTCCCTACATATTTTTTAAAGGAGTAACCGCCATGCGAAAAAAGTTCATTGTGTTGCTGCTATTCTCGTTGGCTGTGTTGAACTTGGCTGCTTTCCCTGCCACCCCGGCCCCCGGCGGCCTGAGAATCTATGTCAACAACAGCCGGGTCTTCCTGGATGATTCACCGATTATCCGGGAAGGGAGCACCTTCATTCCTTTGCGGGCTTTTTTCCAGGCCCTGGGCGCAGAGGTCGCCTGGGAAGAAGAGACCGGGACCGTGCATATCACCCTGGCCGAAAGATCCACCGGTGATAAGGAGGCGGCAGAAACAACCGGACCTGCCACCCAACAACCTGCAGACAGGGAACCGGAGCACGTTAGCGCCTTAACCCCCCGTGGTCAACCACCGCCCTTGGAAGGATATGCCATGCCCCCCCGCCTTGACTCCCTGGAGGGCAAAACGCTCTACCTGGTTGATATCGGCTATCCCGGAGCCGATATCCTCTTCGATGAACTGGACAGGTGGTTTGCTGAGAGCAAACCGGAAACAACAGTTGTTGTCAGAGACAAGTACGGAGACTATTTTGACGATGACCCGGCTTTGTGGGAAGAAATCCAGCAAAAAGGCGATGCCGTTGTCATGGGAATAGGCCATTGAAGCAGCTGTACCCCGGCGTGCTCCGGGCACAATGTCACCCTGGAAAAAATGGGCATTCCCACGGTAGCAGTGATTACAGAACGATTCATCGATCTCTTTGAATATGCCGCACAGCTGGAAGGCATCCCTTTACTCCGGTATGCTACCGCAACTCATCCTGTAGCCGGTCAGCCCCACACGGTTATCCGCCAGCGGATCGGGGAAGAAGACCCCCGGACGGGCAAACCTTTCGTGCAGCAGCTGATCCACGCATTGACCCACCCCCTGAGCCCGGATGAAGCAGCAGTCCTGGAGATCCAAAGGCCAGTGCCCAGGATGGTCCAGCCGGATACCCCGGAAAATTTAAAACAGTTTTTTCACGACCAGGGCTGGACCGACGGGCAGCCCATCGTGCTGCCCACACCGGAAAGGGTCTCGGAAATGCTCCAGGGAACCAGCCGCAGCCCCAGAGAGCAAGTGGGAACCATGGCTCCATCGGCAGCCCACGAAGCCTGGTCCTTCACCGTGGAAAAAGTTGCTGTCAATGCTGTCATGGCAGGATGTAAGCCGGAACACCTGCCCGTCCTTTTAGCCATTGCTTCCCTGGAAGAAATCAGCACACCCAGCAGCACCGTCAACACGGCCAGCATGGTGGTGGTAAACGGGCCTATCCGGGAGGAAATTGGGATGAACTGGGGCGTGGGTGCCATGGGCCCCCACAACCCGGCCAATGCCGTCATCGGGCGGGCTTTTCAATTAATGTCCCGCAACCTGGCCGGCGGTCTGGAACCGGAAAGCACCTACCTGGGGACCTTCGGCAGCAGCCTCTCTTACAACAACATTATCTTCGCCGAAAACGAGGACGACAGCCCCTGGGAACCCTTCCACGTCAGTAAAGGGTATAAGCCGGAAGAGAGCGTTGTCTCCATTCTAAGCGGTTCCGGGGGCGGCTGGCGAGCGGGAGGCCGGGATATGGCCGTCGACTGGGAAAGCCCGATCATAAAAGTTGCCAGTGCCCGTCCCAGCACCACCACTCAAATGGTTTGGGTGATGGATCCCCTGAGAGCTGAGGAATTATCCGAGGCGGGGCCTTTTGCCACGAAACAAGAACTGGGACGTTGGTTTTACGATAATGTCCGGCTCACAGCAGGCGAGTACTGGGCTGACCGCTCCGTTCGCCTGTTTAAAACAGGGGCCGCCCGGGCCGGAGTCGAGCCTTATGCCAGCTGGATCGATTTGCCGCCGGAAGCCCTGATCCCCAAGGTGGCCACCCCGGACCACCTGCAGACTATCGTCGTCGGTGGAAAAACAAATAATATTTCTGAACTATATGACTGGGAATACAAAAAAAGCGCCTCTGTCGATGCCTGGAGGTAAGCACCTGGAAGGAAAGGGGCTTTGCCCTTCCGCGCCCCTGGCCCTGTTCAGCTTTAGCCGCACTAAGGCGCTGTTCCATTAGCAGATAAAAAGGAATAAAAAGTTTTTACCTTCTTTCCCTTTCCTGGAACCCGGGACATTGCCCGGGTCTTGGGCTCAAATTCAATATTTAAACCGGGAGGAATCGCGATGATTAAAAAAAGCAGGTTGTATCTGTTCTTCTGCACCATGCTTGTAGCCACGACGGCTTTTGTTTCCGTTGGCTCAGCAGAGAATTTAAGCGAACGGTGGCTCCAAGATCTCGAACAGATTTTCACCCTGGAGCCAGAGTACACCATTGAGCTGCCTGCACCTGCACTGTCTTGTGACCCTGAAAACCCTTATGCCGGCCTGCACAACCGTCTGGACCAGCAGCTCATTCACGAAGCCAGTTTCCGGGTCCTGGAACAGGTCTCTGCCAGTTTTGCCAGCCGGGGGATGGTCCTTTCCCAGGCATCCATTGAGCAGCTGGAAGAGGCGGCGGTACAATTTGTCCGCTGCACCTTTCCCGGTCTGGTAGTTGAAGAAATCTACGCCGCAAGTGATGAATACGACCCCGCTGAAAATCCTGTTCCCACGGACGTGTTGGCCTACCTGGTGGAAGAGCACCTAAAGGGCGAAGGTCTGGTCAATTACTACGTGGAAGCCATGCTGGACCGCAGCGCCCTCCCGGTATTTTGCGGTGAGGAAAACGCTGAACTGCTTACCGGCTACGAGCCGGGCAGCCAGGGACACCTAAACGCTGTAATGCAGCGTTTGGACCAGGGGCGCCTGCCACCCGGCATTACGCGGCCCGGTTCCTTTTTAAGTGAGCTCATGGGTCAGGCCGATGAAGATTCCGATGCATGTGCCGTAGGGGGCTCAGACAAGCTGGACGACTACCTGGATTTTGGCGAAGATCCACTGCTGGCGGAAAATCTCCAGGGTGCCTACATGAGCGGCTGGGATGACTGGAATCCGGCAGAAGATTTGCGCTTTGTCCAGGGCATGCGACCCTTGACCCAGGAGGAACAGCGGCGTAATGGGTGGTTTTACACAGGACTGGGCGTGGTGGCAAATGTTATCGATAAGTCACCCGTTTCCTCTGAATTCTTCAGCAACCTGGGCCAGGAAATGCTGGATCATGCCAAAGACCAACCCAGTGAGTATCGAATGGGCATACTTCTTTTTGAATATGGGCTGGATAAACTAACCCTGCTGGAAGAATGTGAAGAAGAAGGCGGCACCTGCGAGGAAGAACGGGATGCCTTTGAAAAAGCCGCCCAAAACATGGCTTTTTTCTGTGCTGCCTATCCAACCCACAAAAACTGCCAGGAAGAGGAGGAGGAGGAGGAGGAGGAGGAGGAAGCAGTTGAGGCTGAAACAGAAGAAGATGAAGGAATCCAGTGTCCCCCGGAGTTCGACATCTGCGGTTCCACAGACCCGGTCAGCTTGGAAGAATACTGCAGCTTTACCAGCAATCCCGATCTCTGTATCGCCTCCCTGCTGGGTGGCAAAACTTACGGCGAATCTTTGGGCATCATCACCCCTTGGCGCGACGAAAACGGCACACTGGATGAAGACGACATGGCCTGCCTCTTGTTCGGCATCTGCCCGGATATGCACGGGGACCCCATGATTCCCCTGATCTATCCTGAGCCGGGGATGTTTGACGGCATGGAAATGTGCGAGATGCAGGACAATCCCCTGGACCTGCTGATAAGGTGGTTTGAAGATCCCTTCTGGGACATTGACGACCCCTTCTGGGAAATGGATGATTCCTTCTGGGACCAGGATTTGATGGAAGATATCCTGGGTGACGGGTGGGACCCGGACATATTTGACCAGTGGGGCTCAGAAATGTTCGATTCCCGGATGGATGCTTATGACGGCTGGAGCCAAACATCTGTCTGTGAAGACCTGGATGCCTGCCAGCGCGCCGGGCTTTCTGCCGCCCTGGCGAACGCCATGTTAAAAGGGCTGGTAGAGGACCTCTTCCATGACGAATGCTTTACGGCCGCCCAACCGGGGGCACCAAGGGAACCCACCATTGACCCGGTAACCCCGACACCCGAACTGGAAGTCTATATCAACGGCCGCAAACTGCGCTCGGATGTGCCGCCCATCATCATCCAGGGCCGCACCATGGTTCCCCTGCGGGGCATTTTTGAAGCGTTGGACACAGATGTGGAATACCTGGCAGAAACCAGGACCATTACCGCTACCAGGGGAACAACTAAAATCCAGTTGACCGTGGACAGTAACCAGGCCCAGATCAACGGGCAGAAAGTTACCCTGGATGTTCCCCCGACGATAGTCAATGGCAGGACCCTGGTGCCTGTGCGCTTCATTTCGGAAAGCACAGGACAGAAAGTGTCGTGGGACGAAGAAAACCAAAGAGTATTAATTACCGCGCAATTTTATACAACACCCGACCAGGAAAAAGTTGTGCTGGAGGAAAAAGAACCGGAACCAAAACCGGAGCCGGAAGAGAACCCTGAGCACAAACCGGAACAAGATCCGGAACAAGAAATTGATCGAGAAATAGACTTGGAACCCGAACCTCAACTGGAACTGGATGTCGAGGATAAACCAGAGTTGGAGCTAGAACCGGAATTGCAACTGGAACAGCCCGATAGAAAGCCGGAGTTAATACACACGCACTTTACGCTGACGGTAAGTTCCCTGGAAGGTGAAAATGAACTGCCCGGCATAAGTATCAGCAGCAAAACCGGCCACGGGGGCACAACCCATTACTCGCTGCAAAAGATAAACAAAGAAACCCAGGTCCACCTGGAAGCTCCCCAGTATGTGGGCTCGGGCCTCCTGCGCAAGCGCTTTAGTTACTGGTCCGGGGCAGTTTCCAGTAAAGATCGATCCGTTACCTTCACCATGGAAGATGATGAAACCGTAACAGCCCATTACGTGGCCGCTCCCGAGCGATTCCAGTTTGATTTTGATTGCCCGGGTTGTATCCAGCCAATACGCTAACATCATTGCTCAGTTTATTTATGCCACAGGATGCGAAGCAGGGGGACAGTTCTGGCGCTTTCCCTGTCGGTTCTCCAATGCGCTCCGGAAGCACCAGTAACGTCTCCGCAGTTTCGCTGAGAGAAGGCCTGTCACTTATAGTCAGACGGGAAACCAAAAGAGGCTGTCTCTTGTGAGACAGCCTCTTAGTTGCTTGGCGATGTAAATTGCTTCTATTGCAAAAGAGTTTGTGTGACCAGAATAGATTGCCTTTCCTGTTACTTCTAATGCAGCTGGTCTAATCCGTTTTCCAGTTTCACCGTTATTTTACGCAAAGGCTTCGGGGACCTGTTTCAGGGTGGCGTAGCTGAAGACAGGCCCGTCCTTGCAGACGTAGAGGTTGCCTGCATTGCAGCGCCCGCACTTGCCAATGCCGCACTTCATCCTGTTTTCCAGGGTGGTGTAGATTTGGTCATCTTCAAAGTTGAGCTTTTTCAGGTTTTCCAGGACAAACTTGATCATGATCGGCGGTCCACAGGTGATGGCAATGGTATTTTCCGGTGACGGATTCACATCCATCAACAGGGAAGGGACAAAGCCCACGAAGTGGGACCAGTTTTCCTCCTCGACGTCGATGGAAAGATGGCAGCTGACATCGTCGCAGCTGTTCAGTTCTTCCAGTTCCCCCTGGAAACAGAGGTCGCTGGAAGTCCTGGAACCATAAATAACGGTCAGATCTTCGTAGTCTGAACGATTCGCCTTGACGTATTCGATGATCGGGCGCAGGGGGGCCTGTCCGATCCCACCGCCAATGGTGATGATTTTCTTGCCCTTCCATTCATCCACGGGAAAGCTGTTTCCGTAAGGGCCGCGGACATTCATTTTGTCCCCGGGCTCCAGTTGGTGCAGCGCCTGGGTCACTTTGCCCATGCGCATGACCGAGAACCGCAGGAATTTCCCTTCCGTAGGGGAGCAGGAGATGGAAATCATGCTTTCCCCCACGCCCGGCAACCCGATCATGGCGCACTGGCCCGGAAGGTGTTCCCAGCTTTCCCTCACTTTTTCGTCGTCGAAAACAACCTTGAACGTCTTGATACAGCGATCCCCGTAGGTCTCGTTCCAGGTGTCTTCAACTGTTGCTACATGAGGTTTATAAGGATTGCCGTTGTCTTTCATAGTGCCTCCTTAACCTTTGATAGAATGTCGAGAATATCGATATTGACCGGGCAAAGGCTGATACACCGTCCACAGCCCACGCAGGCGATGACATCGAATTTGTCCACGAAGTAGGAATACTTGTGATTAATCCTGTTGCGGGTCCGCTCCCGGCGGGTGGGCCGGGGGTTATGCCCGGATGCATGCATGGTATACTCTGAAAACATGCAGGAATCCCAGGTCCGGCACCTGCGGCCGTCAAAACCTTCCACCTCGTCCTGCATATCAAAGCAGTGGCAGGTAGGGCAGAGGTAGGTGCAGATACCGCAGCCCAGGCAAGATTGAGACACCTTTTCCCACAGTTCGTTTTCCCATAGCCCGGGAAGCCCCTCGGGGATGCCCCCTGTATCGATCTGGCGGGATATTTTCTTTTCCGCTTCCTGGTGTACCTTTTCCGCCGCCTGAACATCCCCCTCGGCCGCTTTTTCCAGGTCGTCGGAAGCAGCCTGGCACAAGGACTGTCCCTCGTCGGTCAGGGGCTGCACCAGGTAGCTTTCGCCCAAGTCGGTCAGGAGCACATCCAGCCCTTCTGTGGATGCCGGCCCCCCTCCTACAGAAGTGCAGAAGCAGTTGGAACAGGGCTCTGCACAGGCCAACCCCACCACGGTGGATTTTTCCCGCTTTTCCACGTAGTACGGGTCTTTTTCATCCCAGGTAAACAGCTTGTCGACGATCACCTTGGCCCGGGCATCGCAGGGCCTGACCCCGAAGAACACTTTTTCTTTTGCCTCTCCAGTTACTGCCGTAGTTTCCATTTTCCCCCATTCAAAGCGGAGCATGGTCTCCGTCTGTGGGAAAACAGCATTTTTCGGCGGAACACTGGTATTGGCGTAATCCAGTTCAGGAACGCTGTCCCCTGTCAGGGGAACGAACTTCAAGGCTTCCCCTTCTTTCTGGGGCACAAGGACCTCCTTGTCCCCCAGTTTTGCAACAAAATCGCCGAGTTTATCTTTACTTAGTTTCAAATGTTCCATAGCACCCACCTCTAGAGTATGAAGTCTTCCTTGTCGTCGGGACGATAACTGGCCTGGAATGGTTTGGTTTCAGGATCCAGCCCGGGTTCGAACTCGTACTTCTCATGAACTTCCTTGTACAACTTGCGATTGATTTTCATCAAGGGAATATCCACCGGGCAAACCCTTTCACACTCCCCGCACTCGATGCAGCGCCCCGCCAGGTGGAAGGCCCTGGCCATTTGAAAAGCGGTGTTCTCCGCCACATTGGTGGAGCGAAACACCCAGGTGGGGTTGAGGCGGTCCAGGATGCAGTCCTCGCAGTAACACAGGGGACAGACATTCCGGCAGGAGTAACAGCGAATACAGCTGGTAAACTTATCCTGCCAGTAAGCCCATTTGTCCTGGGAAGATTTGCTCTCCAGTTCTTTGACATCCTCGTAGTCATCGTTACCCTTAACTTCGACTTCGTCCCATAGTAAGATATCAGAAACAACAGGGTTGGGATACCGGCAGGTCAGGCAGTTTTGGGCCAAAACCTCTTCCCTGGGAAGTGATTCCACCTGCCCCCCGGGAAGCTGAAAGGATACCTTCCCGTTTTCCCAGGAAGCCTGGACCGGTTCCAACAGTTCTCCAAACTTCTTCTCCACTTTCTTGACATCAACGACCCCTTCGCACGGGCAGCCAATGATATATACCTGGTCCCGTCCCACACCATGCTCGACCAGCTGCTGCACAACGGCACGGCTGTCACAGCCTTTGACCATGAGAGCAACTTTGCGGGTATCGGCTTCCTCACCCCTGGGTACAGGGTTTTTTTCGGTCAGCGTCAGGTACGTGGCCAGGTTATTGCAGCAAAGGGGTGAGAACGTGAGGCTGTCTACCTCTTCGGGCTCTTTCACAAAATGTGGAGAAACACGAAATCCGAACGTGCCCTGGCTCCAGCCGATGAGGTATTTGACATCATCGCGGGAGACAGTCTCCTTGGCTACAGTTCTGAGTTTATCGAGATCTACCAAGCGTCCTCCTCCTCTACCAGTTAATCTTATTCCTGCGGAACTGGTCAAAAGGCCCCGCTGCTTTTGCGTTTTCGACCACTTCCTCGACTACGTCTTTCCACTTGGCGCCCTCTGATGCCGAAACCCAGCTCATATGGAAACGCTTGGGATCAACACCCACGTATTCCAGCAGCTCCCGTATCAGGGTAAACCTGCGCCGGGCATAGTAGTTTCCTTCCATGTAGTGGCAGTCGCCGGGATGGCATCCGGAAACCAGAACCCCGTCCGCACCCTGCTGGAAGGCATTGACCACGAATAAAGGATTCACCCGGCCGGTACACATGACCCGGACGATATGCAGGTTAGGAGGATACTGAATCCGGCTGGTCCCCGCCAGATCCGCACCGGCATAGGAGCACCAGTTACATAAAAACGCCACAATATTTGGTTCAAATTTATCGCTCATACCTTACATAACCCCCAGTACAGCAAGCTGAGGCAGTATTTGCCCGTCCTTGAATGATTTTTGCTGGATTGAACCGGAGAAACAGCCCGCTACACAGGCGCCGCAGCCTTTGCACAGGACCTCATTCACCCTGGCTACGGAAACTTGGTGGCCCATCTGGTTTACCTCGACCATTTCAATGGCCCCGTAGGGACAAATCTCCACGCAGTACGTACAGCCCCGGCAGGTTTCTTCATTAACCACGGATACCTGGGCCTGGACTTTGACTCGTCCGCTGGAGAGCAGGATCAGGGCTGAGGAAGCGGCCCCCTTGGCCTGGGCTACTGTATCCGGGATATCTTTGGGACCCTGGGCACAGCCGGCCAGGTAAACGCCATCTGTAGCTGTATCTACCGGCGCCAGCTTGGGATGGGCTTCCATGTAAAACCGATCTCCCGACTGGGAAAGCCGGAGCAGGTCGATTATTTCACGGGAATCTCTCCTGGGCTCCAGGCCAACAGCCAGAACAACCATATCCACTTCATCTTCCAGGGGCATCGCTTTGAGCGTATCTTCAGCTTTAATCACCAGCTTGTCGCCCCGTTTGAATATTTCCGAGGGGTTCCCGCGGATATAGCGGATCCCTTCCCGGCGGACCCGGTCATAGAATTCTTCAAAACCTTTACCAAAAGCACGCACGTCCATGTAGTAAATCCGGACATTGGCATCGGGGATCTTCTCATGGACCAGGTGGGCCAGCTTGGCCGTGTACATACAGCAGACCCGGGAACAGTACTCGTTCCCCACGCTCTCATCCCGGGACCCTACACATTTAATAAAAGCGATCTCCTTGGGCGTATAGGCGTCGTCACCCTCACCCAGGACGATCTTGCCTCCGGTGGGCCCCGAGGCGGAAACCAGCCGCTCCATTTCCAGGGCGGTGAGCACATTGTCATAATCTTGATAGCCGTATTCGGGTTTCCTGGAAGCATCAAAGACGTCAAAGCCCGTGGCCACGATTACGGCCCCCACTCTAACATCGACAAATTCGTCTTCCTGCTCGAAGTCCACGGCCTGAGAGGGGCAGGCGTCGACACACTTGGGTGATTCGCCACATTTGCCCCGGGTCAGGTAGATACAACGCTCCGGATCGACGGTAAACTTGGCCGGAACGGCCTGAGGGAAGGGCATATAAATGGCCGAACGCTTGCCCATCCCCTCTTCGAATTCGCTGGGGACACGGTTTTTCAACCGACATTCCTCTGCGCAGATACCGCAGCCGGTACACTTGTCAACGTCAACATAGCGCGCCTTCTTGCGCACTTTGACATCAAAATTGCCCACGTAACCGGTGATCTCTTCCACCTGGGAATAGGTCATCAGTTCAATGTTGGGGTGACTGGCCACGTCCACCATTTTCGGCGTCAGGATACAGGCCGAGCAGTCCAGGGTGGGGAAGGTCTTATCCAGGCGGGCCATGGTTCCCCCTACGGAAGGCGTTTTTTCCACCATGTAAACCTGAAAGCCGGCATCGGCAATATCCAGGGCCGCCTGGATACCGGCAATCCCACCGCCAATAACCAAAGTTGCCGGTTCAACCTCCACTTCTTTCTCCTCCAGGGGCTCCAACAACCTGGCCTTGACTACAGCGGAAGCCACCAGCTTCTTGGCTTTTTCCGTAGCCTCGTTCTCATCTTCGTGGACCCAGGAGCACTGCTCCCGGATATTGGCCATTTCCAGGTAGTAAGGATTCAAACCCGCTTCAACCAAAGTTTTTCGGAACGTGGCCTCATGCATCCGGGGCGAACAGGCCGAAACCACGATGCGGTTTAAGCCCTCGTTCTTGATATCCTCCTTGACCAGGAGTTGCCCCGGGTCAGAGCACATGTAGGAATAGTTCCGCGCCACTTTCACATTGGGCAGCTGGGCAGCGTACTCGGTAACGGAATCCACGCCGACTGTCTTGGCAATATTAATTCCGCAGTGACAGACATAGACACCAATTTTTGGTTTATTATTCATTGCTTTCTTTCATCCTCCAACACCAGAATTACGATCCTTGTTTCTACCTGTTGCTGCAGCAAGCAGTTACCCTTTCAATTCCTTGATCTTCTCAGTCATCTTGGGAACTACTTTGAACAGGTCATCGATGATGGCGTAGTCGGCTTCAGAGAAAATCGGGGCATCGGCATCTTTGTTGATGGCCACGATGGTCTTGGCGCCCTTCATCCCCGCCAGGTGCTGGAAAGCCCCGGATATACCGATGGCAATATAAAGTTTGGGCTTGACCACCTTGCCCGAGGTGCCGACCTGGCGATCGTGGGACAGCCAGCCAGCATCGGTGGCAGCACGGGATCCCGAAATATCTGCACCAATGGCTTCGGCCAACTCTTCGATCATCGGCATGTTTTTGTCTTCCCGGAGCCCCCGTCCGACAGAGACCAGGATTTCCGACTGTGTAATATCGACATCGCCAATTTCCGCCTCAATATATTCAATAAAACGGCGGTATTCGATATCTTCTTTCAAGGGGGATTCAATTTTCTCCACAGTGCCCTGCTTGCCGCCTTCGGCAATTTCAAAACTGGCTTCGCGGATGGTCAGCAGGTAGGGCGGATCCCCTTTAAAATGAAACTCAGCATTGACCTTGCCCGAGTAGTACTGGCGGATTGGTGTCATTTTGCCATTGGGGAAGGTGATATCAATCACATCCGTCACCATGGGCATCTTCAACTCCACCGCCAGGGCCGGTGCCATGTCCACACCCTGAGTGGTATGCCCCACCATCAGGGCTTCCGGGTTGTACTGTTTTATCAGTTCGCTCAGGGCCTTCTGGTATTTTTCCGAGTTGTAATCCGCAAAAAGCGGGTCGTCTACATATAAAACTTTATCGCTGTAAGCAGCCAGCTTGTCTGCAAACTCGTCTACGCCACTTCCAAACAGCACAGTAACAATACTGCCTCCCAGTTCATTGGCCACTTCAGGGGCCTTGGTCAGCATCTCAAAGGTGATTTCACGCAGTTCTCCTTGACGGTGTTCGGCTAATACAAACAGGTCTCCCATTTTACAATAGACCCCCTTTCACCAGCTTTTCAGCCATGATTTCTGCTTTTTCTTCCGGTTCGCCCTCAATGATTTCCGCAGAGGATTCAATTTCGGGCACATAAAGCTTCTGCAGTTCCACCAGGGAACTTGCTTCGTTTACTTCATCTTCGGCTACACCCAGGTCATCCAGGCCCATCACCTTAAGCTCTTTCTTCTGCGCAGCCCGGATACCCCGGATAGGCGCATAACGGGGCTCATTGATCCCTGTCTGGATGGTCAGAACTGCGGGCAGTTCAACCTCGACCACTTCAGAAAGACCGCCTTCCAGCTCGCGGAAAGCCTTGACTTTGCCGTCCTGGACCTCCACTTTGTTGACCATGGCCGCATGGTTGACGCCAAGCTCTTCGGCCAGGGCCACACCGGCAGCCATATTCCAGTTGTCAGCCGACATGCAACCGGTGAGCACCAGGTCAAAATCGCCTTCCTGCTTGATGGTCGCTGCCAAAACCTTGGCCACCTTGACCGGGTCTTTCTGGTTAATGCGCGGGTCGTCTACCCGGATGGCGCTGTCTCCGCCTTTGGCCAGGGCCATGCGGATCATTACATCGGCATCCTGCGGCCCGATGCAAAGTACCTGCACGCTGCCTTCCTTGGCTTCTTTGATTTGAATGGCTTCTTCTACGGCATAGTTGTCAGCATCGTTTATATCAAAAGAAAACCTGCTGCTATCCACTTCTTTTCCTGTCTCATCCACTTTCACTTCTGCCTCCGAGGTGTCTGGCACCCTTTTAATGCAGACAAAAGTCTTCATAAAATTACCCACCTCCTGTAACATGATAATATTTGGATCTTTGTTTTAAATTCTGTAAAGCCTTCCTCAGGCAAATCAAAAAGTTTTCCCGGCTCCCCTGCACCCCCTTTGCCTATGGAATAGAGCATTCCACGCAAAGAAACTCCCGGCAGGCTATTCGAAAACTTCCCCCAGAAGTTCCATAATTTCTGCAACTCTCATTTCCTCTTCGAAGCCTTTTGCCTTCAAGGAATCGTCCATGGTCAAGACGCAAAAGGGGCAGGCCACGGCCAGCACAGTAGCATCCAGCTCTTTCGCGTCTTTTACCCGGGTCTCTGACAGGCGTTCGGCTGAGGATTCCGTTTCCACCCACATTTTCCCTCCGCCGCCTTCACAGCACAGGCTGCGTTCGCGGCTGCGATCGAATTCCACAAGTTCCACCCCGGGGATCTGCTTCAGGATAAAACGGGGTTCATCGAAAACGCCGTTTTGTTTGCCCAGAAAGCAGGGATCATGGAATACGATTTTCTCCTGTAATTCCTTACTGAATTCGATCTTTTTCTCTTCCAGAAGTTCTTTTAGCAGGTGGGAGTAATGGATTACCTCCGCTTTCAAGTCCGGGTACTGGTTTTTGAAAGCAGAATAGCAGTGGGGTGAAATGGTTACCAGTCTTTTGGCCTCATATTCGTTTAACAGTTCCGTATTGTCTTCCACCATCATTTCAAAAAGGCCTTCTTCACCCAGGTTGTACGCCTCACTGGAACAGCATGTCTCGCTGTTATCCAAAAAGCCGTAATCCACTCCGGCTTTGTTCAACAGCTTGACCATGTTTTGAGCGATCACCTGAACCTTGGGATCATAGGCAATGGTGCAGCAGACAAAAATCAAGTTTTCCACCGGTTCTCCCGGCTCCGCCATTTTGACATCCAGGCCTTCCATCCAGTCTGTGCGGGTAGCCCGGGGCTTCTCCCAGGGATTGCCTTCCCGGAAAATGCTTTCCAGGGCATCCCGGACCGTCGGTGCAACTGCACCGCTTTCCACCATAATATTCCGCAGCCCGATTAACACTTCCACGGGCTTGAGGCCCTTGGGACACCTGACGGCACAGGTGTTACAGGCGGTGCAGTCCCAGATTTCCGGCAGCTTGGCCAGTTCTTCCAGCATGTCCTCATCGACGGTATCATAAACAAACTGGCGGACATTCAAGCTGGTTCGAACGGTGACCGGGCAGCCGCCGGTACATCTTCCGCACTGGACGCAACCCATCAAATCATATTTTTCGATAAAGCTCTGTAGTTCTTCAGTCATCTTCATACCTCGCTAGAGATGTTATTTTTTGCCATCCCTTACTTCATTTCAAAGCTGTTATTTTACATCTGCAACTATTTCTAAAATGAAAATATTAACGCCAAAAACTAAATCAGCCTCTCTTACCCCTTCAACTACTGCATGCCAAACGGTGCTTAACCGCTACAAAGCCTGCAACAAATTCGGTGAAACGGGAGTTTCTGGATTTTCCTCAAATAACACCCCCTCATGATTGAGATTCAGGTTCTATAAATTGAGGAGACTTTAGGCCTCGTATTGAAGAAGACCTTTTAACACCTTTACCATTTTTGCATTTCGACATAAATAAAAAAAACTCCTGCTTATTTCTTGGATTTTTAAAAATTTATTTTCCATTGTTAAGTATTGTGGGCGCTAAATAAAAATCAAAGAACCCCTGCTTTTCCGCTGCCGGGGGCAAGCCCGCATTGCCTTCCATCCCCACCGTCCTCCCCTTCATCCTTCCATTATTATAAAAACTATATCCAGTCACAGTATATGATCAAGATATGTTCGGTATGCTCAAGCATATGATCAAGCAGCGGTTTACATGCATTTATTTGCCTTCGCCCCGGCAGAGTTTTCTCCTTGGCAGAGCAGAGTATTCACCTTGACGGAACAATTATTCCGCAGCCTCTTTGGGGAGTTTCCAGGGCACCCGTTCATCCCCAACCCGGCGTGTGTATTTCATCCCGTCAAAGTGCTCCAGCAAGGCCTGGGCATGCCTGCGGGAGGTCTGCAATAGATCACGGTACTGGGCCAGCGTAATGCTGTCGTGATCCTGGAAGTATTCCCCCAGCGCCCGGATACACTGCCGGTAGACATCACGGTGCAGGTAGACATCCTCGCTTACTTTGACCAGGATTCCCTGGAACAGCAGGTAGTCCAGCAGCTCTTCCTCTTCCCCTTTTTTCAGTCCAAACTTTTGTTCTGCTTCTTTCAGTGCAGACATATCCAGTCCGGCATGCTTGAAGTGCTCTTCCAGGCGCGCAAGCAGCTTTTCCTGCCGGGAATCGGGTGCGGGCTTGAAACCGGGCTTGAAGACCAGCTCACGGGACATCCCCAAAAGCCCCTGCTCCAGCATCCTGTCCAGCAGCGCGTCAAAGAGGCGCTGTGGCGGCTTACCCGGCAGCAGTGCGGACAGCGGCGCCCGCTGCATCCCTGGCTGTAGGGGCCTTGAGCGGTGGAATTTTTCCACTTCCTGGAGGATGTCCTCTTCCCAGCGCTCCAGGGCAGGGCGGCGCACATAAAGATCATCCAGTTGCACCACTTCCCCCTGCTGCCGGGCCCGCTCCAGCATTTCCTGCAGGGGCTCGGGGCCCATCTGGGTCAGCTGGGCCAGGTCCTTTAAGGTGGCATAATGCTTTTCGCCCAATTTCTGGAGCACAAAGGGCAGGGGATCTTCTTTCTCCAGTTCCTGGAAACGCTGCAGGACATCCTGCCGGAAACGTTTATGACGGGCTGGATTCTCGTCCAGAACCAACCCGCCCCCGATAGTCCGCATAGGAGAGTAGGAGCGGATAATAAAGGGGTCGCCCCGGCGGGCCACCACAGGCTTATCCAGGCGGCACTGGACAAAAGCCTCTTCCCCGGGCGCCAGTTCTTCGGTGCCCAACAGCCGCATCCGGGAAACAACCCGGGCTGTGCCCAGGTAAAAATGGACAGGAGCCATATTGACCAGGGGACGTTGGGCTGAAGGCAAAAGTCGCAAACGGGCATCGCAGTAACGAGTCAGATGAAAATAGCCCGGTTCCGCCACCACGCTGCCCCGGATCACATCTTTTTTATCCAACCCCGCCAGGTTCAAAGCCACCCGCTGCCCGGCGTAGGCTTTTTCCACTTTTTGGCCGTGGACCTGGACACCCCGCACCCGGTATTCCTTGCCCGGGGGCAGAAGTTCCACCGTCTGCCCCGCTGCCACGGTCCCCCCCAGGACCGTGCCGGTAATGATGGTCCCGAAGCCCGAGGCCGAAAAAAAGCGGTCCACGGGGACACGCAAGGGGGCATCGATATCTTTCTCCAGGACCGTCCCCGCCAGGGAATCGATCGCCTGGCGCAGCTCCTCGATGCCCTGGCCCGTCACAGCAGAAACACAGTGCACAGGGGCCTCTGCCAAAAAGAAGTCTTCCAGGGCTTCCTTGACTTCTTCAATGACCAGTTCCAGCCATTCTTCGTCCACCAGGTCTACCTTGGTGATAACCACCAGCCCCTTGTTGATCTGGAGCAGGTTTAAAATATCCAGGTGTTCCCGCGTCTGGGGCATGACCCCTTCTGTGGCATCGATTACCAGCAGCACCAGGTCGATGCCCCCAATGCCGGCCAACATATTATGGATAAACTTTTCATGACCCGGGACATCCACCACGCCGGCCAGGTGTCCGTCAGGCAACCGGTACGGCGCAAAACCTATATCAATGGAAATACCTCTTTCCTTTTCCTCGTTAAAGCGGTCTGTATCTATACCGGTCAGCGTTTTGATCAGTTCCGTCTTGCCATGGTCCACATGTCCCGCCGTTCCAATAATCATGCCTCATACCCATCCCTTCCGCAAAGAAAAATGCTTTTGATGCTTTTTAACAGCAGCTCATCCTCATTTTCCAGCAAAGAGCGAAGGTCAAACAAAACCCGGTTCTTCTGCACCCGGGCGATCACGGGGGGATCGGCCCGCCGAAGCTTGGCAGCCAAAGCGCCGGCATTGACCTGTGCCGGTTCCACAAAGATCTGGCAGCTGGGCAGGGAAACCAGGGGCAGGGAGCCCCCTCCCACCCGGGCTTTATCCTTTTGCAAGCCCAGCTGATCATCCCCGTTAAATAGCGGGGCAAGCTTTTCCAGCAGTCTTTCTGCCCGCTTTTGCAGTTCTTCCTGGGTCAACGTCAGCATACGCAAAATGGGGACTTCTTCCAGGGCCTTTTCTTCATCCAGGTACAGGCGCAGGGTCGCTTCCAGCCCGGCCAGGGCAAACTTATCCACCCGCAGGGCCCGGGCCAGCTGGTTGTTTTTAATTTCGTCCAGGTAGCGCTTTCTGCCCACAATGATTCCAGCCTGGGGACCCCCCAGCAGCTTATCACCGCTAAAGGTCACCACATCAACCCCCGAGGCAACCGACTCCTGGACCGTGGGCTCATGCGGAAGGCCGTAGCGGGAAAGGTCCACCAGGACCCCGCTGCCCAGGTCTTCCATCACCGGCAGGGGATACTCCCGGGAAAGCTTTACCAGGGAGTTCAGGGGCACTGTAGCGGTAAAGCCCATGATCTTGTAATTGCTGGTATGGACTTTTAACAGCAAGGCCGTCTCCTGGCCTACTGCAGCCCGGTAGTCCCGGGGATAACACTTGTTGGTAGTCCCCACCTCCACCAGCCTGGCACCACTTTTGGCCATCACTTCAGGGATGCGAAAAGAGCCGCCGATTTCTACCAGTTCCCCCCGGGAAACCACCACCTCTTTCCCCGCTGCCAGGGTGTTCAAGGCTAAAAAAACAGCACCGGCATTGTTGTTCACCACCATAGCCGCTTCGGCGCCTGTAACCTGGCAGATCAGATCTTCTATGTGTTCAAAGCGCGAGGAGCGCTTACCCGTTTTCAAGGAAAGCTCCAGGTTGCTGAAAGAAGCTCCCACCTGCTGGATGGCTTCGATTGCGGAACCAGGAAGGGGCGCCCGCCCCAGGTTTGTATGCAGGAGGACCCCGGTGGCGTTGAGGACCGGGCGCAGGTTTAAGGCCGTTTTTTCTTTCACCCTTTGGATCACTTCCCGGGCAATATTCCCGGCGGAAAAGTCCAGATTCTGTAACTGGGCCTCAGAAGCAGCCTGCCTGATGATTGTTCGTTTTTCTTCTATCGTGTCCTGGATCTCTTTGACCAGGACAGCACGGGGGTACTGGTCCTGGATCTCGGCCAACTCATCGGATTGAAGCAGCTTTTCCACCGCCGGAAGCTGGCGCAAATAGGACTGCATAAAGTTTGACGACAATTTATTGCCTCCTTTTTATTTTCTCATCCAAGCGGGCAATCAAGATCTCAACCAGCCCGGGGTCAAATTGAGTGCCTTTGCAGCGCTGCAGTTCCTGAACTGCTGAGTCGTGGGAAAGGGCTTTTTTATACGGCCTGCCGCTGGTCATCACCTCGTACGCATCAGCAAGGGCCAGGATCCGGGCACAGATATGAATATTCTGGCCCCTTAAACCCCGGGGATATCCCTGCCCGTTCCACCATTCATGGTGCTGCAGGATCAGGTCGGCCACGTGGGCCAGGCGGGATGAAGCCCGGGCTATGCGGCAGCCCACCTCGGGGTGTCTTTTGATTTCTTCCCACTCTACTTCGTCCAGCTCCCCTTGTTTCTGCAGGATCGAGTCGGGCACAGCAACCATCCCCAGATCATGCACCTGGGCCAGGAGCAAAAGCGAACCCATCTCGCTTACCGATATGCCCACTTCCTGCCCTAACATCGAGCTGATCTCCTGCAACCGGGTCCCGTGACCACTGGTTAAATAATCTTTCTGCGCCAGCAGCTTCATAAACCCTTCAATAATATTTTCCCGGGTGGAATCGCTGCGCTGCAGCTTTTCCTTGTACATATTGTCATCTGCCTGTTTAAGCAGGTCGGTTAGCGAGACTACAGGCTGCACAGAAATAACCCAGCCAATGGAGATGCCGATAGGCAAGTCTTCTTTTTCCCTGTTGTGGCTGTCAATGTCCTTGTGGATCCGCTCCACAATCCCGGCAGCGGCCTCTTCCCCTGTGTTGGGGATAACCACGCCAAACTCATCACCGCCTATACGGGCCACCACATCGGAAGCCCGCAAAGGCCCCTTGATTAAGCAGGCCGCCGCCTGGAGCAGCTCATCTCCTTTTTTGTGGCCCAGGGTGTCATTGACCAGCTTCAGTCCATCCACGTCACAGACCATGATGGTAATGGGATAATGCCGGGCGTTGTTGATCCGCGTCAACTCTTCTTCGAAGTACATCCGGTTGTACAGTCCTGTAAGGTGGTCGTGCATGCTCAAATACTTGAGCTGCTCCTCGACCTTTTTCCGCTCGGTGATATCCCTGGCCACCCCACGAAACCCGATGGGCTGGCCCGTTTTGTCTTTGCGCAGCGAAACAGAAACCTCAATAAATTTCTCCTGGCCATCTTTTGTTGTAATCGGCCAGCCCACGGCCTTTTCCGGCTCCCCGGTGCGAAAGACCTTGTTATACGTCTCATAAACCGCCTGGGGGTCGCTGTAAATATCCTTGTAGCTCATGTTGATGAGTTCATCCCGGGGATAGCCCCCGATTCGGCAGAGGGAATCGTTACAAAAAACAAAATTCCCCGCCAGGTCCACCTCGTAGTAGCCTTCTTCAATGGTGGAGAGGATTTCCCGGTATTTTTCTTCCGATTCCCTTAAGGCCTCCTGGGAGCGTTTAAAGTCCGTAATGTCCCGGACCGACTCAATGGCCCCGACCATCTGCCCTTCCGCGTTAAATATGGGCGAAGCAGTAGCCCAGATATAGGCACCACTGTTATCGTAAAGGGCATTGGCCAGGGTCTCGCAGTAATATTTATTGCCCTGCTTCCACACCGCATCATAATACTCTTTTATCTCCTCATCCCTCTGTGCATTATCCTCCAGGACCAGGTCTGCCAGAACCGGCCTTCTTAAGCCGTAAAATGGAAGTGCATAAATGTAATCCCCCTGGCCGACCACCTCTTCGGCAGGCATCCCGGTCATCTCTTCCATGGCCTTGTTCCAGGCCACCACCTTCCTTTCCAGGTCGATGACAAAGGTGGCATCGGGGAGAAACTGGATAATATCATGCACCCTGCGACGGTATTCGTCCAGCTCTTCCTGCATGGAGACCCGTTCCGTCACATCCCGGTTGGAGGTGATTAGAAACTGCTCCCCTTCCAGTTCAAAGCTGTTTAAGCTCACTTCTGCATCAAAATACTCCCCGGTTTTTTTCTGGTGTTTCCAGTAAAAAAACTGGGGCTCACCGGCCATGGCTTTTTGAATCAGCCCGATGGCTTTGTCCCTGGATTTTCTCCCATCGGGTTGTTTTTCCGGGGAGAAGTCATAGGGCGCTTCACCGATTAAGTCTTCCCGTTGACAGTCAAATAATTCCAGGGCCCTGGAATTGCAGTCAACAAAAATGTCTTCTTTTAAGACCAAAAAAGCATCATGGGCCATCTCGAAAAATAGACGGTATTTTTCCTGGGACTTTTGCAGCCGCTCCACGGCCTCACTGTATTTCAAATGCTGCTGTTTTTTGCCGCCGGAATCATTGGAGCTGCCCCGGCCGTTCCTCTTGTTCATAATAGCAAGCCCTTTCCGCTGATCACTTCCCGCTATCCAAATGCAGGATTAGATATTATTTCTACATGCTCAAAATGAATCCTTCCCGTTCAAAATTTTTCAAAATCACCCGGAGTCCAGCGGCGAATGGCCAATTAGGCCCTTAATAGTTAAGTCTTGCGTACTTTCGGCAAAACTCTTATCGCAATCGCGCAACACAACTGCACTAAATGAAAATATGATCCTGGCTCGTCCAGGTTGGAAATCTACAGTGAACACCCCGTAGATGTTAAACCCAAAACCGGCTGAAGAAAAACCTCCACAAAAAAAGAAGTGCGCTTATTATGCCCACTTCTTCAACTTCGAGAGTTTATGTAAATCATTCTATCCACCAACACTAAATCGTTCGGTATGCTTGCAGGCCACGCACAGCAGGTCCACATCTCCATCGTCCCAAACCACAACCACTGCCTGGTCTCCATCGCAAACAGGGCATTTGATCACATGGCTGTTTATCACCTGGGCTTCATATTCTTCGCTCATATTCTTCCTCCTTAAAAAAGAATCCAAAGTGCTAAATTGGCGGGAGTAGATGGGAATCGAACCCACCGTGGACTTCGTCAGCCCACCTACGGCTTTGAAGGCCGCGAGCGCCACCAGGCCACTAACTACTCCCTTCGAGCTTGAAACCTTATTCCAGCGAATTGCATTGACATTGTAGCATTATTTGTAGGAAATATCAAGTGCCATTAATGCTTTCTTAGGCCTCTGTAGACGCTTCCCGATGCTTCCAGACGCTCCTGGACAGTCCAGGGCTTTTTGCAAAACAGCAGGCCCAAAAGGAACTTCAAAATATTAATACAGGTCCGCATACCCTACCTGTCCTTTAAGCTTAACCGTCCTGCTGCATGGCCGCGATCAACTCTTCCAGGACCCGGTCGGCGTCTTCGTACGGAACCTGGCACGTGCCCACCTTTTCATGACCGCCACCGCCGTATTTTAACATCAGCGAACCGACATCCGTGTTGGAGGTGCGGTTCATAATGCTATGACCCACAGCAAAAACACAGTTTTGCTTGTTCTTGCCGTCGACAATCCAGATGGAAATGTTCTGTTCCGGGAACAGGGAGTAAAGCACGAACCGGTTGCCGCTGTAAATGGTTTCCACCCCGCGCAAGTCTGTCACCACCACATTGCCCTCGGCGTGGGAGTGCTGCAAAATCATCTCTTTAAACGGCTCCTGGTGCTCCAGGTAGAGCTCAACCCGTTCTTTCACATCGGGAAGTTCCAGGATTTCTTCAATGCTCATGGACCGGCAGTAGTCGATCAGGGCCTCCATGAGCTGGTAATTGCTGATGCGAAACTGCCGGAAACGCCCCAAACCCGTGCGGGGGTCCATGATGAAAGAAAGCAGGGCCCAACCCTGGGGGTTCAACACTTCTTCCCGGGTAAAGCTGGCCGTATCGGACTTGTCCACCGCTTCCATCAGGGGATCCAAATGCCCGAACTTCTCCCTGCCACCATAATAATCGTAAATGACCCGGGCTGCGCTGGGGGCAGGGCGGCTGGCGCCTGCAAATTCCACGCCGTCTTTCAATCTTTCTTCCTCACTGGAATGGTGATCAAACCACAAGCCACAACCGGGAACAAAAGGAATATTGGCCAGGACATCATTCTCCGTCACTTCTACCAGGCCATCCTGGATATCCTTGGGGTGGACAAATTTCCAGTGATCGATAATGCCTGCATCCTTCAACAAAACCCCGCAAGCCAGCCCATCAAAATCCGACCGTGTCAACAACCTCATTGCATTTCACATCCTTGCTTTTTGGTTTTCTCCCGGACCGCAAGGCCGCCGGAAACCTGCTGAAACTAACACTCCAGGCGAACACAACAAGCAGCAGTTCGTTATTTTAACCGGGTATGTAGGAGATTATATCACTTGTTAAACGTCAAGAACAGAGGCAAAATACTGCCCGGGAAAATAAAAATCGAAAAACAGACGCTCGCTTTATATTGAGCACTGTTCAATACCGAAAAAAAATCGATCAGGCAAAACGCCTTGTGGGTAAGTCAATCCTAAGCGCCAGATCGACAATAACAGGGTCAAACTGGGTCCCCCTGTTGCGAATCAATTCATCCCGCACGTTTTCCACCTTCCTGGCCTGGGCGTAAGGACGGTTGCTCAACATGGCGTCTATAGCGTCAGCCACAGCAATGATCCGTGCCCCCAGGGGGATCTCCTCCCCGGCCAACCCGCTGGGATACCCCTTGCCGTCATAACGCTCATGGTGATGGACCACCAGGGTGATCACTTCTTTCAAAGATTCTACAGGGGAAAGAATCCGGCTTCCTATCAAGGGATGTTTCTTAATCATTTCAAATTCATCCCGGGTCAGCGCGTTTTTCTTCAGCAGCAGCTGCTCTCTGATGCCGATCTTGCCAATATCATGGAGCATGGCCGCCTGCTGCAGCACCCCCACCTCATGGGGGGACAACTCCAGTTCCGCCCCCAATAGCATGGAAAACATGGCCACCCGCTCCTGGTGCCCCTTGGTATAAGAATCCTTGGCGTCTACAGCCGTTACCAGGGAACGAACCGTTTCCAGGTAATGTTTTTGAATATCCTGGTAGGCCTGCTCGATTTCTTCTTCCAGGGACCTGTTGGCCAGTTCCAGCTGCTCCATCTTACTCTGCAGGTTCCGGTTCTGCCTGCTGCGCTGCAACCCCTTTTCCACGGCATCCCTGACGGCATCGGCTTGAAACGGCTTGATCAGGTAGTCCAAAGCTCCGTACCGAAGGGCATTGGCTGCCGTTTCTACGGAAGCATAGGCAGTAATCATGACCACTTCCGTATCCGGGGCAATCTGTTTGATTTCCGCCAGCAGGTCAATGCCATTGATATCCGGCATCCGGATATCAAGGATAACAAGATCATAATTCTCTTTTTCCAGCACGGCCAGGGCCGACCGGCCTCCCTCGGCCATGACGACATCATAGTCCCACTGCAGGATCATCCGCAATGATTCCCTGGGGCCCAACTCATCGTCTACAATTAAAATTTTAGGGCTGCTCACAATGCTCACCTCCTTCGGAAGCTATCATCGGCAGCAGGACTTCAAACATCAGGCAGTTGTCCTGGTTTGAAGTGATTCGAACCTGCCCGCCGTGATCCTCAATTATTCTTTTGCTCACCGGAAGTTCCAGGGAGATGGAGTTTTCCGGGGCAACATACAGCGGGTCGAACATAGTTTCCATCTGGTCTGCTGACAACCTGGTTTGCGAATCCCAGAGCAAAATGCGCAGCCCTTCGCCGCTGAAGCAAGAGGAGTCCCGGTGCGTCTGGATAAACAGCTTTCCCCCTTTTCCCGGGGCTTCAAGACCGCTGCAGACCAGGTACGACAGGGCTTTGGGCAGCAGTGACCTGTCCGCTTTGAGCAAGGCATTCCCGTTGGAATACCTGGTCTCCACGTTAGCCTTTTCCCCCTTGCCCAGTTCCTGGAGCATAGACATTCCCAGGTCCAGGATTTCTCGGGCTTCGGCAATGACAAAGCGGTACGACAAAGGGGAAGAAAAGGCGATAAGCTGTTCTACCAGGTCGTTCAACCTCCTTACCTCCTGCTTTACTGTATGGTTGAAAAACTCCCGGAAAGAATCTTCTTCATATTTTTCGGGGAGAAGCTCGGTAAAGGTCTGGATCGCCACCATGGGGTTTTTGATTTCATGGGCTAGGTGGCCCACAAACCGGTTTAGCACATCCAGGCGGTCGGTGTGGAGCCTTTCCTGTTCCAGCTGCTTGCGTTCCGAAATATCATCGAAAACCATTACACTTCCCAGCACTTTTCCCTCTCCAGTCACCAGTTGGTTGGTGCTGAACTCCAGAAACGTTCCCCCACGAGCCAGCTGGTGCTCCTGCTTATGATATTCTTTTCCTGTGACCATGGTCTCATACAGCATGTCCCCCAGGGGACTGGGCAGCCAGCGCAGGTCCCGGCCGATGAGCTCTTCATCCTCCAGGGAAAGGATCTCCACTGCCCGGCTGTTGCTGGTGGTGATAGTTTCCCCGTTGTTGATGGCAATCACACCGCTGCCCATCCGCTGCAAGATGTTTTCGATATACGTTTTCTGATAGACCACCTGGTGATGCAGCTCAATATCCCACAGGGCAATGGCCACATTGCTGGAAAGGACAAAAAGCATCTCCAGTTCATCTGCTGTAAAGGGCACCCCTGTTACCTTGGCGCCTACGTTCAAAGAGCCGCACAGGTGGCCATGGGCCTGCAGCGGCACGCTGATCTCTGCCTGGAGCAGCTTTAGCTCCTGGGCGACTTCACTCCCTGGCTCGCTGCCCCGGCCTTCCCTGGCCTGGCCCCTGGCCAAAGCGGCGGCCTCAGCACGGGAAAGGATGCGTCCTTCTTCCGCCAGCCAGCCCATCAGGCCCCGTTCCTGGAAAAAACAAAGCCTGGCGCACAGCGAGGGGTCCAGGCCCCGTTGGGAAAAGATATGGTATTCACCGGTATTTTCCCCCTGCAGGAGGATACAAAGGCGTCCCACGGGAACCAACTTCGTCACAGTATCCAGGAAAAGATCCAGCAGGCGCTCCCGGTTGAAGCTATTCCCCAAGGCCCGAGTAAACTCGCACAGGACCTGCTCGTTTCTTCCCCGGGACAGCAGGCCGTCCCGGGTGATTCCCCTGCTTTCCGGCGCCTCTGCCTCCCGGTCCCCTTCTTTACTTGCCTTTCTCAGTTCCCGCAGTTCAAAAATAAACTGGCCCCGCTCCCATTCCCTCTCCAGCAGTTTGCCGGCTTCCCAGGTATTAAATGGGGCAAACAACAAAAAGCCAAGCATCTCTTCAACTTCCCGGTTTACCCAGTCCTTTTCCCCGGCAACCCCGATAATAGGCAGGTCCTCCCGGAAAGAACAGGCCTTTTTCAGCCAATCTTCCATGCGGGGCTCCGCCGCATCGACCACCACAAGCCCGGCCACGATTTCCTTGAAGGCCTGCAGGCCGGCCCGGTCGACACCCCTGCGCAGCAGGATATAATCTTCTGGCAAACTGTTTTCAAACTCTCGCTGCGGGCTGTTTTCCTGGCAGATAAATAGGATTAGCTTCAAGGCCTTTTCCTCCCACTGGTATTATGTTCAGAACCGATAATAGTTGAAATATCTTCCCTGCTGAAAAAGCACTCCCTGTTCAAAGGATTCTTTTTCCCGTCAGCCGGGACAAGCACTTCGAAAACAGTCCCCTGGCCTTCCACGCTCTCCAGCCTGATCTCTCCTCCATAGTCCTGTAAAATCCGGTGCGAGATGCTGAGCCCGATACCGACCCCATCAGACTTGGTGGTAAAAAAAGGGTCAAATACTTTGTCCTTTTTCTCCATAGAAATGCCTTCCCCGGTATCACTGATCACTATTTTGATCATCTCCCCAGGGGAAAAACCAGCCTGGCCCCAACCCGGCAGTTCCTGGCCGTTCTCCTCGATCAACCAAAGGACATCCACCCCCAGCGACCCTCCTTCCGGCATGGCCTCCACGGAATTTTGGCAAATATTGAACAAGGCCTGTTTGAGCTGGTTGCGGTCGGCCCGGATAGTCGGCAACGCCGGGGCATACGATTTGCTCAGCCCAATGCCCCTGAAATCCATCTGCGGGGAAAGCAGCAGCAGAACCTCCTCCATCACGTCATTTATATCCACATCCACGCAGTGGTGCTCCGCATCCCGGGCAAATTTCAAAAGCTTCGTCACCAAGTTGTTAATGCGCTCGATTTCGTGTCCCACAACGCTGGAAAAACTGTACCTGAAATCCTGCTCTTCAAATTTCTCCGGGAGCAGCTCGGCAAAGGTCTTGATGGAAACCAGTGGGTTTTTAATCTCGTGGGCCATTCCCGCCGCCAGTTCTCCCAGGGAGGCCAGCCTCTCCGTCCGGCTTTTCTCCTTTTCCAGTTCCTTTTGCCTGGTCACGTCACTTAAGACCAGGATGGCACAATAACCAAATTCGTCATCGGGAAACTCAACAATAGCGGTACTGCCATTTAAAAAGCGCCTGTTCTGCCCGGTAGTAATTTCAAACTCCCTCTCCACGAAGCCCCGCCCTTCCAGCAGGGTTTGGCGCAGGAACAAAGACAGTTCCGGGTTTAAAACGGAATCCACATCCCGTCCCATCACATCCCCGACGGCCAGACCGGTAATCCCTTCCGCCGCCCCGTTAAAGGTAATAATCCTTCCCGAGGAATCAATGGTAACCAAGCCGTTGCCCATGTTTTCCAGCACATTCTCCAGGTATTGTTTCATCCCGGCCACTTCCCGGTGATACTGTGCATTTTTCAAAGCAACCGCCAGCTGTGAAGACAGGGCCAGAAGCAGAGTTACATCTTCCTTGGAATAAGGCTCCCCGGAAAGCTTGGGTCCCAAGATAAAAACACCGCTTAAAGTGCCTCCCATAATCACAGGAACCGCCGCCTCGGCTTCAAGTTCCGACAGCACATCCGCCACCTTTTGTTCCCCGGGAGAAAGACTGCCCCTTAAGTCGCTTCGCAGCAGCACATCCTCGTGCCCCCCCAAATAAACCATCAGTGGGTTATTTTTTACCAGCTGCTCCAGGGGGGGATGGAAATGGGAGCCGGAAAGCACCCGGGCAGTCATGGGTTCAAAAGCACCCTCCTTGTTCCGTAAGTAAAAGACACCTTTTTGAATCTGGGCCGTATCCACCACCTTGGTGACCAGGTATTCCAGCAATTTTTCCAGGTTGAGGATGGAGACCATGGCCCTGCTGACCTCACGCAGGGCCGTGTAATAATTGTACGTGGCCCGGTAAAGGTAACGTTCTACCAGCCCTGTCCGGATCAACTCTTTGGTGGGCTGGAAAAAAACCGCCGTCACCATGGCCAGGAACACAAGCAGCACCAAGGTGGAGGCATCGGGGAAAGCAGCCCGGGAAGTCAAAAAAAACAGGGGCAGGGAATAAGCCACGCCTAAAAGAATAATGGTCAGACCGTAAACCAGCACTTTGTGCAGCGCCATATGTATATCCATCAAGCGGTACTTGGCAATGGAATAGGTAATGCTGACAGCCATGATCAACCCGAAAACCGGCCCGTACGACCGCATATCCAGCGCCTTGAACCCCAGCAGGGGCAAAAACACGTTTGACATGGCCCCCAGGATAAAAGAAAGAATAATGCCGCCGATGAAATAACGGATCTGGAACCGGGCAATCCCTTGCACCTGGTGCAGCTGCCGGAACAAAAGAATGATACCGTAGCAGATGGTAATAAAGAAGTAGGTGATATACAAAAAAAATAGCGGTCCGTAGACCGGGTCTTTCTGCTCCAGGGGCAGATCCACACCGGCAATAATTAGCGGCGTCATGCTCAGAACAGCCAGCAAACAACTGGTCACAAAAAGCCCCCCGATGAACCGGGTCGGGTAGCTTTCTTCACGGAAGCAATAGACCAGGGCCAGGACAAACCAGGGGAAAAAGCCCCCCACGGCATGAGAAATGCGGATCCACAGCAAAAGGGAATCATATTCCGTCTGGAACAAAATAACCAGGATAACCAGCGTCCAGAAGCTGACCACCAGCGTAAACCCGATCACCAGACGGTTCAGCAGCGAACGGGGGTTTTTGCGGTACACCACCGTCCCAAGCACCAGGTGGGCTGCCGCCGTAAGTCCCAAAAGCACCTTGTTAAAAAGTGTCACTTCCAACGCCATTCACCACCTGTCTTGCCGGTGCCTTGCCGGCCCCCTCCTGCGGAAGAAGTTTTTCCCGGCGCCTTTAAAACAAAAGAAATGTTGCTGCCTCCCAGGCCCTGGGCGTTTAACAGGACATTTTCCACCCGGGCAACACGCCCCTCGCCGGGAACAAAGTCCAGCCCCCTGTGGGGCTTAGGCTGTTCCAGGTTGACAGTGGGCGGCAGATACCGGTCTTTCATCGCCTGGAAAGAAGCTATCATCTGCAAAGGGCCCGCTGCAGCCAGGGGATTTCCCACAGTCGACTTGATGGAACTGATGGGGACGCAGCTCGCATGCCGGGAAAAAACCCTTTCTACCACCTTGACTTCAACTGCATCAATAAAACGGTCTCCGGGAGCATTGGCACAGATGTAGTCTATCTCCCGGGGATACAGCTTTGCCGCCTGCAGCGCACCTGTTATGGAAGCCTGGAAGGCACTGCCCATCATATTGTAATTACAGGCATTGCTGGTATGCCACCCGGACAAATAGCCGTACGCTCTCCGCCGTGCTGCCCGCTCGGCGCTCTCCAGCACCACCATGCCGGCACCCTCCGAAAGAACCCCCCCGTCACGGTTGCTGTCAAAAGGCCTGCTGGCCTGCCGGGGGTTGTGGTTAAAAGAAGTGCTTAAAAACCCCGCGGAACAAAAGCAGGAATACAAGAACGGGGTAATCGGGGCATCTCCCCCTCCTGCCAGGGCGAGATCCACTTCCCCCCGGGCGATCGCCTCGGCAGCAAACATAATACTGAACAGGCCTGAAGAACAGCCAATGGATATCGTGGTCACCTGTCCCAGGCACTGCAGCGCAGCTCCCATTTCCTTGGCTGCAGCATGGGGATAGGCAGAAGAAAGCACATAAGACCTGGCCGTACCCTGTTCTTTAAAATGCTCATATTCCTGCTCCACCATTGTCATGTCGTTTGAGCTGGTTCCCACCCAGATGCCGGAGCGCAGCCCTGAAAAGCTTTCCCGGGCGATCCCCGCGTCATCCAGGGCCTGCTGTGACGCCGCCAAAATAAGCTTGCTGGAAAAGCTGAGATTTTCGCCCGGTTCCAACGGGTCCGGGGTCCTCTTAATATAACCCCCGTTAATCGCCACCTCCCCCGCCACCCGGCAAGGATAGCCCGAAGCATCAAAGCGGGTTACCGGCCCGATCCCGGAAACCCCTTGCTTTACTGCCTGCCAGAATTCTTCTTTACCCGTGCCATTAGGGGCTACAGCTCCCAGCCCTGTAACTGCAACTTCCGGCACAAACGTCCTCTCCTTATGACTGCAGATTAAGCCGCTTTTCAGCCTCGCTTCCAGCGCTGCGGCCCTTGATCGCCTTTCCCACCAACAGCCAACCCTGGCCGGCATAAGTTTCTTTCAGCTGCTCCACTTCAAACCCCGCCCGGCGGGCTATTGCGCCAAGGCCTTCCCTGGAGAAGAAATGGAAATCCTTGCTGCCCTTGATTAAATGGTTAATCCCCAAAAACAAGGGCATATAAGGAAGGAGACAGAACAAATCCCCGCCAAAGAAAAGAGGCCACCAACGGGGATATTTTTGTTGAAACTTCCGAACCTGCTCCCGGAACAGGGGTAACATCCGCAGTTTTTCCGGAGGAGTTACCAGCACCAGGCGCCCGCCCTCTGTTAAAACCCTGTTAAGCTGTAATAAGGTAAAAAAGGGGTTTTTCGTACTGTAAAGGGCATTGACACAAACCACTACGTCAAAAACACCCTCTTCAAAGGGAAGCGGCTGATCCAAGTCCCCCGCCTGCAGGACAGTATTGTCGCTTTCCTTTAGCTTGTTAACGGCCCGCTTCAACATCGCTTGCGAGCTGTCCATCCCAACGGCCTGCACTTCCGGCCAGCGGGCTGCTTGTTCCAGGCAGTTGCCCGTGCCGCACCCGGCATCAAGCAGGCGCCCACCGGCAGGAAGCTCCATCAATCGGCACACTTCCTGTACCAGCTGCCGGTAAGGAGCAGAACGCCGCATGACCTGGTCGTAAACCAGGGCATAGAGGTCCCAAAGCATTGGCTCCGCTTTTTTCGGCACCTCCGCCTTCTTTCCACGTTTGATGCTTTTTCCGTTAAGAAGCAGTTTTTTTTCCATCAGTTGATCTTCCCCAAAGGTTACTGCCCAGCTAGTTTGTACAGGAAGCTATGAAGCTATGAGGGCAATTCCGGCAACTTCTGGGGCGCTGCGACGGATCGACAGGGAAAGCGCCAGAACTGTACCCCTGCTTTGTAAGGCTGGGCTGAACTGTTAATTTTTCTACCCGCAAACCCCTTGCACAATATTTAGAAAAAAACAAACACTTAATCATAATTCGTGGGAAAAACAATAATTCCTGCTAAAATATTACATTCCGTTCTGTTTTTTATATTTTATTTTACAGGTTCAAATTAAAATGATTTAAAATAATTAATATTTTTTCCAAATTTGCAGGATTTTATATGACAAACATAGAAAGATATGTAAATTTTCCTATCCTTTTACTTTTCATCCTGCTCCTGAAAGTTTCTTCATTCGCCAGAATTGTAGTAGGAAGGTACATAACCATGAATAAACAATTTTTTTCGTCAAAAATTCCATACATTATACTCCTGGGTTACGCTGCCGCCCTTCCCTACATCCAGCTCCATATCTTCGAAGACTTACGGGAGTTCACAGGGCTTTTTTTGCTGGTAGCCGCCTCGCTTTTGGGGCTAAAAATCGCCCTTCTGGCCTCCTCCTATATCACCCTGCTCCTTCTTTTTTTCAACTACTTCAACGGCCTGGGGATCGGCGTGGAGCGCATATCAGTTTCCATCGCCGCCTACTTTACCATCGCTATCGGCATTGGCCTCGTAGTGGACAACCTGGAAAAAAACAGAAATCTTTTGGAAGAAGACATTGCCCAGCGCAAAAAGGTCGAAGAAAAACTCAAAGAATCAGAACAGTACCTTACCGACCTCATCGATTTCCTCCCTGACGCCACCTATGCCATTGATACCGAGGGAAAGGTCATCTCCTGGAACAAGGCCATGGAAGACTTTACGGGAATCAGCGGCCGGGAAATGATTGGCAAAGATAACTACGAGTATGCGCTCCCATTTTACAACCAGCGCCGGGAAATGCTGGCCAACCTGGCCTTAAAACCTAGAAACCAACTTTACAACGAACACCCCAACATCAAGATCGATGGCGATAACTCCATCTACGTGGATCACTTTTGCCCCACAGTTGGAACCAAAGGAAGCCATGTCTGGTCGAAAGCCTCCCCCATTTATAATACCAACGGAGAAGTTGTCGGAGCTATGGAATCCCTGCGGGATATTACCGAGCGTAAAGAATTTGAAGAAAAACTAAAGTACCACAGCTTCCATGATACCCTCACCGGCCTCTATAATCGTGCCTTTTTTGAAGAAGAATTAAAGCGCCTGGATACTGAACGGCAGCTCCCCTTAAGCATCATTATCGGTGATGTCAACAACCTCAAACTGGCAAACGATACATTAGGCCACCAGGAGGGTGACCAGCTCTTAACACAGGCCGCTGAAGTGTTAAAGCAATCCTGCCGCAAGGAAGATATAGTCTGCCGCTGGGGTGGAGACGAATTCACCATCCTCTTGCCCGGAACCGATGAAGAGAAAACGCAGAAGATCTGTAACCGCATCGAAGAAACATGCAGCCAGTGCAGTAGCAGCCCCTTTCCCCTGAGCATTTCCCTGGGTACAGCAACAAAAAAAAGCCAGGAAGAAAATAACAAGGATTTAATCAAAAAAGCGGAAGACCGCATGTACCGCAACAAGCTGGTAAAGAACAAGCACGCCCGCGGCGCCGTCGTCCAATCCATGCAGCAGCTCCTGGAAGAAAAAACCCAGGAAACGATCGAGCACGCCATCAGGCTAACAGCTTATGCACTGCAAATAGGAGAAGCACTCGAGCTCTCCAGGGAAGAAATGGAAGAACTACGCCTTTTGGCAGCCATGCACGATATCGGGAAAATCGCCATCCCCGACCGCATTATTATGAAATTGGACAGCCTCAACCAGGACGAATGGAAAATCATGAAACAACATACAGAAATTGGCTATAAAATTGCCTGCTCTTCCCCCCAGATGGCCTGCATCGCTGACAAAATTCTGCACCACCACGAATGGTGGGACGGCAGCGGCTATCCCCACGGCCTCAAAGGTGAAGAAATCCCCTTACTCTCCCGCATTATCGCCATTGTGGATGCCTTCGACGTCATGACCTCCGGACGCCCGTACAAAAAAATTCTCAGCCAGGACGAAGCCCTGGCTGAGCTCAAAAAATATTCCGGCCGTCATTTCGATCCTGACCTGGTCGTTGTTTTCCTCAGTATCGCTCCCTACAAACAGCAAATCCCCGAAGAAATAAAATACAGGGTGTCAAACCTGTAACAACCACAAAATACAGCAAAACAGCCGCCCCGGTTCGCTGCTTAAAAACCACCATCTCTCCACTCGCCCTGGTATCTTACCGTTCCATCTTCCCAGTACAGGGTGCCCTGACCATGCATCTTGCCCTGCCTCCAGCCGCCTTCATAGCGGACCGTGCCGTCTTCCCAGTATAGCGTGCCTTCCCCGTGCTTTTCACCACCGGCGAATTCCCCCTCGTAGTAAAGCACATCTTCATCGACAAATAGTTTCCCTTCGACGATCTCACCCTCGGACCAGTAGCCCACATATTTTTTCCCTTCCGGGCTGATCCAGGTCCCTTCACCATGGGGCACTTCCTGCTGGGTATGGACCCGCCCCCTGTAGATTCCGTCCCTGTAGTCCATTTCCGTATCCGCGCTGCACCCGGCAGATAACAGCAGGACAAGCTGAATTATCAAGACAAGAAAAAAAATCGCCCTGTTCATTACATCCATTCGGCTTCCTCCAGTTTTAACCCTTAGAGCATAGTTTATTCCCGGTACTATTATAACAGCAGCCAAGTTGTTATCCTGTTCAACCGGCGCTTGAAACAGCCGGATCCACTTCCTTTAATAAATACGCTGTGTTGCCTTTCTGGTTGTAAAAAATCATATCGGCGAATAATTGGGTCATGGAGATGCCCCGGCCTCTTTCGCTGGATGATTCCAGGTCCAGGTTGGACTCAATGCGCTCCCACCAGTTGAAGCCCTCCCCTTCATCTTCGACAACAACATACAAGTATGTATCACTTCGCTCTAAATGAATCTGCACTTTTTTCTCCGGAACACACCCGTTCCCATGTTCGATGGCATTGGCGGCCAATTCATGAACTGCAGCCATCAGCAGTTCTCCTCCGGGAAATGAATCCAGGAAAGGATGGACCTGCTGACGCAGGTACTCAAGCTGGTTCAGGTTGCTGTCCAGTTCCAACTGAACGATTTGTTTCTCCCGGGGTTCCACCTGCAGCACACCCAAGGTGATATCGTCATCTCCCTGGAGGGAACCGTTGTTGAACCGGTAAAAATCTTTGTTAATGGCATGAATAACGGCTTCGGGCGGAAGGTGGCTGTGGGCATAAAAAGTCCGGTGCAGCCTCGTTTCGTACTGGGTTTCTGCCCTTTTTCGCGTTTTTTTTCCCCGCTTGGGGGCAGGAAAGCCGGGCCTTTGCTCAGTCAGGCCATCGGTATTGAACAAAACCGTGGTTCCCGGTGTCAAAGCGATGCTGTCAACTCCGGCATCCAGCAGCTCCAAAGGGACAGTGGAGGTAATGGGCAGCCCCCGGCTTTTCAGTTCAGCCCGCTTCCTGCTGCCCATCTGGACCTGTATGGCATCCTGGAAACCGGCACCGGTATAGTCCAGCTGCATCGTTTCCAGGTTCAGGACGGCAATAAAGATGCAGATAAAATAGTCCTCGGGATAATTTTCTTTGAAATACTGTTCAGCCAGGAAATGTAAAAGGTTGTCCGGTGTTATTTGCTGAGAAGGTTTTAACGAGATAAAGCAGTTGATGGTATTTTTGACAAAAACACTCAACATGGCGCCGTCCAGGCCGTGCCCGGTCACATCGGAAAGGTACAGGACCAGGTTGTTTCCTGTCCGCTTAAGGTCATAAAAATCCCCACCCATCCTGGCTGCCGGCTGGTAATGGGCGGCAAAGGAAATTCCTTCAACCTGCGGAAGGTTTTGTGAAAGAGAACGTTCGTGCAGCACACGGGCATTTTCCATTTCTTCCTGCAGGGCCTGCTCAATTTGAACGCGTTTGGAAATCTCCTTCCTCAGCATCTGCACCCGCTGGTGCTGGTTGGTGATATCAAAAATCTGCAGCAGAACATGGGGGCGCCCTTCCACTTCCAGGGGTTCAATCTGCATGTTCTGCTTGCGTGCCTGGTTGCCTGCCGGGGTTATAAATGCCGGATGGAGGGCTCCAGAGCAGAACATGCTGCGGTTGTTTTCCAGCGCCAGCTGGAAGTAAGAGCGGTAGATATTGCGGTCTAACTGAGGAAACAAATCTGTCAGGCAGCAGCCCAGAACTTCACCGGCCGGCCGACCTGAGTACTGTTCCAGCCAGGAATTCCAGAAGCATACCCTCAAGGAGGAATCCAGCAGGCAGACCCCTGAATTCAAATGGTCTGGAAGAGCTTTGAGCAGATCATTCTTCAACTTCCATCAACACCTCATCAATTTTTTGCAGCAGCATGGCAATGGATTCCATGCTCAAAACAACGACAATAGCCCCTTCCATGGAATGGTCCAGGATGGAAAAGGTATTATAGAAAACCAGGATATACTTTCCATTCGCATGAGAACAGCTGCTCCCATTTTCATTTTCCAGGTCAAAGCCGGACAGGATTTTGACTTCCGGAAGTTCATATTCCAGGGAAACATTCAGCAGGTTGCCCATTCCCCCGGTGATGGCGTTCAAAATCACATTGCCGATTTCACGGACCGCATCAAAGTCCGTATCAGTTAACTCTCCCGGCACATCGGGCATCTCCTCGTAATCCTCTTCCAGGCAAAGGCGCACCAAAAGCTTGGTGGTTTCCAGGGGAAAGATCAAGTGGGCCCGCCCTGAAAAATCATGGCCAAAACGAATAGAGGAGGAGACGATATGCCCCTGCAGCATGGAAGGCAGGCTCCTGACCTTTTGTTCCTGTTCTTTTTTATCGTCCAGGTACAGCAATTCCAGCTCCGTAATGGAAAGCTCAACTTTCTGGTTGACCATTTCGTAAAGCATGCTGGCAGCCTGGCCTGTAAAGATGTTCATATATTCCTGTAATCCATCTTTTTGCTCCAAGGAAAGCATCATGGTGAAAAGTCCTCCTAACCCTGAATCAGGGAAGCAAGCTCGGCTGCCTGTTCCCGGCTAAACGGTTTGTTATAAAATTTTACGACTCCCAGTCTTTCAACCTCATCCCGGGTCAGTTTTTGGATATCCGCAGAAATAACTGCAGCCCGGGTCTCCGGTTTATCCTTTTTTACCTGGGTGAGCAGCTGGATGCCGTTCATCTTGGGCATCAGCAGGTCCAAGACCACAAAATCCGGGGACTCCTGTTGAAACAAGGCATACCCTTCCTCCCCGTCACCGGCGGTTATAAACTCCGCCTCAGGCAGGTGTTCACGCAGATATTTGACTATCGTCTTGCGGTACAAAAGTGAGTCTTCCACCACGAGGATTTTCATTTTTTGCTCTCCTCCGCGTCAATAAAATAACAGCTGTATACTGGATGAAGGCGAAATAAACTTAGGGCGATTATCAGCCAATGCTCTTCAATACTCTAAAGCATTCTTCATCATTTCAACAATTCCTGCCAATAATTCTAACACCAGCCCGCCCCTTTTATAAAAACTTTTGCCGGTTATTTTTACCGCGCCGGGTGATCTGCTTTCCGGGGATCCGGGTCAGCCTGTAAAACCACAACGGTGATGTCGTCATCACCCTGCAGCGTGCCCTGGTTAAAACTGCGGAAATCATCATTGATGCACTGAACCACACCCTCCGGCGGAAGCCCGCAGCACGCCGCTAATGTTTTGTTCAGCCGGCTGCCGTAAAGGTGACCTTCAACAACCTGTTCCGATAACCCATCCGTGCTGCAAAATAGTGTTGCCCCGGGGGTAAAAGTTATTGTGTGCTCCTGGAAATCCAGCAGTTCCCGGGGCAAGGCGGAAGAAATAGGGAGCCCCTGGCAGGTAAGCTCTTCATACTGATTTCCATTTAGGCAAACCTTGGGAGCATCCTGAAAGCCGGCACTGGCATAAGTCAGCACCATGGTTTCCAGGTCCAGGACAGCCAAAAAGATGCAGACAAAATAATCTTCCGGATAATTCTCCCGCCGAAACTGGTGATCCAGGTGCTGCAACATTTTCTCAGGGCTGATTTCATCGGTTTTCAATGAAACATAGCTATCCAGGGCTTCCTTGACAAAAACACTGAATAATGCGCCCTCCAGCCCATGGCCGGTCACATCGGAAAGAAACAAGACCAGCTTGTTCCCTGCGCATATTACATTATAAAAATCGCCGCCCACTTTCGCCGCCGGTTGGTAGTGGGTTGCCAGGCTGAGCCCCTGCAAATGGGGTATGGATTTGGGCAGCGTCCGCTCATGGACCTGGCGGGCTTTATCGATTTCTTCATCCAACTGGCGGTTCAGTTCTTCCAGCTTCATGCTGTATTCTCTGTTTTTCTGCTCGGCCAGGCGGCGCTCTGTCTGGCTTTTCACCCGCGCCTTGACCACGGCTGGGTGGAAGGGTTTGGAAATATAATCCACAGCCCCCAGGTTGAAACCCACTTCTTCCTCTTCGGCCTTATCTTTCCCGGTCACAAATATGACCGGGATGTCCTGGGTTCGGGGGTTTTCTTTCAGCCGGCGGCAAACTTCATAACCATCCATTTCCGGCATTTCAATGTCCAGCAGGATCAGGTCCGGCGGGTCATCGCCCTGGGCCACCATAAGGGCCCTGTTGCCGCTTTTGGCTA
The DNA here is from genome assembly GCA_964581355.1 of uncultured Desulfovibrionaceae bacterium. Lineage (GTDB taxonomy): Bacteria > Bacillota > Dethiobacteria > DTU022 > UBA8154 > CAZOOA01. Next base: position 10,301 of record CAZOOA010000001.1, on the reverse strand, counting down.
CCAGGATATGATATTCCCCTTTAAGCAGCTTGGCCAGGGACTGGATATAAATGGCAGAGTCATCGACAACCAGCACAGAGGCCCGCTTGGCCGATTCCTTGGTTTTCATTATAGTTCCACTCCAATCTCAGCAGCCAGTTCCCAAAGGAATGAAGCTGCTTCTTCCTGTTCAAAAGATTCCACCAGGCCTTTTAGTTCAGCGGCCCTCTCCTGCCCCAGGCGTCCCTGGACAAAGCGCAGCACCGTGTTCAACAGTTCTTCATCAACCAGCTCAAAGGTCTGCAGTGCCCCGAGCAGCTCTCTGACAGCTTCCAGGCCCTCTTCCGGCCCCACGGCTGCACCGGAAGCCGGCAGCGGGGTGAGGCCGGCCAGCTGCTTTCGGGCCTGCTCCAGGGCCAGGCTCAGCTCCTGCTGCATGGCTTCATCGATCACTGCCCCCTCCTTGAAGTTCCGGTCGATGGCTGCTGCAATCTCAGCCAGGCGCATCGCGCCGACGGTGGCAGCGGTCCCTTTCAGGGTGTGGGCCATCCTGCGCACTTCCTCCCCTTCTCCCTGTTCCAGCTGCTGCACCATGGTGGCAAATTCGCCCTGGAGCTGCTCCCGGAAACGGTGTAATAGGCGGAGATAAAAACCCCGGTCGCTCTGTGCCCCTTTCAGGCCCCGCTCCAGGTCAAACCCCTGGAGAGAGCCGGGCAGTTCTCCCGCCGGGTGGGGCGACACTTCCCGGACCCCCTGGTCCTTCATTTCTTCTTTCTCCCTGTCACTGGCTTGACTTTCCCTTTCCCTTTCCAGCCACTGGTCCAGGGTCCTGTACAGCTCTTTGCTGTCGATGGGCTTGGCCAAATGCTCATATACACCGGCCTCTTTTGCCAGCTGGCGGTCAGAATCCATCACTGCAGCCGATAAAGCGATGACCGGAAGATCCGGGGCCATCCGGCGGATGCGGCGGGTGGCTTCGAAGCCGTCCATGACCGGCATCTGCAGATCCATTAAAACCAGGTCAAAGGTTTGTTCCTGGACCAGTTCCACTGCTTCGGCGCCGTTGTGAGCCACTGTTACCCGTGCCCCGGTCTGCTCCAGCAGACGCCGGGCCACATCCTGGTTGATTTGATTGTCTTCCGCCAGCAAAATGGAGGCGTCAGAGAAAGAAGGCAGCGGCATCTCCGGAGTTTCCTGCCGGGAAAGAGGCACACCGCCGGTCACTTCCACCAGGGCATCATACAGGGAGGAGGCCGTCACTGGCTTGCCTAAAAAAGTGCTGAACCTAGCACTGTCCGGAAGTTCATCCCGCCTGTAGCTGCTGATGATAAATTCCCGGGCCGGGCTTGCCTGCAGCACTCTTTCTTCCCGCAGCTGGCGCAGCCGCTCAATGGCCTGGACCCCATCCAGTGAGCCGGGCATTTTCCAGTCCATGAGAATCACATCAAAGGGGGCACCCTCCTGCTCCGCGGACAGCACGGCATCTACCGCCCCCTGTCCGCTCTGCTCTTCCACCACCTGAATGTCCCAGCTGGTGAGGATATTGCGCAGCACTTTGCGGGCTGTGGCATGATCATCCACCACCAAAAACCGCATGCCCCGCTCTATCGCCTCGGGCCGTCCCAGCCGGGCTGCTTCCTGCCCGGAGACCGGCAGGCTCAACTCAAAGGAAAAGGTGCTCCCCTGCCGGCAAACTGAATCCACCTCCAGGGTACCGCCCATCTGCTCCAGCAGTTTCCAGCTGATAACCAGCCCCAGGCCTGTGCCGCCATATTTGCGGGTGGTCGAAGCATCCGCCTGGGAAAAGGCCTGGAAAAGCCTGTCCAGCTGGGCATCATCCATCCCAATCCCGGTGTCCTGGACTTCAAAGCGTAACCGGCAATGTTGATCATCCCCCCCCAGGCGCAGGATCCGCACCTCAATCTGTCCCTCTTCGGTAAACTTGATAGCATTGCCGATCAGGTTGGTAAAAACCTGTCCCAGGCGCAGGGAGTCGCCCACCAGGGCCCGGGGCACATCGGGGAAAACCTGGAAGAAGATCTCCAACCCCTTGTCCCCGGCAGCAGGGCCAAACAGGGTCTTCATCTGCTCCAACAGTTCATCCAGGTGGAACGTTTGCTGTTCCAGTTCCAGCTTGCCGGCCTCGATCTTGGAATAGTCCAGGATATCATTGATGATCCCCAGGAGCATACGCGAAGAGTTGTGGATCTTCACCAGGTAATCCCGCTGCTGGTCATCCAAAGCTGTCTGCAGCAAAAGCTGGCACAGACCGATAACGGCATTCATAGGCGTGCGGATCTCGTGGCTCATGTTGGCCAGAAACTCGCTTTTGGCTTTGCTGGCAGATTCGGCCTGTTCCTTGGCCGCACGGCTCTGCTCTTCAGCTTTTTTCAGGTCGCTAATATCCACAGCGATTCCAGTATGCCGGACCACTTCCCCGCTGCTGTCCAGTACGGGAAAAGCCCTGGCGTGGATCCAGCGCACTTCCCCGTCAGGACGCAGAATGCGGTACGAGGCGTCAAAATTCTCCAGGCCCTGGACATATCGCTGAAACTTCTCCAGGACCTCCCCATTGTCCTGATCAACAACGGCATCGATAAAGTCCTGGGGATTTTCGTAGAGGCTCTGGCAGCTCTTGCCAAAGATGGTTTCGTAAGCAGGGCTGATGTAGTGCATTTCTGTATTATCCGCGCTCCTGAGCCAGAAAACTTCCCCCATGTTCTCGGCCAGCTGGCGGAACTTTTCTTCGCTCTGCTGGAGCTCCTGCCGGGCCTGGACCTTTTCTGTAATATCCTCGACAAAACCGAGAAACTCCTCTCCTTCCAGCTTCACGGCGATCACTGACCAGTAGCGAACCTCCCCGTCTTTACGGACAAAGCGCATATCACCCGATGAAGTGCCGTGCTGAACCGCAGCGGTGAAATGCTCCAGGGCCGACTCCAGGTCCTCGGGGCAAATCAGTTCAGCCATGTTCTTTTGCTGCAGCTCTGCACGGCTGTACCCGGTAATGGCACAGGCTTGCCTGTTTACAGAAATATAGCGCCCTTTATTGTCGGCAACAAAAATTCCATAGGGCGCAAATTCAAAGTAGCTATGCAGTTTCTCTTCGTTCTCCCGGAGCGCATTTTCCGTACTTTTACGTTCTGTGATGTCCACATGGGTGCCAAAGCTCCAAAGGGGCCTGCCGTCATCGGTCCAGGAAATCACCTTTCCTTTGCCCTGCACCCAGATCCAACTGCCATCCCGGCACTTCATCCTGTATTCCAGTTCATAATCAGGACGACTGCCATCGACATGTTTTTCCATCATTCCTCGTAATTGTTCACTATCTTCGGGATGCAGACGTCCCAACCAGGTTTCCATGGTCACAGGGTTCAGCTCTTCCCGGGTGCAACCCAGAATTTGGGCCCATTTCTCATTGATATACGCTTCTCCTGATTGCAGATTGCATTCCCAGGTGCCCACATTGGTCAATTCGACAATGTGCCTCAAACGCTCCCGTTCTTTATGTAAGGACTCTTCCGCCTTATGCTGCCGGTGGATGTCCATTAATCCACCTCCCTCCCCTTGTATTACACCCGAAAAAACATGCACTGACCCAGCATCATCATGGACTCCATTGAAACCTGCCACATCATCATGGGCGTTATAACCTGTTATGAGCTCTATTGAAACCTACAAAACGTGTTCATGCCAAATTACATTTTCAACAGCGCCACCGAACCGCTGAGCAAAACAGTTACTGCAGCAGATATTGCTTGCCCTGGATTTCAAAATGATTCGGCAAATTGCTGCTATTTTCCTGCCCCGGGGCAGAAAACAGTTTTGAAAATTCCGGAATAATTGAGTTTCTGGTAGATCATGGGGGAATCATGCCCTTGACTTTGGTTTCTTCCCAAAAGATCGCTGCACATGTTTTTATGGTTTTATTACCAAAGCTATGTTATCATTTGCTTAATAAAGGTAACTGCTCAGCCCTTAATATGTTTGCGTAACACGCCGCTGAGCAGATACAATAAAGAAGGAATTCTTTACAAGAAGAGGAGGTTGGCATCCATGCCTGATGACATAGCGCTGCGCCTGGAAGAGCACGAAACAAAACTGAGCGAACTCTATGCCCTCTATGCAGATTTGTTTCCAGATTACCGCGAGTTCTGGGAAGAGTTGTCCCGGGCTGAAGAAAACCATGCCCTGATAATCCAGGAAATAATGAAGAAAGTAGATGGTGAAACCATCTTTCTCAACAAAGACCGCTTCAGGGAACGCCCCCTGCAGATCTCCCTGGAATATATTCAAGAAATGCACGACAAGGCCCTCCAGGGCAAGTCAACGCTGATTAACGCCCTATCCACCGCCAATACCATGGAAAGCGCCATCATCGACGGAAAGTTTTTTGAGGTGTTCCAGGGAAACTCCCCCTGGCTGAAAAAATATGTCCGCACCCTCCAGGAAGAAACCCGGGAGCACCAGCAAATGATCAAGCAAATGCTGTTGAAAGTTCGCAAAGAGTAAAGGGTTTCAGGTCTAGAAATGCCATTTTTTGTGCTTGGCTAAACATAGCCAAGCGGAAAAAGTTCTGGAAAGTCCTGCGCTTGGTTTTAGCTGATATTTCAAGACCTGCCCCCCCCTGCTTTGCCCCCTACTTCTGCTATTCATCTGCCGACCAATCATCCACAGACAACCCTGGAACACGCTGAAATTCTTCCAAGTTATTGGTTACCAGGGTGAAACCTTCACTAAGAGCATGGGAGGCAATTAAGAGATCATAAGGCCCGATTATTTTGCCCTTTTTCTCCAACTCAGCCCGCACCTCCCCATAAACCCGGGCGGCTTGTTCAGAAAACGATAAAATCTCCAAAGGAACCAAAAATGAGGCAAGCGCCGCCAGGTTTTTACTCCTGGATGAACTTTTGGCCACACCGTATTCCAGCTCGGCAACCGTTATCGTGGAAAGGCACAGGTCGCCCACCGACAACTGCTTAAAGGCCTCAAGTACACGGGCCGGTTTTTTTTTGATCAAGAAGATACACATGTTGGTATCAAGCATGTATTTCATGAGAAGTCATCCCTGGCCTGCTCTGCAGGCTGCTCACGTTCAGCCAAAAAATCATCTGAAAAGGCGTCAAGGCTATCTTCCATGCTTTTCCAGGCACTGCCCTTGGGAATCAGCATAACAACGTCCCCGTATTTCTTGATATATACTTCCGTATCCTCAAAACGGTATTCCCTGGGCAGCCGAACAGCCTGGCTTCTCCCGTTCATAAACAGTTTTGCAATTCGCATCGTAACCCCTTCTTTCTCTTGATATATTACATAGTATATATTAAGCCTGGGCACATGTCAATCCGGACGGAACCAGTTATGTCGGTGAATGGAGAGAAGGCGAGTACCACGGCCAGGGGACCCTTTCCGTCCCGGGGATCGGGACCTACGTGGGCCAGTGGCAGTACGGCATGATGCACGGCCAGGGCACCATGACCTTCCCCGATGGCAGCAAAGTGCAGGGCGAGTGGCGAAACGACGAGTTTGTCCAGTAAAACCCGCAGCGGCCTCAATCTGCCCCCGCCTTTAATCCCAGACCCGCTCCACCCGCACATCGCCCGAAAAGCTTTCCATCCCCGTCCGGACCAGGTAGGGCTGAACAGTTGCAAGCTGTTATGAGCTCTGCGGAAAAAAACTAGTCCCGTTCATCGAGGCAAAAACGCTTTTTCTTTTCAATTTCCCTTTTCAGTTTCTGGGCCGCCCTGTCTTCGACTTCCAGGACATGGGGCAACTCCTGGCGGATATGCTTCTGGATTGTTTTGTAGCTTTTAAGCTCTTCCAGCAGGTACTCATTGTCCACTTCCAGGATGGTAGCGGTCCGGATGCGGATTTTTTGGCTTTCCTCTTTCCACTCCTCGAGGGTTAAAAGGACATTTTCCGGGATGGGGTGCAGGGAAAACTCCTGGAAATAATCAATGAACTCCTGGACCGGGATGTGCTGCTCCAGGGCATTGACTATGGTCTTAAAGTTGAGCTTGTAGATGTTTGCCGGACCTTCAGAAATTTTCTCGGCAAACCTGTCCAGGAAGAGCAGGTGGGCATCCTCGCTCCCATCAGAGGATACCACGATTTCAAAGTTCGGCTGGATAATTAGCCCCGCAAGCTCCTGCTTGGCTGCAGGCTCCGGGTAGTCATCATTGACACCCAACACATAAGCCCCCAAGGGGGTTAAGCGCAGGTACAGGATGACGGGAAAGGTCTTATCGGTAAACTCATCCCACCCTTCTTCCACAACCAGGTCCACCAGCCCCAAAACATTAAGATATTCCAGCAGCATCACTTCGATAAACTCTCCCGCGGTTTCTTGCCAGCTGCTGGAATAATAGAAATATCGTTCAGCGGGGTTGTAGACCCCGATAGCGCCAACCAGGTTGAACAAAAAATTATAGTCCAGGGCCTTGATATAACGTTTTAGCTGGAAGAAATCGACCCAGGTGTTTACCGGGCAGGAGGAAAGATGCCACAGCACGGTATTTCTGGCTTCAGTTAAAGAGGACCGGTATTCCGCTTGGAACTTGGCGCGCTTGGTGCGGTCCAGTTCAAAGATATCTTCGGCCTCAATATATTTTTCCAGGAGCAAAAGGCATTTACCTGCCGGGTTGAGCATCAAAAATTCATCGACCCCGGGACCCGGCTCCAGGAGCCCGTCGCAGTTTTGCAAAACTTTAGCGCTCAGCAACAATTGAGTGAGGCCATAGAGCCTGACTGTCTGCTCAAACACCCGGAAATCTTCGATATCACCGAAGGAAAACAGTATCTCTTGGTTAACCAGAGCTTCGTTGATTTTCTGCATGGCCGCCTTTGTAGGAAGGCCACTGCCCTTGGTCGTCCGAAGCTTGGTGCTGTTGGCCAGCTTGATCAGATTCAGGCAGTCCGTGGCAAAGCTCTCCCCCACCTCAACTTGCAAGACGTCATCATCTTGCAAAACTTTGGCCAGTTTAGGCGCTGGAACTTCTGTATAAGCGATCTCCAAAGGCTTAATCATTTTACTCAGGGTTTCGGAGATATATTGCGGCATTCCGTAACCTAAAAAGAACAGCCTGACGCGGGAATTCGGGGGGAAATAGTCAAGAAAATTCCTGTGGCGGGGCAGAGGCCCATCTTGATACTTAGACAAAATGGACAGGATATCATGAAGGTCAACGGTATGCATCCGCAAAAATGTCTCCAACAGTTCTCGTTCCACCGGCGGAAGCCCCTGCCAAATTTTTTTGAGGTTTTCTTCCACACTGAGGAATTCGTCCAGCGCCTTGACCAGGCTGGCCTTCCTGTGGGAGTCCGGCTTGACACCGGCGATTTTTACCAGGTTCTTTAACGAATAAGGACCCTGCTCCAGCGGCAGTATTTCCAGGTGCCTGCTTAATGACATGATCTCTACAACGCCCCCATTTCCCGGGTGGATTTGATAAAATAGCGGTAGCCCTGCTCCGTGAGGAACAGCTGCCGGTTGGCAGCAAAATCCTGCTCCCGGCTCTCCGCGGTGACCAGGGTATAAAAGTAAGCCATGTTATCCCCTGCCTTGGGCCGCAGGATCCGCCCCAGACGCTGGGCCTCCTCCTGCCGGGACCCAAAAGTGCCCGAAACCTGGATAGCCACCCCCGCATCGGGCAAATCCAGGGCAAAGTTGGCCACCTTGGAGACGACCAGGGTCTTGATTTCTCCCTGCTTGAACTGCTCGTAAAGCCTGATCCGCTCCTGGTTGGGCGTCTTGCCCGTGATCAGGGGCATTTCCAGCTTTTCTGCGATCTGGTTGAGCTGCTCCACGTACTGCCCGATAATCAGGACATTGTCCTCCCGGTGCTTCTCCAGCAGTTGATTGATTACCTGGAATTTATCTTCGTTTTCCGAGGCGATACGGAATTTTTTCCGGCTGTCGCTGACCGCATAATCCATTTTCAGGCTCTCCGGCATGGGGATGCGGATCTCGAAGCAGCTGGCCGAAGCGATCCAGCCCTCCTTTTCCAGGACCTTCCAGGGCACATCATACTTTTTGGGGCCGATCAGGCTGAAAACGTCATCCTCCAGGCCATCTTCCCGGATTAAAGTGGCCGTCAGCCCCAGGCGCCTTTTGGCCTGGAGTTCGGCCGTTACCCGGAAGATAGGAGCTGGCAGCAGGTGGACCTCGTCATAGATGATCAAACCCCAATCTTTCTCATTAAATAAAGCCAGGTGGGGGAAGACCTCCTCTTTATTACTCCGGTAGGTTAAAATCTGGTAGGTAGTCAGGGTAATCGGCCTGATTTCCTTGCGCTCGCCGCTGTATTCACCGATACTGTCTGCCGGGATGGTGGTTTTATCCAGCAGCTCCTCCTTCCACTGGCGCAAAGCGGTAATATTGGTCGTCAGGATCAAGGTTTCACACCGGGTTTGGTCCATGATGCCCATCCCGGTAATGGTCTTGCCAGCACCGCAGGGCATGACAATCACCCCGCTGCCGCCTCTCTCCGAGCCCCGGGCATAGAAAGCATCCACCGCCTGGTGCTGGTAATCCCGCAACTGCAGCAGGTCCCCTGCTGCAGTCTGCCGGCACAGGGAGAAGTCAAAGGGGGCGCCCGGCGCATAGCCGGCCAGGTCTTCCACCGGGAAACCCAGCTTGATCAGGGTATGCTTGAGATTGCCCCGCATAGCCGGGTCCACCTTGAGCCGGTGGGGATCCTGCTGTTCCAAAAGATACGGCTGCACCTGTTTCATGTTGATGATTTCCTGCAGCAGGTAGCGGTCCTGTGAGGTGAGTAAAAGCCGGCCGTCTTCCTGTACCAGCTTGAGCTTTCCATACCGGCTTACCTGGTCTTCAATTTCTTGGAGCACATTCTGGGGCAGTTCGAACTTGCTGTATCGCTGCAAAACAGCCACAACCTGCTCAGAGCTCATTCCGCTGGCGGCAGCGTTCCACAAGGATAAGGGGGAGATGCGGTAGGTGTGCATATATTCAGGGCTTTTCTCCAGTTCAGCAAACTGTGCTATCTCGTCCCGCACTTCTTCGTAGCAAGGATTGTTCACTTCCAGCAAAACGGTCTTGTCTCCCTGGACAATCAGGGGATTTTCCGGCTGGTATCCCATGGGCTAATCTCCTTCAAATCAGTAATATCGTCAAATAACTCAAGCCCAAGCAAATCCACTCAAAGAACAGAATAAAACAGGAACATGGTTTATCCTGCTTTAAGGGGCATAGCCTGGTGATTATTTCGATTGATTAATAATTCTTGTTCAAACGTCAATTTCCTGCTCCTATGACAAATATTCCAGGTTCAGCAAAAGGGTCAGATCTTGAAATATCACTATTTTATCATTGGCAGGATATAGCCAATTCAAATGAGCCCTGAAAAAACCCTCGGGATCAGTTATTGTAGAAAAACATTCAGATGGTTATGTTGGCTATCCTTTGGGACTTAAAGGTGTTGTAGTAGGTCAAGGTGATACTTACGAAGAGGCCTTGGCAGACGTTAAATCAGCAATAAAGTTTCATATCGAAACTTTTGAGGAGATAACCATTGAGCCGCCGGAAAGCATTGATATGTAAGCAGAGGCAGGCAGCCTGCCAAAGCAACATCCTTTAGCGCAAAGGCTTATTTATGATAAGTCGTGATAATTTTATGTTAACCGCTAATGAAAGAAAGCTTTTTTTGAAATTGAACCTTACATTGTATTCATACGATTACATTATCTGTTAATCTTTCAGCCCGGATTGACTTTTTGAAGGCGACAGGCTGGCCCGGGATTTAAATAATTTCGATAAAATAGGGATGTTCATTAAGGGCATCACTTCCTAAAATCGGGCATGAAAAAACCATTCCTTGCGTGGAGTGGTTAAAAACGACGAAAGCCGCCGTTGTTAATGGCGACTTTCTTTTTTAGATATTGCGAGCACATAGGCTCTTTATCTATATCAGCTGCTTTAATTAAGCTTTGGAGCGAAGAAAAGCCAATAATTTCTCCTCACTCCTTTTCATGTCGTTTAATGCGTTGTCTTTATTTATATTAAGGGGTTTTATTGTATCAATGCTTTTTTCAAGCCTGTCAACCGTCTCTTTCTTTGTAATTTTAAAGTCTTTGGTAAAAGAAGACGTAGCCACAAGCAATCACCTCTTTCCAGATTAACCTCACTTAAAATATACAACGGATTTTAGAAACCCCGGCGGGAATCCTCGGGGTCTATTGCCCCCGAGATGAAAGCCGGGAAAAAAAGACTGTATGTTATAGCTCAATATCTGATAATACTTGTATTCATAGCATATATTTGCTATACTATATGTATGACAAATATTCATGCAAGAACTTGT